>CAZUQR010000016.1:0-44777 GCA_964622605.1 uncultured Planctomycetia bacterium
TATCCATCGTCGATTTCTCATATCACTTCCATGCGTTCATCGCCATAATGTGCCGCCGGCGGGTCCTGTCCGAGGCGTTCGCCCCCATCCGCGCTCGCTCGTCATCCCAGCTCGGTGTGGCCGCTTCCGCGGCCCCGGCCGGCCTCACATCTCGTCCGGCGCGCTACCCGGTCGGCCTTATTCGGCCGACCAGCGCCCCATCCCCCCGTGGGAGCCTTTTGGGCTCGACACCCTAGGTTGGGCGTGGGCGCTTCTGCGCCCCGGGCCGCCTCACATCTCAGGCGGTGAGCGCTCATCGGTCCGACTTATCCGTCGGACCAGCGGCCCTTCCGCTGCGGGCGGCTGGGGCATCACGCCTCGGCCACCCGCCGGTGAGACTGAAAGACCTGGCCTCTTAGTCTCACCTAACCCAACAGGCGTTTCAGGTACTGGCCCGTGTAGGAACGCTTGTTCTTGGCGACCTCTTCGGGGCTGCCGCAGGCGACCACCGTGCCGCCGTCGTCGCCGCCCTCGGGTCCCAGATCGATACAATAATCCGCGCACTTGACCACGTCCAGGTTGTGCTCCACCACCAGGACGGTGTTGCCCATATCCACGAGCCGCTGCAGGACGTCGAGCAACTTGCGCACGTCCGCAAAGTGCAGGCCGGTCGTCGGCTCATCGAGGATGTAAAAGGTCCGGCCCGTGGCGCGCTTGCACAGCTCGCTGGACAGCTTCACGCGCTGGGCCTCCCCGCCCGAAAGGGTCGTGGCGGCCTGGCCGAGCTGGATGTAGCCCAGGCCCACGTCCGACAACGTCTGCAGGGTGTTCTTAAGGACGGGAATGTTCTCAAAGAGTCTGAGCGCCTCGTCCACGGACATGTCCAGAACGTCGGCGATGGACCTGCCCTTGTAGGTCACCTGCAGGGTCGCCTCGTTATAGCGCTCGCCCTTGCAGACCTCGCAGCGCACATAGACATCGGGCAAAAAGTGCATCTCGATCTTCTTGACCCCGTCTCCCCCGCACGCCTCGCACCGCCCCCCCTTGACGTTGAAGCTGAATCGGCCGGGCTTGTAGCCGCGGCTGCGGGCCTCGGGCAGGCGCGCGAAGATGTTGCGAATATGAGTAAAGACGCCCACATACGTCGCCGGATTGGAACGCGGGGTGCGGCCGATGGGCGCCTGGTCCACCTCGATCACCTTGTCGACGTGCTCGACGCCCGTGAGTCCCTTGATCAAAAGGTGACGCCGCGCGCCGCGGCCGAGCCGGGCGCGCAGGGCCGGATACAACGTCTCGTTGACCAGCGTGGACTTTCCCGATCCCGAGACGCCGGTGACACAGGTAAAGACCCCCAACGGAAAACGCACGTCTATCCCTTTAAGATTATGCGTGCGCGCGCCCTGGAGGAGGACCCCCTTTTTGTCCCGGTAGGGCCGGCGGACGGGGGGCATTTGGATCGTCTGCCTCCGGTTCAAAAATTGCGCCGTCAGCGAGCGGCCCGCCTTCAGCAATCCTCTCGTGGGGCCCGCGTAGAGCACCTCTCCGCCGTGCCGGCCCGCGCCCGGGCCCAGGTCCACGACGTAGTCGGCCGCGCGGATCGTCGCCTCGTCGTGCTCCACGACGAGCAGCGTGTTGCCCATGTCACGCAAAGACGCCAGGGTCGAAAGGAGCTTGGCGTTGTCGCGCGCGTGCAGGCCGATGCTCGGCTCATCCAGGCAATACAGGACGCCGACGAGCCCCGAGCCCACCTGTGTCGCCAGGCGGATCCGCTGGAACTCGCCGCCCGAGAGGGTCTGGCTCTTGCGGTCGAGCGTCAGATACCCCAGGCCGACGTCCAGACAGAATTTGAGTTTTTCACGCACGTCCCTGAGGGCCTGGGCGGCGATCAGGCGCTCGACGCCGCTCAAGGGGAGATCCTGGAAAAAACGGCGGGCCTCGGTGATGCTCATGCGCACGACGTCCCAGATGGAGCGGCCGTGGATCGTGACGGCCAGACTCTCTTTTTTGAGACGCGACCCGCCGCAGGCGGGACACGGCAGCTGCGACATGAAACGCGCGATCTCTTCTTTCAGGAACATGCTGTCCGTCTGGTGGAAGAGGCGCTCGAGGTGCGGGACCAGTCCTTCAAAGCGCCGGCCCCAGATGACCTCATCGCAACCGTACAGGATCGCCCGGCGGTGCTCCTTGCTCAATCCATAAAAGGGTGTGCCAAGGTCAAAGTCGAGGCGGCCGGAGAGCTCGCGCAACAGGCTGCGGTAATACAACAAATATCCCTTGCCCCCTTTTTTCCACGGCTCCAGCGCCCCCTCGAGGATGCTCTTTTTTTTGTCGGGTATGATGAGGTCCAGATCAAATTCCATCTTCATGCCCAGGCCGTTGCAGGCCGGGCACGCGCCGTAAGGGGAGTTGAAGGAGAAGATCCTCGGCTCCACCTCGACGATATTGATCCCGCACGCGACACAGGCATAGCGCTCGCTATAGACCTTGTCCTGGAAACGGCCGTCCTTTTGGGGCCGCGCGGCGATGACAGTACCCTTGCCGGCCTTGAGGGCCGTCTCGACCGAATCGGTCAGCCGCTGCTTGACCTCCCCCGTCAACAGGAGGCGGTCGACGACCGCCTCGATGTGGTGGACCTTGTAACGCGCGAGGCGCACCTCTTCGTCGAGCTCGACGACCCGGCCGTCCACGCGGGCGCGCGAGAATCCCTGTTTCTTCAACTCAGCGAGGGCCTTGCGGTACTCCCCCTTGCGCCCCTGGATATAGGGCGCCAGGATCTCCACGCGCGTCGCCGCCGGCCAGGTGAGGATCTGGCCGACGATCTCCTGGGCGCTCTGACGCCGGACCGCGCGGCCGCAGCGCGGGCAGTGCGGGACGCCGATGCGCGCGAAGAGCAGCCGCAGGTAATCGTAGATCTCGGTCTGGGTGCCGACGGTCGAGCGGGGGTTGCCGCCGGCCGTGCGCTGTTCGATCGCGATGGTGGGCGACAACCCTTCGATCGCGTCGATGTGGGGCTTCTGCAACTGCTCCAGGAACTGGCGGGCGTAGCTCGAGAGGCTCTCCACGTAGCGGCGCTGCCCCTCGGCATACACCGTATCGAAGACGAGCGAAGACTTCCCCGACCCGGAAAGTCCCGTCACCACCACGAACTGCCGGTGGGGGATCTCCAGGTGGATGTCCTTGAGGTTGTGCTCTTTGGCACCCCGGATGATGAGTCGGTCTTTTTTCATGTGGGGCCTCGCGGGCATGCCTGGACCTTCGGGTGCGTGGGGCAAGACCCCCGCCGCTTGGCCTCGTGCTCAAGCGAAGCGGCGGGGGCACGGACACTCGGGGTTATCTCCTTCTTCTCTTTTTCTTTTTCTTGCCTCCGCGAACAAGCTTGGCGCTGGAAATATCACCCTTCTTGTCGAGGAAGTACAGGTATCCGACCTTCTTCTTCAGACCGACCTTGGCAACCTTCTTGGGCTTGCCGCCCTTCTTGTTGCCGCGGGCCATCTTGGCGCAGGACACGTCCCCGCGCTTATCGATGAAGTAAAGATACCCTTTCTGTCTCTTCACTCCTACCTTCATGACCTTCTGTGCCATTCGTCTTCACCCCCTTTCCCAATGGATTTTCTACCATCTTCCATTCCATTGCCCCCTTGCCGCCTTCTTTGTGACGCGGCGGTGAGGGGGGACCGTCAATCGTTTAATTGCCGTTTAATTGCCGATGGAAATCGGTTCTATCAGGCGCTGCACGACCGCCAGCGCCGAAAGGATCGCCAACTGACTCGTCTTGGGGTTCGCGGCACTCGGCACATTTTCGCACCGGATAAAGATACGCCCGCCCTGCGACTCGGCCAGGATCGTATGGACGTTTCTCTTGAGGCGTGGGTCCGCCACGATCTCGACGCGCGGCACGATGCGCCCCCCGGCGGCCAGGGCCAGGGCCGCCACGACGTTGATGTTCTTGGGGAACGCCCGGACCGCCTGAGCGGCCGTGCCGCGAAAGACCGTGCGCGCCGTGCGCAGGCCCTTCAAGCGGATACGATGACGGACCAGATAGTCGGCGCCCTCCAGGGCCCGCGGCGGCTTGTGCGTGCGCAGCACGAGCCGGCGCCACCGGACGAAACCGAAGGCGCGCACGCCGTCAAGGCCCGCGATGGCGCCGCTGGGCACGTACAGGCGCGCCCCTTTTCTTCGTGCGAGCCGGCTCAAGGCGCCCGCCCGGCCCAGGAGCCCGCCGACACTCATCACCAGAACGTCTCTGGAACCCTTCAGGGCCTTTTGGGCGACGTGGGCGCTCACCTTTGCGGAGGCCGCCTCGATGACCAGATCGCACGCCGCCACCAGGCGTCCGAGCGTACAGACGCGCGCGCCGGGGACCTTCTTTGCGAGCGCCCCGGCCTTCGCCTCATCCACGTCGCACACGGCGACGACACGCACCCGGCCCTTGAAGCGCCGCACTGCAGCCACGGCCACCGCCGTGCCGATCGCCCCGCACCCCACGATCCCTATCCGCAATCTCGTCTTTGCCATATGCTTCTCCAGCGGCCGGCGAACCATTTCCCTCGCGGGCATGCTTGTCCGGATGGGTCTCCTCTGCCGGCAGAGGAGACCCCATCCGTCTAAAACAAGGTCGCGGCGGCCGCTAAGGCCTTACGCGCAAAATCGTATTGTCAATAAGCCGCGTCTCGCCCACGTAGACCGCCAGGGCGAGCAAGGCCCTGGCCGTTATCGTGCGGACCGGCTCGAGCGTCTTGGGGTCGACGACCTCGATATAATCGATGCGCGTCTCCGGGACGCGATGGATCAGGTCTTCCAGGGCCTGGATGATCCTGGCGGCCTCCCGCACCCCTTTGGCCACCAGGCGTTGCGCGGACTTGATGGCCTGATAAAGGACCAGGGCGCGACGGCGCTCTTGCGCCGTGAGGTAGGCGTTGCGTGAGCTCATCGCCAGGCCGTCCTTCTCCCTCACGATAGGGCACACCACCACGTCCACGGGAAAGTTCAGGTCCTGGACCATCTTTTTGATGACCACCGCCTGCTGCGCGTCCTTCTGCCCCAGATACATCCGGTCGGGGGCGACGGCCAAAAGCAATTTGGCGACGATCGTGGCCACGCCCGTGAAGTGGCCCGGCCGCGAGCCGCCGCACAGCGGGGCGCTCACGTCTTTTACCACAACGGTCGTCTTGAAGTCTTTTGGGATGAAAACCCTGGGGCTGGGCAAGAAGAGGACATCGCAGAGGCCCTTGAGCAGGCGTGCGTCTTTTTTGGGATCGCGGGGATACTTGTGGAAGTCTTCGTTCGGACCGAACTGGAGAGGATTCACGAAGATACTCGCGACGGTGACGTCATTTTCGCGCCGGGCCCGGCGAACGAGGGACAGATGCCCCGCATGCAGGGCGCCCATCGTGGGAACGAATCCGATGCGCCGGCCCCGTCTGCGGAGCCTGCGTAGGACGTTTTGAAGCGGACGGATGCGTGTGATGGTCTTCACAAAAAGTCGGCGATCCTCCGGTCTCTAACCTTCCTGTTGCCCGCGACCTGCCGCAGGTGCTCGGCCACGGTCTTTCTTGTCACGGGGTGTCGCAGGGCCGGGGCCAGGTCTGCCAGCGGCCGCAACACAAACGCACGGCGGACTAAGCGCGGATGAGGGATGCACAGGTCCTTTTTTCTGACGACCTGGCCGCCGCGCACCAGAATATCCAGGTCCACTTCCCTGGCTGCTCCCCGGATGCCGGCCCGGCGGCCGAGGCGTGCCTCCACCTTCTTCAGGACAGCGAGAAGACGGCTGTTCGTCAACGCCGTCCGGACCCGGATGACGCCGTTGCAATAATTCCTCTGTCCTGCCGGCCCGCCTTCGGGCCGCGTCTCATAAAAGGGTGAGACGGCCTCGAGGCGGACACCCACCTCTTCCTGCAGGAGACGCAGGGCCCCTGAGATATTCCGCCTCCTATTGCCTTTATTGGAGCCCACACCGATATAGACCGCGGACGCGGCGGACCTCTTGCGCCTCATCGCCTTACATGACATCGACCAGATAGACCTTCATGCGCTCGACCGCCTCTTTGAGCTTGTCCTTGTCGAGCGTCATGGCAAAACGCATATACCCTTCACCGTACTTGCCGAACCCCACCCCGGGCGTTGCGATGATGTTGGCGCGTTCGAGAAGCAACTTCGCGAGCTCCAGCGATGACTTGGCCTTGCGGGGATTCTTGGCCCAGACATAGAAGGTCGCCTTGGGCCTGGCGACCTTCCAGCCGATACCGTTCAAGCCCTCCACGAAGACGCGAAAGCGCTCTTCGTAAACGGCGTTGTTCTGCCTGACCGTCTCATCGCCCTGCTGGAGCGCGGCCACGGCCGCCAGCTGGATCGCCTGGAAGATGCCGGAGTCGATGTTGGATTTGACGCGCGCCAGGGCCCCGACGACGTCGGGACAACCCGCCACCCAGCCCACGCGCCAGCCCGTCATGTTGTAGGTCTTTGAGACCGAGTGAAACTCCACCCCGACCTCTCTGGCGCCGGGGGTCTCGAGAAAACTCGGCGGCCTGAAACCTTCGAAGGCGATCTCGGAATACGCCGCGTCGTGGCAGACGATGACGTTGTTCTTTTGGGCGAAGGCGACGACCTTTTCGAAAAAGGCGGCGTCCGCGACGGCTGCCGTCGGGTTGCTCGGGAAATTCAGGAACATCAGCTTGGCCTTCTGGGCCACGCCGTCGGAGATCGCTTCGAGGTCGGGCAAAAAACCGTTGCTCGCACGCAAAGGCATCAGCTGCGGCTTGGCATCGGCCAGGAGGGTGGCGTTGCGGTAAGGCGGATAAGACGGGTCCGGGACGAGCGCCAGATCGCCCTTATTCAAAAACGCCACGGGGGTGTGCGCGATCCCTTCCTTGGAACCGATCAACGGCAGAATCTCCCTGTCGGGGTCCAGCGCGACGTTGAAACGTTTCTGATACCACGCCGCGATGGCCCGGCGCAGCTCCGGCATCCCTTGATCGAGCCCGTAACGGTGGTTCTTCGGGTCCTGCGCCGCTTCATACAAGGCATCGATGACGAAACGGGGCGTGGGGATGTCGGGGTCGCCGACGCCCAGGTCGATGATAGGCCGGCCCGCCTGCCGGGCCTTGCGCTTGGCGGCATCGATCTCGGCGAAGAGATACGGCGGCAGAGACTCTAATCTTTTGGAGATCGCGATCTGCATCCTGACTCCTCTCTCACCGGTGACGGCCGCCGCAAAATCCGCGGCGTGAGACTCGAAGGTCTGACCTTTCAGTGAGACTCAAAGGTCTGACCTTTCAGTGAGACTCAAAGGTCTGACCTTTCAGTGAGACTCAAAGGTCTGACCTTTCAGTCTCACCTTTCAATCTCACCTTCTGTCTTATCTTTTGATGCCGAGCACGTCGGCCATGTCGTAAAGCCCGGGCCTTTGGGCCACGGCGAACTTCATAGCCTCCAAGGCCCCCAGCGCAAAGATGTCGCGCGTCTTGGCGCTATGGGTGAGCGTGACCGTGTCCCACGGGCTCTCAAAGACGACGGCGTGGTCACCGATCACCTCGCCCTCGCGGACCGATTCGATAGGGACCTCGCCGGACGGCCGCCGGTCCTTGACGATCTGGGCCAACCTTTTTGCCGTCCCCGACGGCGCGTCTTTCTTGTGGACGTGATGGATCTCTCGCAGGCGCACCGCATACCCCTCGGGGAGCTGCCCGGCGGCCTGCGCCACCAGCCCGAAAAGCACGTTGACGCCGACCGACATGTTGGGCGAAAAAACGATGGGGACCTTCCTGGCCGCATCGCGGACGACCTTCTGGTCCTCGGCGGTGAGTCCCGTCGTCCCGATGACCAGCGGCCTGCCCGCCTGGACCGAGAGCCCGACGTGCTCAAGCGTCGCCGCCGGCGATGAAAAATCGATCAGGCCGTCAACGCCGGCGATGGCCTTCGTGTCGGCGCTGACGCACACTCCCTGTGTCGTTGAACCTATCTGGGGATGCTCCGGCCGCTCCAACGCAAGAGCGAGGACGAAGTCCTTGTCCTGCGCGGCGAGCGCCAGGATCCTCTGGCCCATCTTGCCCAGGGCGCCGCTGACGCCGAGTTTGATCGTTTTTGGGCGCATCACGTTATCAGCCCATAATCCTTCAGGGCGTCTTTAAGCTTCCCGAGGTTCGCTTCACCGATGCCGCACATCGGCAGGCGCAGCCCCGGCGCGCACAACCCCATCAGCCCCATCGCCGTCTTGACAGGAATGGGGTTGGTCTCGATAAACATCGCCTTGATCAGGGGCAACATCTTATAATGCAGGCGCCGCGCCTCCGGGATGTCGCCTTTGGCAAAAGCGGCCACCATCGCCTTGACGTCCTGAGGGATGACGTTGGCGACGACCGAGATGACGCCTTGCCCGCCGACCGCCAGGAGCGGCAGCGTCAGGGAGTCGTCTCCGGACAAAAGCACAAGCTTTTCGCCGCACAGAAGTTTCGTGCGCGCCATCTGGTCGAGCGACCCGCTCGCCTCTTTCATGCCGACGACGTTCCTGCAATCCTTGACCAGGCGGGCGGTCGTCTCCGGTTCGATGTTGACGCCGGTGCGCGAGGCGATGTTGTAGAGGATGATGGGCAGGTCCACCGCGTCGGCGATCGCCTTGAAGTGCAGGTAAAGCCCCTGCTGCGTCGGACGGTTGTAATAAGGGGCCACCAGGAGGAGGCCGTCGGCGCCGTTCTTTTTGGCGTGCCGGCTCATCTCGATCGCCTCCTGCGTCGAATTCGACCCCGTGCCGGCGATGACCGGGACCCTCTTGCGGCTGGCCCGCGCGCATATCTCGATCACGCGGTCGTGCTCTCCGTAGTCGAGCGTGGCGGACTCACCCGTGGTGCCGCACGGGACGATCCCGTCCGTGCCGTTCTTGATATGGAATTCGACGAGCCTTTCCAGCGCCGCCTCGTCTACCTTGTCGTCTTTGGTGAACGGCGTCACCACCGCTACATAGGAACCCTTAAACATGATACACCCCTTGATATACGATTTTGGCCCTGCCCTCCAGCCACACATCCGATACCTGATATTTGGTGACGGCAAAAGTGACCGTCAGGACTTGCGTGCTCTTCGTCCCGACGCGGATCTTGTGGCGCATCGCGCGGCCGTCGGCCGCCTCCAGCCCCTCACGGGTATGGTTGAGGGCGCTGGCGATGGCGCCGGCGACAGCCCCCGTGCCGCAGGCCAGGGTCTCGGCCTCCACCCCGCGCTCATAGGTCCGGATGTCGATCTGACGGGCGTCGCGTATCCGGATAAAGTCCACGTTCGTGCCCGCCGGCATGAAGAGGTCGTGGCGCCGGATGGCCCGGCCCAGGCGCATCACCGGGACACTCTCCAGGTCCGCCACCTCGACGACCGCGTGCGGCACGCCGGTATTGATAAGATCGGCCTCGAAGGTGTTCTTGCCGACGCGCACCATCTGGTCGAGCCGGATAGCGCTCGGGTCCGGCATGCGCAGCTTCACGGACGCCGGCCCGGCGACACGGGCCTCCAGGATGCCGCTTTGCGTCTCGATGCAAAATTTCTTTTTCCCGGAACGCAGCGCATAGTACAGCGCCAGGCACCGCGCGCCGTTACCGCACATCTCGGCCTCGGAGCCGTCCGCATTGAAGATCCGCATGCCGACGTCCGCCTTGCGGGACCTGTGGACCCCCAGCAGACCGTCCGCCCCCACCCCGAACCTCCGGTCACAGATCTTGAGGACGAAGGACGCGCGCAGCGCGACGGGCAACGCCCGCCGGGCATCGACCAACACGAAGTCGTTTCCCGCGCCCTGCATCTTGACGAAAGGTATCTTTTTCATGGCGCCTCGACCATCCGCTCGCAGCGCACCAGATCCGCAAAGGTCTCGCGTCGGCGGATGAGACGATGGTCCTTGTCCCCGACAAGCACCTCGGCGGCGCGGCGCCGGGAGTTGTAGTTGGAGCTCATGCTCATGCCGTAGGCGCCGGCGCTCATCACCGCTAAAAGATCTCCGGGCCTGAAGGCCGGCAGCATCCTGTCCCGGGCCAGAAAATCCCCGCTCTCGCAAATAGGACCGACCACGTCCGTCCTCTTGAGCGTCTTTCTATCGAGAGTGCGGGCGTCCACGGCACGGATCTCATGGTGCGCCTCGTAGAGCGACGGCCGCATCAGGTCGTTCATGCCGGCATCGACCACCACAAAGCGCCTGCCGGGCGTCTCTTTCACGTAAAGGACACGCGTCACCAGGACGCCGGCGTTGCCCACGATGAAACGGCCGGGCTCGAAGATCATCTTGAGCCGCTTGCGGCGCAACAGCGGCAGGAGGGCCTGCGCGTACTCATGGGCGGTCTGCGGCCTCTCCTTGTGGTAAATAATACCCAGCCCCCCGCCGACGTTCAGCCACGGCACATCGATCCCGAGCGCCCGCAGGTGGCTGATGAGACCGAGCGTGCGCCGTAACGCCGCAAGAAAAGGCCTGGCCTGCGTGATCTGCGAGCCGATATGGACGTGGAGGCCCAGCACCCGCACGCCTTTGAACCTATCGCGGTTCAAAAAGATGAGCCGCGCCGTCTCGAAGTCCACGCCGAACTTGCTTGCGGAAGTCCCGGTCGTGATGTAACGGTGCGTGTGCGGGTCGATGTTCGGGTTCACCCGAACACAGACGCGCGCCGTCCTCCTCAGACGGACCGCGACGTCGCTGATCCGGCACAGCTCCTGGAGGGATTCGACGTTAAAAAACAGGATCCCCCGGCGGACCGCCTCGACGATCTCCTCTTCGGTCTTGCCCACACCCGCATAGACGACCCGGCGCGGGGCGACACCCGCCCGCCTTGCACGGTGCAGCTCGCCGCCGGAGACGATGTCCAGCCCCGCCCCGTGACGGACGAGAAGCCTGAGAAGGCTCAGGTTCGAGTTGGCCTTGACGGAAAAACAGATGAGGGGCCTTAAGGGGCGCAGCGCCCTCTGGAGCTTAGCCAGGTGGTCCAACAGCGTCGCCCGGCTGTAGACAAAAAGGGGCGTGCCGTGGCGCCGTGCGAGGCCCGCGAGACTGACCCGTTCACAGCACAACTCCCTGTTCCGCTCGAAAAAGTGATGCATGGAAATCCCCCGGGCGACCCCGTGGTGTTCTGCACAGGCGAGATCAATTGAATCCCCGCCTTCGTAACTCCGCCGCAAGCGGACGGTCAACGCCCGGATGCCAGCAACCGGATGACCTCGTCCTTTTCCAGTTTCGGCGAAAAGGACTTCAACTCCGCCCGGCTCAAATGTCGCACCGGCCGTTTCTTTTCAACGCAGAACCGGATCAACTTACCGATCGCCGCGTGCGCCTCGGTGAAGGCCACGCCCTTGTTGACCAGATGATCGGCCAGGGCCGTGGCATAAAGACCGTCATCCGCCATCTGGACCGCGATCTTATCCCTGTTGACCTTGACGACCCCAAGGAGGCCCGCCGCCACCGACAGTTCGTCCTTGACGATATCCAGCGACTCGAAGAGCGGCCCTTTATCCCACTGCATGTCCCGGTTATAGGTCAAAGGCAACCCCTTCATCGTCGTGAGGACCGCGGTCAGGTTACCCGTGAGGATCCCGGCCGCGCCCCGCATCAACTCCAGCGCATCCGGGTTCTTCTTCTGGGGCATCAGGGAGCTTCCCGTGCAATACGCGTCGCCCAGCGTGATGAACCCGAACTCCCGCGTGGACCACAAGATCAGGTCCTCGGCGAGCCGCGAGAGGTGCATGCCGATCAACGCCAGGACCGATAGGATCTCGATGACGAAATCCCTGTCGCTGACATCTTTTAGCGTGTTGTCGGGCGTGCCGATAAACGGCGTCAACCCGGACATCTCGAGGGCCCTCAGGCCTCTTTTGATCCCCGCCTTATAATGCGCCTTCGCAATCGGGGTGCCGGCGAGCGCGCCGGAGCCTTGCGAGATCTTCAATCCCCGGAGAGCCGACTCCAGCCGCTCGGCATCCCGCTCCAGCATCAGCGAGAAGGCCTCCACATAATCCTTAAAAGCCACGGGCTGTGCGTGCTGCAGGTGCGTGTAGCCGGGCATCCGGACATCGTCATAGCGGTGCCCCAGGACCATGAGGCTCTTGCGTGCGCCCGCGATCGACTCCTGGAGCTGGGCCCCACAGAGCAAACAATAGAGCTTGGTCGCAAAGACGACCTGGTCGTTGCGCGACCGGCCGGTCTGCAGCTTTCCGGCGAGCGCGCCCACAGATCTCGCCAGCGCGTTGTGGATGTTCGTATGTATGTCTTCGCTCGAGAAATCATACGGGAAGGAGCCGGCATCCGCCTTCTTGATCAGAGCCGCCAGGGCCTTCTTGAAGCGGGCGAGCTCGGCCACCTTCAAGAGCCCCGCCTCTTTCAAGACGTGGACGTGGATGAAGCTGCCGATCAGGTCGCACTTCGCCAGCCGGAAGTCCGTCTCGATCGAAGCGCTGAACTGCTCGAAGACCGGATCCATCTTCTCCTTGAACCGTCCGCCCCACAACTTTTTTTTCATGGTCATCAGCCTTTCTGGAACGGCAGGCCCCAGATCTTGATGAACCCCTCGGCCAGCTTGTGGTCGAATTTATCCTTGCTTGAATACGTCGCCAGCTCCTCTTTATACAGCGAGTGCGGGGACCTTCTGCCGACCACGACACAGCTGCCCTTGTAGAGCTTGAGCCGCACCGTACCCGTGACCTTCTTCTGCGTCTCTCTGATGAACGCGTCGATGGAGGCCTTGAGCGGCGCATACCATAACCCGTAATAGACCAGCTGAGCGTAGAGCCCCTCCCGGGACATCTTGTAATGCAAGAGCTCCCTGTCGAACACCAGGCTCTCCAGGTCCCTGTGGGCCGCGTAGAGGCAGGTCGCCGCTGGAGACTCGTAGATCTCCCGGGACTTGATCCCCACGAGCCGGTTCTCGACCATGTCCACCCGCCCTACCCCGTGTCTGCCGGCGAGCTTGTTCAAGGAACCAATCAAGGCCTCCAGGCCCAAGGCTCTGCCATCCAGCTTCCTCGGCACGCCCTTCTCGAACGTGACCGTGACGTAAGCGGGTTTCACCGGCGCCCGGACCGGGTCGACGGTCATCTGGTAGGCGTCCTGAGGCGGTTCCCGCCACGGGTCCTCGAGCTTCCCACACTCGATGCTGACCCCCCAGAGGTTCCTGTCGATGCTGTAGACCTTTTTCTTGGAGACGTTCAGCGGGATCCGGTGCGCCAAGGCGAAATCGATCTCTTCCTCCCGCGACCTGAACTGCCACTCCCGGACCGGCGCGATGATCTCGAGCTTCGGATCCAGGATCCGCGCCGTCACCTCGAAGCGCACCTGGTCATTGCCTTTTCCGGTGCAGCCGTGGGCGATGGCCCGGGCCTTTTCCTTGTGGGCCACCTCCACGAGATGCCTGGCGATAAGGGGCCGCGTCAGGGCCGTGGCCAACAGATACTTTCCCTCATAAACGGCGTTGGCCTGCAGGGCCGGCAGGACGAAATCATCGATGAACTCTCTCTTAAGGTCCCCGACATGGACCTTGCTCGCGCCCGTCTTAAGGGCCCGTCTCTTCACTTGAGCAAAATCCTCCCCCTGCCCGACGTCCGCGATGTAGGCCACGACGTCCCAGCCCCGGTCGCTGAGCCACTTGATGGCGCAGGACGTATCCAGTCCGCCGGAATACGCTAACACGACCTTTTTCATGCATCGCTCCTTGTGTCCTGGTTGTATCCTAAAAGATCACTTGCCCAAAAGCTTCAGCATGATCGCTTTCTGCACGTGGAGCCGGTTCTCCGCCTCGTCAAAGACGACGGAGTGCGGTCCGTCGATGACCTCGTTCGTGATCTCCGCCCCCCGGTGCGCGGGCAGGCAGTGCATCACCAGGGCATCTTTTTTCGCCAGGGCCACGAGGGCCTCGTTGATCTGATATTTCTTGAAGATCCTGGCCCTGCGGCCGGCCTCCCGCTCCTGACCCATGCTCGCCCAGACGTCCGTATAGAGGACATCGGCCCCCTCGGCCGCCGCCCTGGGGTCTGTCGTGACGAGGATCTGGCTGCCGGTGGCCGATGCCAGGACCTGGGCTGAGGCCGTCACCTCTCTGTGCGGGGCAAACCCCTTGGGGCTGGCGACCCGCACGTGCATACCGAGCATCGAGGCCGCGTGGCACAGCGAGTGACAGACGTTGTTGCCGTCGCCGATAAAGGCCAGCGTCAGACCCTTGAGGGATCCCTTCTTCTCCTGGACGGTGAAGATGTCGGCCAGGGCCTGGCAGGGATGATACAGATCGCTCAGGCCGTTGACGACCGGGATCGTCGCGTGCGTCGCCAACTCCTCGACGTCCTTGTGCCTGAAGACCCGCGCCATGACGAGGCTCAGATACCGCGACAGGGTCTTGGCCGCATCCTTGACCGACTCGCGCACGCCGATGTTGACCTCAGCCGGGCTCAAGGACATGCACTGGCCGCCGAGCTGCCAGACGCCCACCTGAAACGAGACGCGCGTGCGCAAGGACGGCTTCTGGAAGATGAGCCCCACCGCCTTGTTTTTGAAGGCGTCCCGGAACGGGTTCTTCTTCAGGTCTTTCGTCGTCTCGAATATCTTCAGGATCTCCTCGGCGTTGAAGTCCGTGACCGTGAGGAAGTCCTTGTTTCCCGTTTTCATAAAGCCCCCAACACTTCGTCCAGCACCCCGAGCGCAAAATCGGCCTGCTTCCTCGTCACGTTCAGGGCCGGCATCAACCGCAGGACCGTCTCGTGGGTACAGTTGATCAACAATCCTTTTTCCAGGCACTTTTCATAGACCGGCGCGCCGGGCTGGTTGAGCTCGACGCCGATCATGAGCCCCAGGCCCCTTACTTCCTTGATGACCGCGTGCTTCTTCTTTAAGGCCTCGAGCCGTTCAAAGAGGTACGGCGCCATGCGGCCGACGTTGGCCAGCATCTTGTCCTTCTGGATCGCCTTGAAGACGCCCAGGGCCGCCCGGCAGACGACAGGGCCGCCGCCGAAGGTCGAGGCGTGCATCCCGGGTTTGAGTGTGTCGGCGATATCCTTGTGTGCGACCGCGCAGCCGATCGGCAGCCCTCCGCCCAGCGACTTGGCCAGCGTCATGATGTCCGGGGTGATGCCATAGTTCTGAAACGCGAACATCTTGCCCGTGCGTCCCATGCCGGTCTGGACCTCATCCACGATCAAAAGGAGCCGGTTCTGTGTGCAAAAATCCCGGACCGCGCGGACAAAGTCGGGTGTCGCCACGCGGACGCCGCCCTCGCCCTGGACCAGTTCTATCATGACCGCGACGGTCTTGTCGGTCTTCGCCGACCGCAGATCCTCGAAATCATTGAAAGCGACATTCGTCACAAAACCTTCGACCAGAGGCTCAAAACCCTTCTGGTACTTGGCCTGGCCGGTCGCCGTGAGCGTCGCCAGCGTCCGGCCGTGAAAGGCATCCTTGAACGTGATGATCTCGTAGCGTGCAGCGCCGTTGCCGCGGGCGCCCCACGCCCGGGCCAGCTTGATGGCGGCCTCATTGGCCTCGGCGCCGGAGTTGGCAAAGAAGACCTTGCCGGGGAAGGCCTGACGGACCAGCTCGGCGGCAAGCTTCGCCTGCGCCGGATGGAAGTAGTTGTTCGGCAGGTGGATCAGCTTGCCGAGCTGGTCCCGGACGGCGCACAGAACCGCCGAGTGGCAGTGGCCGACATTGCCCACCCCCCAGCCCGGGAAAAAGTCGACGTACTCCTTGCCGTCGATATCGACCAGCTTCGTGCCCTTGCCCTTCACGAAGATCCTGGGGACCTTCGTGTAGGTCGGCATGATGCAGGCGCTGTAGGCCTCAAAGATATCCTGTTTGGTCATCTATTTCACGATCTCCGTTCCGATACCCATGTCCGTGAAGATCTCGAGAAGAATGGCATGCGGGATACGGGCATCGATGATGTGCGTCTTCTTCACGCCCCCCTTCAGGGCGTCGATGCAGGCGTTCACCTTGGGGATCATCCCCGCCTGGATCACCTTCTGGCTGATAAGACTCTTGATGTCCTTCAGGCGGAGGCTGCCCATCAGCGAATCCGGCTCCTCCGGCGCGCGCATGACCCCGCGCACGTTCGTCAGGAGCACGAACTTCTCGGCCGAGAGCGAAGCGGCGATCTTGGAGGCCGCCTCATCGGCGTTGATGTTATACACGACCGCCTTCTCGTCGGTCCCCATGGGCGCGATCACCACCAGCGCGTGATTCTTGAGCTCCTTTTCGATCTCATCGACGGCGACCCCGGCCACCACGCCCACGAAGCCCATGTCGACCTTGGAGGGCATCTTCTGGGCGCGGATGATGCCGTGGTCCTTGCCGCTCAGGCCCGCGACCGACCCGCCGATCTTTGCAACCTCCTCGACGATCATGCCGTTGAGCTCGTTCAATTCGTCCTCGACGACCTTCAGGGTCTGGGCGTCCGTCACGCGCATGCCGTCGACAAACTCCGTCTTCTTGCCGATCTTGCGCATCTTCTCCGAGATGTTCGGCCCGCCGCCGTGCACGAGGACGGTCTTGATGCCCATGAACGTCAAAAAGACCAGGTCCTCCAGGACGCTCTTTCGTATAGACTCCTCGCCCAGGATGCTGCCGCCGTACTTGAAGACAAAGGTCTTGTGGCGGAAATTCTTGATATACGGCAGCGCCTCGATCAGCACATCCGCTTTTTTGATCGCTTCCTCCATAGCCTACCCCTTTGTGTACCCGTCACATCCGGCGGGTCCTGTCCGAGGCGTTCGCCCCCATCCGCGCTCGCTCGTCATCCCAGCTCGGCGTGGCCGCTTCCGCGGCCCCGGCCGGCCTCACGTCTCGGCCGGCGCGCTACCCGGTCGGCCTTATTCGGCCGACCAGCGCCCCATCCCCCCGTGGGAGCCTTTTTTGCTCGACACCTTAGGTTGGGCGTGGGCGCTTCTGCGCCCCGGGCCGCCTCACCGACTCGGCGGCCGCGCTCATCGGTCCGACTTATCCGTCGGACCAGCGCCCCTTACGCTCGCGCGTCTGGGGCCGAGCCGCCTCGGCCACCCGCCGGTAGGGTTCAGTTATACTCCGCGTTGATCCGCACGTATCCGTACGACAGGTCCGAGGTCCAGACGCGCTTGGCCCCCCGGCCCCGGGCCAGGTCGATCTCCACGTCGATGTCCCGCCCTCTCAACAGGCCCCGCTTTTTGAGCGCCACGGGCCTGCCCTTCCTGAAGACGGCGACACCGTTCAGCGCGATCGTCATCTTCTGCCAATCCAGACGAGCGCCGACCGCGCCCAGCGCTGCGGCGATGCGGCCCCAGTTGGGATTCGAACCGAACATCGCACACTTGAAGAGCACCGAGTTCGCGACGCCGAAGGCGAGCGCCTCGGCCTCCGTATGGCTGGCCGCCCTCTTCACGCTGACCGCAATGAACTTCGTGGCGCCCTCGGCATCCCGCACGATCATCCGGGCCAATGCGGCGCAGACTTCCCGCAGGGCCTTGGAAAATATACCGTAATCCCGGGACCCCGCCGCGATCGTCCTGTTGGCGGCCTGTCCGTTGGCCAGCGCCACGACCGTATCGTTGGTGCTCATGCAACCGTCCACGGTGATCGCATTGAAGGAGTGCGCCACGGCGTCCGCCAGGGCCTTCCTCAGGGCCCCTTGCGCTATCGCGGCGTCGGTCACGATAAAAGACAGCATCGTGGCCAGCCGCATCCGCGGGGCGATCATGCCCGCGCCCTTGGCGATGCCGCTCACGGTCACCCGCCGGCCGCCGAGATGAAAAGAGACCATTGCCTCTTTGCTGAAGGTATCCGTTGTCCGTATCGCCTCGACCATGCGGCAGAGGCCGCGATCATCCAAATCCTCGACCAGCCTGGGTACGGCCCGGCTCATGCGATCAACGGGGAGCTGTCGGCCGATGATCCCCGTGGACGCGACGAGCACCTGCGACGGACTCAGGCGCAAGGCCGCGGCCACCGCAGAGGCCATCGCCTCCGCCGCACGGATACCCTTCGTGCCCGTCATGCAGTTGGCGTTGCCGCTGTTGACGATCAGGGCCCGGATCTTCCCGCGGCCCAGATGCCGGCGGCTCACCAGGATGGGCGCGGCCTGGATCCTGTTGACGGTAAAAAAAGCGGCGGCGGCACAGGGGACCCCGGAATACAACAACCCCAGGTCGCGCCTGCCCCGGCGCTTGATACCGGCCGCAACACCGGCCGCCAGAAATCCCTGCGGAAGATGCCCCGAATTCAGGATGAGCTTCATAAAAGCGCGGTAGACTCCGGAAAGCCACACATGAGGTTCATGTTCTGGACGGCCTGACCCGAAGCGCCTTTGACCAGGTTGTCGATGGCCGCCACGACGATGAGCCGTCTTTGCCCGGCATCGACGGCGAGGCCGATGTCGCAATAGTTCGTCTCCACGACGTGCCGCAGCTGTGGCAGGGTATCCAACCCCCGGACCCGGACAAAGGGCTCGGTCTTGTAAAACTTCTTATAGACCCCGTGGATCTTTTCAGGGGAAACGGACCTCTTCAGTCTCAGGTAGATCGTCTCATAGATCCCCCGCCGCACCGGCAAGAGGTGCGGGCAAAAGACGACTTTTATCTTCTGCGCGGCGACCTGGGAAAGCTCCTGATCGATCTCCGGGGCGTGCTGGTGGCGGAGGAAACGATACCCCCTGAAGTCCCCGTCAAGCTGCGTGAAAGAAAATTCAAACCCGGCCTTCTTTCCGGCGCCCGTCACGCCCGACTTGGCGTCGACGATGATATCCTGCGGGTCGACGATCCCGGCGACCAGCGCCGGGACGATCCCCAGGATGGCCGCCGTCGGATAACACCCCGGATTGGCGATAAAGGCGGCCTTCTTGATCTTTTCCCGATACAGTTCGGGGAGGCCATAGACAGCCTTCTTCAGGTTCACCCTGTCCTTGTGGGCCGTCTTGTAATAAGCGGCGTACACGCCCACGTCGTGCAACCGGTAATCGGCGCTGAGGTCCACGATCTTCTTGCCCCGGACCGCCAGCCCGGACGCCAGCGTCATCGACACCGTGTGCGGCAGGGCGAGAAAGACCAGGTCGCAGCGCCCGGCGGCCTTCTTCGCGTTGAACGGCTCGCAATCCAGATCGACCCGTCCGGTAAACTGCGGCAGGCTCGCGGTGATCGGCTCGGGTGCCTCGACCCGGTCCGACAAATACGTCAGGCGCACGTGGGGGTGGTTCACGAGCAGCCGGATCAGCTCCTCGCCCCCGAACCCCTTGGCCCCGACGATCCCTATCCGTATCATGACGGCTTTCCTTTCTTTTTCTCGGCGACAACATCGAAATCGCTTCTTTTCATGTTATGCTAAAATAATCACGTCGTCAAGGTTTTTTCGTCGAGAACCGCCCCTCCCCCGTCGGCAGCCTGTCGGACTTCTCTGCCGGAAGGGGGTCCCTCTACCATCAGACGAAGTTTTTCGCCGTCTGCTTCGGTTTGCCTTTTTGCCGTGACGCTCCATCAAACCGTGTCGCTACGACAAAAAGGCAATCCCTCGCAGACATTTGCCGAAAAACTTCCTTATTGTCTGCCGGTAGAGGGACCCCCCTGTCCGGCGGGACCGCCACAACAAAAAAGCCGCCGGGGAAGCCGGCGGCTTGGGGATGCCTGTGTCAGTCGGACGTTAACGCTTCGTCCACTGGAAGCGCTTGCGCGCCCCCTTCTGGCCGTACTTCTTCCTCTCTTTCATGCGCGGATCCCGCGTCAAGAAACCACCCTTGCGCAGGAGGGCGCGATATTCGGTATCGACCATGCCCAGGGCGCGCGAGATCCCATGACGCAACGCTCCCGCCTGTCCGCTCAAGCCCCCCCCATCCACCAGGGCCTGCACGTCGAACTTGTCGACCGTGCTGGTCGCCACGAACGGCTGGTTGATGACCAGGCGGTCTGTCTCGCGCAGGAAGTACGTCTCATAGGGTCTCTTGTTGACGGTGATGCGGCCCTGTCCCGTGGCCAGGCGCACGCGCGCCGTGGCCTCCTTGCGCCTTCCTGTTGCCTTGAAGATATTATCCTGCTCCATCATGTTAGGTGATCTCCAGATTGACGAAAGGGACCTTCTTGAACGGATGCTCGGCATCCGCGAATACCTTAAGCTTCTTGAGCATGTCGCGATACAAAGGCCCTGCCGGCAGCATACGGCGGACCGCAGACTTGATGACCTCGGTCGGCTTGGTCCTCAGCATCACTTCGAGCGACGTGCGCTTCAACCCTGACGGATAGCCCGAAAAGCGTAAGTACTGCTTCTGCTTAAGCTTACGGCCCGTGACGCGGATCTTCCGGGCATTGATCACAACGACGAAGTCCCCCGTATCCACATGGGCTGCGTACGTCGGTTTGTGCTTGCCCCTGATGATCGAGGCCACGCGCGCGGCCATGCGGCCGAGGATCAACCCGTTGGCATCGACCAGATACCAGCGCCGGCTTGCAGCCAATTCCTGCTTCTTAGGAACGAACGTTTTCATAGAGCGCAAATTATAACATATGCCCCGATTATGTCAACCCAATTTTTGACTTTTCCGCCGGAAGCGGTCCTCTTCCAAGAGGTAGACAAAAAGCCATAAAAACACGCAAAAGAGGATAAAGGGCCACCCCCAGAGGGCCGATGTTACCTGCCGGCCGACAGGGACCGCGGGGTTCTCAAAGATCCAGGCCAGCTCTGTCTCGGCCACCGGGACAAGACCATAGGAAGACGGGAGATCGCTCAGAGGCATGCCGGGTTCCCTATCGGGCTCCTTGAACCAGACGACCCACCCTGCCGCACGCTTCGCGTCAAAAGAGACCCAGGGACGCACCTCCGCCAGCATGACGGTGGACGTCGCCCGGTGTGCCAGGACCGCCACCATCCCCCCCGCATACGGGAAGTTCGAATAAAGGATATCATCCGGCCGCGTCCTGGCCCTGATCCACTCGACCAACTCCCGCACAAAACGGGGATGATACAGGGTCTTTGCCTTTATGCCGGCGACCCCCTCGACGCCGCCTATCTCCCGCAAGGCAGAAGAAGTCCGGATCCGCATCGAGGTCTCGGCCCGCATCAAGGTCTGCATATGATCCGAGGTCTGCATCCGCATCGAGGTCTGCGTCCGCATCGAAGGGGGAAACGCTACGAGCTCTATCTGAGGGGTGGCCACAAAAAAGATACCGGTCACAAGGAGCCAGAAACCCCAGCGCTCGGACGCGCGTTTGGAGGCGACCCGCTCCCAGCCAAAGTCCAGGGCCGTGGCTGCAAAATAACACAAGGGGATGACGCCTTGTCCCGACAGGAAACGGTCCCGGTTTGTTCCCCACAGCGCGGCCAGGACCGCGTAGAGAACGACAAAATAACGGCCGCCCTTGCCCGGCCGCACGGCCCTGCTCACACCCAGGGCCGCCAGCAGATACAAGGGGATGCTCATCTGCGCCGAATAAAACTCCAAGACCCTCTGCAAGACAAAAAAGGACCGGAACGCCCATTGATGCATGAACAGGGGCGCGGCGAGGACCAGCCCCAACAACAAAGACGCCGCTGCCCGGCGAAGCCCCCTCTTATCCTCGACGATGCCACCGGCAAGAAAGGCCGCGGCCGTCAGCGCCGACATCAGCGTGTGCGTGTAAAAGGCGGCAGCCAACAGGAGGCCCGCGCCCTTCCAACGCCCTTCGCGATGCAGGAGGTACGCGCCGAAACCAAAGAGCATGGCCAGGGTAAAAGGCGCGTTGTTGATCACGTAGACGTACAGGGGCACGCTCGTTGACAGCATGAGGAGGAACAAAAAGGCGATGCGCTCCGACGCGAGCCGCCGCGCCCCGCGCCAGAAGACGAACAGAAACAACGGATAGATCAAGAACTCCAAAAGCCGCGCCACGAAGAGGACCGGCAGCCCCAGGCCCAGAAGGCCGCAACCCAGAAAATGAAAGAGCGGCGGATAGAGGTGCGGCCGGCCCACCGGCGCCGCCTCCCAGAACGCGTGACCGACCCAGCCGCCGGCATCCAGAAAACCACGCATCACGGAAAGGTGATAATAGGCGTCCATGAAGTACGGCAGGCGCGGCCAGGAAGGGATCAGGAGGAGCACCCAGGAGCAGAAAAAGACCGCCGCGTAGAAGTCCCATCGGGAAGAGAATCGCGAACGGATGAGTTGCAATAACGTCTGCCTATGCATAAGAGACGTCTTTCAAAAACAGTCCCCGCGCCGGCGCGCACGGCCCGGCCAGACGGCGGTCGCGGCCGCTCAGGATCTCTGGCATGCTCTCTGCCTTCAGCCTGCCACGGCCCACGTCGATCAGGGTACCGACGATATTACGCACCATCCCGCGCAGAAATCCGGCGGCCGTGATCTCGATCGTGACAAAGGTGCGGCCCGAAAGGAAGGCAAGGCCCGTCTTGTCCTTTGTCCTGGTGATACGGATCGCGTCCACGCGCGTCACGGAGTCCCGCTCGACCCGGTCCTGCCCCTGAAAGGATTTAAAGTCGTGACGTCCCACCAGGACCCCGGCGGCCCTGCGCATGGCCCGAAGATCCAGATCGTAGGGCACCTCGGTCACCCATGGCAGGTCAAAGGCGACCTTCGTTGCGCCGATGGAAAGGACGTAGACATACGTCTTGGCCTGGGTGGCGAACCGCGCGTGAAAGGACCTTAAGACCTCCTCGATATCCGAAACGCGGATATCCCGCGGCAGGATCCCGTTGAGCGCCCCTTTGAGACGTCCGACATCGACCTTGCACGCGGACGAAAAGTGGGCGACCTGGGCCGCCGCATGGACCCCGGCGTCCGTGCGACCCGAGGCCACCAGCGAGACCTTGTGCCGGAGGACCTTCTGAAGAGCCTCCTCGATCTCCTGTTGAAGTGTCCTGAACGCAGGGCGCGGACTGGACCGGCCGGACCCCTCCCTCCGGGTCTGGCGCTGCCAGCCGGCATACCGCGAACCATCGTATTGGAGGGTGAGCTTGTAGGTGCGCATAGACAAGGGCCCCGCACCTTCTTGCGGGACATCGATCAAGAGAAAGTGCGGGGCCCGGTATCATCAAGGATCTGCGGGGTCAACGTTTCACGAACAGCTCCGCGATCTGCACGGCGTTCGTCGCCGCCCCCTTGCGCAGGTTGTCCGCGACGACCCACAGCCACAGCGCCTTCTCATCCGAGGGGTCTTTGCGGATGCGGCCGATAAAGACCTCGTCGCGGCCCTCGGCATCCACCGGCATCGGATAACGCGACGAGGCCGGATCATCGATCACCACCACGCCGGGCGCCTCGGTGAACGCCTTCCTGACCGCGTCGATATCCACGGGCCGGCGGCACTCGATGTACACGGCCTCGCCGTGACCGGTCTTGACGGGGACACGCACGCTCGTCGCCGAGATCTTTATCTTCGGATCATGGAGGATCTTGTGCGTCTCTTTGACCATCTTCCACTCTTCGCTCGTATAGGCCGCTTCGCCGAAACCGCCGATGTGCGGAAAGAGGTTAAAGGCGATACGCTGATCCAGCGCCTGCGGCACGGCCGCCCGGCCGTCCAGGACGCTGCGGGTCTGGTCAAAAAGCTCCTGCGCGGCCTTGCTGCCGGCGCCTGAGGCGGCCTGGTAGGTGGCCACGACGACCTTTTTGATCTTGAACAATCTATGGACAGGCGCGAGCGCGACCACCATCTGGATGGTCGAACAGTTCGGGTTCGCGATGATGCCGCGGCCCTTCAACGCCCTTTTGGCGTCTTTGGGATTGACCTCGGGGACGACAAGCGGCACGTCCGGCTCCAGGCGAAAGTCCGCGCCGTTGTCGATGACGAGCGCCCCGCGCTTCACGGCCTCTGCGGCATAAGTCACCGCCGCGCCCTTCTCGCCTTCGGTTCCGGCGAAGAGCGCGATATCGATCCCCTCAAAGGCCTCCGGCGCGGTCACCTCGACCTGATAGCTGGCGCCGTCCACCTCGATGGCACGCGCGCTGCGAGCCAATACCTTCAGGTCCCTGACCGGAAACTGCCGCTGGCGAAGGGCCCGCAGCATCTCCACGCCTACCGCGCCTACCCCCACCACCGCCACGTTATATTTAGACTTCTTTCTCACGACTTCTCCAGATTACAGGCTTGCGGCGACGAGGTCGCCGACCTCACGGGTCGAGTAGCCCATCTTGCCGGCGCCCAGCGACTTGAGCTTGGTCTGGACGATCCGGATGACGGCGTTCTCGATGGCCGTCGCCGCCTCGGCCTCGCCCAGCGTATCCAGCATCATCGAGACCGCACAGATGGCCGCCAGCGGATTAATGACATTTTTACCGGTGTACTTGGGTGCCGAGCCGCCGATCGGCTCGAACATCGAGACACCCTCGGGATTGATATTGCCTCCCGCGGCGATCCCCATGCCGCCCTGGATCATGGCGCCCAGGTCCGTGATGATGTCGCCGAACATGTTGTCCGTGACGATGACGTCGAACCACTCGGGGTTCTTGACGAACCACATCGTCGTCGCGTCCACGTGGGCGTAGTCGGTCTTGACGTCCGGATAATCCTTGGCCACCTCGTCAAAGACGCGCTGCCACAGGTCCCACGCAAAGGTCAGGACGTTCGTCTTGCCGCACAGGGTCAGCTGTTTTCTCTTGTTGCGCTTGCGGGTGACCTCGAAGGCGTAACGGATACAGCGCTCGACACCCTTGCGCGTGTTGTAGGAGGTCTGGATGGCGACCTCCTGCGGCGTCCCCTTTTCCCGGAACTCGCCCATCCCTTTATAAAGCCCCTCGCTGTTCTCGCGCACGACGAGGAAATCGACGTCCTCGGGCGCCTTGCCCTTGACCGGGCAGAAGGCCGCGTTGTACAGCCGGACCGGCCTGAGGTTGATGTACTGGTCCAGTGAAAAGCGCAGCTTGAGCAGGATCCCCTGCTCCAGGATGCCCGGCTTGACCTCCGGATGGCCGATGGCCCCGAGATAGATGGCGTCGAACTTCCTTATCTCGTGGATGGCGTTTTCCGGAAGGGTCTCGCCCGTCTTCAGATAGCGCTCCCCGCCGAAATCAAAGGTCGTCTTCTCGTACGTGAAGCCGAATTTTTTGCCGGCGGCGTCCAGGACCTTGAGCCCCTCGCGCACCACCTCAGGGCCTGTCCCATCACCGGGGATGACGGCGATCTTATACATACGCACTCCTCTTAATGGACTTTTTCCTTTGCCCAGTTCACCAGCCCGCCGGCATCGATGATCTGGCAGATAAACTCCGCGAAGGGCTGGGCCCGGTAGGTCTTGTCCTGCGTGATATCCCTGACCGTGCCCTGGCCCAGGTCCACCTCCACCTCGTCACCCGCCTCCAGCGCCTCGGCCTGCGGCAACTCGATGATCGGCAGGCCGATATTGATGGCGTTGCGGTAAAAGATGCGTGCGAAGCTCCCGGCGATCACCAGGGCCACCCCGCAACCCTTTAAGGCGATCGGCGCGTGTTCGCGCGAGGAACCGCAGCCGAAGTTATTGCCGGCGACGACGATATCCCCGGGCGTCACCCGCTTGGCAAAATCCCTGTCCAGGATCTCCATGCAGTGCGCGCCCAGCTCCCCGGGGTCGGTGGTGCTCAGATAACGCGCCGAGATGATGTCGTCGGTATTGACGTCATTACCGAACTTATGGACCTTGCCCCTGATCACCATTCTACGCCCCTCGTAAGACTAAAGGTGAGACAGATAGGTCAGACCTTTTTATCTCATTTTTTGAGACAAACAGGTCTGGCCTTTTGTCTCATTTTTTGGCGACGGCGGCAGGGTGCGTGATACGGCCGGTCACGGCGCTGGCCGCGGCCACCGCCGGGTTCGCCAGATACACGAAGCTGCCCTTGGCACCCATGCGTCCCCTGAAGTTCCTGTTCGTCGTGGCCAGGCACGCCTCGCCCTCGGCCAGAATGCCCATGTGGCCGCCCAGGCACGGGCCGCACGTGGGCGTCGAGACGACGCCGCCGGCCCGCACGAACGTCTCCACCAGCCCCTCTCTTACGGCCTGGAGATAGACCTCCTGGGTCGCCGGGATGACGAGCAGGCGCACGCGTCCGGCGACCTTGCGGCCCTTGAGGACCTTTGCCGCGATGCGCAGGTCCGAGATGCGGCCGTTCGCGCAGGAACCGATGACGACCTGATCGATCCTGACCTTGCCGACCTTGCCCACCGGCTTGATGTTGCTCGGCAGGTGGGGCAGGGCGACCACGGGCTCCCACTTGGTCACGTCGTACTCCTTGATCCCGACGTACGCCGCGTCTTTGTCTGATTTAAGAGCGTCCCACTCCTTTATTCCCGAGGCCGTGAGCCGCCGGGTCTTTGAGACAAATGCCGCCGTCACCTCATCCGGCTCGATGATGCCGGACTTGCCGCCCGCCTCGATGGCCATGTTGCACATCGCCAGCCGGTCGTCCATGGGTAGGCGCCGGATCGCCTCACCCGTAAATTCCATCGCGCGGTACCGCGCGCCCTCGACACCGATGGCGCCGATCACGGTAAGGATGAAGTCCTTGCCGCTGACCCAGCGGGGCCGCTTGCCCTTGAAGACGAACTTCATCGACTCCGGCACACGCAGCCAGACGCGGCCCGTCATCCAGGCCACGGCGAGGTCCGTCGAGCCGACGCCGGTCGAAAAGGCGCCCAGGGCGCCGTACGTGCAGGTGTGGGAGTCTGCGCCGATGACAAGATCCGCCGGCCCCACCAGCCCCATCTGCGGCAGGAGCGCGTGCTCGATGCCGAGCCGCCCTACCTCGTAATAGTGGACGATCTGATGCTTGTCGGCAAATTCCTTAAGCCGCTTGGCCTGCTGGGCGCTCTGGATGTCCTTGGCCGGCGTGAAGTGGTCGGGGATGAGGGCGATCTTCTTCTTGTCAAAGACCCTCCTTGCCCCCGCCTTCTCAAACGTGTCGATGGCCAGAGGCGCCGTGACGTCGTTGCCGAGCGTGAAGTCGACCTTCACCCAGACAAAAGTGCCCGGCTCGACGGTCTTCTCACCGGTGTGCCGGGCCAGGATTTTTTGCGTGATGGTCTGACCCATCGTTCATCCCTTGCTTTACGCTTTATACTCTTTGACGATGATGCTCGCGTTGTGGCCGCCGAATCCCAGGGCGTTCGATATCGCGGTCCTCACCGTGACACGGCGCGCCTTGTTGGGCACATAATCCAGATCGCACTCCGGGTCCTTGTTCTCGAGGTTGATGGTCGGCGGCACCACGTCGTCTCGCATCGCCAGGCAACAGACGATAAACTCCACCCCGCCGGCAGCGCCCAACAGATGCCCCGTCATGGATTTGGTCGAGCTGATGGCCGCCTTGTGGACGTGGTCGCCGAAGATCTTTTTGAGCGCCAGCGTCTCGATCTTGTCATTGAGCACGGTCGAGGTACCGTGGGCATTGATGTAATCGATCTCCTGGGGCTTGAGGCCGGCGTCCTTGAGCGCGGCCGCCATCGAGCGCACGCAGCCGTCGCCCGTCGGATCAGGGGCGGTGATATGGTAGGCGTCGCCCGACATGCCGAAGCCCGCGACCTCTGCGTAGATCTTGGCCCCGCGGCGCCGGGCATGCTCGCGTTCCTCCAGGATAACGATACCGGCACCCTCGCCCATGACGAAGCCGTCGCGCTGGGCGTCGAAGGGCCGCGACGCCCGCTCCGGCTCGTCGTTGCGCATCGAGAGGCTCTTCAAGGCGCAAAAACCGCCGATGCCCATCGGCGTCACGGCGCCTTCCGTGCCGCCCGCGATCATGACGTCCGCGTCGCCGTACTGGATAATGCGCAGGGCGTCGCCGATGGCGTGGTTGCCCGAGGCGCACGCCGTGGCGACGCACGAATTGGGCCCTTTCAAATTAAAGCATATCGAGACGTGGCCGCTCGCCTCGTTGACGATCAGCATGGGGATCAAGAAAGGCCTGAGTTTTTTGGGCCCGCGCCGGAGCAGGACCTCGTGCTGCTCCTCGATGATCCTCAGGCTGCCGATACCCGAGCCGACCAACACGCCGAAGCGGTCTGCCTCTTCTCCCTCCTGCTTGGAGAAGCCGGCGTCCGCCATCGCCTCGGTCGCAGCCGCCATGGCGTAGTGGACAAACGGCTCGGTGTGCTTGACATCTTTTTTGGAAAGGAAGGCCGCCGGATCGAAATTCTTCACCTGACCGGCTATCTGCGAATCAAAGTCCGTGACGTCAAAATAGGTGATGCGCCCCACCCCGCTCACCCCGGCCACGAGCTTCTCCCAAAACTCCGGCACCGTATTGCCGAGGGGCGTCACCGCCCCCAAGCCCGTTACGACGACTCTGCGCCCCATCATCCCTCACTAATAATTACCCCGACGCAAAGGGTCGGGGTAATTTATGATAGACCGGTTGAACACGTCGCCAAGGCGTCGGCTTACTTCTTGGCGATCTTTTCTTCGATGTATTTGACCGCTTCGCCAACCGTCGTCATCTTCTCGGCATCTTCGTCCGGGATCTCGATGCCGAACTCTTCCTCCAGGGCCATCACCAACTCGACCGTATCCAGCGAATCGGCGCCCAGATCCTCGACGAAAGAGGCCTCAGGCGTGACCTCTTCGGGTTTCACGCCCAACTGTTCGGCGATGATCGATTTGACCTTGTTGACGGTATCTGACATCATGCTCCTCCTTAATGATGGGCCGCGGCCTCTTGCCGCCTATCTTCACCTACATGCTCATCCCGCCGTCGACCACCAACGTCTGTCCCGTGACATAATCCGAATCATCGGATGCCAGAAACAGGCACGCCTGGGCCACGTCGGCGGGCTCACCTAATCTATTCAACGGGATCTGTGTCCGCATCGCCTCCCGCTGGTCCGCCTTGAGCTTATCCGTCATGGCCGTCTGGATAAAACCCGGCGCGACCGCATTGGCGTTGACGTTGCGTGACGCCAGTTCCCGGGCCACCGACTTGGTAAAACTGATGATCCCGCCCTTGCTGGCCGCGTAATTCGCCTGGCCGGCGTTGCCCATGATCCCGATGATCGAGGCTATGTTAATGATCTTGCCGCCCCGTTGCTTCACCATCACCTTGGAGACGGCCCTGGTGCCGTTGAAGACACCCTTTAAATTCACGGCCAGCACCTTGTCCCAGTCCTGTTCGCTCATCCTCAGGAGCAAATTATCGCGGGTGATGCCGGCATTGTTAACTAATATATCAATCCGCTTTAAATTGTCAAGGATTAAATTCACCATCTCCTCAACCTTTTTAAAATCCGTGACATCCGTCCCAAAAGACATCGCCCGGCGGCCCAGCGCCTCGATGTCACTCTGGGTCGCCTGGGCGATCTTTAGGTCCACGTCGCAGAGGGCGACGTCCGCGCCCTCCTTGGCAAAGAGCAGGGCGATCTCGCGGCCTATCCCCCGGCCGCCCCCCGTTACCAGGGCTACCTTGCCTTCAAGCCTTTGAGGCACTCCTGACCCCCTCCTGCGCCAATGCCTGCAGGTCCTCCAGGCGGCCCGCGCTGAGCACCCGGACCGTCGGCTCGATCTTCTTCATGAGCCCCTTGAGCACGCTGCCCGGGCCGATCTCCAGAAATGTCCTGATGCCGCGGCTCAAGAGGAGTCGCATCGACGCCTCCCAATACGTTGCGCCGTTCACCTGCTTGACCAGATTGTCTCTGAGGACAACCGGATCGGTCTGTTCCCGTGCATCCACGTTTGAGATCAACGGCACGCGGGCCCGCTCAAAACCGACCCTGTCGATCTTCGCCCTAAGCTGCCGGCTCGCTTCATCCATGAGGCAAGAGTGAAACGCACCGCTGACATCCAAAGGGATCACCTGTCTGGCGCCGTCTTTCATCGCCCTCTGTGACGCGGCCTCAACGCTCTCTAGCCGCCCGGAGATGACCACCTGACCCGGACAATTCAGGTTGGCCACCTCGCACTGCGTTGCCGCGCAGATCCGCCCGACCTGGTCTTTATCGAGTCCCAGGATGCAGCTCATGGTGCCGGGGACTTTACGGGCACAGGACTCCATCAACTCACCGCGCGCACGGACAAGCGACACCCCGTCGCGAAAACCGATGACGCCGGCCGCCACCAGGGCCGTGTACTCCCCCAGACTCAGGCCCGCGACATAGGCCGGCTCGAGGTCCGGATATGCGGACCTCAGGGCGGCCAGACACGCCAGGCTCGTCGTAAAGACGGCCGGCTGACAGTTCTGTGTCCGCGTCAGTTCTTCGGCGGGGCCCTCAAAACAGAGGCCTGAAAGCGAAAAACCCAGGATCTTGTCGGCCTGGTCAAAGAAATACGCTGCCTTGGGAAAGGCCGCGGCCATATCCTTGCCCATGCCCACATACTGGGCGCCCTGACCGGGGAACAAAAAAGCGATTTTATCCATAAAATGTTTTTAAGGGGGTAAGCTTACTTCTGCCAACGCAGGACGCACGACCCCCAGACGAGACCGGCACCAAAGGCATCCAGGACCACGACGCTGCCCGGCCTGATGCGGCCGCCGTGATACGCCTCGCTGAGCGCCACGGCCGTCGAGGCCGCGGACATGTTTCCGTACTGGGCTACGTTGAAGAAGATCTTCTCTTTCGGCAGACCCATCTTGCGCGCCACCGCGTCGAGGATCCGCATGTTGGCCTGATGGGGGATGAAACAATCGATATCGTCGACGCCCAGGTCGCACTGCTTGAGCGCCTTGCACGCGGCGTCCGCCATGATCCTGACCGCCAGCTTAAAGACCTCGTTGCCGCGCATCTTGATAAAGTGCATGCGGTCGCGGACCGTCTCCATGGTCGCCGGGTGGCGGCTGCCCCCGCCGGGGAGCATCAGAAGCTCTGTCAAGGCGCCGTCGCTGCCCAGGTAGCTCGCCAGGATGCCGTCGCCTTTGACCGGGGCGAGCACCGCCGCGCCGGCCCCGTCGCCGAAGAGGACACAGGTATTGCGGTCGGTCCAGTCCGTGAGCGCCGAGAGCTTCTCGGCGCCGATCACGAGGGCCCGCTCATACACGCCCGAGGCGATCATCTGCCGCGCCATCTCCATGCCGTACAGGAAGCCCGCGCACGCCGCGCTCAGGTCAAAACACGCCGCGTCCTTCGCGCCGATCGCCTCCTGGACGAAACAGGCCGTCGCCGGGAACGGCATGTCGGGCGTCACGGTGGCCACGACGAGGAGGTCGATGTCTTCAGCCTTCACCCCCGCGTCTTTGAGCGCTTTCCTCGCCGCGTTCGACGACAGGACCGAGGTCGATTCGTGGGCGGCCGCGATGCGGCGCTCCTTGATGCCGGTGCGCGTGGTGATCCACTCGTCGGAGGTCTCCACCATCTTCTCCAGGTCCTTGTTCGTCAGGACCTTCCTGGGGACGTAGGAGCCCAGGCCGATGATCCCTACCGGTCTTAGTGATTTTCGCTTTTTCATGACACCCGGGTGAGGGTCTTTCTCACCGTTTCGAGGATGTTCTGGTTGATGTTGCGGTCGACCTCCTTCTTGGCGAAGTGGATCGCGTTCATCACGGCCTTGGCCGAAGAGCGGCCGTGGCCGATGATCACGATGCCGTCCACGCCCAACAGCGGCGCGCCGCCGTACTCGGAGTAGTCGATCTTTTTATTGAATCTGCGGAAGCACGGCCGGCCCAGGAGATACGCCAGGCGTCCGCGCCAGTTGGAGGCCATCTCGTCCTTGAGGAAGTACGAGAGGATCTCCGCGATGCTCTCGGCGACCTTCAGCGTCACGTTGCCCACGAAGCCGTCGGCCACGATCACGTCGCACTGGCCGGAGAAGATGTGCTTGCCCTCGACGTTGCCGATAAAATTCAAGGGGCTCTGCTCGATGAGCTGATGGGTCTGCCGGACGAAGTCCGTGCCCTTCGCCTCTTCCTCCCCGACGTTCAGGAGCCCCACCGTCGGGTGCTTCTTGCCGAGGATGTCCTCGAAGTAGGCACTGCCCATGATGGCGTACTGCAGGAGGTGCACGGGCTTGGGATTGATGTTCGCGCCCGCGTCGATGATGAGCGAGACGCCGGTGCGGTTGGGCATCACGATCGCGATCCCCGGCCGCTCGATGGTCTCCAGCAGCCCCAGCTTGAGCGTGGCGCCGCAGACGACCGCGCCGGTGTTGCCCGCGCTGAAAAAGGCATCCGCGCGCCTGTCCTTGACGCACTGGATGCCCACCGAAATAGAAGAGTCCTTCTTGCGCCGGATCGCCGCGGCCGGCGCCTCGTCCATCTGAATGGTCTCGGAGGCGTGGACGATCTCGACGCGGGAGGCGTCATAGCGGCGCCGGGCCAGGCGCGCCTTCAAAACGTCCTCAGGGCCCACGAGCAAGACACAAACGTCAAAGCGGGCCACCGCCTCCAGGACCCCGTCGATGACCACATCGGGAGCATGGTCACCGCCCATCGCATCAACAGCGACTCGAACCATGTATCTCCTCCGGCAATCGATTACCGGCTCTTTTTCTTTTTCTTTTCCGCCTTCTTGGCGCGTCGGGTCTCGAAGTCGATGACCGGGCGGCCGTCATAAGTGCCACACGCCAGACAGATGCGGTGCGGCTCCTTGGGCGCCTTGCATTGGGGACACGTCCCCAGGACGGGCCGAACGACCTTCCAGTGTGTCCGGCGCCGGCGTCCCCGGGCCCGTGAGTGTCTACGTCGTGGATTCGGCATATATCGCGTCTCCTATTTTTCTATCCCGAGGTTGGCAGGGGCCGCTTCCGCGGCACCGGCCGGCCTCACATCTTGAGCCGTCGCGCTAAACGGTCGGCCTTATTCGGCCGACCAGCGCCCTATGGACAACGGCACCGTTCCTTATTCAAATCCGCTCCGCAACGGGCGCACAACCCCTTGCAGGAATCGGAACACAAGATCTTCGCGGGGAAGCTTAACAGGATCTCTTCGCGGATAACGTCATCCAGCTCGATGCCGCGCCTTCCTTCTTCCACCGGGCATATCAGTTTAAGCGTCTTTTCAAAGGACGCGTCGAACGGCTGGTCGCAGCGTCCGCAGACCGCGCGCAGCGGCGCGGTGACGGTGACGCCGACACGCGCCCCCCCGCTGTCCCGCCGGGCCGTGGCCGCCACGTGCACGCGGCCCTGAAAGCGCCACGCGGGCGCGTTCAGATCAAAGACCTCGGCATCCCAGTCTTCCGCAAGGGCGATGTCCCGGTCTTCCGGAAGGCGCCAGGGCTCAATGCGCATGGAGCAAAGAACGGTAAAAAATGACGGGCCTGACCCGAAAACGATCAGCCCGTCTTTGCGATCTTCTTCTTCAGCGCCTCGTAGGCGCAGCCGGGGAGAAAATACGACACGTCCGCGCCCAAAGCGGCGGCTTCTTTTAACAGCTTGGAGGAGACATAGCTGTACGATTCGGACGGCATCAAAAAGACGGTCTCCACCGAATCTTCCAGCTTGCGGTTCGTCAGGGCCATCTGAAACTCGTATTCAAAGTCGGAGAGCATCCTCAGGCCCCGGATGACGATGCCCGCCTTCTCGCGGCGTGCCAGGTCCACCACCAGGCCGTCAAAGCTCCTGACCGAGACCCCGTCAAGACCTTTGAGGGACTCCTTGAGCAGGCGCACGCGCTCCTCAACGCTGAAGAGCGGGCTCTTCTGGGGGTTGTGGGCTACGGCGACGGTCACCTCACCGAACGTCTTGAGGGCCCGCCTGATCACGTCAATGTGGCCGTAGGTGACGGGATCAAACGTCCCCGGATAAATGGCCTTCTGGCACATCAAGCGCCCCCGCTTTCCAGGCCGCAATTGACCCCGCTGTCCCCCAGGCGGGATGACTCAACGGCCGCCCCCTTAGCTTACCCTTTGATAATAGGACACCAGGATCAACCCGTACCGACTCTGCCTGAAGAGGCGCAAAACACCCTCCTCTTTGGGCAAGGCCTCTTGACGGCCGTGCTCAACGATGACAAAACTATGAGGTGCCAATATACCACCGGCTCCCAACGTTTGCAAGGTTTTTTTCGCCAAGCCTTTATGGTAAGGCGGGTCGGCCAGAACGATATCAAAAACCCTGCCCTTTTTGGCCAGGATGAGCAGGGCCAGGCCCGTATTCTTGAGGAAGGCCTGAGACGTCCCTGCGACCCCCAGCGCCTCCACATTCCGCGTGAGAACGGCCAGGGAGCGCCTGTCCTTCTCAATAAAGACCGCCTCCCGGGCGCCCCGGGAGAGCGCCTCCAGGCCCAGCGCGCCGCTGCCAGCGAACAGGTCCAGGACCCGGGCGTCTTTCACGGCCCCGGCCAGGATGTTAAAGACCGCCTGGCGCACCTTGTCCGCGGTGGGGCGTATGTGCCTGGGGAAATCTATGCGGCGGCCCTTGTATTTGCCGGCGATGATGCGCATGTCCGGTGAACGCCTCGGCGGGTGAAACGACTCAAAAAACGTCGTGGACCGTTCCCGCTGTCTTCAAATAATATTTTCCGTCAATCGGCCCGTGCTGAGATCCAACCGAAAGGAATGCGTAGCTGTCCCCGTGCAACCGCTGATCGTAACACCCCGCCTGGCTTCAAGCCTCGTGGGATTGAAGCTGGAGGGGCGGATGGAATAGTTGAAATATCGCCCGGCGAGCAAGTTCGGATCGGTCATCCCCATCCGGGTCCAATTGAGACGGTGGCTGCTATCGATGGGTTCGTTTTCGGCGATCAACCTCTGATAACCCGCATAACCGGAGAGCAAGATCTGCCTGGCCTCAGCCCCCTTGCCCCTGTCAATAAAGGACCTCTGCGTCACGACGGCGACGCTCGCCAGGATCCCGACGACGACCGTCACGATAGCGATCTCGAGCAACGTAAAACCTCGGCGGTATTCCACGTCCCCTCCTTGTCCCGCTGATGATCAGCGAAAGCTATAGTGTTTCCTGACGGGCTTTTTGATATCCCACGTGCAGGAGAGCCCCTCGGGAAAAGTGACAAAATCGCCCTCACCGAAGCTGACCTTCTGTCCCTCCCTCGTCTCGACCGTGACGTCGCCTTCCAAGATGAAGCACTCTTCCGTGCTGTCGTAGGACCACGGAAAGCGCGCCACCCCCTTGGTCCATATGGGCCAGCCCTCGACGCCTCTTTTTTTCAGCTCATCGGCGTTCAATCGCTCGACCTTGATGTCCATGACGGCCTCCTTTTACCCGCTACAACCTTCCCGCAAAGATAACATCCTTATGATCCCGCCTGGCAACCCGGCGGGACCCCACTCACTGCGTTCGCTCCGCGAGAGACCAGACCATAATCTGTGCACCGGCCTTCCCTTATGCGCCTGCCTTAGGGGCCTGGTCCCGAGCGGGCGCCACCTTCCCCGGCCGGCGGCCTGCGGCGTGGGTCATGACGGGTGCGTCCAGACAAACCGTTGGATCTCTTGCCGGTCCTCCTTCGCAATCTCCAGGAACTCGATGCCGACATCGCGGTGGTTGCGACCCCCGGCGCCGCGCTCGACGGGAGACGTCCAGACGACGCGGCCGACGGCATGGATCGCCTTACGAGACGGCAGTTCGATATCGAGGCTCAGGCGCTCTCCAACCTCCACGTCCTCATAGAGGATGAGGCAGATGCCTCCGGCAGAGACGTTCTTCGTCGTGCGGGGGTCTGTCCTGGGACCCCGCCTCATCGGGAGCGTCTCCTTCTCCCATCGGACATCGACGGCGACGTTCAGCCTCGGAAATCCTCTCTTCTCCTCCACAAAACTTCCCCCTTTTTAAAAAACAACCGGAACGGACGGTGCACTCCTTTCCACCATACGCTTGTTTTGGGCACGCGTCAACGACTCTCCGCAGCCTCCGCTCCCGGCTGCCAGTGACCTTCCGCCTCCGGAGGCCTCCCGGCGCCCGGGCCTGCTCGCAACCGCCCCTATCTTCTGACCGGTGTGCGGCCAGGCTGTCTGAACGGCGCCAGCGACCGCAGAAAGTCGGGCTCGCCCTTGAGACCCAGCTCAAGGGCCCTGTCATAGTAACGGACCGCCCGGCCGTACTCTCCCATGTTAAAACATGCTTTCGCCAGATTCTGATAACCACGGGCATACCGCGGGTCGACGTTGATGGCTTTCTCCAGCGCCCTCACGGCCTCTTCGGTCTTCCCAAGACCGGAATAGGCAATGGCCAGATTATTATAGAAATCCAGGTAGTCAGGGTCGGCTTCGATGGCCTCCCGGTAAAGGGTGACAGCCTCTTCCCACCGCTGTGACTTCAAATAAAGCAATCCCAGATTATCATAGGCGAGCGCATAGCCGGGGTCGCGCCCGATGGCCTGCCGATACACGGCCTCGGCCTCTTGAAGACGCCCCATCTCCTGATACGCGCCGCCGAGATTCACGTAGGCCGCAAGGTAACGCGGCCCGATCTCAATGGCCTTCTTGTAGGCCTCGACCGCCTCCGGCAACCGCCCGAGCTTGCGGCAGATATTGCCCAGGTTGAAGTGATTGACGTGCACCTTCGTGTAGTGGAGCGGGTCGGAGGCAGAGACCGAAGCGATGGCTTTTTTGTGACAGGCGATGGCTTCCTCCAGCCTGCCCTTCTCGTGATAGATGACCGCCAAGTTATTGAGGACACGCGTGCTGGAGGGCGCGTACCGCAACGTGTATTCATAAAAAAGTTCAGGGTCGCTCCACAGGCGGTTTTGCCGGACGGTCAAAAACGAGAATAAGACCACCAGACCCCAAAAACACAAAAGGGACGCCGGCCGCGTCTTTTCTTTAAGGTCGAGCAACGTGATCCCCTTGGCGAGGACCAAAAAGAAACCGATCGACGGCAGATACAGCCAGTGCTCGGCCATATACGCGTTGATCGGATAGATGTTGGCGACCGGCAAAAGCGCTGCAAAAAACCATGCTATGGAAAAACCCGTGAGGTCCGGGCGGCGCCGGCGGACCCAGACGTATCCGAGCAAGGCGATGACCAGGCCCAGGCCCGCGAGGACCAGGGGGTGCGCGAAAGGAAACACCCGTAAACCGTACTCCATGTGCAGACCCACAGGCCACACGAGGAGCCGCAGATACGTGGCCACGGCGGCAAAAAAACCGGGCAGCCGCTGCCAGGCGGTCGTCGCGTATGAGACCGCGGCCGCAGACCCCTCCGCTACGAAAGACCGGAGCCAAAGATACAGGCCGGAGAGAAGGACGAGGACGGCGAAGGGCAAGACCTTAAAAACCCTCTTGAGCGACCCGTGATAGATGAGAACCAGAAAGGGAAGGATCAACCCGGACTCTTTCGAAAGGCAGGCCGCCACATAGCTCAGCCCCATCAGAAGATAAAACCGGGACCCCTGCGCGGACCTCAGGTAACCGATAAAGGCCAGGAGAACAAACAGAAGTACCATGGCGTCCGCCCGGCCCGAAACGTAGCTGACGACCTCGGTATGGACCGGATGGACCAAAAACAGGATGCTGGCAAACATCGCCAGTCTCCTGTCGTTAAAGCAGATTCCGATGAAGACATACAGGGCCGCGACCGCCAGGATATGCCAGAGCACGTTCATGAGGTGCCAGCCTGAAACGCGCAGTCCCCAAAGCGAATAATCCCCCATATAACTCAACATCTGCAGGGGACGATAAAAGGTGCTCGCCTTATGGAAGCCAGCGCCGACATCCCGCGTCAAGACTTCCCCCAGACGGGACCAATCGCCCATATACGCGTTCTCTTCTATCAGGGAGTGATCATCCCAGATAAAGGGACCCGACAGGGAATTGGCATAAACGACAAACCCCAAGAGAGCTATCAGGACCACGACACCCCAGGAACGCCGGTCAAAGACAAAGGACTCCGCCGCGCCCCCCACAGGCGCGCCGGCATCAGCCCGCTGTCCCTCCAGGAAGTGACGGACCTTACGCTCTTTGAGGCCGAGCGCCCTGGCCATCTGCGCAGCCGACTCCCTGCCCCTGTGCTCCAGGATATATTGACGCTGCTCCTTGTTCATCCCTTGTTCATCCCGCCTTCCTCGGATGCGCCTTCACCCCACCTCCAGGAACTTTTCAAACTCCGGGAACCGCCGGTACAGGGCCGCCTTGAGCTCCTGATGGATCCGGCTTTCCAAAAACGGATCGTCGCGCAGAAGGCGGACCGCGTCCTCGCGGGCGGCCTTCAATAAATGCATCTGTTTTAACGGATCTGCCAGGCGCAGCTCCGTCAGGCCGTGCTGGCGTTCTCCGAAAAATTCGCCCGGGCCGCGGATCTTCAGGTCCTCTTCGGCGATGCGAAAGCCGTCCGGATAAGCGGCCATGGCCTGGAGGCGGCGGCGCCCCTCGTCCGTCGCCGGATCGGCGATCAGGTAACAGCAGGAACCGTGCGGTCCCCGGCCCACGCGGCCGCGCATCTGGTGCAACTGCGAGAGCCCGAACCGGTCTGCGTTATCGACGACCATCGCCGTGGCATTGGGCACGTCGATGCCGACCTCAAGGACGGTCGTGGCGACCAGGATATCGATCTGGCCCTTGTGAAAACGCCGCATGACGTCTTGCTGGGCGTCCTTCGCCAGGCGGCCGTGCACGAGGCCCAGGCGCAACCCCTTGAAGGGCCCCTGGCCGAGCTCGCGGAACATCCGCTTGGCCGACTGCAGCTCAAGACGAGGATTCTCCTCGATGACGGGATAGACAAAATACGCCTGGCGGCCCGCGGCCACCTGTGTCCTCACGCGGTCGTAGACACCCCGGCGTGCCTGGGAAGAAAAAAGATGCGTCGTCACGGCGCCGCGGCCCGGCGGCATCTCATCGATCACGGAGACGTCCAGGTCCCCGTACAAGGTCAAAGAGAGCGTCCTGGGGATGGGTGTCGCCGTCATGATGATCACGTCCGGATCGATCCCTTTTTGCCTGAGGAGTCCCCGCTGCGCAACGCCGAATTTGTGCTGCTCGTCGATCACGACCAGTCCCAGCTTGTGGAAGGCGACCTTTTGCTGGATCAGGGCATGCGTGCCGATGACGATGTCCACCCTGCCCCTGCGGACCTCCCCAAGCGCCTTCTTCTTTTCTTTGGGCGTCAGGCTGCTCGTCAAGAGTCCCAGGCGGACGCGGGGCCGGTGAGAGTCCGTTGAAAAAAAGGTCTTGAGCAACTCGAAATGCTGCTGCGCGAGGATCTCGGTCGGCACCAAAAAGGCCGTCTGACAGCCGTTCGCAGCAGCCACCAGGGCCGCGAGCGTGGCGACGATCGTCTTGCCCGAACCCACATCACCCTGCAGGAGGCGCTGCATGGGCTCCCGGGCGGCCATGTCGCGTGTGATCTCCGCAAAGACCCTCCTTTGGGCCCCGGTCAATGTGAACGGCAGCGCCGCCTGGACGCCGGCCAGCGCCCCGGTATCGATCCGAAAAGCGATGCCGCGGCGCCGCCGACGGCTGTGCCGGCGCAGCAAGACCGGCAGCTGAAAGAGAAAAAACTCCTCAAAGGCCAGGCGCACGTAGGCCTGGCGCTGCTGATCGGGTGTCTCGGGAAAGTGGATAAAACGCAGACTCTGCGCGATATTGAGGAGCGCGCGACGACGGCGCACATCATAAGGCAGGGTCTCTTTCAGCAGGGGGAGGCTTGCGTTCAGCAGTCGTTCCATGACGCGGCGCATGAGCCGCTGGGATAGGCCACGAGGCAGGGCGTAAACGGGCAGGATGCCGCCGGGACCGGGGAGGGCGCCGTCTTCCTCCTCCAGGATCTCGAAGTCGGGGGCGGTGAGCTGAAGACGGTCTTTATAGAGCTCGGCCTTGCCGAACAAGAGGAGGCGCCTGCCGGTCTTGAAGTAAGAACGCAGGTACGGCTGGTTGAACCAGACGGCGGTGAGGCTCCCCGTCTCGTCGGACGCCCGCACCTCCAGGAGCCGGAATCCACGGCGGCGGAAGCTCTCCCGGGCCTGACACGCCTGTATCGTCACGGCGACCGAGACCGTCTCACCCGGCGCGACCCCGGCGACGCGGGTGAGGACGCGACGGTCCTGATAGCGCCTGGGAAAAAAATAAAGAGCGTCTTCGACGCTCTTGATGCCCGCCTCTTCAAACGCACGCGCGCGCTTCGGACCTATGCCCTTCGTGTATTGGATAGGCGCACTAAGGCTCTCTGGCATAACGACGCCTAACCGCTTATGCAGTCCGAACCGGAACAGAAAAGCTGGGTTCCGTCGATACCAAAGTAGAAGTTCCCGGTGCACGAACCGGTACCGCACCCCTTGGGATAATACTGGACACGCACCCGCGGGCTGCCTGAGCTCATATAGACACGATATCTGCAGAAGTAATCGTCGGTGAGCATCGTCCCGTAGGCCCTGTTGGTCTGAGCGCTGTTCGAGGTCACGCAATACGCCTGCAGGGTATAAAAATAACTCTTCACGGCATCGGTCAAGACGCGCACATTGGCCCGCATGGCCCTGTATTGCGAACGCTGCTTATGGCGTTGATAGGCCATCACCGCCAGTGAGGCCAGAACGCCGATCACCGTCAAGACGATGAGGATCTCGATAAAAGTAAAACCCCTGCGCCTTTTCATCAGGCCCCCCGTCTCCTCATAACAGTCTGGCGCTTGAGGACTTCCATCGCGCCCGCCGATCCACTAAAAGTTTAGTATAAAAGGGGGACAAATGCAATAAGTTTATGGGGGGCCGAGGGTTGGCATCGGGACAAAGGCAAAGCGTTTTTAAGGAAAAACATGCCGCCTCGAATAACTCTGACCTCAGAGGGGCAGCGAGGTCAAATTAAAAACCCCGCAGAAGACCTGCGGGGTTTTTAATTTAAGAGGCGCCTTTCTACTCTCCCAAGCCCTTTCGAGCTAAGTACCATCGACCTTGAGGAGCTTAACTACCGTATTCGGAATGGGAACGGGTGTTTCCTCCCCAGCAAGGGCACCTCAAATCAAAATTTCGGAGAAATTTTGATTTGTCCCGACGCCGCCCTCGCTTGACCTGGTGCGGTGTTGGGACACTCATTTTCAAAACTTCAACAACTCGGTAGGTTTCTCCGGCCCGCTTGAGCCGTGAACCCTCAAAGAACTTTTGTGGTCAAGCCGATCGACAATTAGTATCCCTTAGGCTAAAACCCTTTCGGGTCTTACACCGGGGACCTATCAACCCGGTCGTCTCCCGGGTGTCTGTTGCCGTGTTGCCACGGCAGGGAAGTCTATTCTTTGGGCGAGCTTGGCGCTTATATGCCTTCAGCGCTTATCTCTTCCGAACGTAGCTACCCAGCCTTTGCCCCTGGCGGGACAGCTGGAACACCAGAGGTCCGTTTGTCCTGGTCCTCTCGTACTAAGGACAACTCCCATCAAACTTCCTTGCGCCCACACTGGATAGAGACCGACAATTTTGTTACTCTCCGTTTTCAAAAAACGGAGGGCCCAATCATTTCTGTTGGACTCTGCATATCGCTATGCAGTTCGGACTATATCTTTCCGTCTTTCTCCACGACGGACTTGGCGTATAGTCTCTGAGGAAACCAAAGATTTCACTGGTCTTTCCTGCTGATTATCTGCAATCATAGAGTTTTACTTTTGACCTGCCCTTTCATCGTATCATATAAGGACAAACGTCAAATAGTCCCATGATATACTCAGACCTTCCAGCATATAGCCAAGTTTAAAGACAGCAATGGTCTTACTGTCTCACGACGTTCTGAACCCAACTCACGTACCCTTTTAACCGGCGAACAGCCGGACCCTTGGGACCTTCTCCAGCCCCAGGATAGGATGAGCCGACATCGAGGTGCCAAACCGCGCCGTCGATAGGAACTCTCGAGCGCGATAAGCCTGTTATCCCCGGAGTACCTTTTATCCGTTGGTCTTTGGCCTTTCCACTCAGAACCAAAGGTTCACTAGGCCCGCCTTTCGGCTCTGTTCGGTCCGTCGACCTTACAGTCAAGCTCCCTTTTACCCTTATGCTCTTCACGCGATTGCCGACCGCGTTGAGGGAACCTTTGGACGCCTCCGTTACATTTTAGGAGGCTACCGCCCCAGTAAAACTGCCCACCAAGCAATGTTCCCCACCTTACAAAGGCAGGGTTAGAATTCCGACATAGAAAGGGTGGTATTTCACTGACGGCTCCACCGAGGCTGACGCCCCAGCTTCATAGCCTCCCACCTATACTACACAAACTATACCAAAACCCAATGCCAAGCTACAGTAAAGGTTCCGGGGTCTTTTCGTCCTTCCGCGGGTATGCGGTATCTTCACCGCAATTCCAATTTCGCCGGGACTCTCGTTGAGACAACGCTCAAGTCGTTACACCATTCGTGCAGGTCGGAACTTACCCGACAAGGAATTTCGCTACCTTAGGACCGTTATAGTTACGGCCGCCGTTCACTGGGGCTTCGGCTCGAAGCTTCGCCTTGCGGCTGACCTCTCCCCTTAACCTTCCAGCACCGGGCAGGTGTCACACCCTATACGTCCTCTTTCGAGTTAGCAGAGTGCTTGGTTTTTGCTAAACAGTCACCAGAGCCACTTCATTGAAACCCCAGGATGCTTCATCCGCGAGGGACTACACACCCGGAGGCACCCCTTCTTGCGAACTTACGGGGCCATTTTGCCGAGTTCCTTAACGAGGGTTCTCTCGAGCGCCTTACCATATTATGGCAGTCTACCTGTGTCGGATTGCGGTACGATCGGCATGCGCGCTCCCTTGATGAATTTTCTCGGCAGCGTGGCTTAAGATCACTTCGGCCGCTCCGTGGATTGGCCTCGCATTCGCCTCTCGCCCCCTTGCGGGGACTACGGGCTTAGACGGACACGTCCAACAGTCCGCTGACCCCAACCTCCTGCGTCAACATCAAGGTGATAACGCTCACACACCGGTTCCGGAATATTAACCGGATGTCCATCGCCTACGCGTTCAACAGCCTCGGCTTAGGATCGACTCACCCTGGGCGGATTAACCTTCCCCAGGAAACCTTAGACTTTCGGCGTCACGGTTTCTCGCCGTGATTTGCGCTACTCATACCGACATAATCACTACTGCTTCGTCCAGTGGTCCTCTCGGTCCACCTTCAACCTACAACAGTACGCTCCTCTACCAGACACACGATCCGAAGATCGTATGAATCCGCGGCTTCGGTGATAGGCTTGAGCCCCGATTATCTTAGGCGCAAGGCAACTCGACCAGTGAGCTGTTACGCACTCTTTAAATGATGGCTGCCTCTGAGCCAACATCCTGGTTGTCTGGGTTGTCTCACATCCTTTACCACTTAGCCTATCCTTTGGGACCTTAGCCGGCGGTCTGGGCTGTCTCCCTTTCGACAATGCAGCTTAGCCCGCACTGTCTGTCTCCTGAGATAAGAAACGACGGTATTCGGAGTTTGGTTGGGTTTGGCAACCTGGTAGGGTCCCTAGCCCATTCAGCACTCTACCCCCGTCGCTCATTTCCTCAAGGCCGTCCCTAAAGACGTTTCGAGGAGAACCAGCAATTCCTGAGTTTGATTAGCCTTTCACTCCGACCCACAGCTCATCCCAGAATTTTTCAACATTCACGGGTTCGCACCTCCATGATCCTTTCGGACCACTTCACGCTGGCCATGGGTAGATCACTCAGCTTCGGGTCTATACAGCCAAACTCAATCGCCCTATTCAGACTCGGTTTCCCTGCGCCTCCTCCCTGTAAAAGGATTAAGCTCGCTTGGCTGAATAACTCGCCGGTTCATTATGCAAAAGGCACGCCGTCACCCGTTCTCCGCCCGAAAGCGGAGCATAGGGCTCCGACCGCTTGTAAGTCTATGAATTCAGGTTCTATTTCACTCCCCTCACCGGGGTTCTTTTCAACTTTCCCTCACGGTACTCGTCCCCTATCGGTCCAATCCTAGTATTTAGCCTTACCCTGTGGTCAGGGCGGATTCCTGCGGGATTTCACGTGCCCCACAGTACTTGGGATACCGCTCCAGAGAGGCGCTTCCTTTTCGCATACGGGGCTTTCACCCCCTTTGGCCGACTGTTCCAAGTCGTTCTGCTAAAGAAGCGCTTTGTGACTCTCCGACGGGACTGCAATCCCGTCCAAACGGTCCCGCAACGTGCCGATGACAACGCTTGCAGGCTCCTCACGCCACCGGCATTTAGGCTCTTCCCGCTTCGCTCGCCGCTACTAAGGGAATACCATTCGGTTTCTTTTCCTCGGGGTACTGAGATGTTTCACTTCCCCCGGTTTAGCTCGTGCGGCACTATGTATTCATGCCGCCGTATCCTGACATGACTCAGGATGGGTTGCCCCATTCGGAAACCCCGGTATCACAGCCTGTTTGCGGCTCCACCGGGAATATCGCTGCTTACCACGTCCTTCTTCGCCTGGATTGACCAAGTCATTCCTCATAGACTCTTTGTAGCTTGACCGCAAAAATCGGTCATGGCTTCCCTTTCGGAAAGCCGGTGCCAAAAAGTCGTTCGAGAGTTCCTCGGCTCATGTCACTTTCGTGACACGGACCGAAAAAACCTACCGAATTGTCAAAGAGCAGTATCTCCCCGTCGTGGCGGAGATAAAAATCTCGTGCGGTTATGGAGCAGAGCGGGATCGAACCGCCGACCTCATGCTTGCAAAGCACGCGCTCTCCCAGCTGAGCTACTGCCCCAGAACGAGAAAATCGAGTCCTCTTACCCCGCCTATCTCGAAGGCTCGCGCCGGATCCACCGGGAGATTTCCTGGAAGGCACGTGGCAGGAAACCTTGGGCCCAAGTGGACTTGAACCACTCACCCCCGCGTTATCAGCACGGTGCTCTGCCAGCTGAGCTATGGGCCCGACACAAATCGCTTTCAAGCTCATCCCGGACATGCGCCCGGGATGTGCCCATAGAACCGCCGTCCCCCCGTCCCATTCCCTCAGGCGGGGGCAACGAAATTTAAATAGCCAAGTTCCGGAGCGTTGAGTCGGTATGACAGGCTCTTGACTCAACCTTTGTGACGCATGACCGTCAGGACGACGGTCATTCTTCTATTTTTCCGTGAGAAAAAATAGAAAGGAGGTGATCCAGCCGCACCTTCCGATACGGCTACCTTGTTACGACTTA
>CAZUQR010000017.1:0-9994 GCA_964622605.1 uncultured Planctomycetia bacterium
GAAGAGCTCGTTGAGCTGAATTCCTCTCTCGCGGGCAAGGCTGCGCGCCAGAAGGACGCGGCGGGTCGTGCTCTGGGACAGGTCCACGTCTAAGGGCTTGCTCAGGTCGACATCCTCCCCCAGGCCGATATCGATACCGCGGCTCTGCAGGTCCTCAACGAACGCCTCGCGACGGGCCGGAGCATCGAAATCACGGACCCCGCTGCCTTTATAAGCCCCGTTGATAGAGCTCAGATATTCGTGGGCGACGGCGATCTCGCTGAACTCGTTGAAGAGGTGCTGGCGCCTGACATAATCCCTGCCGTCGCTGTCTTTCAGGAGGTCCTTTAGTTTGGATACCAGAAGTCTGTCCACGTCCGTTGCCTGGCTCGCGGTGCTCTTCATGGCTTCCTCGACGTAGCTCAGGATCTCGCGCACGGTGGACACGGTGGGCATCTTGAGGCTGGGGTCGCCCTCATGCGCTGCATCGGCCTGATCCAACTTCTTTTGGTCCAGCCTCTTCTTGTCCAGCTTCTCTGCGAAGGTCTTGAGCACGGGCGTCCGCTTGTTCTCGCCGTCTATCGCGGGCTCGGAGAGAAACTTGATGACCATCCCGTTGAGCTCCCGGTCCAACGCGTCGGCCTCCGGTCCGATCACGCGGGAACCCGGGCCAAACGCCAGGGACTGCCCGGTCCACTCCATGATCGGTTCTTTCGTCTGCGCGTCGAGGACCGGTTCGCCCGTGGCAGGGTCTTTCACCGACGTCTGGCCCAGGGCGAACTGCAGGCGCGTCCCCCGCTTCAAGACCAGCTCGCTCTTGACAGGGGAGTACCAATCCAGGTTTAGCTGGGTATGATCCGCCCGATCTGCCAATCGGTAATACTCATTGGCTTCCACCAGCGCCTGTTCTGCCAGGGCCTCGTTAAAGAGATCCGTCTCGACGCTCTTGACTCTCTCGAAGACATCTTTGATCTTGTCTGCGTCCAGGCCTGTCTTTTGCGACAGGAACGTCAGCGCCCGGCCGTCCAGGACCTCGGCGTCGGCAGCGTCCCCCTTCCAGAGGACTTTCGAGAGCTCTTCGATGCCCTGCTTCAATTGTTGGTGGCGGGTTTCATCGTCGATCGGGGCAACGCCGGAAGATGAGGCCGGGGTATGAAAGATGCGCTCGCCCCAGGATTTTACCGTGGCCACCTGACCAAACGACGCTACCTCTCCTTTGGGGTTCAGGTTCATGAAGACGTCGCTGGCATCTGTCAGGCCCTTGTCAAGACCGAGGAAAGATACCATCTGGACACCCAGGGCCTTTGCATACTCAGCGGCAACGGAAAGGTTAAATCCGCCTTCCTTAAAGTAGGCCTTCAGCGGACTCAACGGTCTATCGGCCATGGGGGTCATTATTTCCCGCTGCGTCTGGCTCTCGCTCTTGAGATGGCCGTAAAGCGGGACAGCCGCGGGGGCCAATTGACTAAAGCCCTTAAGGCCCGTCTTTTCATCGGCCTCTCCGGTGGTCAGAAACGGCATCCAGGCAAGGAAGGAACGGCCGTTGCTCACCCCTTCGACGTTATTGGCCGCTATGAGCTGAACCTGGCTGCCGATGGCCAGGGGCATCTTGTCGATATCTTCCATCTTAAAAGAGGACAGGGCCGACGGCTCTGTTTGCGTCTCACCAGACCCCTGGAGGGGCCGGACATCCAAACCGTCCTTGCCGATGCGCACGATGCTGTTGAAAACGAACATACCGCCGAGCTTCATCGCGCCCTCGGGGTTACGGTTCACGACGTTGCCAAGGGCCTCGACGGCCGACGGACCGCCCTGCAGGAGGATCGACTGGGCGCCGCTGTCTTGAAGCGCGATCTCTTGAGGCTTCAGATACTTGGAGAGCGCGGACGGCTTGATGTTCCACACCGTGGCGCCGGGCGCGTTGTGTAAAGAGGATGCGGACCACTGGTCCTGCTTAAGCTGCTGGAGGCTGATCTGGAGCGTGCCGCCGGACAGATACGTCCCTTCCGACTCAATGACATCGGCGCTGAGATCCTCCCAGCCCAACCCTGTCATGCCCTGTAGTTTATCCTGGAACGCCTTGAACCTCTGGTTGACGTCATCGAGCTTGGCCAGGGCTTTTTCTTCTTCCTTTAGGAAGGCGCTCTCATCCTGCGCTTTCCCTTTGGAGGCGTCAGAAAGCTGAGAGATCAGCTTTTGAAGGAGCTGTCTTTGCAAAGCCAACTCCAGAAGGTCGTCGGTCAGCCGCACAACCTCGCTGCCGTCAATATTCGGGCGGTTGAGCCTGAGCTGTTCGATGATAAAATTGAGCTTCTTCTCGTTCACCCAGGCATTATCATAGCGGCCGATATTGGTCAGGCCCGCTATCTCGACCGCCGCGCCTGTGCCGGATACGGAGGTATCCTCAACCTGTAGGAGCCGGTCTGAAGGGATCTTGAACAGGAAACCCCATCCCATGACATCCGGGGACGGGTGCGTGCTGGACGAATCATTGTTGAGGGCCATCCACGCCGTGGGCGTCTTATAAGACTCTTGTTCCATCATCAGATCCACTCTCAAGGGCGGGGCGACCGCGGCAAGCGACGGGACGCCACCGGCCTCAGGCCCGGAAGCAGAAGGGGCCGCAACTGGCCCAACGAAATCCTCCGGTTCAAGAGGCGCCTCAGAGGTAAAAGGCGCTGCCACGTCAGGAGAAGGTCCGGCGACAGGAGAATCGAAAAGCGGCAAGGCTATCGGTCGGCCGTCCACCTCCCGGCTGTCTCCCAGAATCGGCGTGATGTTGATGAATTTATCGTCCGGATAAGGCCAGCGGTCTGAGACCGGCAGGGTCAAGACGTGTTCCTTCTCTCCGGTTAGGTTCAGCAGATCCCCAGGGAGTAAAAACTCTATCAAGGCTGAAGAGTCGTCGTCGCCCGGCCGCCGCGCGGCAAGGCCTTCCGGCAGACCTTCTCCTGATGCTCCGGAAGGCGATTCTCCGGAAGGCCCTGTCGTCAATACCTCAAGCCGATGACGGGCGGCCTGGAGCTGGTCGCGGACCTCTTGAGCGGATAGGCCGGAGGAGGAAGGCTCACCTTGCGGTATCAATTCATTGACATTCCGGTAGGCATCGTAAAAAGAATCATAAATAAAATACGATCGTATCCTCAACTCCGCTTCGCCGACCGGCAGGACCATCGGCGCCTGGCGCACCCAATCCAGTCCCATGGAACCGTCTCTCTTCTTCGCTGTGTCCAACGTATAAAAGAGATAGGCCTCGCCGGAAACGGTCCCGCCGGGGATGTTGTCCGCCGCTGCCTCGCCGATCTTCGTGGGCGAGGACATCATCATCAACGGCATGACCCGCTCAAAATACCACTCACCCGGCGCCGGAGCTGCCTGCCGCGGCACGGACGCCGCCGAGGCCGGGGGCTCAACGCTGATCTCGCCATAGCCGTCTACAAGGATCGAGCGAGCACCGGCCTTTCTATAGGCTTCGCTGATATCCGGCCGCCTGAGATGTTCCACTCTCTCTTGAGGACTCATCCCCTCCATGGCCTGATTTAACTCGGCGACCCTCTCTTTATCAGCCCACGGATGGAGCACATCGTTCGTGCCGACACCTAAGGCCGTGCCGCCGAAGTTGGCGCCGGGGTTATACGGGGAAAGGCCCAGCTTGGAGCTGAACCACGGCCGTTGTATCCACGGGATATCCTCTCCGCCGGCCCGTTGTTCAACGGCCTGGCTGTTCGTCAGGGCCGCATCATTGAGGGCCTCGAGGGAGAGCCCGGCGACGGCGGCCGCCTGGCCGACCGGGCCGGGCGTCGCGACCAGGCCCTTCATGGCGTCTGCCGCGCCGCTGAACACCTCTTTCCACTGGGCGCCTTTGTCGACGAAAATACCCAAGGCCTCCTCTTCCGCGGTGGTTTGAGGGGTAGCCGGCTGGTCTGGCGGAGCGGGATCCGTGAGAGTCGTTGGAACGGTGGTCGGGCTTACGATGGGCGTCTTCTTTCCCGAGCCGGGCACAAGAGAAGACGGCACGACCCCGGGAGGCGTCGTCGCCTCAACGGGTTTTGTGGTCGTCTTGGAGGATGCGATGGCCGTAGAGCCTAACTCTTCTGGGAGAACCGGCTGGGTCGCGGTCGCCGTGAGAGTCGGTTGCCCGCCTAGGGCGGACTGGGATGTAATGGAAGAGTCCAAAGATGTGCCCGACGACAACGATTCCGGGGAACCGAGAGAGACTCTGGCTTTATCATAAAGATTCTTCGCGCCCTCCGCGGTGGTTTGAGGAGTAGCCGGCTGGTCTGGCGGAGCGGGATCCGTGAGAGTCGTTGGAATGGTGGTCGGGCTTACGATAGGCGTCTTCTCTCCCAAGCCGGGCACAAGAGAAGACGGCACGACCCCGGGAGGCGTCGTCGCCTCAACGGGTTTTGTGGTCGTCTTGGAGGATGCGATGGCCGTAGAGCCTAACTCTTCTGGGAGAACCGGCTGGGTCAGGGTGGTGTCAGGCTTGCTGGAGGCCCCGGGCGCCGGGTATCTGTCCAGAGCATCGACCAGTCTCTTTCCTGCGTCATAGATATCTGTGCCGATACCAGAGGCCTTGCGGCCGAACCATCTGGCGTATCTGTCCAAGGCATCGGTCTGTTTCTTTCCTTCGCCAAAGATATCTTTGCCGATATCATAAGCCTCGCGGCCGACCTCTTTGCCGAATTGCCCGATCGTATCCAGATACCCTGTCCTGCGCCTGGGCCCTCCTTTGGGCTGATAGAACCAATTGAAGTCGCTCTGCCATGCGCCGGCACCATTCTCCGCTTCCGGGTTCCAATACTGGGTCGGCTGGACCCAGACATCCGCCACCATCATGAAGGAGACGATCTTCCCTTTATCGTTGGTGTTGGCGATGGAGATGGAGTGGCGCTGAAACTCTTCAAATTGTGTATCTGTCAACGTTCGCTGTTCGATGATATCGTGAGGGAACTCCGGCTCTCCGGCTTCATCGAAGGTTATCTTCTTGACACCCTTGTGGGGCCGATAATAGGTGATCTTCCGCTCGCCGGTCTCTAGGGGTCTGACCACGAGAATGGTATCGCCTTGCGGGAGCTGTGTCCTATCCTTCACAAGGGTTTGGGGCGGGCCGTAGGTCGTGACGAGCGCCTGCGGCGCACTGTGCAGGGAACGGGCTGACAAGCCGTAATAGGCCTTTTCGTCAGGCCCGGCCACGCCGGCCGGCATAAGCTCGATCTGCACCGCCCCCTCCTTGATGTCGATGACCTCCGGGCTGGGACTGTTGCCCCGCCCCAGCGTCAAGCCGCCGGTCAGCGCCGGAGCGGCCCCAGCCATCTCATCGAGAACCTCCGGCCTGGCACGATCCTCCGTAGCGGTCTTGGGTTCCGGCGTGCCGGGCGCCGGCACGAAGAGCGGATTATCCGGCGTGGGATTCACCATCAGGCCCGAGCGCATGCGCTCTGTCGCCCAGGCCAGGTGCGGCTCCGGCAATATCTCCTTATAGAAGTACATCGTGTCAGTGGTGAGCGTCGACCTCTTGATGAATCTGGCCGCGTCGGAGAGCTCGCCCGAACTCCCGCGGGCGACCAAACCGCCGCTGTTGAAGAAGAACGCCTTTATCCGCTCAAGGGCGGAGAGCGGACGGGTGGACTCAACCGTAGCCGTCTCGGTCAGGTGCGTCAGGAAATTATTCTCCCAGGTCAGCGCAGGCGACGGCAACGGGCCGCCTTCGGATGTCAACCACTTGTCTGCGATGTCGACCATCCTGTCAAAGGAGACCGGTTCGCTCAACGTCTGCCACAGCTGGACCTTTCCATGCGTGATCGTGTTGGAAGTATTCGCGGCGGCGTTCGTGGCGGCGCCGATGGACGTGCCGGCCAGGTCCACATCGCGGACCGTCGCCCTCATCGCCGGCCCCTTCCCGCTGATAGAGCTGTAAGCGGCCTGGCCGTTGTCGCCATACTCCATCCCCACATTCATGAACGACCAGGCGTTGGATGTCTCCGGCTTGCCCGCCCCTCCCTTGTCCGTGATATAGGTCTCACCCGGCAGATACAGCGCGCTGTCGCGCAGGCTGTCGAAGTCGGCCCTCTTGAACACGCCTCCGTCGCGCCCTTCCCCGATGGCGACCTGCAGTTTTTCCATGTCTTCGACCTTGATCTCCTGTGCGACGAGCTCGCCGCCCTTTGCCACGTACACGACGATGTTCTGACCGCGGAGCTCGACATGCCGGATCCCCTGCTCTAACAGCAACATCCGGTCTTCTGCAGACAGCGCCTTCTTAAGCTCATCGACATCGATGATCGTCAACCGGACCTGCATTTCATCGCCTTGACCCTCCCTCTTGGAAAAGATCCTCTCGGAGCCATCAAGGTTGCTAAATTTATTGTAGACCCCGAAGAGCCTTGCCCCCCCCTCCGAGAGCCCTCTCGTGTCTGCCAGGGATGTGACACGGCTGCCGGCCGCCCCGGCCAGGCCGATGAGACTCTGTGTTGGACCGTTGAGGTTGAAAAGGAACTCGAGCGTCGAGCCCCCCTTCATCTTCCCCTCCAGGCCTCTGCCCGTAAAGATAGCATTTGTCCAGCCGGAATGGTAAACGAAGGGAGAACCAGAGGAGTCGGCGTCGCCGTCGGGCAGCGGCACGTCCCACTTCACCCCTGCGTCTTTGAGAAAGAGGGACTTCAGGGACGGCATCCCCGACTGGACGTCCGCGCCTACAAAGGCGCTGACCATCTTTCCGTCCTTGCCATAGATGCCGGGTTGCAGCGCGCCCGCGAACTGGAACGCCGAGGCCACGATGCGCTGGTCATCCCCATTCATCTCATAGACGTTCCAAAGCCTGCCTTTGGCCTCAAGGTTCTCCAAGAAGAGACTCTTCTTCTCCTCGCCTCCCTCCAACCCGAACAGACTGGCGATGTGGGCCGTCATGTCCTTCGTATTAAGATCGGTCGGAAACGCCTGATGCGTGATGGCCCTGTCTTTGACGACGAACTGGCGCAGGAGCTGGCCGTTCTTCAGCGTGGGGTCGTCGATGAAAAAGACGTTCTGCTCCACCCACCTGCCCAACCCCTTGGACGGCTTGTCTTCGTCGGCGCCCATAAGCCACCTGAATGCCCTGCCCAGCCTGGGGAGGACGCCCTCGAAGCGGTTGACATTATGAAGCTCAGCATCATCGATGAGGGGGCTGGTCTTCTTCGACATAAGCGCGGCCGGCACGATAATCTTCCTGTCGGGGTCAAAGGCGAGCCCCTTGGGCTCAAGGCGCCGGTTCAGCGCCGAAACGCTCACCTTGCCCTTGCCCACCTTCTTCTCCAGATCGTCAAACGCCTTCTGCACGTCGCTGCCGAATGTCTCAAGGTCCCCCTTTTTGACAAGCGGCGACGGCACGATGATGCCATCTTTGAGAAGGTCACCGAGGCCCGCCGCCTCAAGGCGCTGGTTCAACTCCCCGGCCGCCCAATCAGCCGCCCTATCCTGCAGATCGCTACCGATGCCGAGCGGCGCGAGGAAGGGCGCAAAGAGATTCACTGCCGTCAGTGCCGCGATCAGATCGGTCAGCTTCACCTTATCCGACAGATCGCCGTTGACCGTCCCAAGGTCGCCCCTGGTCACGAATTTGGTCACGTCAACGCTGCTCATCAGGTCTGTCATGTTCGAGGTTGCGGCATAATGGAGGTTGGAGGCAACATAGCTGACAATGGAGGTGCGCATCGAGCGCTGCAGATAGTTCAAGCCGCCGTTCTCGACAAGGTCGTTCCACGAGTCATAATAACCCATGTCGAGCATGTGCTGGGCGTTCGCGGCAAACTGGGAGACGCCGCTGAATTCGAGGATCTTCTCTAAATACTGCCACCTGCGGAATGACGTGTAGGTGCCGGGGTCATAGTAGGGCGATGTCCCGCCGAAGAAATAAAGAGACTGGCTGAGGCGAGAGTAGTCCTCGAGGAGCGTGCCCACGAAGTCGCCGCCCCCTAAGCCGGCCTTCAGACCGGCGGTGCCCCAGAAATTGAGGAGCGCCATCTGTGTCTGCGTCAGGTTCCACTTGTTCTTGCCTGTCTCCTCCTTAAACTCGCCGCCCAGCGCCGCCAGGCCCACGGAAGAAAGACCGCCGAGGATCTCCTTTCTCCAGTCGATCTTTTGAGGGAAGAACCTCCCGCCCAAAAGCCGGCCCGCCGTCGTGCCCAGGACCCGCGAATACTGCGTGGTGCGCTTGCCAAAAATCTCATTTGTATCGGCGATCTCTTCAACGGCGCCGCCGACCAGCTCGGAAACAAACTGCTGTTGAAAGCCCATGTCATGAAACGCAAGCCGCGCGTCGCCCATGAGGTTCTGGAACCAGCCGCTCCCGCCCAACGAATAATCCGAAGACAAAACGCGGTGGGCTATTGTCTTGCCGCTGGTATCTTGGATCGGGGTCACGTCAGGATTTTTGCCCTTAAGGTTGTCTTTATTGAACTTGTCTGCGCTCAGCGTGTAATACGACTTATATCCGAGGGAATTCAACAGCCAATCACCCGCCACGTAGCCGGCGGCGGAGGCGACCACCGGCGCGAAGATCCTCGACGTCGTGTTGCTGTTCTTCTCCAGATATTGCTGGGCAAGGATCGAGAAACAGCCCTTCGCCGTGCCGCTCAGGGCACCCGCCGTGAAGTTGCCGATAGCGGGATGGTGGCTCATGAATTTTCTGGCGAAGTTGGAGTTGGGGCCGGAAGTCCATTTCCCCGCGCTGGCGCCGCTCAAACCCGCCATGCTGTCGAAACCGCCGGCCATCGCCGAACCGAAGATCTGGGCCTCTTTCGGGTCCATCTTCCACTCCTTAACCCCAAAGGTCACTGCCGCCTGGGCGATCTGAGCTGTTACCATGCCGCTGAGCATCGAGGACGCTCCGGAAGCCATGAAGGAGCCGCTGCCTGACGCCCAGCCGCCAAGGCCGCCAAGGAGGAAGGAACCGCCTAAGGTCGCCAGGCTGATCCACACGTCATCATCGTTGTTGTAAAAATCCTCGATGGGCGAGACGAAGTCATAGTGCTCATAGACCTTCTTCTTGGCGCCCTGGACGGCCTTGGCCACCTCTTCCTCGAGGAAGGCGATGTCCATCCCGAACGTATCGCTGCCGCTGCGCAAGAGGCCATAACCGGAGAAGATCTGCTCCATCTCAGAATTCTTGATAATTCTTTCATCCCCGTTATCGACGATTATCAGGCCCTCTTTAGAAAGTCCCTTAACAAGGACCATGTGGTCGTCGTTAACGAATGCAATGAAAGGAATTAACTTCCTTAATGCTTTCAAAATCTCTTTATTATCTAAGTCAAAACCAGACCAGCAGAAGGGCTTTAATTCCACGCCGAAGAGGAGGGCTGTCTTGGCCAGGGCATACAAGGAGTTCTCCAGCCGCTTGGCCTCGTTATAGGTATATATATCAATTGAATCAGTAAGGAGGTCAAAGAGGAGGGCATAATGCGCCACCTGGAGGTAGGAGACGCCTTTGCCTGTAGAGGCCAGGAGGCCCGCCAGGGCGTGGGCCCCGCACGTCACGAGGCTCTTGCCCCCTTGGCGCATCCAGGCATCGATCTCGTTGAGCTTGTCTTCGGTCAGCCGGTAGGGTGTCGTGCGGTGGACGCTGACCTGGGGCGTGATCTGGATGTCCGTGGCGTCCTTGCCGAGGAGCTGGGTGAGGACCTGACGCAGGGAATCGGCAACCCGTCTGTCTTGAGCCGCGTCCTTAATGGGCATAGACTCTCCCCGCGCAACGGCCGCCTGCGGAGAAGTAACCGCCATCCCCGGATTCAGCGCACCGCGCCAGTTATAGTCGAGCGCCCACGCGACTTGCTCGGGCAAGAAGACCGCAACGATCGCCCATGCGATGATCTTGACCCAGAGCTTATTTCGTATGTCTAACACATATTACGTTCGGGTTTGTTCGATAAGCCCCTACGTCCCCCTTTCTTCGGCAATTTCCCGCCTCTCGGCAGAGAGGTAAGGGATGGTATCGAATCGTGTCCGCCACAGAACACGGTCCGTCTTGCAAATCTAT
>CAZUQR010000017.1:10094-35054 GCA_964622605.1 uncultured Planctomycetia bacterium
GGCGCTGCCGCGCGGTTCATCATTATTTGACTCCTCCCATTCCGCCCAGGAGGCTGCCGCTCATGAACTGGATCGCGATGGGGCCTCCCACGACGACGCCGACGACCGGCAGGATGAAGAAAATCAGGGGAATGAGCATTTTCATCGGCGACTGCAGGGCCGTGCGTTCGGCCCGGCGGAAAAAGCGTTCACGGGTGTCTTCCGACAAGATATTCAAGGCCTCGGCTATAGGCGTGCCCATGCGGTCCGCCTGGATGAGCGTGCGGGCAAAGGCCGTGACGTCCGGGGCGTTGAGCCTGCGCGACAGGTCCCGCAGCGCCTCCCGCCGCGGCTTACCGACCTTGATCTCCTGGAGCATCAGCCCCAGCTCCTCGATAAAGGCGGACGCCCGCGACTTCTCGACGATCCAGCGCGCCGCCGCCACGAAATCCAGCCCCGCGTCCACGCACAGCGCCAAGAGATCCACCGTATCCGGCAGGGACCGCACCACCGCGGCGCGGCGCTGCTTGTGCTTCGCGTCCAGCCACAGGTCCGGCAGGAAGAAGGCGAGGAGCCCCGCGAGCCCGATCTTGAGGATGTCGTCCGGCGGCAGGAACGCGACGCCCAGCCCCAGCCCCACCAGGGCCATCAGGATCTTGGAACCCAGGAATTGTTCCGCCGTGAGGCCCGCGCGCGCGCCGAAGATCTTGTTCTCGATGGCGTCGCGCTTCACGTAGCGCTGCAGCACGAAATGGGTCAGGGGCGCGAAGATGTCAAAGACGCGCAGGAAGACCTTCTTGTCCTGCGGGCTCGTCTCGTAACGCAGCCGCCGCTTGATCGTGCGGCGCAGGTCGTGCATCACGAAGAACCACATGAAGAAGTTCAGGCACAGGATGAAGACGCCCGCGAAAAGCATGAGTTGTGATATATAAACCAGCATCTTCGTCTCCTACACGTTGACCTTGCTGAACATCCGTATCATGTACATCCCGATAAGCTCCGAGATCACCGCATAGACCAAAAGGCCGCGGCCCAGGGGGCTTGAAAGCATGATGTCAAAGTAGTTCGGCTGAAAGGACACGACCATGACCGCGAAGACAATGGGCAGCATGGACATGACGACCCCCTGGATCTTGCCCTGCATGCTCAACGTCTTTATCTGGTCATTGATCTTGATCTTGGCGCGAATGGTCCCGATCAGGCGGCTGAAGAGCTGTGTGATGTCGCCGCCCGTCTCGCGCGCCACGAGAATAGCCGTCGTCAGGAGGTTCAACTCCTCCGAAGGCATGCGGCGGTTCAGGTTTTCGAAGGACTCCTCCAGGGCGATGCCCATCTTGTTCTCGCGCAGGATGAGGCCGAACTCCTGGCTTATAGGCGCCGGGAGCTCCTCGACGAGCGCCTCGATGGACTGGAGCAGGCTCAGGCCCCCCTTCAGGCAGCTCGAGAGGATCATCAGGCCGTCGGTGATCTGGGCGCTGAATTTGCTCTTGCGCGTCAGGACCATGTTCTTGACGATCAAGGCCGGGATCACGAGGCCGATCCCCATGCCGATGAGGCAGCCCAGGATGCTGCGCGTCACGAGGAGCCCCACCACGCTCAAGGTCGTCGGCGCCACGATATTGACGATAAAGAGCTTCTGGGGGTCCATGTCCACGAAGACCTCCCTGAGCTTCGTGCGCTGGGCCTCGACCCCGCGCACGCGCCAGGCGTAAAGGTTCTCCCAGACGACGGGGAGCGCCTGCGTGACGAGGATCGCCGTTGCCCCGAACACGAAACCCAGCGTTATCACCTGTAAGAAGCCAAGCATCATCAACCTCAGTTTTTGATCACGACCGTGGCCGGCACCCCGGCCCCGGCCTCCTGATACTGCAGGCCCATCCCGATCTGGTCCGCGGATTCGCGCCACTTGCGCTCCACCGCCCGGCGCACGTACGCGTGCGTCAAAAAGAGCCCCGTGACCAGCGCCACGATGAGGACGGAATACTCCAGCACCGTCAACCCGCCTCTTTTTGAACGCAACCGCTTAAAAAGCACGACGCGCCTTCCTTTCGAATTCCCGGAATGCTTCTTCGTCCGCTATCTTCAACATCTCCATCCTGACGAGCCGTCTCTTTCCCTTGGCGTTCTCGATGTCAAAGATAAAGACTAGCTTTACGTCTTTTATATTCGGGTTTATGAGGTCTGCCGCCACGCGCGTCATCCGGACCGGCTCCTTGAACGCCTCCAGCACCCGCCAATTGACGAAGTTCTTGATGTCCCCCCCCTCGGTCTTGAAGCCGGAAGAGAACGTATCGATAAAGGAACGCTGGAAATTCAACTTGTCCTGCTCGCCGGCAAAGGCGCGATATTGCTCGCCCACCGGCTGGTTGAGCGCCACGAACTTCTCCCAGTCGATCAGGTGCCGCGCCGAATAACGGCCCTCGGCAAGAAGCACCAGCACGCGGCGCGCCAGGGCCGCATCCTGCTGAGGTCCGCACCCGGCGACACACAGAGCAACGGCGAGCAGTCCCGCGACCCACAACACCACGGCCTTATGTCTTTGCCTGCCATTGTCCATCATAAGCTCCTTTGCCTTTTTCTGCTGTCCCGCCGGTCGAGACGGGGTCTCTCTCGTCTTTAGTGCTTCTTGCGCAGGCTCACCTCGTCCCATGTCAGACCGTACGAATAATACGCCCTCTTTGTTATCGACCGGTTCAGGGGGTTCCAGCGGCCTATCGCCGCCTGGCCCGATGGCTGGTCGTAGCGCGAGACCTCGACGTAATTCTCGTCACGGCCGAGACTGCCGAACTCCCACTCGTCGGAATAGTGCCAGAGCTCGAAACATATCTTGCCCTTGAGCCAGTTGCCGTACTTCTTCTTCGCGATGAGCGGTACATTGAAGTTGCCAAGCTTGACGCGCACCCGGTGCCGGCCGCGGGCGTCGCTCCATTCGTAGACCGCAGGGTTCTTGCCACCCACGATCTCGTTGTCCGTATAACTGTAGCCGCCGGCCATCCCCTTGAGGCCCGAACGCAGGTAATCGAGTATCGCCGGACCCCAAGAGCCCAGCCACGTCTTTAGCTGCGAATATTCGTAATCCGGGAGGGTATCCAGGCTCGCGTCCTCCCACCACGACCCGAAGTCCGTGCGGCACGGCGCGGTCACGAACTCGCCGTATTGGTTCAACTGGCACTCGGGCCAGGTGGGATAGAGGGCCTCGATCTCCGCCATCCACCGCTCCATCTCATAGATCGCCAGCGTCAGGATCCCGTAGAGGGAGACCGGCGGACTCGCGTACGGATTGAACGTCGGGTCCACGTCCGGGTCCTCTTCCGGCGTATAGACAAACCCGATCCAGGCGTCCCATGTGGCGGCCAATTCCTCCGGACTCTTTTCCTTGAGCGCCGCGCCCCAGACATAGACCTCGCGCAGGGAGGCCACGATCATGTCAAAACGGTCGTAGCCGGGCGGGGAAGGCGTGTCGCAGGCCGCACCTTCGCACTCATCGTCGGGAACGCCGGCAAAGGCCGCCATGTATTCATCTGCCGTCGGGCCCGGCTCCCAGAAGCTCAGATCGACGCCTGAATCCTCCAGGGCCCTGAAGCTGCGCGCGAGCAGCCCCTCGGGGTCCTCACCCGGCAAGAGGACATCCAGCTGCTCCGGAGGCACGCTCAGGTCCGTCTCCCACTTATACTCCTTCGAAACGAAGAGCCCGGGGGAGATAAAGATCCAGCCGGTCTCGTCACCCAGGAGCCCGGCGATAAAACCCAGGTAGGTCTCGATATTCTGCATCGCGGCCGCGATATTGACGGAGCTGACCTTGGGGATCTCCTCGGCGCGCCTCCACCACCAGGCCTGGTAATCGGAAACGAGATCCGTCGTATCGTTATTGTAATTGCAGTCGTTGACGTCGGCAGACATGTTCGGGTCGTCCACGACCCCGGCCATGGCGCGCATGATCGTCGTCTGGGTCAGGCGGTCCTTTTCGCTCGCCTTGCCGAACATGGCGGCGACCCCGCTCATGTAATCATCGAGACCCCGTTGCCGGTGGGCTTCGTTGTAACCGGTCGAGCTGATGGCGGCTCCCATGCCTATACTCGTCCAAAAGCCGGCAATGAAACCGGAAGGGACCAACACGCTGCTGCCATAAATTGACGCCAGTTCACCCTGAAAAGCCACCTCGTTCATCCCGAACAGCGGCGTGCTGTTTACGGCTCCGGCCACGCCTCCGATGGCCGCGCCGATAGCCGCTCCCAACAGGGCTCCTCTTCCGGCGCCGGTCCCGGCCATCTCGCCGCCGAGGGCGCCTCCTGCGGCACCACCCAGGGCTCCCGATGCCATCAAGGCGGCTGTCCCCTTCAGCCCGAGAAAGCTCATGTTGGAGGCGGCGAATTGACCTATATTCGTGAACAAATTCGTGAAGGTGGTATATAACCCTGCGCCGAACGTCAAGGCGATCATCACGACCGCAAAGACGATGGCCAAGACCATGCTCAGATATCCCGTCTTGTAGCACTCCCTGGTCTTGTTGCCCAACCCCTCAAAACACTGGCGCGCCTTGGTCGAGAGCTGTGACGACAACTGCAGGGCGGCGGCGTCTGCGGAATTCGCCAGGGCCGTGGACTGGACGGAGACGTTGCCGATATTCGCCGTGAAAAGGACGAAGCTCAGGCCGATGACCATCAAGAGGATCAGGAGCGTCGCCATCTGACCGCTGACGGACTTCGCCCTTCCCAGATTAGTCAAAGAGGTTAATTTCCGGACGAGCCGATTCATTGACCTCCACCCCCCTTAAGATTGTGTCCGTCGCGCTCACGTTACCCTCCGTGAACGTCACGGTCTCATGAGGCATGCTTCCGGCCGCGATGCGCGTCGCCTCATAATCTTCCTGCCTGTAAATGATGCGCCGGTTGAGCCACGCGAAGATGCGCACCGCCGCCACGAGCATGAGAAGGACCATGATCACCGCGGCGGTCATCTCCAACGACGACTGGCCGCGGCCCTGGCCTGCTTTCAGCCGATGCTGCCCTGCCTCATGATGCCCGCGTGCTGTCTCCATGGCGCGTTCTCCGCTAATAGGTGCGTTTTTGTGTCGACCACGTCTCGTTGATGTCGACCTGGATATCGCTTATCATCGGCAGGGAGACGACGTCGCCGGCATAGGCCTGGGCCGTGGGCCGGACAAACTCCTCGCCCGAGGCGTTGACATTATCGTGGATGACCATCTGCCTCGTGATCTGTTCGTGCCGGCTGGCGGACTGCTGCGTAACGGTGCGGCCGGTCGTCTCCAGCCTGCTGATGTTCTGGTCCCGCTGCACGTCGCTGGAACTGTCCGGGGACAATCCCGTCGGCGCAGGGCCGACCGTGCCCGTGCCGTCCGTATCGCGGCCGAAGAGCTCGTCGAGCACCGGGAACTGCCAATAGCCGTTCACCGTGTGGGCGCCTGCCGCATACCACGGCCCGCCGTCGGCGGCGTTGAAGGTGCCCTGGTCCTCCTGGTTGGGCACATTGAGGACCTGTCCGCAAAGGTCCGTGCAATTCACGTTGCTGTCCTTGGAGTTGCGCTCGCACGTCGAGCGGCAGTAGTCCTCGTCCACCAGCATCGTCGCCTGCTCATAACACGTGTTGTAGTCGACAAGGTGACCGCTGCAGGCATCGATGACGCGCACGCGGCGCCAGCGCGTCTCCGTGATGGGTATGGGTGGGCCGCCAAAGGGATTATTCCTGTATCCGATGACGGCTTCAAACAGTTCCTCCTTCAGCGCGTCCCCGTAAATGTACATGTACTTGTCCACCTGGGCATCGGTGTAACCGCTGCTTCTCGTCTCATAGCGGAAACCGGCGTTGCGAAAGATATGGCGCTGCATCACGGATTCCTGTGCCGGATCGTTCGTCCATCCGAGCTGGACGTCCATGACGAGCGTCGGCAGGTCGTGGGGGTCCGCGCCCTCGTCGCCGGCGCGCGCGTCCAGCGTGTGGCTGCGGATGACGCTCTCCGAAGCCATCACCGGCATGCTCGTGCCGATACCGAAGGGGTCTGTCGGGTCCGGGATGTACCTGTCTTCCATGAGCATGTACGACCCGCCCCCCGTCTCCCGGTCCGAGGCGATCTTGAGCGCCCGGCGGAAGGCCTGCTGCTGGGCGCGCTGGTTGTAATCGAAGCGAAGGCCATACGTGATCATGGCGCCGATGATCATCAGGAAGATCGTCCCGAAGACGGCCACCTCCACCAGCGCTTGTCCTGAGCAAAGTCGAAGGACCTGTCCTGAGTCCCTCGACGCCGCTCGGGATAAACTCCGCCGAAGGACCTGTCCTGAGCGAAGTCGAAGGGCCTGTCCCCGGCGCTCTTTCGCCGTGTCCCGTTGAAGGCCTTGCGTTCTTAAGCCCATCTCTTGTCCCTTGTTGTGTCCCTTTTTTACGGCGCGCCGACCACCTTCACGGCGCGGCCACCACCTTTACGGCGCGGCCACCACTTCGCGGCCCGTCGTGTTCGACCTCTCGTAGTCCGTGTCGCTGATGATCGTCGTCACCTGGCGGTCCTGGGCCCAGCCCGTTGCCGGGTCCACCACCGACTGTTCCTGCGTCTTGGTGTTCGTCGTCACGTGAGACGAAAAGACGCTCTTCATGTCTGACGTGGTGCGCTGGAAATCATACTGCTGGCCGATGCTGTCCGCGTCCCCGCGCAGGCGGCCCTGGACCGAACGCTTGATGTAGACCATCATCGCCAGGAACGCGAAAAAGACCACCATAAAAAGTATCGCCGTCTCCATGATGCTCTGCCCGCGCCTCGTGAAAAACCCGACACGACCCCTGGTGCCAAGCCGCGCGCATCCTGATTGTCGGTTCCTGTCGTGAGGCGTCATGGCGCTCAAATCCCTTCCTCTTTTTACCACGGCGTCGGGCCGCCGGAGCCGCCGGAGCCGGAACCTCCGCCTGCCGCTATCCACCGCTGGCGATAGCCCAGCTTCGTATCGCTCACCGCCTGGGAGGTCCCGTTGCTATCCGACACGCTGTCGTACACATATGTCTTCTCGACGCCGACCGTGTTCGCGACGCTCGTCCCGCCGGAGAAGGTCTCCGAGAGCGAGGTGCTGCGTGACGGCGCGTTTACGTCGGCATAGGGGGCGCTGGCCGCCTGCTTGCCGATCATCCGGTGTGTCTGGTCGTGGATCATGGACTGCAGGCCGCGCTTGCCGTAGACGAACATCGCCGTCAGGGCCGCGCCGACCGCGGCGATCAAAACGGCGTATTCGATGATCTGCTGTCCCGCCGAGGATAAGCAGCGGCGGCGGTGAGCCTTGTGCGTCGGTTGCGTCGCAACGGCCCCGTCGGAGACGGGCAGGCGGAGGGAGCGCGCCCGCGTCCTGGCGGGGTTCGTCTTGTCCGCTTTTCTGAAATGGTGCCGACGCATATCAAGCTCCTTGTTGACATGTCAGGCTCACCGCCGCCTGACCAACCTTTGAACCGCGCTACACGCCCCAGTACTCGTTGGCGGCCTCCAGGACGTTCTCCGTGCCAGTGATGTTCTGCCACTGGTTCGTGATCTGCGTCGTGACGGCGCCGCCGGCCTCGCGGGTCTCCGTCACGGAGCTGCCAGAGCTCGTGACCCTGTTGGAGACCGTGTAGCCGGGTGAGAACTGATCGCCTATCTGGTCCGAGGACTCCCGTAACCGTCCCTGAAGGCCACGCTTCAAATAGACCTGCATGGCGATGAGGGCCGCGATGATGACGACTATTAAAACCGCGTACTCGAGAGTGCTCTGACCTCTTTTGCGAAACATCCTCAACATTCTGTGTTCACCTCCTTCGATCTTTTCAAGAAGGCGCGCTTAGACGCCGCCTTCGTAATTGGCGATGACCTGGTTCCCGGTCCTGTCGGTGTACTGCGAGATGGAATCCCGCACCACGCCGCCTCCGATCTGGTGCTCTTCGGTGACCTGGGCCTGGCTCGACGTCGTGTAGACCGAACCCTGGTCATAGTACGGCTCGTACTGGAGGTTGCCGCTGAAGATGTTGCCGCCGGCATCATCATCAGCCGTGGCCGTGAAATCAACGGCATCCTTCATGCGCGCCTGCACGCCGCGGCGGATATAGACCTGCATGGCAATGGCCGCCGCCACGATGACGCCGATCAAGATCGCATATTCCGCCGTGTTCTGACCTTTTTTGGATCTGCTTCTTAAAAACATTCGCTTTCACCTCCCCTGTCTTTTCGGCCCTTCTTGGCGGGCCGTTAGAATCCGCTTCCCGTTCCGGTGCCGGTGCCTGTGCCCGTGCCGGTGCCCGTTCCGGTGATGTTCATCGGACCACCCAGCTTGTTCATGAAGGTGACCGCAGCCCCCTCCATCCTTGCGCTGGTCTCGTTATAGATCTTATTCACGCTCGGCTTGATGAACGTCACCGCGGCGAACAAGATGGCGGCGATGATCGCCGTCAGTACAATGACGTACTCCATCGTGCTTTGACCGGCCTTACAAAGCAGCTTCTTCATTCTCTCCCACCCCCTCTCTCCCTCCGGAAATAGTAGCCGATCCCTAGAACCGGCTCGTGATCTCGTTGGTCGCGTTGTCCAGGACGCGGCCCGTGGCGCCAAAGAAACGGTTCATAGAGGGCCGGACGACATAGATGGACGCGTAGATGATCACCGCCACGATCACCGCGAACATCAGGGCGTACTCGATGATCATCTGGCCGCGTCGTCCCCTATTCCCCGTTGCGCCACAAGACATATTCATCATGATCCCTCCCGCTTGTACCGGTCGCCCTACCAGGGCACCCACCCGCCTCCGGAGCCGCCATAACCCCACCACGAGCTGGTCTGGTTGGGCTTGGCGACGATCTGGTCGTCGAACGCGTAGATGCGTCCCTGGACCGCGCGCCGGACATACATGCTCATCGCGATAAAGGCCGCGGCCACGATCGCGACCAAGATCGAGTACTCCAGCACGCTCTGGCCGCGGATCCTCCTGGCGGCCTTTCGGGCGCTGTCCCTCTTTTCGTTACGGCAGGCCGAGACACGGCAGGTACCTTTCGCCATTATCGCACCTCGTTCAGGCGGTCCTGGGTGATCAACAAGCGCGCCCGCACCGCGTTCTTCATGTAGAAGAACATGGTCAGGAAGACCGCGCACAGGACCGAGACCAAAAGGGCATACTCCAGGACCGACTGTCCTCTATTGTGCCTTCTATCATGAAAAGGGATAAACATCGCTGACTCCTGAGCCCGGTCACCAGGGCATCGACCACCAGCCCAACCCGCCCTCCTCGATCGTCTCATTCCACCACGGGATCGTCGCCCCGGTCGCATTGGATGCCGGCTCATCCACCCCGGGCTGCTCCATCGTGTCCATCGCAAACTCCGTCGTCTTATCCATGTTGTTGCGGAATTTGGTAAAGAAGCTGCCCGTCGTAAAGACGATCGTAAAGAGGGCGATCGCCACAAGCATCATGAGATACTCGATGAAGACCTGCGCCCGGGTGCCGCGGCCCACCTTATCTGAGGCCTTCAATAGCAAGCCGGCCACCTTACAGGTGCCGGTTATCAAAACGAGCGCGGCGCGCTGACTCAAGCTCCCCTCTTTGAGTGTTTCGCAGCTTATTAAAAACTTTTTTAAAGGCATTGCAAACCCCCTCAAAAAAATTACCGGATTACCGTAATCAGCTTTTCAGCTCGGATTTCGGCAATCCGGTAGTGGAGCGTAAAACCGGCCTAAAATGTTTTCTGACGAAAGACCGTGGCGTCTTTCTCATGTCCGTGGCGGATGATTTTCGGACCTGCCGATCCGATACCTTTTACATGTAAAATATATCATATTTGACAATAATAAGTCAATATAAAAATGGGGGCAAGGGGAAGCGTTTTCTTGGGTTACGAAAAATCTTGGCTGGTTAAAAATGGGGTAAAAACAGGCGCGGAAGGTTTGTGCCGGCGTGAAAAATCTCAGGCAGGGCCCCTTGTAGAAACTGGGCCTTCTTTTGTAGCAACAGGTTTCCCGCTTGCAGCAACAGGTCCCCCGTTCGAATCAATGCGGACCCACATTTTTTTCCCGTCCGCATCAAAGATCGGCATCTCGTTGAACCGAAGGGCGGCGGCGGACAATTCGGATAAATTTCGTAATCTATTTGATACCAACAGGTTACAGAGTGAATCATCGACATAATCGCGGCGGATGCGGCCGGCCTGCTTCAGGAAGAGTTCGCGCATCTTCATCATGCTCCACCCCCAGCAGGCGGACGGAAAGAACGAGCGTTGCATAAAAGAGTTCAGGATATCGACGAGCGCCGTGAAGACCTCGTCGACGTCGTGGCTGCTTTGGACCGCCTGGGCCTGCGCGAGGATCTTCTTCTCGTCGGGATATTCCTCGACGTAGGCGGGGGTCTTGAGGACCTCCAGGAAGTCCTTGTGGCTGTCTTCGAAAAATGGGAAGCGCCTGACGAACTTCTTTACGACCTCGCTCGCCGGAAACTCATGCTCGTCCATGTTCGTGAAGAGCGCGATGCGCGCGTGGCCGATATCGCTCTCCTTGATCACGACGAGTCTTAATATAACCTCTTTATTTTCAAGATGTTGTGCAAATCTTATCGTCTCTTCGACGCAGGGGTATTTCTGTTCAAAGGCCTCGTTGAAGTAGTAGCCGGTAGCCTTCTTCTTTTCGAGCTGCGCGATCGCCTTGTACTGCCAGGGCCATACCCCGATGATGAAGTTTATCTTCGGCGGGACACTATGCGTAACCTCTTTAATTTCAAGACCTTTTGAAGACATGCACCGGATATTCCGGATGCGCTTTCGTGGGCTGCTGCCGTCGAGCGCGAAGATGAACTCCGCCAAGAGCTCACTGAGCGCGCTCTCCGGCCGGGCATTGAAGATGGCGACCGGCTCTCCTTTTAATAGTGTCGTTTCTACGTAACTGTTTACATTACAATAAGTTGAGCAAAAATTAATTGGGATCTTCGGGCCGTCCCAGATCGTCTTGAAGGTGCCGTCGATAAAAAAACTCGTCTTGTCCTCGAGGTCGAACTTCAGATAATGGACATCCTGGACGAGGTGGTTAATTTCCGTAACTATCTCATTTTTAACGAGTTCCAATGAATTAAAGATATAGAGGAACCGGGTAAGTGACCCCTTGGAGATGCGCCGGCCCAGGATCTGCCAGATCTCATCCTTCTCGTAATCTTCGATCTTTGTCAGGTTCACGCTGTAGATGACCTTGGCAAGGAGCCAGGCGCCGACGAGGTCCTGGAGGTTCCGGTCGCTGAGGCGAATCGACGGGCAGGAACGGCGGAAACAGGCGGCGACCGCCCCGGAGAGACCGAGGAGCGCGTCAGCTCCCCAAAAAAGAAAATAGCCCGCCCAGGGACTGGTGACCCGGATCAAGCTCTGTCCGGAAACCCTCCTGCCTCTTGGCGAGCTAAGACCGCTTTTTTTCAGTATTGCCGAAACGCTTGATTTTGATACTTTGATGCCTAATTTCTTTGAAATCTGTTCAGAAATATATCTGACAGATGCCCTGTTATTTTTCCTTTTTATCTGTTTTACTGCGATAGATATGTCTTTTGATATTTTGGACATTTAAGTGTCCTAACATGCTATATTTATTGTAATTTCCAACTAAATAATAGCATATTTGGACATTGATTTCAAGCTTGTTTTTCTAATTTCAAGACAGACTCTACCAGATCTTGAATGTTGGTGGCTATCCCTCCCTTCAGCTCTAAGACATGCCTGGCTTTCCCAAGGCAAAACGACATCCTTGAGGGCCCCATATTAGGTACAACCTTGACCACCTTGAACTCCTCATCCAGGTACAGGAGATCTATGGGAAACCTCATAAAAAAGGTATGGATCGAGTCGCAGGGGGTGATCAGGAGCCCCTCATCAGGGTCCAGGCTCGCCCGGTTGAGCAAGCCCACAGACCGGCTCTTCAGTGTATCAGCCACCCTGACCCTGGAGGCGATGACCGCCCCGGTCGCCTCGTTGGTCACCCTGTACACGGCCGTCCTGTCTAATGCCGGATGCGCCATCGTTACCTCCAAAGAGGAACCCCGCGGGCCTTGCGAGCCGCGGGGTTCAAATCACTGCCTCGAGCCTGCCGGGCCTCGAGCCTGCCGGCAGGCCCGCAAAATCTAATGCCGGGAAAGGGGCTCGAACATCGCTCACTTCGTTCGCTCTCCATAGGGGCTCCGCCCCTCTGGCGCTCCCCCCAAAGATCTTTGGGGGTCGCTGTCACCCCGAGAGCGTGGGGGAAGTACTTCCCCCACACCCCCTTGTTCGAGCCTTCGGGCAGGCCCATCAAATCTCATGCCGGGAAAGGGGCTCGAACCCTTACGCCTTTCGGCATACGCCCCTCAAACGTATGTGTCTGCCAATTCCACCATCCCGGCATACCGGAAATTGTACCTTCGCCCGCGCCCCTTTGCAATACATTTTTTGTGAGACAAACGGGCCAGCGAGACAAGCGGACCGACGAGGCAAGCGGACCGTCTCACTTTTTGAGACAGAAAGGTGAGACAGAAAGGTCTGACCTTTTGTCTCATTTTTTGAGACAGAAAGGTCTGACCTATGTGTCTCATTTTCTGTGCGCGGGGAAAATTTTGCGGCTAAGCAGAAAGGGGCTGGACGCGGATGGCGCGGTCAGGGCGGGCCGGGCACTTATTCTGGCAGATGCCGCAGCCGACGCACAACTCTGGGTCTACGACTGGCGCGCCCACGACAGCGCCGGACGGCGTGCGGCGCTCTGTGACCTTGATCGCCTTTTCGGCGACCGGGCAGTGCTCCTCGCAGACAAGGCACTCCTGGCCGTGCGCCCAGGAGATACAGAGGGAGCGGTCGACGACCGCGAGGCCCAGGCGCGTGCGCTTCTTTTCTTCCACGCCCAGGCGCGGGATCGCGCCGGTGGGACACACCTGACCACACAGCGTGCACTGGTACTCGCAGTAGCCGATTTCAGGCACCAGCCGGGGCGTCCACAGCCCCTCGAGGCCTTCCTCGAACATCAACGGCTGCAGGCCGTTTGTGATGCAGACTTTCATGCAGTTGCCGCAGCGCACGCACCGGTCCAGAAATACTTCTTCGTCCAAAGCGCCCGGCGGCCGGATCACGCCGGCGCGGGCCGGCGTCCCGGCAAAGACCCTGCGGCCGAGCGTCGCCAGGGGGAGCGCCAACAGGAACAAAAAGTTCCGGCGGGAGATCCCCGGTCCGCTCTCCGTGCGCCGCTCAGGAAGCCTTGCGATGATACCAAAGCGCGTCCCGTGCTGCGGGCAGTCATAGACGCAGTCCATACACAGGATGCACTCGCCTTTGTCATAAGTCATGTCCTCGCGGATCGCGCCCATGCGGCAACGGGGGATGCACAGGGTGCAGTGCTTGCAGATGTCGACGAGCCGGCGCATCCACGCCGCCTTGGCGGCGAGCGCGTAGAGCGCGCCCAGGGGGCAGACGCACCGGCACCAGAAGCGCGGGGCCAGCGCCACGGAACTCAAGATCAGCGCAAAGAACAAAAGGATGACGACCGCGTGCGCAAAGAAGGGGACCTGGATGCCCAAGAACGACTCCCTGAGCCAGCGGTACGCGTCGATCAGGACCTCGCGCAGGCCCAGCGTCGTCATGGCAAAGACAAAGGCGCCGTCGAGCGTCCGTGTCGCCGCCGGGATCAGGTTGAGCGAGACGAACCGCGCCATGATCACCATCGGGTCGAGGACCCAGGCGGCCTGGATGCCGGCGAGAGCCGCGACAAAGACGAAAAACAGGACGCCGAATTTGATGAACCGCATCCTGCCGGTCCGCAGGCTGCGGCGCCAGCGGTCGCGCCGCACGAGCCTCGCCGTGACGTCGAGCATCGTGCCCAGCGGACAGACCCACCCGCAGAAGAACCGGCCGAAGACCAGCGTGAGAAAGACCAGAACCAGCGCCGCCGAGAGGCCGACCAGTCCTACCCGGCCGCTCAAGGCCGTCATCACCATGACGAGGGGGTTTATCTTGAAGAACGTCTCAGGGGGCAGGAGACCGCTGAGCGGATACGTCGTGGACCAGAGGATATAAACGAAGAGGACAAGACAGAGGATCTGCGAAAAGCGGCGCAGCCGGACGAGCCTGTTCATATTCATGCCTTGAGGCGCAGGATATCGGCCCCGGCCAGATCAGGCCGGCCCAACCCCCTGGCCTTGGCCTCGACGAGGTTCGGCAGCTCGTCGGGGTCCACGTCTACCAGCGAGCAGGCAAAGGTCTCCGCCAGCACCGGGTCGGTCGAGGCCAGAACCGTATCCCTGTGCTCCACGTCCGCGAGGTTTCCCCCTTGGGGACCGTTTCGCAAAAGGACGCGCGTGGCGTCGACGACGATGAGCTCCGGGCTGATGAAGTCGGTCAGGTCCACGAGCTTGCGACCGATGCCCTGATGGATGGTGCCGCGCGAGCCCGTGCACACGCCCATCAGGTTCTTCATCGCGATGGTCAGGCGCGTCAGACCGTGATGTTTCAGGACGGGCACGTTAATAAAGGTATCACACGCGACCGCGTCGCGCACGATCGGCCAGCCCTCCATGGGGCTCTCGTACGCGAAGCGCGCCTTGACCACGTCCCAGTCGCTGGCAAGGTACACCGAGGCGCCGTGCGCCTCGGCCGCCTCCCTGATGCCGCTCGTGTCATAGCAGCGCCGGGCGTCGTTGCATGTCACGTCAAAGACGTTCACGCGGCCGGCACCGGCGGTCCGACACAGGTCGACGAGCGCCGCGACCACCTCCGGGTGCGTGTTGCCGGCCTGTTCCGGCGCGCGGTCCCATCCGATGTTCGGCTTGACGACGACCGTCGCGCCCTTCCTGACAAACCGGCCCATCCCGCCCAGGGCCTCGACGGCCCTGACCGTCGTCGCGTAGGGGTCCGCGCCCTCGGCCACGACAAGGTCGTGGTCGCCCTTGATGCCCTTCTTGCGCCGGGCATTCGTCTGGCCGGCGTGTGCGTGCCGCCCAGCCAGCGACCAGGCCGGCAACGTCACCGCCAGCGCACCCAGCAGTCTCAGGAAGTCGCGCCGCGTCACCCTGCGATGGAAAAACGATGGTATGTGCTCCATGTCTCCTGGGACTAAATGAGCCTGGCTGAATTAGTCCCACTCTCCGGGACTAAATGAGCCTGGCTGAATTAGTCCCACTCTCCGGGACTAAATGAGCCTGGCTGAATTAGTCCCACTTTTTTATTATAGCACGTGGCGGGGAAGTCGAAACCCTTTCCTACCTGATCGTTCCCGGCCCGATCGAGGCAGTCTCGTCCCTATTTTTTGCGGGCGAGCCAACAGGACCAGATGCTGAGTTCGTAGAGGGCGACCATGGGCAAGGCCAGGAGGAGCATGTTGACGACGTCGGTCGTGGGCGTGATGAGGGCGGCGGCGATGAAGATGACGACGAGCGCGCTGCCGTAGTGGCGGCGCAGCCAGGCGGGCCGCACCGCGCCCAGGCGCCCCAAAAAGAACATCACCACCGGCATCTGGAAGACAAAACCGCAGGCGAGGATAAATCCCGTCACGAACGAGATGTAGCGCGAGGCGGACAACAAGGGGACGAGCTCATCGGTGGCCAGGCCCAGCAGGAAACGCAGCGCCGCCGGCAGGAGGAGGAAATAGGCAAAACCGCTGCCCAGGACAAAGACCGTGGTGGACGCGATGACGAAGAGGGCCGCGGAGCGCTTGACGCGGCCGCTCACCGCCGGCGCCACGAAGAGCCAGACCTGCCACAGGATGAGGGGGGCGGCGAGGAAGATGCCGCAGAAGAGGCCGATCCGGACCAGGACGACCAGGGCCTCTTCGGGGCCGAAGAACGCGAGCTGCTCGACGTAAGCGGCCGGACGCTTGAGGAACCTGAGGACGGTTGTCGCGAAGGGGAAGCACGCCGCGCTCGTCAGGACGAGCGCCAGCAGGGAAATGAGGATCCGCTTCCTCAACTCCTCAAGGTGCTCCAGGAACGGCCGGCGCAGGTCCATAAGGAAGGAGGACACGGAAGCTACGCCTTGGCGTCGTCATCCGTCTTCGAGACGCCTTCATCGGAGTCGTCGTGGACGGAGCGCTTGAACTCCTTGATGGTCTTGCCCAGCGCGCGGCCGATCTCCGGCAGCTTGGCGGCGCCGAAGACCAGCAGGCAAAGAAGGAGAACGAGGAGAAGCTCTTGAGTGCCCATACCCAATATACGCATCTTCCCTCCGGTTTGCCCCATTATAACACCGCAGGAAACACCTGCCCCGGTTTATTTCAGGTGGCCGAAGAGCCAGCCGGAGAAGGTGGCCATCACGACCACCAGCGTCACATAGGCGAGCGTCTTCCTGGTGCCGATGACGCCGCGGATGACGAGCATGTTCGGCAGGCTCAGGGCCGGGCCGGCCAATAGGAGCGCCAGCGCCGGCCCCTTGCCCATGCCGGCGCCGATCAGGCCCTGGAGGATCGGGACCTCGGTGAGCGTCGCGAAGTACATCAGCGCGCCGACGAGCGACGCCAGGAAGTTCGCCGCGGGCCCGTTGCCGCCGACCCAGGACGCCACCCATTGCGACGGGATCAGGCCTTCGTGGTTCGGCCGGCCCAGGAGGAATCCCGACACGAGAACGCCGATCAAAAGGAGCGGCAGGATCTGCCTGGCGAACCGCCACGTGACCGCCGCCCACTCCTTGAGCTCGGAGGGCACGAACCAGCCCCGCAGCATGAAAAAGAGGGCGACGGCGAAGACCCCCGTCAACACTCCCTTCATATTATAGAGCGCCGGCCACAGACCCGTCTCTCCCTCCGGCGGCCGGCTCCAGTTCATGAAGACGAGGAGCGCGACCATCGCGAAAAAGTACGACGCGTTCTGCCACAGCGGCCGCGTCTCTTTGGCCTTAAAGAACTCAAGCTCCCCTTCGGCGTGCCGGGCCCGCTCCTCTTTCAAAAAGATCAGGTGCATCAGGAAACCGATGACCACGCTGAAGACCACGGCGCCGATCGCGCGCGCCAGACCCAGCTCCCAACCCAACACGCGCGCCGTCAGGACGATGGCCAGGACGTTTATCGCCGGCCCCGAATAAAGGAAGGCGATGGCCGGCCCCAGGCCCGCCCCCCGACGGTAGATACCGGAAAAGAGCGGCAGGACCGTGCAGGAGCACACCGCAAGGAGGACCCCGGAGACCGACGCCACGCTGTAGGCGAGCGCCTTATGCGCCTTTGCGCCGAAGTACCTGACGACCGCCGCCCGGCTGATAAAAACGCAGACCGCGCCGGCGATGAAAAAGGCCGGGACCAGGCACAAGAGGACGTGCTCGCGGGCGTAGCTCTTCACGAGCACCAGCGCCTCGTAGGCAGGCCCTTGAAAGCGTGCGGCCTCGATGGGCAAAAAGAAGCACGCAAGGAACGCCACGAGGACCAGGAGGAATTTGCCCGATTCTTTCATGGTCAACCTTGCGGCTTGAGGAAGATGATGCACAGGGGCGGCAGGGTGAGCGAAAGCGAGTAGTCGTAGCGGCCGTAAAAGGAGACCGGCGCGGCCTCGACGCTGCCGAGATTACCGTAGCCCGCCCCGCCGTAGGTCCGGGCATCGCTGTTCAACAGCTCCTTCCACGTCCCGCCAAAGGGCACGCCCACGCGGTAGTTGTGCTGGGGCACCGGCGTGAAGTTGCAGACGGTCAGGACCGCATCTTTGGGACCGCGGCCGTGACGCAGGAAACTGATAACGCTCTTGTCCGCGTCATGGAAATCCACCCACTCAAAGCCGCCCTGCTCGAAGTCGCGCGACCAGAACGCGGGGTGCGCGCGGTACATGTGATTCAGGTCGCCGAGCCAGTGCTTAAGGCCGTTGTGCGGCGCGTACTGCAGAAGGTGCCAGTCCAGGCTCGCGTCGTGGTTCCACTCGTTTCCCTGGCCGAACTCCGCGCCCATGAAAAGAAGCTTCTTGCCCGGGTGGCCGTACATGTACCCCAAGAGGAGCCGCAGGTTCGCGAACTTCTGCCACGCGTCACCGGGCATTTTGTTGAGCATCGAGCCTTTGCCGTACACGACCTCGTCGTGGGAAAAGGGCAGGACGAAGTTCTCGTAGAACGCATACCAGATGCTGAAGGTCAGCTCGTTCTGGTGGTACTTGCGGTACACGGGGGCCTTGGACGCGTACGCGAGCGTGTCGTGCATCCACCCCATGTTCCACTTGAGGCCGAACCCCAGACCCCCCAGATACAGCGGCCGCGACACCCCGGGCCACGCCGTGGACTCCTCGGCAAAGGTCTGCACGCCGGGGTACTCCTTGTACACGACCTCGTTGAGCCGACGCATGAAGTCGACGGCCTCGATGTTCTCGTTGCCGCCGAACTGGTTCGGGATCCACGCGCCCTCCTTGCGGGAGTAGTCGAGGTACAGCATCGACGCCACCGCGTCGACGCGCAGGCCGTCGACGTGGTACTTGTCGAGCCAGAAGAGGGCGCTCGAGATCAAAAAGTTGCGCACCTCGCTGCGGCCGTAGTTGAAGATGGAACTCTTCCAATCGGGGTGGAAGCCCTTGCGCGGGTCCGCGTGCTCATAAAGGTGCGTGCCGTCAAAGTAGATGATGCCGTGCTCGTCCGACGGAAAGTGCGACGGCACCCAGTCGAGGATTACTCCGATGCCGCGCCGGTGGAGATAATCGACAAGGTACATGAAATCTTCGGGCGTCCCATATCGGCTCGTCGGCGCGAAGTAACCGATCGACTGGTATCCCCATGACCCGTAGAACGGGTGCTCCATCACGGGAAGGAACTCGACGTGCGTGAATCCGGTCTCCTGGACGTAATCCGCCAATAGCGGGGCCATCTCCCGGTACGTCAAAAAGCGGTCGCCCTCTTCGGGCACGCGGCGCCAGGACCCTAAGTGCACCTCGTAGATGGACATGGGGGCATCCAGACTGTTCTTTGCCCCCCGCTCCTTCATCCACGCGGCGTCCTCCCACGAGTACTGCGACTTCCAGATACGCGTCGCCGTCCGCGGAGAGACCTCCCAGCTGAGCCCCAACGGATCGCCCTTATCGACCTTATAGCCGTTGACCTTGGACTCGATGTGGTATTTATACAACATCCCGTGCCGCGCGGCCGGAACAAACCCCTCCCAGATGCCCGAGCCGTCCCAGCGTCCGCTCAGAGGGTGCGCCTGTGGGTCCCACCCGTTAAATTCGCCGACCACGCTCACGCGCTCGGCGTTAGGCGCCCAGACGGCAAAGTACGTCCCGGCGACGCCCTTGACCTCCATCGGATGGGCGCCCAGCTTCTCATATATCCGGAAGTGATTGCCCTCTTTGAACAGGTAGATATCCTGCTCGGTCAACAACGATATTGCGTGCGTCATATCCTGTGCCATACCCATGCCTTTTCTCGAAAGTGACACCGAAAGACCTGGTCTCCGGAGTGTCATTTCAGACCTGGTCTTTTGAGTGTCATTTTTGGGGGGTGCTGAAGTGCTCCTTCAGGACGTATTGGATCCCCTTGATGGGGATGACGATCCAGTCGGGCCGGTTGTTCAGCTCGTAGCCCAGTTCGTAGACGGCCTTCTCGAGGATGAAGGCGCGCAGCAGGTCATTGAACTCCTCGCGGGCCTTGGGCACGAAGGGCGCCGCGCCCACGGTCTCGACATACGTCCGCAGGAAGGCGCTGCCGACCACGCACGACCAGAAGTCCGCCCACGGCATCAGGGCCGCCACGTCCTCGGGCCGCGTCGCGGCCTTCAGGAAGAACGTCGCGTAGGCGGCGTAATGGAACGAGCGCAACATGCCCGCGACGTCGCGCAGCGCCGAGCGCTTGAGCCGGCGCTCGCTCAGCGCCCGCGCGGGCTCGCCCTCGAAATCGATGATGCAAAAATCCTTGCCGGTGAAGAGCGCCTGGCCCAGGTGGTAGTCGCCGTGGATGCGGATCTTCATGGCCGAGAACTTACGCTGGAGGATCTTCTGGAAGTTCGCGTTGATGCGGCCCTCCGCCTCCAGGACCGCCCGCGCGTCTTCGCGCACCGCGGCGGGCAGGACCTTCAGCTTGCCGCCCAGCGCCTGCATCACGCGCCTTGTCAGGCCCGCCATCGACTGGTATACCGCGCGCTGATAGAGCTTGGAGAAGGCCTCGGGCGCGAAGTCTGCGGCGCTGGAGGAGGCCATCGCCAGATGAAACTCGCCCGTGCGCTTGCCCAGGAGCTGGACCATCTCCAGAAAGGCCGTGCCCATGCTTTGACGCAGGGGATCGAAAGGAATAGTCTGGCCCGCGTCAAAGAGAGACACGCCCTCGACCGGACACCCCTCGCCCGGCCGGCCCATGATCTGCTCGAAGAACTTCTTCGCGTTATCCAGGGCGTATGACCACGCGTCGGTCTCGTTGGCGACAAACCCCTCCAGGAGGCCCAGCGAAATGGGTTCCCGCGTGAGCCCCTTGATCTCCAAGGCGCCCGCAAAGGGCGGGATGTGGCCGAAACCCGTCTTCTCGGTCAAGAAGCGCTCGACCTCGAGGTCCGGGTTCAGGCCCGGCTCCAGGCGGCGATAAAGCTTCAAGAAGAGGCGGTCGCCGTAGAAGATAACGGAGTTGCTCTGCTCGGCCTTGCCGATGTGCGAGACGAGTCCGTCCTTGGTGTCCCCCAAGAGGTCCCTGAACTTGCGGCCCGGCGACGCGACGATGGTGCCGCGCCGGCCCTTGATCTTCCTGCGCTTGGCCACGTGCTCCAAGAGCGTCCTGTGGAAGGCCTCGTCGTAGACCGCGTCGTAGAGAATCCCGTCCTTCTCATCGATGCGGGCGCGCGCCAAGACGCCCCGCGGGCTCTCCTTGGCGACGCTGAGGGCCTTCTCGTCCGTCGCAAAGGCCAGCGGCAGCACATAGTGGTCGTGCGCGCCCTCGGCGTACGCGACCTCGAAGAGCAGCAGGTGGACCGTCTGGCCGTTGCTCGGGACCAGCAGGTCCTCCACCACCTTGACGCGGCGCAGGCACCTGGCCTTGCCCCCGAACCAGCGACAATCCTTTAAATAATGCGGCAGGAGCTCTTCGAGGGTCTGTGTATCGACCTCGCTGAGCGCTGCCCAGGACTTCTTAAAGACGCACTCCGGCAGGCCTTCTTCTTTTTTGGAAGGGACCGGCGCCCTTTGCTTGCGCAGGATGAACCAGAAGTAGTCGTGAAAGGCCATCGTCAGGGCGTAGGGCGCCTTGCGCACCGTCGGAAAACGATTGCCGGAAAAGACCTCCTCGGGCACGAACCCCGCGTACCTCGCCAGGTCCAGGCGCACGACCTGCGAGAAGCGCGAGAGGTTGACGACCACGAGCACGGTCTCATCCTGGTACGTGCGCGTGAAGGACAGCACCTTGTGGTTGTCCGAGGCCACGAACTCGATAGACCCGAGCCCCAGGGCCTTCAACTTCTTGCGCATGGCGAGGACGCGCTTCATCCACCACAAGATCGAGGAAAGGTTGGCCTCCTGGTTCTCGACGTTCACGGCCTCGAAGTGATACTCGGAATCGATGATGACGGGCAAGAAAAGCTTCTGCACCGGCGCCTTGGAGAAGCCCGCGTTGCGGTCCGGACTCCACTGCATGGGCGTGCGCACGCCGTCGCGGTCGCCCAGGTAATAATTGTCGCCCATGCCGATCTCATCGCCATAATAGATGACGGGCGTGCCCGGCAGGGACAAGAGGAGGATCTTCATCAGCTCGATGCGGCGGCGGTTGTTGTCCAACAGCGGCGCCAGGCGCCTGCGGATCCCTAAGTTGATGCGGGCGCGCTTGTCCTCGGCGAAAACGCGGTACATGTAATCGCGCTCTTCGTCCGTCACCATCTCGAGCGTCAGCTCGTCGTGGTTGCGCAGGAACATCGCCCATTGGCAGTTTTCCGGGATCGGCGGCGTCACCTGGAGGATATCGATGATGGGGAAGCGGTCCTCCATCCACAGCGACATGAACAGGCGCGGCATCACGGGGAAGTGGAAGGCCATGTGGCACTCATCGCCCTCCCCGAAGTACGCGGCCGCGTCCTCCGGCCATTGGTTGGCCTCGCACAAGAGCATGCGGTTCTTGAAGCGGCCCTCGACGTGACTGCGCAGCTTCTTCAGGAAGGCGTGTGTCGTCCCGAGGTTCTCGCAGTTCGTCCCCTCCTCTTCATAGAGGTAAGGCACCGCGTCCAGACGCAGGCCGTCCACGCCCATGCCCAGCCAGAAGTCCATGACGCGGAAGATCTCCTTCTGGACGAGCTTGCTCTCGAAGTTCAGGTCGGGCTGGTGGGAATAGAAGCGGTGCCAGTAGTAGGCCTTGGCCTGGGCGTCCCACGTCCAGTTGGAGACCTCGAAGTCCTTGAAGATGACGCGGGCGTCCGCGTACTTCTTGACGGTATCGCTCCAGACATAGAAGTTGCGCCAGGCGGAGCCGGGCTTGGCCGTGCGCGCGCGCTGGAACCACGGGTGCTGGTCCGATGTGTGGTTGATGACGAGCTCGGTGATCACGCGCAGGCCGCGGCGGTGCGCCGCGCGCAGGAATTCCCTGAAGTCCGCAAGCGTCCCGTAATCGGGGTTGATGTCCGTGTAGTCGGAGATGTCGTAACCGTCGTCGCGCAGGGGCGAAGGGTAGAACGGCAGGAGCCACACGGCGGTCACGCCGAGGTTCTTGAGGTAGTCGAGCCTGCCGATCAGCCCCTGGAAGTCGCCGATGCCGTCGCCGTCGGAGTCGCAGAAGGACTTGACGTGCAGCTCGTAGATGATGGCCTTCTTGTACCAAAGGGGGTCGTCTTCAAGGCGGAGATCCCTGGCGCTCATCGTATCCTTTCTTTCCCGGTCGAGATGCCCTCTCGATCTGGGGGCGGACTGAAAGTGGAACATAGGAGCCTGGCTCCTATGTTCCACTTTCCGGCAGAGGCGCTACGTGAAATAATCAAAGTCCTGTTCGCGGTGGAGGCGGCGGCGCAGGCGCAGGACGTGGGCGGGGGCGACCTGCGGGTTCAGCTCGACGTAGTTGCGTTCGCCCTGCCAGATGTACTTGTCGTTGCTCAAAAGGTCGTGGGCCAGGTAGGGGGCGTGCGCATCGATGCCCAGGGACCCGAGCGGCACCTCGAGGGAACCCGACTGCGTGTGGAACGGGTCCAGGTTCACGACGACGACGATGATGTTCTTGAGGTCGTCCGTCGCCTTCAGGTAGGCGATGAGGTGCTCGTTGTCGACCGTGCAGAACCGGAGGTTGCGCGTCGCCTGCAGGGCCGCGTTCTCCTTGCGGATCTTGTTGACGCGCGCGATGAAGTCGCGGATGTTGCCGGGCCTGGAGAGATCCCAATCCTTTATCTCGTACTTCTCGGCGTCCGCGTATTCCTCGCGGCCGGGCAGGGCCGCCGTGACACACAGCTCGTAGGCCGGGCCGTACATCCCGTAGTTGGAGGAGAGCGTCGCCGCCAGGACCGCGCGCGCCAGGAACATCGGCCGGCCGCCGTACTGCAGGTGCTCGGGGAGGATATCAGGCGTGTTGGGCCAGAAGTTGGGCCGGAAGAACTCGGCGACGTCGGTCTGGGTGAGCTCGGTCATGTAATCGGTCAGCTCTTTTTTGGTGTGGCGCCACGTGAAATAGGTATACGACTGCGAGAAGCCGAGCTTGGCCAGACGGTACATCGCCTTGGGCCGCGTGAAGGCCTCGGCGAGGAAGAGGACGTCGGGGTACGCGGCCTTGATCTCCTTGATCACCCACGCCCAGAACGCGAAGGGCTTGGTGTGGGGATTGTCCACGCGGAAGAGGCGCACGCCCTGCTCGATCCAATACTCAAAGATGCTCTTGAGCTCCTGCCACAGCGCCTCCCAGTCCTGTGTCTCAAAGTTAAAGGGGACGATATCTTCGTACTTCTTCGGCGGGTTCTCGGCAAACTGGATGGTCCCGTCGGGCCGCCAATGGAACCACGCAGGGTGCTGTTTGACATAGGGGTGGTCGGGTGAACACTGGAAGGCGATGTCGAGCGCCACCTCCAGACCGAGATCTTTTGCTTTTTTCAAGAAGCGCTTGAAGTCGGCGAGGGTGCCGAGCTTCGGGTGGAGGACCTTGTGGCCGCCTATCTCGGAGCCGATGGCCCACGGGCTGCCGGGGTCGTCGGGCGTGCACGCCAACGCGTTATTCCTGCCCTTGCGGTTCGTGGTGCCGATCGGATGGATGGACGGCAGGTACACGACGTCAAACCCCTGGCGCGCGATGTCGAGGAGGCGCGCCTCGCAGTCCTTGAAGGTGCCGTGGGTCGTGCCCGGGCCCGTCGAGCGCGGGAAAAATTCATACCACGTGCTGAAGAGCGCCTTGGCGCGGTCCACGCGCACCTCCAGCTCCTTGTCATAATCCGTCACCTCGCGCTCATCGGGAAAGAGGCGCAGGAGGCCGGGCAGCTCCGAGTGCAGGGCCCAGGCGATGCGCTGGGCGCCCTCCCCTTCGCTCAGCCGCGCGATCCACTCCTTGAGTGCTTGCGCAAGGCCCGCCTCAGCCTTTTTAAGCCGTCTGGTCAACATCCCGATGCCGACCCTGACATCGACGCCGACATCCTGGCCGGCAGCGTGTTTCTTGCTCAGGTCGTCCTGCCACGTCTGGACGCAGTCCGGCCAGGCCTGGACGGTGTAAAAGTACGGCCGCATCTCATCGATGCGGAACTCGGCCTGCCATACGTCGTTGCCCAGGCCCGTCATCGGCGCCGGATGCCAGACCTTCTCGCCTTCCTTGCGGTAAAGAAGGCGCGCGGCCACGGCCTCGTGGCCGTCCGCGTAGATGTGTGCCTGGACCACCACCTTCTCGCCCACCACGCGCTTGATCGGGACAGCCCCGTCATTGATCTGGGGCTTAACTACCTCTACCACAACACGTTTGGGCGAAGGCGTGGTCGTCTTGGACCTGCTGGTCTTGGTCTGTGCCGGCTTGTTTTTGGTCATCGTCTTGGCCATAGTTATAAATATAGGATATTTATTATACACCAAATCGGCTGAAAAGGAAAGTCAGTAAAATTTGAGGGCGAGGACCGGACTACAAACGGGATGGGGGATTGTGGGCGTCCACGCGGGATGGGGGATCGTGGGCGTC
>CAZUQR010000017.1:35154-43636 GCA_964622605.1 uncultured Planctomycetia bacterium
GTGGGCGTCCACGCGGGATGGGGGATCGTGGGCGTCGCGCAGGCGGCGGGCTTCGCGCAGGCCCGTGATGCCCCCTTTCCAGCAGGGCATGGTTCGCGTGATAAGGATCTCCTCGGTGGTGGCGAGGATGCCGATGACGCACGTGGGGATGAGGAGGACGGGGTCGTTAAAGGCGAAAAGGACAAAGAGGGCTGCAAAGATCACGAGGGCCCAGGCCTTGGACGAAAAGGTGTGGTAGCTGGTCATCCGCTTGAACTTGACGAGGGAAAACCCCCAGGAGGCGAACTGGAAGGCGAAGAGGGCGATGATCCAGAGGGCGCGCGCCTTCAGGGCCGCGGGGAAGAGAAAGACCGTGCAGATGAAGCCGCCGCCGAAGAGGGCGATGTCGGCGTAGCTGTCGAGGATGGTACCACGCAGGGACGTGGCCTTGAAGGCACGAGCAACGGCGCCATCCAGGACGTCCGTCACCCCGGCCACGATGAAGAGCGGCACGAAGAGCCGCGACGCCGCGCCGTCCACGGCGTCGGCGATGAGAAAGGCCGCGATGAAAAACCGCGAAGTCGTGAGCGCGTTAGGGATGTGCCGGACGACGGACATTTATCCAGGCTTCGCAACCAAGTTGCGACGTGTCGGGGTTGCGACGTGTCGGGGTTGCGGCGCGGCGGGGCAGCTACGTGTCGGGGGCGCCAGATGTCACGCTGCGACGTATCGGGACCGCGACATGCCAACTTACGACGTATCAGGGTCGCGAGATATCGGGTCGCGACGTGTCGCGGCCGCAGCGTACCTGGATGGCGCGCCGCGTCGCATCGTCGCCTGCCGCGGCCGCGCTACCGGTGGCGCTGACGGCGGGGGCCTCTGGCCCCTCCGCGACCTCCCTGGCCCGGGCGGCCGGCGTGCCCCCTGGGTCCTCCGGACCGCCCCCCGTACCGGGGACGCGCCACGCGGTCAGACTTACTGAACTCCTCGGCCGGCATCTCCGGGTGCTTGGAGACGGGCAACGTGAAACGGACCACCTTTTCGATGTCCTGCACGTCGCGCTTCTGGTCAGGCGTGGCAAAGGAGATGGCGTGGCCCTTCTGGCCGGCGCGGCCCGTGCGGCCGATGCGGTGCACGTAGCTGTCCGCATCCTCGGGCACGTCGTAATTGATGACGAGCTCGATACCCGTCACGTCGATCCCGCGCGACGCCACGTCCGTGGCGACGAGTATCTTGTAGCGGCCCGACTTGAAACCCTCAAGCGCCTCGCGGCGCTGGGGCAGGGAACGGTCGGAGTGGATCTCGGCGACGCGGTACCTCCTGTCGCGCAGCATCCGGGTGATCTTGCGCGCGTTGTGCTTGGTGCGGGAGAATAAAAGCACCGGCCCGTGGTATTTTTTGAGGAGCTTGTCGAGGAGGGCAAACTTTGCCTCCCGCTTGACGATGAAGAGCTCGTGGGTGACCTTCTCGGCCGCGGTGCCGGACGGCGCGACCTCGACGGAGACCGGCATCCTCATGTGGCGGCTGGCGATCGCCACGATCTCCTTGGGTATGGTCGCCGAAAAGAGCATGGTCTGGCGCTCCCGGCGCGTGTAGCGCAGGACCTTCTCGATCTGCGGGGCAAAGCCCATATCGAGCATGCGGTCCGCCTCGTCGAGGACGAGGATGGTCACCTCGTTCAACACGATGTGCCACTGCCGCATGTGGTCGAGGAGCCGGCCGGGCGTCGCGATGACGATGCGGGGATTGTTGTTGAGCGCCGCGTTCTGCGGTTCCATGGGCGCGCCGCCGATGATGCACGCCGTGTTCATGTGGAAGGCCCGCGCCAGGGGCTCGTAGGCCTCGCTGATCTGGAGCGCCAGCTCGCGCGTGGGCGCCAGGACGAGCCCCATACTCTTATCCCCCCGCGCCAGCTGCTGCACCATGGGGATGGCGAACGCGTGCGTCTTGCCCGTCCCGGTCTGCGCGATCCCAAGGATATCCTTGCCCTCGAGGAGGAGCGGTATCGCCCTGTGCTGGATGGGCGTGGGTACCTTGAACTTGATACGCTCGAGGATGTCGAGGATCTTCGGTGCGATGCCCAGGCCGTAAAACGTCGGCGCCTGGGCCTTCTCTTCCTGTGGATGCTGCATAATTATGATTCTCCCTTGTAGATAATGTCTCAGGCCGCCGCTGCCGGCGACCCCGGTTTCTCCATCGTCAGTATTGTACCGCCTTTTAGGCAAATATGTAACAAAAAGTGCGGCGCGCAGACCTGGCCCCCAGGTGTCACAAAATGACACTCAAAAGACCAGGTCTTTTCAGTGTCAAAAAATGAGACTCACAGGCCTGGTCTTTTGAGTGTCACTTTGGGAGGGGGAGGGTGTCGCCGGGGCGCAGGCGCAGACAGCGGTCGCCGAAGGCCTGCGCGAACGCGCGGACGGCGCGCCGGCCGGTGCAGTGCATCGGTGCCACCTCTTCCACACCCAGGGAGCGCAGCGCGGCGACGGTGCGGGCGATCTCGTCCGGCGGCGCGCTTTTAAGATGAAGGCCACCGATGAGGAGCCGGACGTCCTGTCGAAACCTCTCTTTGACCCGCGCGACGATGGGCACGATGCCGGGATGCGCGCAGCCGGCCACCACGACGAGGCCTTGCGGGCCCTTCACGACGAGCGACTGCTCGTAGACATCCTTGTCCTTTGATCGGCCCGCCAGCTCGCCGGTGGTAAAGATGCCCTCTTTGATCTGAAGAAACGGCGCGACCTCGACGAGGCGCGCGCCGCAAGAGGCTATCCTGGCCTTGAATTCGGGCCCTGTGGCCGGACAGACATAGACCGCCGCGTCCCGGCAGTGCTCGAGGACCAGCTCAAGGCCCGCGATGTGGTCCCAGTCGTCGTGGGAGATGACGACGTGCCTGACGGCGGCCAGGTCCACGCCGTATCTTCGGACGTTGCGCGCAAAGACGGCCGGGTGGCCGAAGGCATCAAAGAGGACATCCGCGTCGATGAGAAAAGAAACCCCCCACCTCCGGAGGAACCTCTGCCACCGCGTCGAACCGACCGCTATGATCTTAATGCGCATGAAGCATCAATTTCAGGCCCAGCATGAGCAGGATGCCCAGCAGGAAAAAAGCATGGAGACCGTCGCTTTTTTCATGTCGGCCTGCTTGTGCAGCTCGGGGATCAGGTCGCAGGAGGCGATATAGATGAACCCGCCGGCCGCGACCGGCAACAGGGCGTTCGTGAAGCCGGCCGTGCGCGCCGCGAACAGGTATCCGGCCGCCGTGCCGACGATCGCCGTGGTCGCCGAGAGAAAGTTGAAGGCCAGCGCCCGGGCCCTGCTGAAGCGGCCGTAGATGAGCACGCCGAAGTCCCCCATCTCCTACGGCACCTCGTGCATGATGATCGCCGTGGTCGCCACCAGGCCCAGGCGCACGTCCGCATAGAAGCCGGCGCCGATGATGAGCCCGTCGATAAAATTGTGGATGCCGTCGCCGATGAGGTTGAGATACGTAAAGACGTGGATCTCGCACTTGCCGTCGTGGCAGTGGCGCCAGTACAGGTACCTCTCCAGGATGAAGAAAAAGACAAACCCGGCGATGACGCCGATGAAGGGCCCCAGGCCGTGGTGTGTCTTTTCCAGGGCCTCGGGCAAAAGGTGCAGGAACGCCCCGCCTATCAGGCCGCCGGCGCCGAATCCGACCAGTCCCAGGAGGATGCGATCGAGAAGCTTCTGGCGCACGAAAAAGCTGAAGATCCCTATCGGGGAGATGAGACTGACCACGACGCTCGCGCCTATCGCCCACAAGAATCTCGTCGCCTTCTCCTCCCGTCTCAAGAGCCGTGTGTTTGCCGGCCTGCCCGACAGGCCTTATCCCTTCTTTGATGTCCTATTCTCAGCGACCGCTTCCCAGATCTTTGCAAGGTCGCGGCGCACCTGCGCCGAGGCGACCTGGCCGGGGATCCGGCCGGCCACCACGCACTCCACCACGGAAGGGTCAAACGCTATCCTGCCGATAACGGGGATGCCGCCCGCCGCGCAGGCCTCCTGGATCTCGCGGCAGACCTCTTCGTTCAGATCATATTTATTGATCACGACGCACGTCCCGATGCGGAAGTGCTCGGCCACGCGGATCACCCGCCGGGCATCGTGCCAGCCGGAGAGCGTCGGCTCCGTCACGACCACCGCCAAGTCCGTGCCGGACAAGGACGCCATCACGGGACAGCCGATGCCGGGCGGCCCGTCGATGATGATGGTGCCCCGATCCTCCCTTTCCGCGATCTCCCGCGCCGCCTTGCGCACGCGCGTCACGAGCTTGCCGGAATTTTCCGCGCCCGCCTCAAGCCGCGCGTGGACGAGCGGGCCGTAATCGGTCTCTGAGACAAACCAGGCGCCGTTCGTCTCTTTCTGCATGCGGATGGCCGCGGCGGGACAGACGCGGCCGCACAACCCGCAGCCTTCACACGCCAAAGGGTCGATCTTCAGTTCGCGGCTGATCGCGCCGAAACGACAGACCTCGGCGCACCGGCCGCATGCGGTGCAGAGGGCCTCGTCGAGGACCGCCACCTGGCCGGTCTCAAAAGGATGCGTCTGGCGCACCCGCGGGTGCAGGAGCAGATGGAGGTTCGACGCATCCACGTCGCCGTCCACCGCGACGCCGTCTGCGGCAAACGAGACGAACGACGCCGCGACGACCGTCTTGCCCGTCCCTCCCTTGCCGCTGATGACGACGATCTGTCTCATGCCTCCCTCGCGAACGGACACAGGTAGTTGAGTCTCAACATGTGGGCGACACCGGTGGCGGTGACGCCATAGATCCAGTAATCCCGCTGATACTGCCGGAGGGCGCCCATCAGGTCATCGAACGTCCCGTTGGCGAGGGTCGTCCCCGTCACGAGGACGACGCGGCAACGGCTGATCATCTCTTCGTTGCGGCGGCTGTCCCACACCACGACGCCGGCCTTCTCGACGCCCACGTTTTGAGGGTTCCTGTCGGTGATGATGATGAACTTTTTTCCGAAGACGCGCACGAGGTGCGCGGCGATCGCCGGGTTGAATCCGACGAGCCCCACGCGCACCAGCCCCCAGGGATAAAAGAGCCTGTCCGCGATATGCCGGCCGCACGCCTCGGGGTCCGCGTCCCGGCAGTGCAGGGTCGCACGCACCACGCCCAGATGCCGGCAGACCGCGTTGACGACGGCCAGATAAATGGCCCGTTGGGCATTTTCCGTCAGGGGCAGCTCCAGGACCTCTCTGAGCGTCCCGGCAAAGGGGGCCGGCGCGTCCGTGAAGGCGTGCCCTTTCGAGGACACAAAGGACGCCTCGACCATGCGTTCTCTGCCTTCCAAAATCGGAAAGTCCCTGCGCTCGGGCCGGCCGATAGCCTGCTCCGGCCGCAGGATCCCCACCGAGACGCTGACATCCTTCGCGAGCAGACCGGTGCCCGCCAGAAGACGCATCAGCTCTTTTTTCGACCGCTCCAAGGCTCCCGCCGGACGCATCGAGAGAACCCCCCGAAAAACATGAGAACGCCTAGGGCAAACCCCCTGCCCCCTGAGGCAAGCCCCCCGTCTCCGAGGCAAGCCCCCTCTGCCTCCGGGGCAAACCCCCTGCCTCCAAGACAAGCCCCCTGCCTACGGCAGACGGGGGCATACCCCGGGGTCTTGCGCTAATGGTGAATAAAATATTTCAAGGCGACGAAGAGAAACACCAGGCCGAACAACGCCTTGAGGGCCGCCGGCGGCATGCCCTTATTGAGCCGCGCGCCGAGGAGGGCGCCGCAGACCGCGCCGGCGCACAAAGGCAGGGCGTGCTCGAAGACGACAAACCCCTGGGCGGCCTTGAAGGCGGCGCTGATAAAGGCGTTGACGCTGAAACAGACCAACGAGCTGCCGATCGCCGCCTTGATGGGCATCTTCAGAAACCACGCGAACGCCGGCACGAGGACCGCGCCCGTGCCGATCCCGAGCAGGCCCGGCAGGAGGCCGGAGACGATCCCGATGACGGCGCTCGCCGCCGGCCGGTGCCGGTATGAAGACGCCGCCGGCCGCGGTCCGACGCGACGGAGAAAAAATCCCTCGGCCATCATCCGCAGCGCGACCAGGAGAAAAACGCTGCCCACGCACAGGTCGAGCCACCGGCCCCGGCCAGCCAGCGACAAAAACAAGACGGAAAAGGCGGCGCTCGCAATGCCGCCGGCGACCATCACGGGCCTGACCGTCTGCCAACGCACGTGGCCCATGCGCACGTGGCGCAGGCCGCCGGCGAGGCTCGTGCAAAAGACCGCCAAAACGCACGTGCCGGAAGACAGCGCCGCCGACAGGCCGAACCCGAACCGCAGGACCGGCATGATCACGATCCCGCCGCCGATCCCCAGAAGACCGCCCAGGAGACCCGCACCAAGACCCGCGGCGAGCGCCCATAAAAAATCGATCATGACGGGGTGCTCCTTTGCCGCAGGCGCGCGGCCTTCTCCTTCTTGGGGCGCGTGGCCGTCTCCTTCCGGAGGCGCGTGCCCGTCTCCTTCCGGAGGCGCGTGGCCAGCCCCTCGAAGTCACGGCGGTAAGAAGGGGCGATAAAGATCAACGGGACGCCGCGCGCGTACCCCTGGGCGATCGCACGGTCAAACGGCAGGCGCAACAAGACGGGGATATTCTCTCTGTGACACATCTCTTCGACGCCGGCATCGCCCATGTCACACCGGTTGATGACGGCGCCGCAGGGGATGCCGCATTTCTTCAAGAGGGTAACGGCGAGAGAAAAATCGTGCAGGCCGAACGGGGTGGGCTCGGTGACAAGGATGCAAAAGTCGCTGTCCCGCACCGCGGCCACGACGGGACACGACGTGCCCGGCGGCGCGTCGATGATGACGGTCTTGCCGGGTTCGATATATTCCTTGACCTGCCGGATGAGGGGCGGGGACATCATCTCGCCCGGGTCCAAGCGGCCGTGGACAAAGGCCATGTCGCTGTCAGGGACCGTGCCTGTCTCGATGACGCCGATCTCCCGCGGCACCTCTTGGATGGCCCCCTGCGGACACAAGAGGCCGCAGGCCCCGCAGCCGTGACACAGGTGACCGAAGACGAGGACGCTGCCCTTGCGGTCCTCGTTGGGCGCAACGACCGCGATCGCGTTGTACGCGCAGACGTCCCGGCACCGGCCGCAATAGGTGCACTTTTCCTCGTCGACAGACGGCAGGGGGATGCCGGCCCTCTTTTGCTCCTTGATCTGCGGCTTGAGAAACAGGTGGGCATTCGGCTCCTCGACGTCGCAGTCGAGGAACTGGACATGACGCAAGGACAAGGCGAGGGCGACCGCGACCGTGGTCTTGCCGGTCCCGCCCTTGCCGCTGGCAACAGAGATGATCATGGGACGTGCCGCCGGGCCACCAGGATCTCCTGGAACGTGCTCCTGGTCTTGTGCGTCTGGAAGCCCTTCTTCTTGAGATACGCCTCGATGTCGGCGAGCCGCGTTGCGCTGGCGGGATGATGGACCCTGCCTTCGCGCGCGTGGAGCTGCTCCATAACGCAAAGCCCTTCCGGCGTGAAATCGCTCAACACGATCTTTCCCGTGCCGGTGAGGACACGGATGAACTCATCGACGACCCGATACGGCCAGTCCAGATGATGCAGGGTGTTCACTGACACGACGACGTCGAAGCTGCCGTCGGAAAAACTGAGACGCTCGCCGTCTTCGATGCGGAAATCGACCTGAGTGTCCAGGCCGAAGTACTTCAGGTTCTTTTTGGCAAACTCCTGCTCGCTCGCGCTGATGTCGAAGGTCATAAAACGGTGTCCCGCCTTCGCCAGCTCCAGGGCAAAGTGCCCCTTTCCCGTCCCGGCCTCCAGGATCGCTCCGTCCAACGGCCCGGCCTTCCTGAGGATGAAGGCCCGCTCTTTGTCGATGTCATAACCGAGCGCCCCATAAAGCGCCTTGCGCTCGCGGTATCGCTCGTGGTTTTCTAAGACCCCTTTTTCCATCGGGTGCCCTTGCCTGGTCGTCGTCGACTTACCCCTGTATTCCGAACTTCGATTGGACGCTCGGCCCTTGCGTGGCCTTGAGCCCTCCCGATTTATACGCCTCGACCGCCTGACGGACGGGGCCGGACAACCCCGTGTACACCTCGATGCCGGCGGCGGACATCGTCTGAAAGGCGTTGGGCCCGACGTTCCCGGTCAGGACGGCCTTGACGCCTTTGGCGGCCATCATCTGGCCGGACTGAATGCCCGCCCCGCCCTGAAACCGGCTGTTCGGATTCTCCTGCGCCTCCACATCGCCGGTGTCGGCGTCATAAAAAATAAAAAACGCACACCTCCCGAAGCGGGCATCGACGGCCGCATCGAGCGTCTTGCCCTCGGCGGTGATACAGATCTTCATGGACACTCCTCCTCTCTTCTCGACACCTAAGGTTCGGCGTGGCCGCCTCCGCGGCACCGGGTGAGCCTCACCCTCTCAGGCGGTGAGCGCTAAACGGCGCTCCTTGCCCGATTTAGCCGTGCCTTCGGCGGCCGCCCCATCCGTGCTC
>CAZUQR010000018.1:0-40918 GCA_964622605.1 uncultured Planctomycetia bacterium
TTAGGTTCCCCATGGGGAGCGACGCCGCCGCAGGCGCGGAGCGACCGGCTCATACGGCTGTATGAGCCGCAATGGGGGTTCTTAAGGGGGAAGACCGTTCCCCCTTAAGCGGTGCTGTCGCCTCGAGGGAGGGGTGACAGCGAGCGGAGCGAGCGCCAGAGGGGAACCGTTAGGTTCCCCATGGGGAGCGACGCCGCCGCAGGCGCGGAGCGACCGGCTCATACCCGCTATGTCGAAGGTTCGACCCCTTCCGCCGTCACCAGATTTTCTGCTAGATCAGGGGACCCCGCCGGAACCAGGCGGGGTTTCGCTGAACAGAAGGCTTCGAAAAAAGGGGACAGCGCCTTTTTCAAAAAAAGCGCTGTCCCTTTTTTGTTTATCGGACCCGGCCGCCGCTCAGCTTTTTTGCGAAATCAGGCTTTGAGAGGCCCAGGGCCTCGGCTTTGGCATAGCTCTGCGTGGCGAGGTCGAAGTCCTTTTCGTTGAAATAAGCGACGGCCAGGTTGAAGTAGGCATTGGCAAAGTCCGGCCTGAGAGCGACCGCTTTCTTGAAGAACTGGATCGCCTGTGCCTGGTTGCCGGTGAGAAAGTAGGCGATGGCCAGGTTGTTGTAGGCCTCGGCATAGGCGGGGTCGATCTCGATGGCTTTTTTGAATAAGTCCATGGCTTCGTCCATCCGGCGGGCATCCTTGTAGATCTTGCCGAGGTTATTGTAGGCCTCGGCGTATGCCGGATCGGCCGCGATGGTCTTTTTGAAGATCGCGACCGCCTCTTCGGCGTCTCCTTTTTCGTAAGTGAGGATACCGAAGTTGTTGAGCAGACGTGGGCTCTCCGGTGCGTAGACCAGCGTTTTTTTATAGAAGGTGAAGGGGTCGTTCCAGTAGCCGTTTTGCCGGACGCTGAGGGTGGCGTAAAAGAGCACCATCGCCCCCACCGCCACGACGGCAAGCCGTGTGCCCCGGCGTCGATAGAGGAGGTCGAGTGCTCCCGCCAACAGAGCGAAGAATCCGATGGAAGGCAGGTAGAGCCAGTGTTCGCTCATATAGGCGTTGATGGGATAAAGGTTGGCTTGGGGCAGGAGCGTGATGAAGAACCAGGTGACACAGAAAAATACGAGGGACGCGCTTCGTCTTTTCTTGAAAGCGTAAACGATCAGGAACACGAATAAGGCTGCTCCCGCCAGGGCCCACGGGTCCGACCACGCAAAGACGCCGTTGCCGTATTCCATGTGCAGGCCGAAAGGCAGTCCCAGGATCCTCAGGTATTGGGCGAGGGCCACGAAAGCCCCCGGTATCCTTTGCCAGAGCGTGGTGTCGGCGTGGGAGAGCGTCAGGAAATACCGCATCACCGTTAGGCGCATGACCAGGTAGAGGCCGGTCGTGACCCAGACCCCGAGGAGGGGCGCGCCGGCGCGGCCCTTCTTGAAGGCGGCATGATAGAATCCCAGCAGGACCGGCAAGATCAGGCTGCTCTCTTTGCTCAATAGCGCGCCGGCATAGCTGATGAGCATGCCGGTAAACAGCCACGGATTTTGTGCGTCCGGCCGCGCGCACAGGATTGCATTTTTCCTGGTCTGGCCCGTTGCGGGCGCTCCCGCATTCTCCACTGGGGGCACGGCAAGCTCCGGTGAGCCGGTTTGTTTGATATAGAGGATGAAGGCGAGAAGGATAAAGAGGGCGGCCATGATATCCGCCCTTCCGGAGATGTAGGCGACAGCCTCGGTATGCACGGGGTGAACGACAAAGAGGCCGGCCGTTATCAGGGCCAGGGACATCCGGGCGAAGAGGAGGTTTATGAGCCAGAACACGGCCAACGCCGTCAAGATGTGCAAAATGATGTTCGTCGCATGGTAACCCTTGGCGTTGTCGCGCCAGAAGGCGTAGTCGAGCATGTAGCTTGTTTCCTGGAGAGGACGATAAAAGGCGTATTCTTTCCTGTTATCTTTTTTTGTAAAAAGTCCGGCAAGGTTCGCCGGGTTCTTGATGTACGCATTATTCTTCACCAGGTGCACGTCGTCCCAGATAAAGGCGCCCCCTATGGAGTTGGCATAGACCGCGGCACCCAGCATTGCGATGAGAGCGACCGAGAGCCAAAGGGCCTTGCGGGGTCTGCGGGGCCGTGGTCCGCCAGACGCCCTCGTCTCTTCCCGCGTCTCCAGGAATCTGCGCACACTCCTTTCTTTAAGGCCCAGATGCCGCGCCATCTCGGTCAACGATTGCCTGCCGGCATGCTTCAGGATGTAGGCCCTGTCTTCTGGTTTCATGAGGGGGAATCCTCCGGGGGCGCCTTAAGGTCGCAACACATGGTTATTTTAGCATCATTTTCGAAAACTTCCTACCGCCGTCATGATCGCACGGGCAATCCGAAAGGATTGCCTTATTTTTTGAATACAGGTAGAATAGAGTAAATAGAGCCGTATCCTTTTGGTAGGAGGAAGCGATGACGCAGGGACAGAAGAAGACGCTGGGGTTGGCGGTCGCGAGCTTGGTCCTGGGGTGCCTGTTTTGGTTCCCGCTCCTGGGTATCCTGTTTGGTCTCGCGGCGCTTATCATGGGCATCGTTGCGCTCGTCAAGATCAATAAGAACAAAGAAGTGCTCCAGGGTGAGGGGTTGGCCATCGCGGGCATCGTCTTGGGTGGCTTGTCGATCGTGATGATACCTATCATCGCCCTGTTGGCAGCCATCGCTATCCCGAATTTTGTGCGTGCCAAGCTCAATGTGAATGAGGCCGCGGCGCAATCGCGGATCGCGATCGTGAGGACCGCCCTTGAGATGTACGCGGCAAGCAACGTCGGCGACTATCCCGTCGTCGAGAGCGAGCTGACGGACGGCCAGCCGCCTTACATCGCCCGGGCCTGTGACGGCCAGACCATCGACGGCTACACGTATTCCCTTCAATTGACCCCTGATGCGTATACCATCGTCGCGGTGCCCGAGACCTGCGGTGCCACGGGGAATCATATTTTCCAGATGAAGGGGCCCGGCGGCGATATGGAGAAAATACCCTGCGCTTCCTCTCAAGGATATTGAGAGGTCGTCGATGCTAAGGGGTCGTCCTGACAGGTGCCGGCCGCACTCATTCCATGCCTGAGAAAAAAGCCCTTTTTATCTGGCCGCCGATCCTGACGTCGAACGTCCTTCCTTTAAGCATTCCCCACCTGAATGCCTACCTGTGTTCCCAGGGACGCCCGGCGGTGCCGGTCTTTGACATGAACATCGCGTACTTGAAGACGATACAGCCCCACTGGTCGCTGTATGCGCTCCTCTTGCAGGCCTCCAAGAACCTGAGGAGGCAGGGCCGCACCTCTTCCGGTGTGTACCGGTTCCTCGACGAGAACGTCTATGTCTTGTTGGACCGCATGGAGATGGAAGGCAAGAAGTCGATCCCCTGGTCGCTGCAGGCGATCCTCTCGGCCCGTCCGCCCGACAGGTTCATCGAGGAAAAGAAGAAGGTGCGCGCGCTTCTTCAGGGCGTGGGACGCGGGCTGGACCTGGTCGGCCTTTCGGTGATCTATCCGGAGCAGCTCTTCTTTGCCCTCCTGATCGCCGATGAGCTCAAGAAGATGTTCCCGGCCGTGCGCATCGTCGCGGGCGGCGCGCAGATATCAAAGCACATCGATTGCCTGAAGACGCACAAGGAGGTGGCCGCCCTCTTCGATTACCTGGTCGTCGATGACGGCGAAGAGGCCTTCAGGATGCTCCTCGAGGCGCCGGATCCCGGCGACGTTGCGAACATCCCCAATCTGTACGTCCGCACTCCCCGGGGCACCTTTGAAGCCACCGGAAAGAAATTTCTCATGCATCCCGATGATTACCGCGTGCCGGACTTTTCCGGTTTTGATCTGGACAGCTATCAGGAGTACTTCCCCATCATGGCCTCGAGGGGGTGTCCCTGGTCCAGGTGCGCCTTCTGCAGCTTCTGCCTGAAGGACAGACAGTTTTACGTGGCCGGCGTGGACCGGGTCGTGGCCGTGATGCGCGGCATGGGCGAGCGCTACGGGGCGAACCACTTCTATTTCATGGACGACGCCCTGCCGACGTCGTTCATGCGGGGCCTGGCGCAGGTCCTGACGCAGCGAAAGGCGCCGGTCACCTGGAGCACGGGGATCATCCTGGGTCGGGAATTCGGTGACCCGGACCTCTGCCAGCTCTTGAAAAGATCCGGCTTGCGCCTGGTCAGCTTCGGGCTGGAGTCGGTCTCACAGCGCGTGCTGCGCCTGATGAACAAGTACCACCAGGACCTGGATCAGGAAGAGCTGGTGCGTATCCTGCGCACGATCAAGGAGGCGGGGATATTGGTCGCCGTCAGCGTCTTCTTCGGTTTTCCCACGGAGACGATCGAGGAGGCCGGCGCGACCGTGGACTTCCTGGAGCGCCATATCCGGCTCTTTGACGTGATCAAGGTGCAGCCGTTCTGCCTGGAAGACGGCACGCTGATCACCCGGGAGCCGCAGCGTTTCGGGATCGAGAAGATCCACCTGGAAGACAAGAACGTCGGCCGGCGGCTGGGCTATCGTTTTGACACGAAGGAAGGCATGACGCAGGCCGAGGCGGTGCGGTTCACGGCCTTCGCCCTGCGCAGGGTCCTGAGGGCGCACCGGGCAAAGAGACAGACCCGGGCCGGCAAAAGCACGTAGGCCGTGGCATAGAAAGACCTGGTCTTTTTATGCCATTTTGATTTTAGGGTGGCGGGAAGTCGCGGGGCTGCAGATTTTTCTTATGCCTGCTGCAGATTTTTCTTGTGCCTGCTGCAGATTTTTCTTGTGCCTGCTGCAGATTTTTTCTGGCATTTTTTGCCATCTGCTGATACTCTATAAGGCACAAGGAGTTCCTTCTGTATGGTCTATAAGCTTGTCCTGCGGTCAAAGGGCGTGGTGGCGGCTTCGGTCGTCCTGATCGCGTTCGGCGCGTTCAGCGCGGTGCTTCAGATCGTCAGCGTCCTGCTCATGGTGGGTCAGGACGCCTCGCTCGGCGCCCAGGTATGGCCGGACGCGACGCTCGCGCTGCCGCTCTTCTGGGTCTCCTCCGTCTTTAACATCCTTATCTTTCTGGTCTGGATCGTCTGCGGCACGGGGACGCTCCACCTGCGCGAGTGGGCCCGGCGGCTGCTGCGTATCGTCATGAGCTTTTATTTCGTGAACGCGGTCGTGAACATCTATCTCAACGTCTATCTCGCCCAGGAGTTGTCCGTGCCCGTGCCGGCGTCGGCCCTCGTCATCGGCGTCGTCTTCGTGCTGGCCTATTATCTGGGCATGAACCATTTCTTCTCCCACCCCAATGTCGTGCGTCAGTTCAGATACAAGTCCCGGGAATATTGAGCAGGCAGGTTGCGTATGAGCCCCCCCAAGCGTCCTGCGCGTTCTTTCGTGCACCGCGTCGCCTCAACGGTCGCCCGCCTTGGCATGCTCGAAAAAGGAGATCGTGTCGTCGTCGGCGTATCGGGAGGTCCGGATTCGGTCGCGCTCCTGTGTGCTCTCCAGGAGATGAACGCGCAACTGTGTTGCGACCTGAGCGTCGCGCACCTCGACCACAATATCCGCGTCTCTTCGTCGAAGGACAGGCTCTTTGTCCGGGATCTATGTCGCGGGAAAGGGATCCCGTTCTACGCAAGGACCTTGAAAGAGACGTTTCCCCTGAAAGGGGCGCGGGCCGAGGAGGCGCTGCGGCGCAAGCGCTACGCCTTTTTTGCCGAGGCCTGCCGCCGAACAGGGAGTCACAAGGTGGCCCTGGGCCATACGCGGGACGACCAGGCGGAGACCGTCCTGATGCGGATCGTGCGCGGCACCGGTCTCTACGGGCTCTCCGGTATCCTCCCCGTCCTGCCCCGGGAAGGCTATACCGTGGTCCGGCCCCTGATCGAGGTGGACCGTTGCGATGTCCTGGATTTTCTTGAAAGCCGCGGCCAGGCCTGGCGCACGGACCCGACAAACCGGGATACGCGGTATCTGCGCAATAAGGTCCGCCACGACTTGCTGCCTTACCTGGAAAGGTCCTTTAATCCGTCCGTGCGGGACGCCTTGACGGCGCTGGCGGCGACCATCGGAGCGGATTATGTCCACCTCGAGCGGTGCGCGCGCGCGCTCCTGCGCCGCGCCGCGAGGAAGAAGGGGCGCTCGGTCTCGGTGGCCCTGGGGCCGCTCCTCAAGGCAGATGACGGGCTGCGCCGGACCGCCCTGCGCCTGGTCCTCCGGGACCTCGGCGGTCCTCTGCGGCGCCTGACCTGGAAGCACTGGCAGGAGGTAGAGGACCTGCTGTACCGGAGACCTTCCGGTTCCGAGGTCCACCTGCCCCGGGACCTGCGTGTCCGCAAGGAGGCGAAGGGGCTTGTCTTTTTTGTCAGAAAGCGATAAAAGCCTCTTGCCTTCGACCACAACTCCCTTTATAATAATATAGTTATGAAAAAGAGAAATCTGAAACCCGCAGGTGCCCCGACCACCAAGGGGCCCGGGAAAAATACTTACGCCATCGTTTTGTGGGTGCTTTTTATCCTGGGGGCCTTTTACCTGATGTCGGTCTTCCAGAATTCGGCGAACGCCCGCAAGGAGCTTTCCTATAATGAGTTCTTTCGCGTCTTGAGCACGTCGCCGGATCGCATCAAGACGGTGACGATGATCGAGGACGTCCTTCAGGGCGAGTTCGTCAACGGCACACGTTTTCTCGTCCACATCCCGTCGGACGACAAGGCCCTGCTCACGCTGTTACGCACCAATGCCCAGGACTTCAACGTGCGTCCTGCCCGGACCTTCTGGACGACGCTGTTGATGAATTTTGCGCCCTTCCTTCTTTTGATAGGTCTTCTCTGGTATTTCAGCTCGCGTTCGGCGGAGACGGGAAACCGCATCTGGTCGTTCGGCAAGATCCGCTCGCGGATCGACAGCGGGGACGCAAAGGAGAAGGTGACCTTTGCGGACGTGGCGGGAGTAGATGAGGCCAAGGAGGAGCTCCAGGAGGTCATCGAATTCCTGAAGGACCCCAAGCGCTTCCAGCGCCTGGGCGGCAAGATCCCCAAGGGTGTTCTCCTCGTGGGGCCGCCGGGGTGCGGCAAGACACTGATCGCGCGGGCGCTTGCCGGGGAGGCGGACGTGCCCTTCTTCAACATCAGCGGGTCCGACTTCGTCGAGATGTTCGTCGGCGTGGGGGCCTCGCGTGTCCGGGACCTCTTCGAGCAGTCGCGCAAGGCTTCCAAGACCTTCGGCCGAGGCGCCATCATCTTCATCGACGAGATCGACGCCGTGGGCCGGCTGCGGTTCTCCGGGATCGGCGGCGGCCACGACGAGCGCGAGCAGACGCTCAACCAGCTCCTGGTCGAGATGGACGGCTTCGATCCGCACCAGGGCGTCATCCTTTTAGCGGCGACCAACCGTCCGGACACCTTGGACCCGGCGCTCCTGCGCCCCGGCCGTTTTGACCGTCACGTCGTGATCGACCGGCCGGACATCAGGGGCCGCGAGGCGATCCTCAAGGTCCACTCCGTAAAGATCAAGCTCGCCGAAGACGTCCAGCTGGTTGACATCGCGCGTCAGACGCCGGGATTTTCCGGCGCGGACCTGGCAAACCTGTGTAACGAGGCGGCCTTGTTGGCGGCGCGCCGCAATAAAGAGTCCGTGACCCTGCAGGAGATGCAAGAGGCGATCGAGCGCGTGATCGCCGGCCCCGAACGCAAGAGCCGGGTCATCAGCGACAAGGAAAAAGACATCGTGGCCTACCACGAGGCCGGACATGCGCTCTTGTCCATCCTGATCCCGGAGGTGGACCCGTTGCATAAAGTATCGATCATCCCGCGCGGCGTGGGTGCGCTGGGATACACGCTGCAGATGCCCTTGCAGGACCGTTACATCATGTTGAAGAGCGAGCTGTTGGCGCGGATCACCGTGTTGCTCTCGGGCCGGGCATCGGAGACCATCAATTTCAACGACGTGACCACGGGCTCGGAGAACGACATGGAGATGGCGACGGAGCTGGCCCGGCGCATGGTCTGTGAGTTCGGCATGTCCGAGAAGGTCGGTTACCTGACGCTGGGCCACCGGCAGGGGCTGGTCTTTTTGGGAAAAAATCTGGCGGAGGACCGTAACTACAGCGATCAGACGGCCGAGCTGATCGACGCCGAGGTGAAGGCGATCGTCGACAGCTGTTATCAGCGCGCGCGGGACCTCTTGGAGAAGAACAGGGACAAGCTCACGCTCCTGGCCTCGACCTTGCGCGAGAAAGAAGTCATGGACGGGCAAGAGGTCAAGAAGCTGCTGGGCTTCTCCTGACGGTTTTTAAGCGATGACACAACGCGTGCGCCTGCTGGCCCTTGAGACACCGGATGACCTGATGCGTGAGTTTGGCCGCATCGGGGTGGACTGGGGCGGCATGGCGCGGATGCGGGCCAAGGGATTCGTGCACTTTCTCAAGGTGGCGCGGCTGCCCAGTTTCTGCGCGAACATCCTCAAGCAGGAGATGTTGTCGCTGGGCGCGGATGCGGCGGTCAGCCGCGGGGCGCTGACGGGCGGGTCCCGGGCCACCGATTGTCTGCTCTTTGGAAATCTTTCTCAATTTTTGGCACTGGTGCACAAGCTCAAGAAACAGCCTTTCGGCCTGGCGGAGCTTGGTACCTCTATCCGTGACACGGTGCTCGGCACGGGCCGGCACCTGACGACGCTGGAGCTTGGGGGGCAGACCGTCAAGCTGGGCCGCCGGACGTGGCTGATGGGCATCGTCAACGCCACGCCGGATTCTTTCAGCGGCGACGGCGTGGCAGGGCGCAGCGTGCCGGAGGTCGTCGGTATCGTCGAAGAGATGGTGCGCGACGGCGCGGACATCATCGACGTCGGGGGGGCGTCCTCGAGACCCGGCGCGCGGCCGGTTTCCCTGAAGGAGGAGCGCGCACGCGTGGTCCCGCTTTTAAAGGCGTTGTGCCGGCGTATCCGCGTCCCCGTGTCCGTCGATACGACGAGGAGCGAGGTGGCGCAAGCGGCCCTGGACAACGGTGCCCGGATCATCAACGACATCTCGGCCCTGCGCCACGACAAGAAGATGGTCCGGGTCCTGGCGCGCTCCCGGGCGGCCGTGGTCCTGATGCACATGAAGGGCACGCCCCGCACGATGCAGAAGGCGCCGCGCTACGACGACGTGATGGCAGAGGTGACGGGTTTTCTCGCCGGGGCGATGGACAGGGCCCTGGAGGCCGGCATCGCGGCCCGCCGCATCATCGTGGACCCCGGTATCGGCTTCGGCAAGACCCTTGAGCACAATATCGAGATCTTAAAGCGATTGGCCGAGCTCGGCGTCCTGGGCCGGCCGGTCCTCGTTGGGCTTTCGCGCAAGTCTTTTATCGGCAAGGTCCTGTGCCGGCCCGCGCAGGAGCGCATCTGGGGCACGGCCGCTGCGACGGCGCTCGCCGTCGGCCGGAGTGCGCACATCATGCGCGTCCACGATGTCCGGGAGATGAAGCAGGTCGTGAAGATGACCGAGGCCTTGACGAAGTGAGGCGGGAAGATCGACAAAGTGAAGCGGGGAAATTGACAAAGTGAGGCGGGGGACATGAGGGAATTCATGCGGGACTTTATGGCGCTCTACTGGACGGTCTTAAAGCCTCTGATCGAGATCGGCATCCTCTGGTTTGTCTTTTACCGCATCATGATCTTTTTCGAAGGGACGCGCGCCGGGCAGGTCTGGAAAGGCATCTTTATCCTTATCCTCGCTTTCTTCCTGGCGCAGAAGCTCGGGCTCAATACCCTGGATTGGATCCTGACGAAGCTGTTCGCCATCTCCGTCATCGGCATCATCATCATCTTCCAGCCGGAGCTGCGCTTCGGGCTGGCGCGCCTGGGCACGCAGCACCTCTTCGGCCACGGCCTCAAAGAGGAAGAGATCGACGAGTTGATCCGTCAGCTCTCCGCGTCGATGACCTTTTGCTCTCAGCGCAAGATCGGCTGCCTGATCGCGATCGAGCGTGAAGACCCGTTAAAGAGCTATATCAACAGCGGCGTGGCGATGAACGCCCGCGTGAGCCCGGAGCTCCTGGAGACGGTCTTCATACCGGGCGCCCCCCTGCACGACGGCGGGGTGGTGATCCAGGGCGACACGGTGGCGGCGGCCAGCTGCCTGTTCCCGTTGGCGCAGAACCCCTACCTCAGCCACGCGCTGGGCACGCGTCACCGCGCGGCCCTGGGCCTGAGCGAAGAGACGGACGCGCTGGTGGCCATCGTCTCGGAGGAGACGGGGATCATGTCGCTTGCGGTGGGCGGCCGCCTGACGCAGGGATTGACGCGCGAAGAGCTGATGCAGAGCCTCCGGGCGCTGCTCGTCATCCCCAAACCGATAAAAGGCCCTCCCGTCCCATAACAGGAGAGAGAAGCGATGCGGCTCCAGGACATCTTTTTCGGTCTCAAAAGGTGGTTCACGCATTATCTGTGGTGTAAGGTCATTGCGCTCATCTTGGCGGTCGTCGTTTACTTTTACGTGAACGGCGAGTTCCGGTAAGGCGGAGGGGCCATGCCGTTGTTGGGCGTCAATATCGATCACGTGGCGACGCTGCGCCAACAGCGCCGCGGCCGCATCCCCGACGTGAGGACGGCGGCCCGATGCTGCGAGCGGGCGGGCGCGGACTCCGTCGTCGTGCACCTGCGGGAGGACCGGCGGCACATCCAGGACGCCGATGTCTGGGCGCTGCGCAAGTGTCTGGGCCGGCGTCTTAATCTTGAGATGTCCCTGGCGCCGTCGATCGTCGCCGTCGCCCTGGAGGTGAGGCCGGACCAGGCGACGCTCGTGCCGGAGAAGCGCCAGGAGTTGACGACGGAGGGGGGGCTTGACGTCGTCCGTTACGAGGGCCGCGTGGCGCGCGCCGTCAAGAGACTCCGGCGGGCCGGCATCGACGTGAGCCTTTTTATCGAGCCCTCGGTGAGACAGGTGCGCGCGAGCCGCCGCGTGGGCGCGACGGCCGTCGAGCTGCACACCGGCGCCTATGCGTTGGCTACGACGCCCGGACGCCGCCGGCAAGATCTGAAGAAGATCCGCCGGGCCTGCGACCTGGGCCGTCGGCTGGGCCTGGTCGTCAACGCCGGCCACGGCCTGGACTATGAGAACGTGCGTCCGATCGCCGGGATGCAGGGGGTGCACGAGCTCAATATCGGCTACGCCATCATCTGCCGGGCGCTCTTCGTGGGCCTTGAAAAGGCGGTCCGGCAGATGCGAGCCCTCGTCTGAGCGGGGCCTTGGGAAGGCAGCGATGGTAAAGCGATGGTAAAAGGAAGCGGCATCGACATCGTGGAGATCCATAAACTGGAGAAGGCCGTCAAGCGATGGGGGGACGTCTTCTTAAAGAGGATCTACACTGATAGAGAGCTCGCCTATGCCCGCAGCAAGCGCCATCCGATGCAGCATTTGGCGGCGCGCTTTGCGGCGAAGGAGGCGATCTTCAAGGCCCTGGGCACGAAGCCGGACATCGCGTTCAAGGACATCGAGATATACAACGATAGGTTCGGAAAGCCCTTGTGCCGCATCCGCAACAAGCGCTCGTTCATTTCGTTATCCTTGTCCCATACAGAAAGCTATGCGGTTGCCTGCGCGATTATCTAAGAGGCGTCTTGCCTCGCATAAAGGATCGTTCGGACACGTCCTGGTCGTTGCCGGTTCGCGGTCTTACGTCGGCGCGGCGTGCCTGTGCGCGGAGGCGGCCCTGCGTTGCGGCGCCGGCCTTGTGACGCTGGCGGTCCCCGAAGGCATCTATCCGATCGTCGCCTCCAGGTTGACGGAGGCGATTTTCCTTCCCTTGCCCCAGACCGCCGGGGGCGCGTTGGCCGCCAAGGCGTTGCCGCGGCTCCTTGCCGCGGCCCGGCAGGCGTCGTGTCTTGCGATCGGGCCGGGCCTGTCGCGCGCCCCGCAGACACAGCGGCTCATCCGCCGGCTTGTCAGCCGCATCGATAAACCGATGGTCATCGATGCCGACGGCCTGAACGCCCTCGCTGCGAAAAGGGATGTCTTGAAGGGCCTCAGGAAGAAGCGGGCGGCGGTCATCCTCACCCCGCACCCCGGTGAATTGGCGCGTCTGACGCGGCAGCCCGTCGCGGCGATCCAGAAGGCCAGAAAAAAAGTTGCAAAAGATTTCGCGCTTCATTACAATGTTCACCTGATCTTAAAGGGTTTTCAGACGGTCGTGGCCTCAGCCGAGGGCCGGGTCACCGTGAACCCGAGCGGCAATCCCGGGATGGCGACGGCGGGCAGCGGAGACGTCTTGACCGGCATCTGCGCGGGCCTCCTGGCCCAGGGCGCGACCGGAAGTGAGGCGGCGCGCTGCGGCGCCTATCTGCACGGCGTGGCCGGCGACCTGGCGGCCCGGGACTTGACCGAGATGGACGTTGTCGCGTCGGACATCTTGCTGTATCTGCCCGCAGCCCTGCGTAAGGCCGGGGCGCGATAAAGCGGTTCATAAAGGGGTTCTTTCAAGGATTTCATGCCGAAGTAGCTCAGTCGGTAGAGCAGCTGTTTTGTAAACAGCGGGTCGGGGGTTCGATTCCCTTCTTCGGCTTATTTGAGAGTCGTTTTCGGACAGGTACCCAAGCGGCCAAAGGGGGCAGACTGTAAATCTGCTGCATACTTGCTTCAGAGGTTCAAATCCTCTCCTGTCCACAGAATGTCCCGGAGTCGCAGCCGAAAGGTCAGGGCCTATGTTTGAGAATGTCCTTATCGTTGACGGCGACGTCACGTCCCGCGACACCTTTTACGAAGTCTTGTCGTCGATGGGGTATCGGGTGAGTTGTGTGTCCAACGGCAAGGAGGCGCTCATCCGCGTTGAGCGGGAGCGGCCGGTCCTCGCCGTCATCGATGTCCGGATCCAGCACTTCGATTGCTTCGAGACGATGACCCGCATCCGGAATTTTGACAGTGAGGTCCATTTCATCCTCCTGGCCCAGGACGAGTTGCCTCCGGACATCAAGGGCCGGGCCATCCAGGCGGGGGCCCTGGCCGTCGTCAGAAAAGATTTTTCGACCCACCACATGATGAAAGAGATCCTGGGGATCCTCAAGGACCGGCACCGGGAGTTTACGGGCCAGGTCCGCGTGGGCCACATCCTGGTGATAGACGACGAGCCGGATATCCGCAGCCTGATCAGCAACTTCCTGACCTCCCGGGGTTACAGCGTGGCTGCCGCCGCGAGCGGCGAAGAGGGGTTGCTCCAGATCAAGACGCGCCGGCCCCAGGTGGTCTTCTGCGACATCCGCATGCCCGGCATGGACGGGGTGATGGTGCTGCGCAAGATCCTGGAGATCGATCCCTCGATCAAGGTCATCATGCTGTCGGCCATCCAGGATGAGGATGTCGTGCGCGAGGCGTTTGCGCAGGGCGCCGTCGACTACCTGGCCAAGCCCTGCAGCCTGATGAAGCTTGACGCCCTCGTCCTGGCGCTCTTGTCTTAAATATATGCGAGCGTGATTTCCATGAGCAGATGGCTTACGGCGGCGTAGCTGACGTAAGCCATAGGCCGAAGGCCGTCTGCGAATGGATCCCGTCCCGGCTCCCCGAAGACGTTCGGCCGGGAACGGGACAACATCAGGTGGAGTCGGCTTTTTGCGAGCGTAGTTCAGTGGTAGAACACTAGCCTTCCAAGCTGGTTATGTGGGTTCGATTCCCATCGCTCGCTTGATTTTAAGCAGGGGAGAGCATCTTTAGGAGCAGTCGATGGTATTCCGGTTGGTCCTTTTTTTCAGCGCCCTTATAGAGACAGCGGCCCGATGAGGCCGCTTTTTTTGCGATGATTCCCTTTTTTTTCATCACCAATCCGGACTATGGCGCGCTCTTCTACAGCGCGTCATTTTTTCTCCTGGGTGTTGCGAGCATCCTGTTGCACCTGCATCAGCGCAGCGTCGCGCCCAGGAGCCGCGACGGGATCTTGCTGGCGTGTTTTTCCTTTGCCTTAAGCCTGTACGAGCTGATGGGGATCGTCGCCTACGAGCTGATGCGACCCGAGCTCTGGCAGGCGGAGCGTAACGTCCTGCTCGTCCTTGGGTTCATCGCTCTTTTCGAGTTCGGCGTCCTGCACGCAAGGTCCCGTTCCCGCGTGCCTGTGAACGTCTTCGTGCTGGCGCCGCTGGTGGCGTGTGCGGCGACGATCGCCTGGTGCCTGAAGAGTGACGGCGGCTGCGAGGCCGTCATCCGCACCCTTTTTGCCCTGCCGGCCGCCCTTCTGGCCGCCTTTGCCTTTTGGCGGGGGGCTGCCCCTCGGGTCCCCGTCTTTGAGGCTTCGGTCTTTTCGGCGCGGTTCTCGCGCCTGCTCGCCGGGACCTTTTTGCTCTATGGTTTTTGTGCCGGCGTCGTCGTCCCCGGGGCGCTGTCGGGCCTCCCTGTGTTTTTGAGCGAGCGCCGGTTCTTTGAGCTCGTCGGCCTGCCGGTTTCCGTATTCCGGGCAGCGTGCGCGACGTTGCTGGCCGGCATCTTTATCTGGCAAACGACGCGTTCCCTTTTTTTCTACCGTTCGTTTCTCGGGTTGCGACGGCGCTCCACGGTCGGGCTGCCGCTTTCTTTCGGCCTCCTCTATGTCGTCTTTATCGTCTTCGGTTGGCACCTCGTCAAGGCCGTGACCATCCACGAGCAAGACAACGTGAAGCGACTGGTCTTGAGGGATGCCCGCCTCTATGCGCAGGCCTTGCTCGGCTCATCCGATATTGATATCCTCAGCCTGACGCAGCGGTCCGCGTATCCCGCCCTGCGCCACGCCCACCACCGCATGGTGGACCTGACCCAGCAGGACTCTTTTGCCAAAGCGCTCTACCTGGTCCGGCTCGAAGACGAAAGGCCGGTCTTCCTGGTGGGCAGCCAGGCGCAGGTCTATCCTTCCGTCGTCTTTCCGTCCTTCGGCGAAAGCGTCCCCCTGAGGTACATCCTCGATGCCTTTCACGGCCGGCACCCCACGTTCGTCGGGCCCTATCGGGACCGTTGGGACAAGACGTCGTTTACCGTGTTCTTGCCCCTGGACCGGCCTGAGGGTGCGACGTTGTATCTTTTGGGCGTGGACCTGGATGCCCGCAAGATCTTCGTCGAGATCCGCCGGGTGCGTCTCTTCGCGCTCTTCGGTGTGATGGCCTTTTTGGTCCTTTTTATCGTCGGGTGCGCTTTTTTGCTCGTCTTTGCCGTCAAGAACACGGAGCTCGAGGCCCAAAAGAGGGGGCTCGATGAGGCCGTCACGCACCTGCGCGAGACCGAGGCGCAACTTGCGCGCTCCGAAGAGACCTTCCGGGGGATCCTGGACAATTCGCCGAACGCCATCTTCGGCTTTGACAGGGACCTGCGTCTGATCTTCTGGAACAAAGAGGCCGGCCGCCTTTACGGCTACGAGAAGCACGAGGTGATCAATGAAAAGGACCCCCTGGAGAACCGGCGGATCGTGGAGCTCCTGGGCATAAAGAGCTATGAGCAGGAGGCCGCCGGTATCTTCAAGGGTCAGACCATCGTCCGGGAGATGACGCACAAGACGAAGTCGGGACAGGCCCTCGACGTGGTCCTGACGGCCTTTCCCGTCCAGGACCCCAAGGGCAGCATCCTCTTTGGCATGGGGCTGGTCCAGGATATCTCCGGGCACAGGCGCATAGAGACGATCCTGGAAGAGGAGCAGGGGCGCCTGAGGATCATCGCGGCCCACATCGGCGCGGGCCTGAGCCTGATCGACAGGGACTTCAGGATCTTATGGGTCAACGAGGTGGTCGAGGGCTGGTTCGGCAAGCTGGAGGCGGTGAAGGGCCGCCATTGTTTCGACGCCTATGCAGGTTGTCAGGGGGTCTGCAAGGGGTGTCCCACCGAGCAGGCCTTTTTGACGGGGGCCGTCTCGACCGCTGAACAGCGCGCGACGTTTCCCGACGGCCGCGTCATGGACTTTTTGATCATCAGCTCGCCCATCAAAGACGCGATGGGGGAGACGCAGCAGGTCCTCGAGCTGGTGCAGGACGTGACCGAACGCAAGCGGCTCGAGGAGGAACTTAAAATACACACCCAGACCCTGGAGGGGCTGGTGGAGGAGCGCACGGCCGCCCTCCAGACCTCGGAGCGGATGTTCCGCAGGCTCTTCGAGTCGGCCCAGGACGGCATATTGATTATGGACGCCGAACATGGTAATATAATCGACGTAAATCCGTATCTGCTGCAGTTGATGGAGATGACGCGCGACGAGCTGCAGGGTCGGCCCTTCCACGCCACGAAGCTCTTCCTTGAGAATCCGGTCCTGCGCAATATTCCTCAGGAGCTCGGGGACAAGATCGCGGTCTTTCACGACGACGTGGTCGTGGCGACGGCGGGCGGACGGGAGATCAACGTCGAGATCCGCGCCTCGTGGTATTATGTCGCGGACCGCCGCGTGATCCAGTGCCACCTGCGCGACATCACGGAACGCAAGAAGATAGAGAGGATCAAGAGCGAGTTCGTCTCGATGGTCTCCCACGAGTTGCGCACGCCGCTGTCGGCCATCAAGGAGGGCGTCGAGATCGTCGCCGACGGCACGCAGGGCAAGCTCAACCGGAGCCAGAAAGAGTGCCTGGAGATCGCGCTCTCGAACATCCGGCGCCTGAACCGATTGATCGGCGACATCCTCGACATCTCGAAGATCCAGTCCAACCTCCTGACGGTGAAGTTGACGGCCTGCGAGGTGGCCGAGATCGTCAATCAGGTCTATCACCTGGCCAGGATCGAGATCGAGAAGAGCGGTCTCGTTCTGGTGACGGATATCGAAAAGCGGTTGCCGCGGGTCATGGCCGACCGGGACCGGTTGATCCAGGTCCTCTTGAACCTGTTGAACAACGCCGTGAAGTTCACGCGCGAGCACAGCCGCATCCGGCTGACGTGCCGTTGGATCGACGAGGAGGTCGAGTTTGCCGTCGCTGACGAGGGGCCGGGCATCCCCGATGAGGAGCTCGCGCGGCTCTTCGGACGGTTCGTCCAGCTGGACTCGACGCTGGTGCGCCGGGTCGGCGGCACGGGGCTGGGATTGTATATCTCGAAAAATCTGGTGGACGCCATGGGGGGGCGGATCTGGGCCGAGTCCAAGCTCGGCGAAGGGGCCGTCTTCAAGTTCGCGCTCCCCGTCGAAAAGGAAGCGAAACGATGAGCGAAGACAAGAAGAGGATCCTGATCATCGATGATGAAGTGGGGTTGCGCAATCTCCTGAAGTTCCGGCTCATCTCCTTCGGGTACGACGTCCTGGTGGCCGAAGACGGGTATGCAGGCATCGAGGTCGCCAAGGTCCAGGCGCCGGACGTGATCGTCTTGGACATCATGATGCCTTATCTCAACGGCATCGAGGTCTGCAAGAAGCTCAAGTCCGACCTCAAGACCAAAGAGATCCCGATCATTTTCTTGAGCGTCCTGGCGCAGAAAGAAGATATCGAGGCGGGAAGGGAGGCGGGGGGAGAGTTCTTCCTGACGAAGCCGTATGACCCGCAGAAGCTGGATTTATTGATCCGGATGGCCCTTAAGGGTGAGCCCCAGCCGCCCGAGATGTTGGAGTCGTAAAGAAGGAGGCCGCATATGAAAAAGAAGAAGATCCTGGTCGTCGATGATGAACCGGATGTCCTGCTCTTGCTCGGGGAACGCCTCTCCAAGGCGGGATACGATGTCATCAAGGCCTCGGGCGGCCAGGAGGCCATCGAGCTGGCCCAGAAGGAGTCCCCGGACTTAGTCATCCTTGACATCGCCATGCCGGGCATGGACGGTTCCGAGGTCGCCAACACGCTGCGCGCCCAGCCCGAGACCCAGGGCACCCCCATTATCTTTCTGACGTGCCTGTTCACCAAGCAGGAAGAGAAGGCCTGCGGGCACGTCCTGGGCCAGAATTTTTTCATCGCCAAGCCCTACGATGTCAACGAGCTCCTTTCGGAGATCAAGACCCGCATCCATTGATCCGTCATCGTGCCGCCGGGGTATCCCTGCATGAGCGAACCGCATCTTGAGCCCGTCTTCATCGACGCCTTTGACTTAGACGACGCGTGGTTCCAGGCGCTGCGCGCGATCCTCGAAAAAGGATCGGTCTACACCATCACGCGCGGCAGTTACAAGGGCGCCCGGCGCCTCGAGTTTGATTACGTCGTTGTGCGGGCCCGCAAACCCTCCCATCAGATCATCCCCCTCATCCCGGAAGGCATGAACATCCCGGCGCCGACCGACATGGAGTACGTCCAGGGGTACCTGTCGTATCTTTTGACCGGCACCAAGACCGAAACGGAAGATTACACCTACGGCGAGCGTCTGGTCGACCCCAAGGTGCGCGTCCGGGAGGTCGTGGACGGCCGCGCGATGTTGCGCGAGATTCCCCTGCAGGTCAACCAGATCGAAGAGGTGATCCGCATGTACAAGCAGGACGGGCACGGGACGAACCAGGCGGTGATGGAGATCGGCATGCCGTCGGATATCGGCCTCGTCGATCCGCCCTGCCTGCGCCTCATCGACACGCGCGTGCGGGACGACAAGCTGCACTTTTTTCTGTACTTTCGTTCCTGGGACCTGTGGGGCGGCTTTCCATCGAACCTGGGGGGCCTGCAGCTGGTGAAGCAATACATGGCCGACATGATCGGTGTCAAGGACGGCGAGATGATCGCGGCCTCCAAGGGGCTTCACCTCTACGAGTATTCGTGGGAACTGGCCAAGATCCGGACCAAGGCCGAGAAGACCGTCGTCTGACGGGAGGCGCATGAGTCAGCACCCGTTCCTGATCGATAAATCGGTGATCCTCCGGCAGCTGCCGCTCTTCGGTGAGTTGAATTTTTTTGAGCGGCGGCTGGTGCTGGACGCCATGGAGCTCCTGCAGATCAGGAGGGGCCAGTCCATCTACCGCCAGGGTGATCCGGCCGACGCCTTTTACGCGATCGTCTCGGGCCGCGTGGAGACGCTGGTGGAAAGGGACGGCACCCCGTGCCTGCTCGGGACCCTTTACCGGGGCAAGTACTTCGGTTTCATATCGCTGTTGACGGGTGAGCCGCACTCCGTCACGGCCCGCGCCGCGACCGACGTCCTCTTGGTCCGTATCGACCGCGAGCGCTTCCAGCAGCTCCTCAAGGGCATCCCGCGCCTGTCTCTCGAACTGAACCGGACGCTCTCTCGCCGCCTCAAAAGAAAGGACCTGCATCCCAAGTCCATCTTCGAGAGCACCATCTGCGCCGTTTATGGGGCGCCGGAGGTCCTGCGTCCCGCCTCGCTGTACTTTCTGAATCTGGGCGTGGAGTTGGTCGACCAGACGCGCAAGAAGGTCGTCTGCGTTGACGCCGGAGGCCCCGGATCGTGTCTGGCCTCCGTCTTGGGCCTGAAAGAAGGGGCGGGGCTCGTGTGCCGTCCGTCCTTTCCCCCCTTTGAAGAGATCATGAAAGGGGTCGTTCGGCGCGAGAAGGGACCCGACATCCTGCGCATCCTTGTGAAGCCGGACGGGACGTGGGACGCCTCGTTCATCATCTCGGTCCTGACGACGCTGATCAACGATTATCACTTCTGCCTCGTCCTGGTTGCGCCGCATCTCGATCAAGAGGCGGCGCGTGTCCTGACCCAGGCCGACGCCGTCCACCTGGTCTCATCGACCGACCAGGAGATGCTGCGCGGCTTGACGAAGAGGATGGACTCCTGGGGGCTCTGGCAGGACTCGGAATTCAAAAGACGGACGAAGCTCGTGCTCCTTGAGGAGAGACTCGTGCACGGCCAGGGACAGGAGTTGTCGAGCCTCCCGCCCGAGGCGATCTTCCATCAGCCGGTCTATGCCACGCTGCCGCATGTCGAGGATGGGGAGTATCGTCTCTTGGACCAAACGTCCGATGAGACCTATGGCCATGCGGTGCGCCGCGTCGCGCGCCAGATGGGAGAGGTCCAGGTGGGCCTGGTCCTGGGTAGCGGTTCGGCGATGGGGATCTCGCATATCGGGGTCCTCAAGGTCCTGGAGGAGGAGGGGGTCGATATTGATTTCGTCTGCGGCTCGAGCATCGGGGCGCTCATCGGTGCGCTCTGGTGTTGCGGTTACTCCGCGCTCGAGGTGGAGAAGATCATCCTGGAGAATCGCAGCCGTAGGTACCTCTTCGGATGGGACGACCTGGCCTTTCCGTTGCGGGGCCTCCTGAAAGGAAGGCACATCTACCGTTTTCTGGACAGGTATCTCGGGGACATGACCTTCCTTGATATCAAGCGGCCTTTCAAGGTGGTGGCGTGCGACGCCCTGGGCATGAAGGCGGTCGTCTTCGACAGCGGCCGCCTGAAGGATGCGGTGATGGCGAGCGTCGCCATCCCGGGCGTCTTTGAGCCGTTCCGGATCGCCGACCACTATTATATAGACGGCGGTGTCCTGAACCCGTTGCCGACGGACGTGTGCCTCGATAGCGGCGTGGAGAAGATCATCGCCGTGAACGTCCTGCCGAGCGCCGATGATTTTGAGCGGACGTACGCGTTGCTTAAAAAGGACCGTCGCAAGAGCCTCTCCCGGTGGCGCGCGGTGGCGGCGTGGCAGCGGTTTTTCCGGCGCCGCGTGTTGGGGTTCTTCGAGCCGAACATCTTTGACGTTATCATCTCGAGCGTCCAGTCCATGGAGTACCTGTTGGCCCAGGCCAATGCCCTGAGCCAGTCGGACGTGGTCTTGCATCCGGATGTGTCGGCCGTCCCCTGGGCGGACTTCAAGAATATCGAGGACCTGGTCCGCCGGGGCGAAGAAGAGACCCTCCGCCACCTCTGGGAGATCAAGGAATTGGCGCTGCGAACGGGCTGACCGCACCGTACCGCCACGCCTGTTAACGTCGCCCATGGCACGCGTGGTTTCGTTGCGAACGGGCGGACGGCGCTGGCATGCCGTTTTTTGTCCCCGCACTCCCTCACCCGCACAACGCGTAACTCCTGTTGACATCCCCCCTCCATTATAGTAAAATTAAAAATCACGAATGGAGTAAAAGCGTAACCTTTTTTATCACAAGGAGTAATAGATAATTGATCAAGTTCAAGCGCATCGTTGTCCTGGGCGACGGGGGCTGGGGAACGACCTTGGCCATATTGCTCTCCAGGAAAGGGGCATCTGTTACCCTCTGGAGCGCCTTCCCGGAGTACGCCAGGTTCGTTGACAGGACGCGGCGCAACCCGTATTATTTGAAAGGGGTGGTGCTCCCCAGGGGTATCGTTGTCACGTCGCGGCCGGATGTCTTGATGTCTGCGGATGTGATCGTCGTGGCCGTCCCTTCGGAGTACCTGAGGTCCGTTTTAAGGCGCACCAGGGATTTTGTCCCGCCGTCGTGCGCGGTGGTGAGCGTCGTCAAGGGCATCGAGGTGACGTCGCTCATGCGCATGACGCAGGTCATCCGCGAGGTCTGGGGGACACAGCGGCTGGCCGTCCTTTCCGGGCCGACGATCGCCATGGAGGTGGCCCGGGGCATTCCTTCGACGGCGGTCGCGGCCTCGCACGATGAGGCCTTGAGGGACGCCGTGCAGGCGCTCTTCATGACGCGTGCCTTACGGGTCTATACCAATGCCGACGTGGTGGGGGTGGAGCTCGGCGGCAGCCTCAAGAATATCATCGCGATCGCCTGCGGCATCTCCGACGGGCTGGGGTTCGGCACGAACACCAAAGCGGCGATCGTCTCCCGGGGCCTCGCGGAGATGGGGCGTCTGGGCGCGGCGATGGGCGCGCGTCGGGACACCTTTGCCGGCATCGCCGGATTAGGCGATCTCGTGACGACGTGTTTCAGCGGCCTGAGCCGGAACCATTACGTGGGCGAGGCGATCGGCAAGGGGCGGACGCTCAAGTCTGTTATCAGCCGCATGAAGATGGTGGCAGAAGGCGTGCCCACGACGCGCTCGGTCTATCGCCTGGCCAAAAAATACGACATCGAGATGCCCATCGCGCAGGAGATCCATAAGGTCCTTTTCAGGAACAAATCGCCTCGCCGCGCCGTGGGTGATCTGATGACGCGCCGCCGCAAGAGCGAATAGTGACTCCGAAACGGGGTTTGGAAACGGGGTTTCTAAACGGGGTTTGGAAACGGGGTTTCGGGAGATAATCGGGGAGTGGCGCAGTTTGGTAGCGCACCTGAATGGGGTTCAGGGGGCCAGCGGTTCGAGTCCGCTCTCCCCGACTGATTTTTGTCGGGACGATTGAAAGGGAGAGCTATGGTCGTGGATAAGCTTGTCCGGCACGCGGACATCGGTCTTCTCGTGATAAGGGTTTTTCTGGGCGTTATGTTCGTGTATTACGGGGCGCCGAAGTTATTCGCAGGGCCCGAGGGGTGGGCCAAGCTCGGTCAGGCGACGAGCGGTTTCGGCATCCACGCCGCGCCGGCCTTTTGGGGCTTCATGGCGTCCTTTTCGATGTTCGCGGGCGGGATCTGTGTGGCATTGGGTCTGTTCTTCAGGATATTTACGGCGCTCCTCTTCATGACCATGGTCGTGGCGGCACGGATGCACTTTCAGAAGGGGGACGGCCTCTTTGGCGCTGCGCACGCCCTGGAGGACGGCGTCGTCTTTTTCGGGCTGACGTTCATCGGCCCGGGTCGCTATAGCCTCGATGCCTGGCTTGCGCGGTTGTTCGCGTGAAGGAGTCTTTAGGAATAAAGGAGAAGAACCGGTGAAAAAACTGCATATCGGGATTATCGGTTTGGGGACGGTGGGTTCGGGTGTCGTCAAGGCCCTGCGCCGCAGGCGCCACCTCATCCGTGAGCGTAGCGGCGTCGACCTGCAGCTCGTCCTGGCCTGCGATGCCCGCCGGGGACAGGGGGCGCGGCTGGGCATTACGGGCTCGTCGTTCACGACCCGGGCCAAGGATGTCATCGAAGACGAAAAGATCGAGGTGGTCGTCGAGCTGATCGGCGGGATGCGTCCGGCCAAGGACATCATCATCCAGGCGCTGAACAAAGGCAAGCACGTGGTGACGGCCAACAAGGCGCTCCTCGCCCAGGACATGCCGGAGCTCTTGTCCGTGGCGCGCCGCCGGCACCGCCAACTGAAATTCGAAGGCTCGGTCTGCGGCGGCATACCCATCATCAAGGCGCTGCGCGAAGGACTGCTGGTCAACCGCATCGAATCGCTCTACGGCATCATCAACGGGACGTCGAATTATCTCTTGTCTAAGATGTCGCAGGAATCTCTGAGCTTTGCCGAGGCCCTTGCCCGGGCAAAGAAGAAGGGTTACGCCGAGCGCCATGCGCGTTTCGACATCGAAGGGATAGACGCCGCGCACAAGCTGGTCGTCCTGAGCTACCTCTTGTTCGCCAAGCACGTGCCTTTCGAGAGCGTCGTGCGCGAGGGGATCTCCGGCATCAAGGAGATGGACGTGCGCTACGCGCGGGACATGGGGTGCGTCATCAAGCCGCTGGCCATCGCCAAGAAGTTCGGCAAGGACCTGGAGGTGCGTGTGCACCCGACGCTCCTGCCCGAAGACCACATGCTCGCGGCCGTCAACGGCGTCTTCAACGCGGTCCTCCTGCGTGGGGACATGGTCGGTGACATGCTCTTTTACGGTCGGGGCGCGGGGACGTTCCCCACGACGTCGGCCGTGGTCAGCGACCTGGTGGACCTGGCGCGGGGCGAGTTGCCGGGCCAGCCCCTGTTGGCGGCCAGGCCCTCGGTGCGCCGCATCCGCAAGACCGACGAGATCCGCAGCCGTTACTACCTGAGGTTCATGGCCATCGACAAGCCCGGCGTCTTCGCCAAGATCTCAGGTGTCCTGGGACGCTACCATATCGGCATCGCCCAGGTGAACCAGAAGGAGCGCAAGCGCGCCAAGTTCGTGCCCGTCGTCATGATCACGCATGACGCGCAGGAAAAGGATCTGCGCCGGGCCCTGGAGGCCATCGACCGGCTCGCCATCATAAAAGGAAAGACCGTCAAGATCCGCATGGAGGACTTTTAACGTGGCCTATGCTGGCTTGATAGACCGGTATCGCCGTTTTCTGCCCGTCAAGGACGACACGCCCATCGTCTCGCTCCAAGAAGGCCGCACCCCGCTCATCGCCTCGGGCATCCTTTCCGGGATGACGGGCTGCCGCGTCTATCTCAAGTACGAGGGGGCGCACCCGACGGGCTCTTTCAAGGACCGCGGCATGACGATGGCGATCACCAAGGCCAAAGAAGAGGGGGCGCGCATCGTCATGTGCGCCTCGACGGGCAACACCTCCGCCTCTGCCGCGGCCTACGCCGTGCGCGCCGGGCTCAAGTGCGTGGTCCTCATCCCCGAAGGCAACATCGCCCTGGGCAAGCTCGCCCAGGCGTTGATCCACGGCGCCCAGGTCCTGGCGATCCGGGGCAACTTCGACGAGGCCCTGAGCCTCGTGCGGACGATCACCGACAGCTATCCGGTCACCCTCGTCAATTCGCTGAACCCGTACCGCATCGAAGGACAAAAGACCGGCGCCTTTGAGATTTGCGACGACCTCGGCGATGCGCCGGAGTTCCACGCCATCCCGGTCGGCAATGCCGGCAACATCACCGCGTACTGGAAGGGATATAAGGAGTACCTCGAGGCGGGGATCTCGCGGCAACTGCCCAGGATGCTTGGTTTTCAGGCAGCGGGCGCGGCGCCCATCGTCAAGGGCAAGGTCGTCAAGAACCCCAAGACGATCGCAACGGCCATCAAGATCGGCAATCCGGCGAGCTGGAAGAAGGCGGAGGCGGCGCGTGATGAGTCCCGCGGCCTGATCGACACCGTGACGGACAAAGAGATCCTGGCGGCCTACAAGCTCTTGGCGGCGCGGGAAGGCGTGTTCGTGGAGCCGGCGTCGGCGGCATCGGTGGCGGGCGTCCTTAAATTGACGCGCGCCGGATACTTCAAGGAGGCGGCCGGCCGCGACCCTCAGGCGCGCATCGTCTGCATCCTGACCGGTCACGGCCTCAAGGACCCGGACCGGGCGATCGCCTCCATCGCAAAACCGAAGGTCCTCGCCGCGAGGCTCAAGACCATCTTGAAGGAGATCGGGGTGTGAGATGAGAAATCCACTGCGCGGCAAGAAGATGTTGATCACGGCCGGGCCCACGTGGGTGGCTATCGACGACGTGCGTGTCGTCAGCAACGTTTCGACGGGCGAATTGGGGAGTCTCCTGGCCCAGGAGGCGGTGCGCCACGGCATGAAGGTGGACGTCTTTCTCGGGACGGTGAGTTACCCGTTCAGCGTCCCGGGCGCGCGCATCTTCCGGTTCCGCTACTTCGAGGAGCTCTGCCATTTGATCGAGGTGGAGCTGCGGCGCGAGAAGTACCACGCCATCCTGCACGTGGCCGCGGTCAGCGATTATCAGGCGCGTGCGGTGCTGGGCAAGATCTCTTCCGATAACAAGACGTTGACGATCCGCCTGCACCGGGCGCCTAAGCTGGTGGCGCGGTTGCGGGCGTTGAACCCGAAGGCCTTTCTCGTTATGTTCAAGCTGGAGGCGGGCGTCAGCGACGCCGTTTTGATGAAGCGCGCCCTGGAAGCGATGAAGAAGTGCGGCGCCGATCTCGTCGTGGCCAACCGGTTCACCGGCGGCAAGTATCGCGGGTTCGTCCTGGGGCACAAGGACTCACCGGTGCGCGACTTGAAAAGAAAAGAGCTCTCGCGGGCGCTCTTTCGTATCCTGAAGGAGAGGTTCTCCAAGTGAAGTACGCGGTCCTTGTCCCCGACGGCATGGCGGATAGGCCCCTTGAACAGCTGGGCGGCAAGACACCCCTTGAGGTGGCCCAGACCCCCAACATGGATTACCTCGTCAGCCGGGGGATGCTGACCCAGGTCGCGACGATCCCTCCGGACCTGGCGCCCGCTTCCGACGTGGCAAACCTTTCCATCCTCGGATATGATCCCGATACCTATTATACGGGCCGCGCGCCCCTGGAGGCCGCCCATCTGGGGATCGATCTGAAGGAAGGCGAGATCGCTTTTCGCTGTAACCTGGTCACCGTTTCGGACGGCCGCATGGCGGATTACAGCGCCGGCCATGTCAGCAGCGAGGAGGCGTCGGTCCTGGTCGGGGCGTTGAACGCGGCGATGGGCTCGACGACGGCGACATTTTTCGCGGGCGTCAGCTACCGTCACCTGCTCCTGCTCAAGGGGGTCGACGTCGCGGCCCTGGCCGCCTGCGTCTGCACCCCGCCGCACGACATCCTCGGCGAGGCGGTGGCGCGTCATCTGCCGCGCGGCAAGGGCTCACAGGTCCTGCGTGACCTGATGGAGCGTTCGAAAGCGGTCCTCACCCATCACGAGGTCAACAAGGTGCGCGTGGACTTGAAGGAGAACCCCGCGAACATGATCTGGCTCTGGGGACAGGGCCTCAAGCCGCGCATCCCGACCTTTAAAGAGAAGTTCGGCGTGACGGGCGCCGTCATCTCGGCCGTGGACCTCATCAAGGGGATGGGTAAGATCATGGGCCTCGAGGTCATCGAGGTCCCCGGTGCGACCGGTTACTACGACACGAATTACGAGGGGAAGGCCGAGGCGGGCCTCAGGGCGCTGGAGCGCCTGGACTTCGTCTTCATCCACGTTGAGGCGACCGACGAGGCCGGCCACAACGGCGACCTGCGCATGAAGATAACGACCATAGAGCGCTTCGATAAGATGATCGTCGGTCCCTTTGTCGAGCGGCTCAAGAAGGGGCAAGACCTGCGCGTGATGGTTCTGCCCGACCACGCCACGCCGGTCCTCCTGCGCAAGCACGTTGCGGAGAACGTCTGCGCGGTCATGGCAGGACCGGGGATCGCGCACAACGGCTTCTGTGTCCTCACCGAGGCCGAGGGACACAAGAGTCCCGAACACTTCAAGGGGCACGAGTTGATGGGCGTCTTTTTGAAATGAGCGCGCTTTTGATCTTCATAGGGGCGGTCCTCTGTTTTGCCGCGGGCTACCGTTTTTATGCGTCGCGGGTCGCGGCGCTCTTTCCCATCGATGTCAAGCGTCCGACCCCGGCCGTCCAGAATTATGACGGCGTGGATTTCGTCCCGGCAAAGAACTGGCTGGTGCTCTTTGGTCACCACTTCTCCTCCATTGCGGGCGCCGGGCCCATCATCGGGCCGGTCATCGGCTGCATCTATTGGGGGTGGCTGCCGACCCTCATCTGGATCGTCGTCGGGACGGTGTTGATCGGCGGGGTGCATGATTTCGTGACACTGATCATCTCCGTCCGCGAGGGGGGCCACTCTATCCCCGAGGTCGCAGCGAACGCGGTCTCCAAGCGCGCGCGCTGGATCTTTTCGGTCTTCGTGTGGCTGGCTTTGGTCCTGGTCGTCGCGGTCTTCGCGCACCTGTGCGCCAAGACCTTTGTCACGGAACCCCAGGTCATCCTGCCGTCCGCAGGATTGATCCCGGCGGCCGTTCTGGTCGGTTTCCTGATCTATCGGCGCGGCGTGGGGCTGGGGGCCGCCACGCTCTTGGGGCTTGTGGTCCTGGGGTCGTGTATTGCGGTCGCCCCTTATGTCCCGGTCCCCGCCGCATGGTCCGATGCGCGGGTGTGGATGGTGGTCCTGCTGGGTTATGCCTTTGTGGCCTCGGTGCTGCCGGTGAACATCCTCTTGCAGCCGCGCGATTACCTGTGCAGCTTTCTCTTGTTCATCGGCGTGGCCGCGGGCATCGTGGGGCTCGTGGTGACGCGGCCGGTGGTGACGCAGCCAGCCTTCATAAGCGCGAACACGTCGCAGGGGTATCTGTGGCCGATGATGTGCGTGACGGTCGCCTGCGGCGCCATATCGGGATTTCACGCGGTCGTTTCGAGCGGCACGACCTCCAAGCAATTGGCCAACGAGCGCTATGGCCGCCGGATCGGCTACGGCGGGATGGTGACCGAGGGCATCGTTGCCCTGATCGCGGTCCTCGCCGTGGTGAGCGGCATCTCGCGCTCGCAGGCGGGGCTGAGTCTTTTGTTGAAGGACGCCGGGCCGATATGCGTCTACGCAGAAGGCTATGCCGGGCTGACCCGGGCGTTCCTGGGTCCTTACGGGAAGTTTTTGGGCGTCGTCATCCTGAATGCCTTTATCCTGACGACGCTGGACACGGCGACGCGCGTCTGCCGGTATATCACCGAGGAGTTGATGGGGGTCAAAAACCGTTTTGTTGCGACCGGCGTGACCGTGGTCGCGGCGGGGGCGTTGGCCTTGAGCGGCGCCTGGAACAAGCTGTGGCCGGCCTTCGGCGCCTCGAACCAGCTGGTGGCGGCCCTGGCCCTTTTTGTGGCGGCGTGCTGGTTCCTGGCACGGGGCAAGGATGTCCGTTATACGCTGGTGCCGGCGCTTTTCATGTTCGCGACGACGGTGGCGGCGCTGCTTATCCAGGCCCGGGTCTATATCCGTGAAGGCAATTACTTATTGGGTCTGATCACGCTGACGTTGTTGGTCCTGGCGTTCGTCATGGTGAATGAGGTGCGCCGGACCTTCGTGAAAAAGAAGAGGTCAGTGGCATGAAGATCATCGTTCAGAAATTCGGCGGCAGTTCCGTGGCCAACGTCGAGCGGATCAAGCGCGTCGCGAAGCGCGTGGCGGCATACCGCAGGAAGGGGGGACGCCTCGTCGTGGTCGTCTCGGCCCTGGGCGACACGACCGATGAGCTGGTGGAGCTGGCCGAGCAGATCGCCGACGTGCCGCCGGCCCGTGAGATGGACATGCTCCTGTCCACGGGCGAGCAGATCTCCTGCGCGCTGCTGGCCATGGCGATCGACAAGCTGGGATACAAGTCCATTTCTTTTACGGGGGGCCAGGTCGGCATCCGGACGGACACCTCCCACACCAAGGCGAAGATCGTCGGCATCGATACCGCGCGGATCCTGCGCGCGCTTAAAGACGGCCGCATCGTCATCGTGGCGGGTTTCCAGGGGATCAACGAGAACCTCGATATCACGACCCTGGGCCGCGGCGGCTCGGACCTGACGGCCGTGGCGCTTGCCGCCGCCCTCAAGGCGCGCGTGTGCGAGATCTATACGGACGTCGAGGGGATATACACGGCCGACCCGCGCATCGAGCCGGCGGCAAGGAAGATAAGGCAGATCACCTACGACGAGATGCTGGAGATGGCCTCCCTGGGCGCCCAGGTGATGCAGGCGCGCTCCATCGAGGTGGCCAAAAAATTTGATATGCCCGTCCACGTGCGCTCGAGCTTCCTCGAGGCGCCGGGCACGATGATCCTAAAGGAGGCGGACAAGATGGAAGGTTTTGTGATCAGCGGGGTGACGTTGAACAAGAAGGAGGCGAAGCTGACCATTTGCGACGTACCGGACCAGCCGGGGATCGCGGCCAAGCTCTTCCGCGAGATATCGCGGCAGGAGATCAACGTGGATACGATCGTCCAGAACGTCAGCCGACGCGGGACGACGGACGTCTCCTTCACCGTGCCGCTGGGCGAGCTCCACAAGGCCAAATCGGTGACGCAGAAGGTGGCCAGGAAGATCCGCGCCCACAAGGTCATCGAGGACAAGGACATCGCCCGCGTCTCCATCGTGGGCGTGGGGATGAAGGCCCACACGGGCGTCGCCGCGAAGATGTTCGAGGCGCTGGCCGCCAAGAAGATCAACATCGACATGATCACGACGTCGGAGATCAGCATCTCCTGCATCATCAAGAAGAAGAACGCCGAAAGGGCCGTGCGCTCCATTCACGCCCGCTTCGGCCTGGGCTGAGCGCGATGCGGCGGGTGGCCGCCGAGGCATAGCCTGGCTGGCGGCCGTGGCGACCATTCCCCCTCGCGGGTATGCTCGTCCGGCCCCACCGAGTCCGGACAACGCTGCGTGTTCGCTCGCCGTCGCTCCCGCGGGAAGGCGGACGAGGGCGAACCGTGGCCGCTCCGGCGGCGAACAGGCCCCTCGAGGGGAAACGGTCGCGCCGGCCGCCCTCGACGGCAAACAGCTTGGACAAGACACGCAGGCAGGTAAAACAGGGACGTTCAAGAGAGGCACAGATGAAAAATATCGAACTTTATGACACGACGCTGCGCGACGGCTCCCAGACCGAGGGGATCTCGTATTCGGTCTACGACAAGGTGCGCATCGCGCGCAAGCTCGACGAGCTGGGCATCCACTACGTCGAGGGCGGTTACCCTTTGTCCAACCCCAAGGACAAGGCCTTCTTCGAGGAGCTCAAAAGGAAGCCGTTGAAGAACGCCAAGCTCGTCGCCTTCGGATCCACGCGCCGCGCGGGCACGAAGCCCGAGGAGGACGCGGGCCTGAAGAGCCTGGTGGCCAGCGGCGCGCGGACCGCGACCATCTTCGGCAAGTCCTCGGACCTGCACGTGCGCGAGGTCCTGCGCGTGAGCCTCGAGGAAAACCTTGAGATGATCCGCGACTCCGTGAGTTTTCTTAAAAAGAAGGGGCTCGAGGTCATCTATGACGCCGAGCACTTTTTTGACGCCTACAAGCGCAACGCCGATTACGCGCTCCAGACGCTCAAGGCCGCCCAGGAGAGCGGCGCGCGCCTTTTGTGCCTGTGCGATACGAACGGCGGCAGCCTGCCTTCGGAGGTCACGCAGATCATCGGCGATGTCCGCCAGGTCATCACAGCGCCCCTGGGCATCCACACCCACAACGACGCGGGCGTGGCGGTGGCCAACTCCATCGCCGCGGTCGAGGCGGGCTGTGTCCAGGTGCAGGGCACGATCAACGGCTACGGCGAGCGCTGCGGCAACGCCGACCTCATCCCGATCATCGGCATCCTGAAGCTGAAGATGGCAAGGGGGTGCATCAGCGACGAGCGGCTGCGCGAGTTGACCGAGGTCGCGCACTTCGTCAGCGAGGTCAGCAACATGAAGCAGGCGGACAACCAGCCGTTCGTCGGCAAATCCGCCTTCGCCCACAAGGCGGGCGTGCACATCAACGCGGTCTTGAAGATCCCCCAGAGCTACGAGCACATCGACCCGGTGCGGGTGGGCAACGCCCGCCGCATCCTCGTCTCGGAGCTCGCCGGTAAGTCGCCGATCTTGCTCAAGGCCCAGGAGCTCAAGCTCGATATCGAGAAGGACTCTCCCGCGGCCAAGCAGGTCTTGAAGAAGCTCCAGGACCTGGAGCACCGGGGGTTCCAGTTCGAGTCTGCGGACGCGAGCTTCGAGATCATGGTCAAGCGCATCCTCAAGAAGTTCAAGGACTTCTTCCTGCTCGAAGGTTTCCGCGTCATCATCGAAAAGAGGAAGAAGGGCCGGGTCACCTCCGAGGCGATGGTCAAGCTGAAGGTCGGCAAGCAGAGCGAGCACACCTCCAGCGACGGCGACGGTCCGGTCAACGCCCTGGACAACGCCCTGCGCAAGGCCCTCAAGGCCTTTTACCCGCAGGTCCAGAAGATGCACCTCTCGGACTTCAAGGTGCGCGTCCTGGACGCCAAGGAGGGTACGGCCGCGAAGGTCCGCGTCCTCATCCAGTCCCAGGACGAGCGCGACACCTGGACCACCGTCGGCGTCTCGGAGAACATCATCGAGGCCTCCTGGCAGGCCCTCGTCGACAGCATCGAGTTCAAACTCCTCAAAGACCAGAAGGCCCAGCACGAAAAATGAGACTAATGAGTCAGACTCATTAGTCTCATTTTGTGAGACAAATGAGCCTGGCTCATTTGTCTCACACTAAATAGACCTGGTCTTTTGAGTGTCACATTGCGAATGGACAAGCAGATCCCCGCACAATACGACCCTAAGGACATCGAGCAGAAGTGGTTCGAGCGCTACGCCTCGACGCCGCTCTTTCACGCCCGGGCCGATGAGGCCGGGGCGCCGTATTGCATCGTCATCCCGCCGCCGAACGTCACGGGCATCCTCCACATGGGCCACGCCCTCAACAACACCATCCAGGACGTCCTGATACGGGCCAGGCGCATGCAGGGCAGACAGACCCTTTGGATGCCGGGGACGGACCACGCCGGCATCGCCACCCAGAACGTCGTGGAGCGTCAGCTCGCCAAGGAGGGGGTCAAGCGTGATGACCTTGGCCGGGAGAAGTTCCTGGAGCGCGTCTGGGAGTGGAAGAAGCAGTACGGTTCGACCATCATCCACCAGTTGAAGCGCCTGGGCGCCAGTTGTGACTGGCCGCGCGAGCGCTTCACGATGGACGCGGGCTACTCGGCCGCGGTCAAAGAGGTCTTCATCCGGCTCTATGAAAAGAAGCTCATCTACCGCGGGGACTACATCATCAACTGGTGCCCGCGCTGCCAGACGGCGCTCGCCGACGAAGAGGCGCCCCACCACGACCTGGAAGGAAAGCTTTACTACATCAAGTACCCCCTAAAAGAGCGGCCGAAGAAGAAGGCGGCGGCCAAGGGCGGGAGGGCCAAAGACGGGAGGGCCAAGGGCAAGTTCTTTTGTGACGACGGCCTCGTCGTGGCCACGACCCGGCCCGAGACGATGCTGGGCGATACGGCCGTTGCCGTCAACCCCAAGGACAAGCGCTACAAGCACCTGATCGGCGCAACCCTCATCCTGCCTCTTCTGGAAAGACAGATCGTGGTCATCGCGGATCCGCTCGTGGACAAGAGTTTCGGCACCGGCGCGGTGAAGGTGACGCCGGCGCACGACCCCAATGACTACATCATGGGCAAGAACCATGATCTGGAGTTCATCAATATCATGCGCCCGGATGGCGTCCTGAACACCAACGCCGGGGATTACGCGGGCATGGACCGCTTCGAGGCGCGCCAGGCGATCATCGAGGACCTGCGGGAGCGCAAGCTCCTTCTCAAGGTCGAAGACCACAAGCACGCCGTCGGCCACTGCTACCGCTGCCACACGGTCATCGAGCCGTATTTATCCAAGCAGTGGTTCGTCAAGATGAAGCCCTTGGCCAGGCCCGCCATCGCGGCGGTGAAGAAGGGCGCGATCAAGTTCACGCCCAAGCGTTGGACCAAGGTCTACCTGAACTGGATGGAGAACATCAGGGACTGGTGTATCTCGCGTCAGATCTGGTGGGGCCACCGCCTGCCGGTGTGGTACTGCCCGGAGTGCACGAAGGGCTCACCGGAAGCCGCAAAAAACAAGAACAGGACGGCCGGGGACGCGTCGCGCAAGGGGGTCATCGTGGCGCGCGAGACACCCAGGAGCTGTCCGGCGTGCGGGTGCACGGACCTCAGGCAGGACGAGGACGTCCTCGATACCTGGTTCTCGTCGTGGCTGTGGCCCTTCGCGACCTTCGGATGGCCGTTTACCGAAGGGGGCCGTTCCTCTGCGTCGGCCGCGCCGGCTGAGGCATCGGCGACGGGGGCAGGGCCGCAAGCCCCATCGAAGGACCTTGAGTTTTTTTATCCCACCTCCGTTCTGGTCACGGCGCCTGAGATCATCTTCTTCTGGGTGGCGCGCATGATCATGGCCGGCTTTGAGTTCATGGGCAAAAAGCCCTTCACCGACGTCTACATCCACGGCACGGTCCGCGACCTCGAGGGCCGCAAGATGTCCAAGTCTTTAGGCAACAGCATCGACCCCCTTGAGGTCATCGACCGCTACGGCGCCGACGCCCTGCGCTTCAGTCTCATCGCCATCGCGGCCGGCGGCTCGGACATCTATCTCTCCCAGGACCGCTTTGAGCAGGGCCGCAACTTCGCCAACAAGATCTGGAATGCCTCGCGCTTCATCCTGATGAACCTCAAAGAAGGGGTGACGGGCGACGCGATAGACCTTGAAGGCCTGTCTTTGTTCGACCGTTGGATCCTCCACGAGTCGAACGAGACCGTCAAGAAGACCTCGCGGGCCATCGACGCCTTCCGGCTCAACGAGGCCCTGAACATCGTGATGAACTTCTTCTGGAAGGTCTTCTGCGATTGGTACATCGAGGTCGCCAAGCTCAGCCTGGAGCGCAAAAAGACGCAAGAGACCCTGCTCTACGTCTTGAAAAAGACGCTCCTCCTGCTGCACCCTTTCATGCCGTTCATCACCGACGAGATCACGGCCCTGCTCCCCGGGGAACACCCCGGCACCATCGGCGCCTCGGCCTGGCCGCGGCCCGAAAAACGCTTTGAAGACAAGCCCTGCGTGCGCCGCACGGACGGCATCTGCGTCTGCGTGCTGGGCATCAGGCAGCGCCGGCACGACCTGAACGTCCCGCCCGGGGCCAGGGTCAACGTCGTTTTGATGTGCGCCGACAAGGACGAGCAGCGCTCACTTGAAGAGTCCGTGCCTGTCCTCCAGCGCCTGGCCGGCGCGGGAGAGGTGACGTTTGAAGCACCGGGCAAGACTCCCCCGAACTCGGTGACGTTTCTGGCGCTGCCAAGATTAAAGGGGGCGCTCCTCTTGGAAGGGCTCGTTGATATCGACAAAGAGAAGGAGCGCCTGGCCCGCGACATCGCGGCCCTGCGCGGCCAGGTCCGTCAGAAGGAGCAGCTTTTGAAGAGGGCGGGGTTCGTCAGGCGCGCGCCCCAAGAGGTGGTGGCAAATGAAAGGGCCCGCCTGGAAGAGTTGCGTCTCAAGATCAAAAACCTCTCGGAGGTCTGTGATGGGCTTGGATAAGAAGGTCATCCGGGTCCTCGTCCGGGCGGCGCTGGCTGAGGACGCGGCAGGCCGGGATATCACGACCCGGGATTTTATCCCTGCCAAGGTAAGCGTCGAGGCGGCGATCATTGCCAAAAAAAAGGGCGTGGTGGCCGGGATACCCTTTGTCCTTGAGGCCTTGCGCGCCTTTGACAAGAAGGCGTGCGCCACGGTCCTGAAGAAGGAGGGGGCCTTGGTGCGCCGCGGCGACGTCGTCCTGAAGATCAAGGCGAGCGGCCGCACGGTCCTTTCCTGCGAGCGCGTGGCCCTGAATTTTCTTTCTTCTCTATCCGGGATCGCGAGCCAGGCGTCCGAGGCGGTCAGGTGCGTGCGGTCAAAAGGCATCCGCATCCTCGACACGCGCAAGACCACGCCCCTTCTGCGCGCCGTGGAAAAGTATGCGGTGAGCGTCGGCGGAGCCAGCAACCACCGGTTCAACCTGGGCGGGCAGTATCTCATCAAAGAGAACCACATCTTTATCCTGCGCCGGACAGGTTCCTGGGACCGGCTCAAGAAGCGCCGGCCCGGAGTGCCTTTTGAGATCGAGGTCGACAGCCCCAGGGAGCTGGAGGCCATCCTGCGGCTGGAGCCGCACATCGTGATGCTTGACAATTTTACCCCCGCGCAGGTGCGCAGGGCCGTGGCACGGATTGCCAAGGTCTGTCCGGACCGGAGGCAGAGACCGCTCATAGAACTGTCCGGCGGCATCGCATTGAAGAACCTGCGCCGCTACGCCATCCGCGGGGTCGACTTCATCTCCCTGGGGAGCCTGACCCACTCCGCGGTCGCGCTCGATTTTTCCCTGGAGCTCACGCGCTGTTCCCTGAGGTAGCGTACAAGGACTCCGTGTCTTCTTATGCCCGCTTTCACGCTCACCAGCTCTTTTGGACTCGCCGGCGACCAATCCCAGGCCATCGACAAGATAACGGCGGCAATCCAGGCAGGTTCGCCCGCGGCGACGCTCCTGGGCGTCACGGGCTCGGGCAAGACCTTCACGATGGCCAACGTCATCGCCCGCCTGAACAAGCCGGCCCTCGTCATCTCCCACAACAAGACCTTGGCCGCCCAGCTTTACTTCGAGTTCAAGGATTTCTTCCCGCACAACGCCGTCGAGTACTTCGTCAGTTACTACGATTACTACCAGCCCGAGGCCTACATCCCGTCGACCGACACCTACATCGAGAAGGACGCGGCCATCAACGACCGGCTCGACCGCCTGCGGCTGTCTGCCACCACGTCGCTCTTCTCGCGGCCCGACACGCTGGTCGTGGCCTCGGTCTCCTGCATCTATAACCTCGGCAGCCCCCAGGACTACCGGGACTTCATGGTCTTCCTGAAGGCCGGGGAGACGGTCAGCCGCGACGACGTGGTCCGCCGGCTGATGGACATCCAGTACGAGCGCAACGACTACGAGTTCACCCGCGGCAAGGTCCGGGTCAAGGGCGACACGGTCGACATCTTTCCGGCCTACGGACAAAAAGGGGTGCGCATCATCCTTGACCTTGACACCATCCGCTCGATCCATGAGTTTGACCCGGTCTCGGGCGACAAGTCCGGCGACCTCGACACGATCGGCATTTACCCGGCCAAGCACTACATCGTGCCCCAAGATGCCATCAACAGGGCGACCGAGACGATCCTCGAGGAGATGGAGGAGCGCCTCAAGGTCCTGCGCAAGGAGAACAAGCTCTTGGAGGCCCAGCGCCTGGATCAGCGCACGCGCTACGACGTGGAGATGCTGCGCGAGGTCGGCTATTGCCACGGCATCGAGAACTACTCCCGCACGCTCTCCTTCCGCGAGCCGGGCTCGCGGCCGTTCTGCCTCCTTGATTATTTTCCCGAGGACTTCATCGTCTTCGTGGACGAAAGCCACGTCACCATCCCGCAGGTCCGCGGGATGTATGAGGGCGACCGCGCGCGCAAGCGGGTATTGGTGGACTTCGGCTTCCGTCTGCCGTCGTGCCTGGACAACCGGCCCCTGAAGTTCGCCGAGTTCGAGCGGCTGGTCAGCCAGTCGGTCTATGTCTCGGCCACACCCAGCGCGTATGAGCTCAAGCGCTCCGGCGGCGTCACGGCCGAGCAGGTCATCCGGCCGACCGGCATACCGGACCCTGATATCATCGTCCTGCCGACCAAGGGGCAGGTCAAGGACCTGGAAGGGCGCATCCGTGAGCGCGCCGGCAAGGACGAGCGGGTCCTGGTCACCACGCTCACCAAGAAGATGGCCGAGGACCTGAGCGCCTACCTTGAGGAGAAAGGGCTCAAGGTCCGCTACCTGCATTCGGAGATAGACACCATCGAGCGCGTGGAGATCCTGCGCCAACTGCGTCAGAAGACGTTCGACTGCCTCGTCGGCGTCAACCTCCTGCGCGAGGGGCTCGACCTGCCCGAGGTGTCGCTCGTCGCTGTCCTGGATGCGGATAAGGAGGGTTTTCTGCGCTCCGCCGTGTCTCTCATCCAGCTCGCCGGCCGTGCCGCGCGCAACGTGGGAGGCCAGGTCGTGATGTACGCCGACAAGGAGACCCAGGCGATGCGCACCGCCATCCGCGAGAGCAACCGCCGCCGCAAGCGGCAATTGGAGTATAATGAAGAACACGGGATCACGGTCGCCACGGTCCAAAAGGAGATACGCGAGAGCCTGCGCGAGGAAGAGGAGGCCAAGACCTACGTCGCCGAGCTCTCCGGCCAGTCCCTGGAAAAGCACGAGCGCGAGTCCCTGATCGCCTATCTCCAGCGCGAGATGGAGCTTGCCGCCCGCAACCTCAAGTTCGAGGACGCCGCCCGCCTGCGCGACGAGATCAAGCGCCTGAAGTCCAAAGGCGCACCCAAGCGCGCCGGCCGCGAACGCCGATAGGAGACGCATGGCGTATTTCATCAGACCGTTTACGGCCCGGGACAGGCCGGCGGTAAGGCGCCTGAGCTGCGAGACCGCCTTTCTCGGCTTGCCGAGAGAGGGGATCTTCGCGGACGATGAGGTCCTTGCCGATTTTTTGACCCTGTATTTCACGGACCATGAACCGGGATCGTGTTTTGTGGCCGAGGACAACGCCGCGGTCATCGGGTACCTGACCGGCGCCAAAGACGTCCGGGCGATGGTCCGGGAGATGAGGTGGGGCGCGCGGCTTCTGCCGGCGCTGTTCGTGAAGATGTTGCGCCGCAAGACATTCCTTTCGAAGACGAACCTGCGGTTTTTGTCTTTGGGGCTGCTGAGCCTCCTGAAGGGGGAGTTTTTCGTCCGGGACGTCGCCGATGTCTTCCCGGCGACTCTGCATGTCAACATAGACAGCCGTTACCGCCGAAAGGGCGTTGGTAGGGGGTTGATCGAGGCGTACCTGGATTTTTTAAGGCGCGCGCGCGTCAAGGGGGTGCACCTGAGCACTCTCTCGCCGGACGCCAGAGATTTTTTCCTTAAAATGGGTTTTGACGTGGTATATCACAGAAGGCGGTCTTTCTTAAAACCCTACACCGGCAGCGAGGTCTTTCTTTATGTCTTGGGCAGAGGATTATAGCGTGATACGTCTCTCGGCGGACAGAAGGTTCGTTTTTGGGCTCCTTGTCATGGCCCTGATAGTTTTGGGACCGGGGCGTGTGGGATGTGCAGAGGAGGCCTCCCAGGGATCCTCCTATCCCCGGATCGAATTGGAACACAAAGATCGCATCCTCATCCTGGCGCCGCACCCGGATGACGAGGTCCTTGGCTGTGGTGGCGTGATCCAAAAGGCGAAAGCGATGGGCCTGCCCATCAAGATCGTCTTTTTGACTTATGGCGACAACAACCAGTGGTCTTTCCTGGCCTACCGCAAGCACCCCGTCTTCATGCCGAAGGCGGTTCTCGAGATGGGGCTGGTGCGCTACAACGAAGCGTTTCAGGCCGCGGCCGTCTTAGGGGTCCCGAAGGACGACCTCGTCTTTTTGGGGTATCCTGATTTCCGCACGCTGGAAATCTGGAGGAGCCACTGGGCAGATGAGCCGCCCGCCAAGAGCATGCTGACCGAGGTCCGTTCGGTCCCTTACGCCAACGCGTTTCGGCCGAAAGCGCCCCACAAGGGAGAAGAGATCCTTAAGGACCTGGAGGCCATCCTTATGGAGTTCAGGCCGACAAAGATCTTCGTGTCGCATCCGTCAGACCATAACGGCGACCACCAGGCGCTCTACCTGTTTACCCGTGTCGCATTATGGGACCTGGAGAAGACGATGAAGCCCGTCGTGTATCCGTATCTGGTCCACTTTAAAAATTGGCCCCAGCCGAAAGGCTATCAGCCTGACAAAACAGAGGCGGCGCCCCCGGGCCTGGAGAAAGACGTCGGGTGGAAAAGGTTGGTCCTGAGCCCGGAAGAAGTGAGCATGAACCGCCGGGCCATCGAGATGCACCATTCCCAGATCGACTCGAGCCGCAAATACCTGCTCTCTTTTATTCGCGCCGACGAGATGTTCGGGGACTTCCCGCAGGTCTTCTTGAAGGACAAGAGGGCTGACTGGTATCTGTCCCGGCGCACCCCCGCCTATCTGGGCACGTTGCCGGAAGAGTTGATCGAAGAAGAAAGGGTGGACTTCGTCGGCATAGAAGAGGAGTTCCTTGTCGTCGAGGACGACACGCTCATCTTTAACTTGAAGTTGTCGCGTCCGGTCTCAAAGGAAGTGAGGTTTTCCCTGCTGGTCTTTGGGTACAGACAGGACCGTCCTTTCGGGCAGATGCCCAAGATACGTGTCGTCTTCAGCCGGGATTCGCATAAGGTCTATGACCAGAGCCGGGTGCAGGCGCTCAACTCTGTCAAGGTAGACCGCACGCCCCGCGAGATCCGCATCCGATTACCCCTCAAGGCGTTAGGAAGTCCTCAGCGTATCCTGACCAGCGCGCGCACGTCCAGGGGCTTGGTGCCTTTGGACTGGGTCGAGTGGAGGGTCTTGACGCTGAGCAACCCCAGTGAGGAGGGTGTTCTCTCGGCGTCCGGTGCCTCGTCCACCGCGCAGGGACCTGCGTCGCCCGGCCTTCCCGGAACGGCAGAGCAAATAAAAAATGATTGAGAGGTCGCCATGGCACTGAGAGAAGATTTTGAAAAACAGGGGGCCTTCCTGTTCAGGTGGAGGAGTTATGTCCCCGTGATGATCCTGCCTCCGCTTATCTTGGCCTTGTTCCATTCCGAAGGCATCGAGCGCGTCTTCGGCACTGTCGGGGAGTATCTTTGGCAGGCCCTATGCCTGATGATCTCGCTTTCGGGGCTGGCGATACGCGCCGGGGTCGCCGGTTATGCCCTCCGGGGGACGTCGGGGAGGAATGTGAGGGGGCAGGCCGCCGAGCAGCTTAACACCGCCGGGATGTATTCGATCGTAAGGAACCCGCTTTACCTGGGGAATTTCACCATCATGCTCGGGGCCTTGATGTTCGTCCAGGTGTGGTGGCTCATCCTGATGGGCATCGTCGGATTCTGGTTTTATTATGAGCGCATCATCTTTACGGAAGAGGAATTTTTACGCAAGAAATTCGGAGATGTTTTTTTGGATTGGGCTCAACGGACCCCGGTCTTTTACCCCGACTTCAAGCATTGGCAGTGGCCCGACCTTCCTTTTTCCTTTAAGACCGTTTTAAGGAGGGAGTATTCGACTTTCTTCGGCACCATCGCTTCTTTTACGTTTATAGACATCGCCGCGGACCTGGCAACCAAAAGGAGGCTTGAGATCAAGCCTTTCTGGATGATCTTATTCGTCGCGGGTCTGGCCACCTATATCACGCTCATGACGCTCAAGAAGAAGACGAAGAGATTGGATGTCGCGGGCCGATAGCAAGACCGATCCCCTTCATGCCTTCGGGCACGCGGAGGTCCTGCGCCAACTACGACGCTAAAAATGCCTGGCTCAGAGTTTGAAACACTCGGCGGGTCAAGACAGGAGGTATGACATGATGCCGGTAGGACCCTTAATGAAGGAACACAGGCTCATCGAGCGCATGATAGGGGTAATGGCCGGGAGCCTGGAAGAGATAAGAAAAGAAGGCAAGGCAGACCCCTGCTTTATCGATACGGCCGTGGATTTCATCAGGACATATGCCGACAGGTGCCACCACGGCAAAGAGGAAGAGATATTGTTCAGGGAGCTTGCAAAAAAGAGGCTTTCCCAGGAGCACAGGCGTATCATGAACGAGTTGATAGAAGAGCACAAGATGGGCCGAAACAACGTCAAAAAGCTCAAGGCGGCAAAGGAGAGCTATGTCCGGGGCGAGGAGGCTGCCTTAAAAGATATCATCTCGAACATGGAGATACTGACCCAATTCTACCCGCGACACATAGAAAAGGAAGACAAGCATTTTTTCCTTCCCTGCATGGACTATCTGACGCCAAAGGAACGCGATAAGATGCTGGAGGAGATGGGCGAATTCGATAAGGGCATGATCCATGAAAAATACACGCAAGTCGTCGAGAGTATCGGAAGGGAGGAGGCATGAAGAGCAGAACTTTGCCACGTTACCTGCTGGTCCTTTTTTTGGGTCTGGCCGTCTTGGCCCCGCAGCTTTGGGCGCAGCCGGTCCCTTCCCTGTCCCTCAAGGAGGCCGTCGACGTTGCCGAAAAGGCGCTGTC
>CAZUQR010000019.1:0-21817 GCA_964622605.1 uncultured Planctomycetia bacterium
GTAAAGGTCCATGATCAGCTCATAACCAAAAACCCTTTTGCTCATCGCCCCTCCTTTTGTTCATTTGTTACGAACAATAACGGGAAGACTATATCGCTCACGCAGCAAGGCAACCAAACCGCCAAAAAAAGGAAGATAAAGATCGTCGCGCTGGAAAACCAACTGAGGACCCCCACCTTCGCCATGACGATATGAAAGAGAGACGCCCATGTGCTCAATAACACATGAAGGCTATGGGGAAATTTTGTTGCCGGCTTGTAACACGCTACGGCGACCCCTATGAGCGCCAAGGGATTGACCAGCCACCATTTTTCAATAAAACCTATGTGCATGCCTCGATTGGGTAAACCCAGCATGGATTCAGCCATGTAGGGGACCAATGAATCACTTGCCGTAGCGATGCCGATAGATCCAACGTAACCTATTACCATCAAAGCCCAAAAGTTACATCGCCCTTTAATGCAATTGCTTCCTATGCGGGAACACGTATGGAGTCTATACATCGCCGCGGTAACCAACGCGCTCAAAAATACGTGCAAAGGGTGAAGTACATAAAATATATTGTATGAAATCCTGTAGGGCAACTTTAAGAAAAATATCATGATGACTATTGCCGTGATTGCCCCGAACAGCGTGAAAGGCGCGTGGGCCTTTAATTCCTTTAAAATATTCCCCGCCATTCTTTAAACCTCCATTTCCTGCCCAACCTTCACCGACAGGAAATCCCTTTCATAGAACCTTTTAAAAATATTTTCCGCTGCCTCCCCTGAGCAATGCGTCGGTCCGGCCTTTCTGACGCCCATTTTCTTGAAATTTTCGGCCACGATCTCAATGGCCCGCTCATCTGATTCCAGGAGGTGAAACCCGCCCAACACAAGATAAAAGGGTTCATGGGGGAATTTCGTCTTCACCTTCTCCACCATCTTTAAAATTCCGGGATGAGCGCATCCCGTGATCACGCTGAGGCCATTTTTCGTTTTTAATACCATCGCCTGTTCCGGCATGTATTTGCCGTGATAGGCGCCTGCCATTTCTCCGGTAAGGAAGATATTCGGGGAAATTTCCGTCAACCGGGCGGCCTCTATTATTTCGGCCCGCGCTTCCCGCGCCTTGTCCTTGAATTCCCTGCTGAAGCCGGGGCAGGCGTACACCTTAAGCCCCCCTCTTTGCCTTAGCACTTCCCACAGGCCTCCCGTGTGATCCCAATGGTCATGGGAAATGACGACCGCATCTATCTGTTTTACGTCAACCCCCAAAACGGACATGTTATGAAGCAGCGGCTCCCCCTTTTCGCCGGTATCGAATAATATCTTACGATCGACTAAAAACGAAACACCCCAGCCGGTGCGCAGGTCCCGGCTCAAGGCATCTTTATCGAAAAGAACTTTTATCCGCATTCTTAAAACCCTCTCTTCTTAGAAAATTTTGAACCTCGCCGATGTTCTTTTTTACAAAAAAGAGGTGGCTTTTGCATCGGCAATCAGAACTGCCAAAACGATCAACGGAATCATGCTTGCGCTCCTGAAGCTTTCTTGCCGTTCGACACTCCATCGCTTTGTCATTGATCCAAACATTTTTAATTTTAGCTTGGCCCAAAGATAAAAGGTAATCGATATGCCAAAAAATATTCTTCTTTCTTGACAAATGCCTCCTTATCCGTGCCTCTAAGCCCGCCTGGGCGGAGCCGACATAAAAATAGACGCCCTTCTTAAGGTGTAATTCTCCCAGCCCGCCTATACGCGCCGCCTCGTCTTTTTCAAATATTATATGCAATACATAAGTCATCTTTTACATATGCCGTCGCTTGAGCAAGGCGGCGTATCGCATCTCTCTGTCCTGCCGCAACAAGTTTTACCATCCTGCGGGCCGATGATACGGCCGCCTGTAGATACAAAACACTGGGAGAATATTTTGTCTAAATTCTTGCCATTACAAAAACTACACTTGATTTCAAAGGCATCCTTTGTAAAGCCAACTAAGAACTCGCTCACTTTACCGCAATCCCTGCATTTATATTCATAGATTGGCATATTTATCCTTTCCACTTTTTGCTTTCTTAAATAAGTATATAAAAAGACCGGCTGATACCATACAAAAACACAAGATTTGCCCCATCGTAAAAGGGCCTAAAATGAATCCCAATTGGGGATCGGGTTCCCTAAAGAATTCAAGAAAGAATCTAAAAAATCCATAACATATAATATATAAAGAGAAAAGAAATCCGTCAAAGAATCTTTTTTTCCTTAAGCTCCAAAGAATAAAGAATAGAACTACTCCTTCAAAAAATGCCTCATAAAGCTGAGAGGGATGCCTGAGCCTGTGGGTTAAATCTAAAGGAAAATACATCCCCCAAGAAACATTGGTTACGCGGCCATAAAGTTCACCATTGATAAAGTTACCCAATCTTCCAAAGGTATACCCTAAGGGAATAGCGGGGATAAAAAGATCCGAAAATAGCCAGAAATTTATTTTATTTTTGCGGCAAAAAAGAAAAGCGGCAAATACTACGCCAAGTAAACCACCGTGATAAGACATTCCATAGATACCGGTAAAGTAGAACTTACCATTTAAAAGTTCAAAAGGAGAAATAATCTTGAGCGGATGAGTTAAGAAATAATTAAAGTCATAAAATAAAATATAACCTAACCTGCCTCCAATTAAAACGCCAAAAATTACCCAAAAGACAAAATCAGCCATAGTCTTTTTTGAAAAACTAAATTTTTCTGTTTTGACCCTATAAAACGCTAAAAGGAAAACAATAAAAAATGCAACTACATACATTATCCCATACCAACGGATTTCTAAGGGCCCTATATGAAACGCAACGGGATTTATATGTTCTGGAATATGCGACCAAAGAGAAAATCTACTCATAGATTAAACCTACCGCTTATTCTTTTATGTAATCTCAATTTAAATTTCTTCAATAGACTCAAATAATCTATGATTAATCTTCCCTTCAAATGGTCTATTTCATGCTGAAAAACCCTTGCCAAAAGCCCTTTGGCTTTTATTTCGATAAGCAGATTATTTTCATTTAATCCGTTTATTATAATTTCATTTGGCCTTTCTATGTTAACCGCTACGCCGGGGATACTTAGACATCCTTCCTCTAATTTATCCGACCCTCCTGTCTTTAAAATCTTGGGATTGGCTAATTTAATCGCTCCTTCTCCAATATCTGCAACGATTAAATTTTTGGCAATTCCAATTTGTGGGGCCGCTAAACCAATCCCCGCAAAATGCCGCATAGTAAAAAGCATCTCTTCAAAGAGCTTTATCTCGCTATCAGTAATTCGCTCTATTGAAACGCACTTTTCCCTTAAGATACTATTTGGATACTCACTAATTTTTAATGGTTCCATTATTCTCCAAATTATAAAACAATACGATGTCTCCCATCTTGCAGCTGGTCTCCTCTGCCACAACCGGGCATTTCACCATAAACAAAAAGAAAATGGGCCTTTTTTCCTGTGATAAAGACTCAAAATTTCCTTGGCCCTTGCTGATTATCATATCGGCACTATTATAAATCTTTCTGAACCCTTTCGAGCACAAGGTCAGTATGGTCCCCGGAGCGTCCGTGCCGTTGGAAATCACCCGCGCCACGCTATCCATTCCACAGGCCTTTGCATCTTCAAGCAATGCATCGTTTATGATGGGTTTTGTTTTGACCGCATAAATGATGCCTTTACCGGGATCCCTTTTTCGTATTTCTTAGACCAAGATACGGTCAAACACGACCTCGCCGGCATTATCGGCTAGATATAAAATATTTTTTGCGCGTTTCAACGCCCGTTTGAACTCTGAATAATGAAATATTGATTTTTTATGGATGACCTTGTTTTCTTCGGTAAGTATCCTCTTTAGTTCCTCCTCTATATTCAAGTTATTCTTGACGCCAAAATCGATGATATTGCCGGCTATGGCCAATTCTAACGCTTTCAAAAGTCTATCCTGAGAACGGTTCACGCTATGCTTCAGCTTCTTAAGCTGCCGTAAAGCGATACGGTTGCTTTTTTGCTTTATTCTTCGATACGGGTCTCCGCTGGGGCTTATCTTTTTTAGAAGGGCGTATCCGATCCTGGCAATTTCAGGAGGACTGGAACGAAGAGAAATTTTAGGGATCCTTTCGGCGAATCCATCGATAATCTGTTTTTGCCGCTTCGGGCTGGCGTTGACGATCCGCGCTCCTTCAAGCGCCTGGCGGAAAAAACAGGGGATGCAATCCAAATACGTTTTCATCGATGCCGATGCTCCCTTCGTAATAAAGCTCTTTCTTTGTGACCGTGGCATTATGGATATTGGACTTCGGGATCTCTCGTAACATTTCTATGATTTGACCTTTCCCCTTCTCTTTAACGTGTCTTCGTCGCTTAGGGACGCGATATCCTTAAACACCCGCTCGTCATAAACGGAAACTACAGAAATGGCCCTGCAAGCGGAAATAAAATTGTCTTTTATGTTCAATATCTCCTCCTTTGTCAAGGGGTTAACAGGACCAGGCCTCAACGGCGTATTGACCTGAATTTCATCGGGCCTGATATAATTTGACAGATAAATGAACTTACCAACGTCATTTTTATTACTGTCGATGAACATTATCTGCAAGGCCAATTTCCCCTTGTAATCTTTCCTAAAGTTTTTTATGCCGTCCAGAATACCGTTGAATTCCGTTCCCGTAGCGGGTCTATTAATCTCCCGCAAGGATGCCGGTGAGCAGGCATCTAACTTGGCAACGACAAGGTCCGCCAAGGCAAACTCATTCCTTACTTCCTCCAACGCCATTAAAGAGCCGTTGGTCAAAACCGCGACCGGCTCTTTGCGAATCAACTTCACGGCTTTTATCACCGCACCCAGATTGGCCGCCAGGCCGGGCTCTCCCCTGCCGGAAAAAGTAATATAATCTATATTTGCGTCGGGCAACGCTCCTAATTCTTCTATGACTTCTTCAACCGGGACATAAATTTTTCTCTCGGACGTATATTTCTTAGTTACGCCAAGCTGGCAATAAACACAATCAAAATTGCAAATTTTTTCTTCCTGCGAAAGTAAATCTATGCCCAAGGAACTGCCCAATCTCCAAGAAGGCACCGGTCCGTAAATATATTTAAACGCGCTCGTCATCGCCCATCACCGATAAACCCTTTTATCTTCTCCACTATGCCCATAAAGGCTTCGGCAGATTTGGATTTCTCCCCGAGAGCCGCATAGGGAGTGCCCCCTGTCGGCATATTCAACGAATTCCGGCTGAAAAGGCACTCGGCCCAGGAACGGAATGTTTAACTCTTTCGCCGCTGTCTTGCCGCCTCCGCCGCCTCGTTTAAAAATGTCTGTTTCATGTCCGCACCGCGGGCATGTAAAACCGCTCATATTCTCGATTATTCCGACAACCGGGATCTTCAACTCTTTGGCAAATTGAACACTTTTACGCGCATCTAAAACCGCTACATCCTGAGGAGTAGTAACGATAATCGCACCGGTGACATGAGGGATGAGCTGACAGACGCTTAACGGCTCATCGCCTGTTCCCGGGGGCGAATCTATAATGAGATAATCGAGCCCTCCCCAATTTACGTCTGCCAAGAATTGCCTGATGACCGCCGCCTTCATGGGGCCCCGTCAGATAATGGGCCGATCCGGATCATGCCCGATCAAAGCAATACTGACCGCCCTAAGCCTATCTGATACCTCAACCGGCTGGATCCCAGAATCAAAACCATAAAGTGAACGTTTTTCTATACCGAGCATCTTGGCAATATTGGGCCCGTGGATATCGGCATCCAAGATCCCGACAGTTTTTCCAGCCAAAGACAGAACATACGCAAGATTTACCGCGACTGTTGTCTTGCCCACGCCGCCTTTCCCGCTCATGACGATCAATGCATGTTTCACCTTGGCCATTTTTTCCTTAAGGCGCTTTCCCTGCCCTAAATACTCCGCTTCTTTGGTTCCCATGCCCGGATCCGCTTTACCATGAACCTTGGGTCGATGATGATCATGCCCTCAATAAATAATCCGCTACCGCCCTATAAAGAGTGCTTACGGAAAGTATGGAACAATGCAGGTGGTCTTCCGGCAGGCCTTTCAATCGTTCGATGATATCGCCGGCTGAAATATTCAACAATTCGCGGATCGTTTTACCAAGAGCCAGATGCGCCACCATCGCCGCACAGGCCCTGGTGGCATCGCACCCATCGGTGTAATATTTGATGTCCGTAATCCTCGCATTTTCTATCACCAGATAAAACTCAAGAGAGTCACCGCAGGGACCCTTTAGATACGCCGAGCTCGTCGGGTCGTTCATCCTTCCAAAGAGCCTGAGGTCATTCAAAAGAGCGACCACCTCATCGGGATAGTCGATGGCTTCTTCTTTATTCTCCATATTTTTCATATGCATATCCTTCCCGCAAAATTTTATCTCTCTCACGGAAAAGAAACGGCTTATCTTCAAAGCGGGGCAGGCGCCGCGCATGAACGGGAAGCGCCGCCTCCGTGATATACGCCTTAAAACCACCCATGTGAACGCATCGTCCGCACGTCCCGCTCGAAAAAAGGTATTGTTTTCCTACATCCAAGTTTTTAATGAGTTCGCTTTCGTCCGCGTAAGCAGAAACAAAATCAACGCCTTTTTTCGTCAAGACAAAAACGGGTATTTGCCTGGAGAGCTGGCATTTGGCCCAAGGCCCGATCATCCGGCGGACGTCAGAAGAAGCGCAACTCCACACCAGATCAGCATGATCACGGACAAGGGCGATCTTATCCTCGGTTATTCCCGTGGTGCATACCACAAGCATGATAAGCTTAATGCCGCCTTCTTTTTCTAATAACCGCGCGGTCTTCAACACATCGGCCGAATGCCCGCTTACCGTGACGGCGATGGTCTTGTGCCCCGCCCCTATCGCTTCCTTCACTCCCCGCGATTGGTCAATGAGCGCGTTTTCAGATATAACCCGGCATCCGGCCTGCTTGAGTTTTTCAACAATCCCTTTGATGGGCGATGTCAGCAACACATTGTTCATGCGGCCGCCGATGCCTTGCACGACTTCCGGACTGGCGGTGACGACCGTCCCCGCCCCTTCGCAAACCACGACCGCCGCGTCGATCGCTTTTTTTCGTAAAGCGAACATGAGCATCTCCGAGGCCCCATACGGGATCGAGATATCGCCGCATAAAAACTTCCTTTTATGGGTGAAAAAACCGTAATCCTTTATCTTTGATTCCACCGCGGACTTTATGGCCTCCTTGATGCGGCCCTTGTCGTTTCCGGGCAGGCCCTTAAAGCAGTCATATAAATGTTGCGCCAAGGGGCAAAAGACGAGCCTCGGCTCCGTGACATAGATCACCCGTCCGTCAGAAACGCTCACGAACGAAGAAAAATATTTCACCACATGGATATCCCGTTTATCCTTGGGATCCATCTTTCAATCCACCAATTTTCTTGCCCATAGACGTGCTCAATCCGCTTCTAAGCGACCGCTGGCGACTGAAATGATCATGATTTTTCTTGATCTCTAACACTTCCTTGCTCGATTCAAGACTTGCACTTTACTCTCTCACCATCCTTATCCCGCACTTGGGACAATCCACGGAAGAACAGGGCGCTCCTGCCTGATGGGATACTTTTGTTCCGCACGAAGGACACACGCAATTTCCTTCGGGGCCCGCTCCGCCTCTTCTGCCTCTGCCCATTCCCATACCTCTTCCCATGCCCCTGCCCGTTCCGGGGCCTTGACCTAAGGGGCCTGTCCCGTCTCCTCTTGGCATATCCATCGCCTCCTAATCGTGTTCTTTGAACATCTCGTCTTGCGTCGGATCATGCCTTCTGATCCATTCCATAAGCATGGCGGCATGTTCTTTTTCCTCATTCATATTGTGCGCAAGGAGCTTTTTTAGCGATCCGTCTTCCGTAGCGTCGATCCGTTCCTGATAAAAATCAACCGCCTCCAGTTCTTCTCTCAACGATTTTCTTGCTCTTTCTAGATCAACGTGCTTCGGGTCCAACTTCTCCAGCGGTTCAAAAAACGGCATCCCAACACCTCCTTTTTATAAACTTCCTGTTTATATATGCGGCTCATTCCTATAACCTCGCCGCCTGTTTCTTGAGCGCCGCCGCCTTATCGGTCAATTCCCAGCTAAATCCGGATTCATCGCGTCCGAAGTGCCCATAACAAGCGGTTTTTCTATAAACGGGACGCAATAATTTAAGAGAATCGATTATCCCTCTCGGAGTAAGTTTGAAATTTTCACGGATAAGTTTGACCAATTTTTCATCGGGTATCTTACCCGTGCCATACGTATCTACATAAACAGAGAGCGGTTCAGCGTGGCCTATAACATAAGCCAATTGAACCAGGAATTTATCGGCGAGCCCCGCGTCAACCATATTCTTGGCGATGTAACGACCCATATACGCCGCGGAACGGTCGACCTTTGTCGGATCCTTGCCGGAAAATGCCCCGCCGCCGTGAGAAACAGTACCGCCGTAAGTATCTACGATTATTTTTCTGCCGGTCATCCCGGTATCGGACTGCGGGCCGCCGATCAAAAACTTGCCCGTTTGATTAACGTAATATTTTGTCTTTTTGTCTACAAATCGCTTTAAGATCGGCTTTGCTATGATATCGATAAGTTCTCGTCGCGCTTTGGGAGTGATATGCGTACCTGTTTTATCCAAAATCCTATCCGTATGCTGGCAGGCAAGCACAACGGAATCGATGCGCTTGGGCCGACCCTCCTGATATTCAACGGTAACTTGAGATTTGCAATCCGGTCCTAAATATCGTAGGATACCGGCCCTACGCACTTCGGCCGTCCGCTTAACTAACTTATGTGCAAGCGTAATCGGCAACGGCATATATTCCTTGGTTTCATTGCAGGCATAGCCGAACATGATTCCCTGATCCCCCGCTCCGCCTGTATTCACGCCTTGCGCAATATCGGGAGACTGGCTGTTAATGGAATTCACAATCGCGCAGGTCTCGTAATCAAAACCATACTGGGGATGAGTATAGCCTATATCCTTGATGATTTCCCGGGCAAGTTTTTGGATGTTGATATGGGCAGAGGTCGTAATCTCTCCTCCGACGATCAAAAGTCCCATCGTTACATAGGTCTCGCAGGCGACGCGGCTTTTTTGATTATCGGGGTCTAGCCTGAGAACCTCGTCGAGCACCCCGTCTGATATTTGATCGCATAGTTTATCCGGATGCCCTTCTCCCACTGATTCTGAACTAAAAAAATGCTTGCGCACGCTCATTAAAGCTCCTAAATTGAAATTGCCTCATTCGGGCACTGATTTACGCAAGCGCCGCACTCCACGCAATCATCACTGATCACAGCCTTTTCTTTTTTTATTTTTATCGCGTTTACAGGACAGATATCTTTACATGTCCGCAACCATTACATTTTTTCTTATCTACTTTCGCCGCCATCGCTACCCTCTCTTATTTCTTCTTGCCCGGCATGCCGAAGTGTGAGCCGACGTTTGAGCCGGAAACTGACTTAAATTCTCCTTTTTTATATCTCTCAATTGTCTCCTTTACCGTGCCTGATGCGCCGGTAAAAATTTCTACCCCTGCCGCCTGTAATGTCTGAAAGGCATTAGGGCCTACGTTTCCCGTAACCAAGGCCTTGATGCGCTTGGAAGCGACCAACTGCGCTGATTGAATCCCTGCGCCCCCCATAGATTCGATATTCGAGTTTCCAATAGCCTCGAAATCTAAAGTTTCGGTGTCAGCAATAATAAAATACTGACACCTGCCGAATCGCGGATCCACCTTAGAATCTAATGTGCCGCCTTCTGAAGTAACGCATATTTTCATAACCTAAAACCTCCTCAATGATCTCAATCCTCTTTATGCGGATGATCACATTCTTCTTTTTCCAAACCATAGCCTTTGCCCGCTCCAGGCCTGCAAAGGCTCTCGCCGCCCTCTAAGGTATTTTTTTTAAGCTGCTCTACCACATCATCAATCTTTCCGCTTACCCCCACAATCGCCTTGATACTATATTCCTCAAAAAATGACGTTGCCCGCATTCCCATGCCTCCGGCAATGATATAATTGACGCCTTTCCGATGCAAAAACTGCGGGATAGCGCCTGGCTGGTGCCCTGGGTTCACCACTTCCGTCCTCTTGGTTACCTTGCCGTTCTCAATATCAACAAGGGTAAAAGAAGGACATCTGCCAAAATGGGCAGACACAAAATCTCCGTCTGTAGATATAGCTACACGCATAATCACTCCTCTTTAATAAACTGGGATGAGGGTGTAGATTTTAATCTCTACCCCCTCATCCCAGAGCGGCTACTCACCCTTTTCTGCTTGGGCTTTTTCCAACGTCTCAATGCGGCCCCGGATATCTTCAAGCTGCTTTTTTAAAAAATCAGCTTCGTTTCTTAAGATATCCACTTCCTGCTCGGGGGCCATTTCGGGCGCATAAGGATACGCCCCGCCGAAAGCAGGCATCCCCGTTGAGGCCCCTTGCCAGCCGGTAAGGCCGGTAGCGTAATACCAATTTCTCCAACCTCTGCCTCCGCCCCGGCCAAAGAATCCTCTCCCCCTACCGAAATAACCTCTGCCGGGGACCGAATTCATATAACCAGGCACAGAATAGCCGGCGCAGAAACCCGCAGCTCTTCCTGTCATAGGGCCAAATCCCATCGGCCCGGTTCCATCTCCTCTTGGCATATCAAACACCTCCCTTCCTTTATCGATTTTGTCTTCTGTTTCCAGAGGATCTAAGCTAACAATGCAATACCCCATTCCTCTTCCGGTAAACGAGCCCTTCCCCATAGGGCCTGTCCCATCAAATCCCGGCATATCCCCCACCTCCCCCATTACTAATGAAAGCCATTTCCATTTATTGAGAAAAAAAATATATACTACTTTCCGGCGCAGCTCCCGCATAAACCATAAAACTGAATCAAGTGGTTGGTGATCCTAAAATCATATTTTTTGCTCAGCCCCTTCTCGGTTTCTTTCAACAACTCCACTTCTTCATCGACAAAATCCGTATAATCAACTACCCTGTTGCAGCTTGTGCAGACCAAATGGTGATGATGGTTGATTCCTTTGGGCCCTTTAGTCAGTTCGTAGCGCGCCCGGCCGTCCCCAAAATCAAATTTATAAACCAGGCCGATATCCGACAAGACGTCGAGCGTCCTGTAAACAGTCGTCAAGCCAATGCGAGGATACCGGGAATAAACTTTCATGTAAATGTCCTCGGCGCTCAAATGCCCTTTGCACTTGGATAAGATATCAAGGATGGCTTCCCTTCCGACAGTCAGCCGATATCCGTATCCTCTGAATTTCCCGTGCCACCATCCCTGTCCATGACAATAACCGTTTGGCATTGACAACCCACTGTCCGCCGATATAAATGGAAATGGTTTCCATTAACAATTATACCCTTCTTTTGCCTATTGTCAAACATTCTTTATTGATATTTCCGTGCAGCGTTCTTCGTGCCCAAAATGTGAAACCAATAAAGTCCTAACTCTTTGTCCTATGAAGAGATAAAAACAGCCCTGACTGGCGGCGCCGATCAGGGCTGTTTTCATCTCTCGGTGTGGATTTCGAGAGAATGAAGTGGTTGGCCACCTGCGGGTTTCACCCTCCGGCGGCACTCACGGGATGTCCCTTCGGGACACAATTATGTTGTCACGGGGGTCAGTTCACTATAGGACTGAATTTCTTAATTTGGATCGCCTAGTTATATAGCAAATAGGCCGAAAACGCCGAAATTTGGTGCTTCAGAGATAGATTTTTTGTCCAAAATGTCCATTCCTTTTGGGCCTTAATCTCTCTAACTTATTACCTTATAGTAAGTAGAGATATGTCCACTCTCAATAAGTGGACAACTATATCGCTAGGCCTTGCGCTGAAGATCTATAAAGACAGACACCGGAGATTTTGTGCGAAAACGCCTTCGGTCGTATTGAGCGAGTAACAGATTAACCACCCCCGACAGAACAAATCCGCCGGCTGGAATCTGCCAAGTCATGCCTCAGTATAGTAGCAGAAGGCCACCAAGAAGACCGCCTACCATCAGCTCTCTTAGGGGCTATATTCCAATTTCTCGCCTATTATCCAATCAAAATTATCGATATGTCGCCGAATCAGTGCGACACTAAACCTGAGAAACTAAACGTCGATTCAGAGATAATGGGGCCTTTTAGCGAGACTTATTCGGCTGGATTTTAAGAACCTGCGGCGGGATCAAACATTGAGATTACTAAAAAAACAGAAACAAGTGAATGTCCTTGTTCGTCGATTCCTCCCCTTTGGTAATCGTAGACGATCTCTTTATCTTTGCCAAAGGTTTTTTCGCGGGAGATTTGGATGGAAACCATATTCTTAATCTCATCATCCTGGGAAGAAGGCAGGCGCAAGAAACGCGATAATGTAGCATATCGCGGCAAAGACAAAATCACATTCTTCGGCTCCACCTTATGGGCCTTCAGCTGGCCGGCAATGAGGGACTCGGCAGCTTTGTCGAAATTCTTCACCTCGAAGCAAAAACAGTGCGTTAGGAGACGCCCGGATTTTGTCGAGATTGAACGTCAGATACGGATGGTCGTTCCATTGAATTCAAAAACCGTTACGGGGGTTTGATTGGTCATTTGGCTGCTTCGTTTAACATTTCAAAAGGACACAACTCCATTTCCATATTGGAAAATGGTTAACCGGAAACGGCCTCAGGGTCTTTATCATCCAAGTAATTTTCTAAATTATTGATCTTTACGACTCCGATGCCGTTCCGGGTGGACTCTGTATCGCTGTATCCGAAAAATAAGTACAAATTGCCCGAATCATTGAAAAAGCCAGGCGACCAGACTTGAGCATGTTTTATTCCTATGTGCTCGCCGCCCAAAAAAACCTCCTTGAATTTCTTAAAGTGAATTCCGTCTTTTGAATAAGCCAGACAGACGTGGATAAAAGGCACGCGGTTCGGGATCTCCGGCGTGGCGCTCTGGGCTTCGTAGGCGTCCAGATAGTAATCTTTGTATTTGGTAACGGAACAGTTCGCCGGGGCGCTTAGGGCATCTATGCTATCCCCTTTGACCAATAGGGGGTTATTCTCATATTCAACCCAATGTTCTCCATCTTTCGAATATGCCAAACCATGGCCAAGAGTCTGCATTCTGCTATCCGCACCCATGAAATACATGACGAAACGATCCCCGTCTTTGAAAACAGAAGGAAAACCTTCCGCAAAACCATCCCAGCCATCAGGATCTTCTTTATTGAGGTAAACAGGATTTGGGGAGGCCTCCTCCCAATGAATTAAATCTTTTGATTTTATCAAGCCGATGTGCGTATAGATAGACGATGTCTTTTCTTCTGTTTTTCCGCTCCCTGTATAATAAAGGAACCACTCATCGTCAACTTTTACGATCGCGGTTGTTGAACAGATCGCATCATCCCAGCCCCCTTTTTTCTTAAAAACAGGGTTGTTTTCATATTTAGTCCAGTTAATTCCGTCAGACGAAGTCGCCAATCCAAAAGACATCTCGCCCCGATCAATACCTGTATCAGAACCTGTATGGATCATGTACCATGTGCCGTTGTCCTTGAAAACAACCGGCCCATAGACCCCTTGGTGGTCCCACTCCCCCGGCTCTCCGCAGGAAAGAACGTGTTTAAATTCGGACACCGGCGATTCCGAAAAACCATAAAAAGGCATCGACAACACCCACCATAACGCGCAGATAAATGTCAAAATGGCATTTTTCATCGAATGTTTTCCTCCGTGCAATTAGTTTCTAAGGTCGAGGTCCTTTTTTTCTTCCGGACAATGGGGACACCGTAGATTCAAGTTCTTCGAGTGAACCTCCACCGACTTCGTCGGTGGGTTCTTGACTCCTTAAAACCTCAAAAGCACCACCAGCTTCGTTGGTGGACTTTACGGGGTGGGAGGCCTTCGCCCTCACGCCTCCCCACCGATTGAAGTCGGTGGTTTAGCTCTATCCCGGACCAGAACCCGCTCTTGCTCGTTCGGTCCGGGATTCACTTCGCGCATATGATTTACGTCGCTTCGCTGTATAAATCATGCGTTCAGTGAATTAACGCATAAGCCATTTTCTTATTCTCTTTTTTGTTAAGTAAATAAACAAAAACCTTCGCTAGGGCGTTACCGACCAATAGCGAAGGTTTCTATTGTATTAAAGTGGCGGATTTACCCCTTCGAACAGCACCACTGTTTCCCGTCCCGAATTGCCAGGTGAATTATATTCCCTAACTGTTTTATTGTCAAACAGTTTTGTGTTGCCTTAGGATTCCCTTCTTTTCCTCAAATAACGGTCAAAGCAAGCCTTTAAAACCTACATTAAGGTGGTTGTCCCCCCTGCCATTTCGCCTGTGGAAACGGCGAAATGAAACGCAGGGGGGACACATTCAAAAGGCCGCCTTTTCAGGCGGCCTTTTGAATATGGTTGCGGGGGTCAGATTTGAACTGACGACCTCAAGGTTATGAGCCTTGCGAGCTACCAGGCTGCTCCACCCCGCGATATCTTAAAGAACAGAAAAACTACTCCAGTGCCGGCGCCTCGGCCGTCTCGTTGCCATCCGCGCGGATGATCTTGATGATGGTCTCGCCCTTCTTGACAACGCCCAGGCGCTCGCGCGCCACCATCTCCAGGGAATCGCCGTCGTTCCTCAGTTGGGCGATGCGCTCTTCGAGCGCGGCGTTCTGCCGCTGCGTCTCTTCGAGCTTCGCCTGCGCTTCCCGGAGACGCCCCTTGAGCTCCTGGACCTTGGAAAAACCGGGCAGGAAGATCAAGAGAAGTATTCCTATGATAATATAAAGCCGCAGGCTTTTCAACATGTTTCACGCCAGGCGGGCCGCCAGGCGGGCGCCGGGGCCGGCCGCCGTTCTTACGTCCTGCCGAAGACCTTCGGCCAGAGCGTGCCGGCATACACCGCCGCCGCAGCCAGCTCCTCTTCGATACGCAGGAGCTCGTTGTACTTGGCGACGCGGTCCGTTCGGGAGAGCGAGCCCGTCTTGATCTGGCCCACGCCCGTGGCCACGGCCAGGTGCGCGATGGTCGTGTCTTCCGTCTCGCCGCTGCGGTGGGAGATAACCGCCGAATAGCCGTTGTCGCCGGCCAGCTCGATAGCATCCAAGGTCTCGCTCATCGAGCCAATCTGGTTTACCTTGATAAGGATGGAGTTGGCGACCTTCTCGTCGATCCCGCGCTGGAGGCGCGTGACGTTGGTGACGAAGATGTCGTCGCCGACGAGTTGGACCCGCTCCCCCAACATCTCGGTGAGCTTCTTCCAGCCCTCCCAGTCGTCCTCGGCCAGGCCGTCCTCGATGGAGACGATCGGACACTCCTCCATCATCTTGGCATAGACGGCGACCATCTCCTCGGCGCTCGCGGCCTTGCCTTCCATCAGGTACGCGCCGTCTTTATAGAACGAGCTGGAGGCCACGTCCAGGGCCAGGGCGATGTCTTTGCCGGGCTCGTAGCCTGCCGCGGCGATGGCGTCCAGGATGAGCCTCAGCGCCTCGGCGTTCGACTGGAGGTTCGGCGCAAAGCCGCCTTCATCCCCGACGGACGTGGAGAGCTTCTTCGACTTGAGGATGGACTTGAGGTGATGGAAGGTCTCGACCGCCGCCCGGAGCGCCTCCTTGAAAGAAGGCAGCCCGATCGGCATGATCATAAACTCTTGAAAATCCAGGTTGTTATCGGCATGGAGCCCGCCGTTGAGGATATTCATCATGGGGATAGGCAGGATCGTTGCGGCCTTGCCGCCCAGGTACTTGTATAAGGGCTTGTGCTCGACTTGTGCCTGGGCCCTGGCCGCAGCCATGGAGACCGCGAGGATCGCGTTGGCGCCCAGCTTCGCCTTGTTCGGGGTGCCGTCGAGCTCGAACATCACCTTGTCGAGCTCCATGAAGACCGGCTCTTTGCCCACGACCTTCTGGGCGATAGGGCCGGTGATATTGGCGACCGCCTTGGTCACGCCCTTGCCCAGGTAGCGCGCCTTATCGCCATCGCGCAGCTCCAACGCCTCGTGCTCTCCGGTGGATGCGCCCGACGGGACGATCGCCCTGCCGACGATACCGTTGTCCAACACGACATCCGCCTCCACCGTCGGATTCCCCCTCGAATCCAACACCTCGCGCGCCCGTAATTCCTTGATAACCGCCATAATGCCTCCATTCGGATAATAAGATGAGTTCTTTTAGGCAGGCCCAAAGATTATCACAAACCCCCAGGGGCGTCAAGGGGTAAGGGGCTGGGGCGGGCTCCTGCGGCCCGGCGGCCAAGGCGCCCCCCAGGGGAGCGTGGCGGCGTGCCCCCGCGCGTGGCCCCCGGACGTAACGGCACCATCCCCCGGCCGCGGCGGCCGTGCGTCCGGGCGCGTCGGGGTGCCCCTAGGCGCGACGGTGTGCGTCCTGGCGCGACCCCCGGCCGCGGCGGTGACCCCCGGCCGCGGCGGTGTACCCTCACGCGGCCCGCGCGACGGTGTGCGTCCGGGTGCGCGCCCCGGCAGCGGCGGCTTACCCCCGGCCGCGGCGGCTTACCCCAGGGCGCGGCGGCTTACCCCCGGCCGCGGCGGCGTTGACACCCTCCCCCATTTATGCTATCTTCTATCTACTGTGTTCAACCCGATGTTCAATCCCAACAGGTTCAACAGACTCGACAAAAAGATCCTCGCCTTCCTCAAGGACCACTGGATCGCCGTGACGGTCGTCTGCGCCGTGACGATCCTCACCGTCCTATCCATCATCGGCTTCATGGGCTTAGAGTCCTTCTACCGCAAGATGCAGCTGGCCCAGCTGCCGATCCAGATCATGATGTGGATCCTGGCCTCGGCGATCTCGGCCATCATCTACGTCTCCCTGCTCTTCGGCCGCTTCGGCTCCATCGACAAGAAGTCCGTCAAGAGCTCCAACGTCAACGTCAAGTTTTCCGAGGTCCTGGGCATCGAAGAGGCCAAGGAAGAGGCCCTGGAAGTCGTCCATCTCCTCAAAGACCATACGGCGGTGGACCGCGTCGGCGGCAAGATCATCAAGGGGCTTCTCATGGTCGGGCCGCCGGGGTGCGGCAAGACATACCTGGCCAAGGCCATCGCCACCGAGGCGGGGCTGCCGTTCTTATCCCTGTCGGCCAGCGAATTCACGGAGATCTTCGTGGGCGTCGGCGCCCGGCGCGTGCGCAAACTCTTCAAGCAGGCACGGCGCCTGGCCTATGCGCACGGCGGGGCCATCGTCTTCATCGACGAGGTGGACGCCATCGGCCGCACGCGCACCTTCAGCTTCATGAGCGGCCAGGAGACGAACACGACCTTAAACCAGCTCCTCGTGGAGATGGACGGCCTCCAGAACGAAAAAGAGAACGTCGTCGTCATCAGCGCCACCAACTCCCCGGAAGAGGTGCTCGATCCCGCCCTCCTGCGGCCGGGGCGCTTCGACAGGAAGATCTACGTGGAACGACCCAACCTGCAGGGACGCGAGGAGATCTTCAAGTTTTACCTCGACAAGATCAAGTACGACCCCAAGATCGACATCGGCAAGCTGGCCCGCCAGGCCGTCTATAAGACGCCGGCGGAGATCGAGAATATCGTCAAAGAGGCCTCCATCATCTGCCTGCGCAACAAACGCGAGATCATCGAGCACAAGGACCTATCGGAGGCGATGGAACGCATCGAGCTGGGCATCAAGCACCGCAAGCACATGACGAAGGAAGAAAAGCGTCTCGTCGCCTACCATGAGGCCGGTCACCTCATCGTCCTGTACCTCCTGCACCCGACGGACGACGTCTTCAAGGCCTCCATCATCGCCCGGCGCGGCTCGCTGGGCATGGTGGCCCACCAGCCCCGCGAGGAGCTCTTCACCTCCAACCGCGAACGCTACCTCGGCAACATCAAGGTTGCCCTCTCCGGCTACGCCGCGGAAAAGATCAAGTTCAACACCACGTCGGACGGCGTGGCCGCGGACTTCCAGACCGCCATGAAGATGGCCCACACGATGATCTGGCGCCTGGGGATGGACGACAAGCACTTCGGCGACTTCAGCGTCATCCCGCCGGAGCAAATCTCGGAGCAGATCAAGCAGGAACTGAACGCCGAGACGCAGAAGATCTTTCAGAAGTGCTTCGCCGAAGTGGAAAATCTCCTGCGCCAGGAGATGACGCTCCTGGACCGCTTTGCCAACGAGCTTCTCAAGCGCGAAGAACTCGAATACGACGAGATCGATGAGATCTTCAAGGAATTCAACAAATCCAAGGCCAACCTCCCCCCGCCTCCTGCGACGCCGTAACGGCCCCTACGGCCCTCTTCTCATTTTCTCTTTCGTCCTGATGGCCGTCGCGGCCCTGGGCGGCTGCGACGCCACCTATCCCGCCGCCACCCTCACCCGGCAGATCCCGGAAGTGGTCCGCGAAGAGCATGGCATCGATGTCACCGCCACGATCGTCGGCAAGACCCTCTGGATCTACATGCCGACGCAGGACCTCATCGACGAAGAAAACATGACGTGGCAGATACCAACCCTCGAACGCTTCAGCAAGATGATCTCGGTCGTGCACCGGATGGCCCTGAGCACCGATGCGCACCTGGACTTTCTCGTCTTTGTCGCCGCCGACACCAAATACATGGGCCTGGAATTCATCGCGATGGAATACCTGCCGGACCTGAAGGAGGCGATGCTCGAGCGGTTCTCGCGGGGGGAGTATTTCATGCGCAGCATCCGCGACGTGGGCATCAACCCGGAAGGACACAACGACACGACGGGCGCCTCGCGGCGCTTCTACGACGTGACCTTCGATGAATTCATCTGCCTGCAGATCATCCACCGCATCAAGAGCCGCTTCGCCCGGGACGAGGACCTCGCGGACCACTACGAGATCCGCTCGACGACCTGGTCGCAAAAGTTCGGCATCCTCAAGGTCAACGTCGAATTCGTGAAGAAACGCTATGACCCGGGGCCGGAGGGCGAGGGGCGGCCGCCGATCGAGTGGATGAAGATGATCGCGGCGCAGGTCATGAAGACATACGACTATTACGACAAGTTCCAGGCCCTCGAACTCAACGACAGCTTCGCCGCAGACAAGGTCCGGCTCTCCCCTGACGACCTCAAAAAAATCAAAATAGACCTTCCGGAATTTCTCGATTTATAACCGACCTAACGGGACAGGACGCGCCGGCCCTTGGCCTTCAGGGTCCCGGATAACAGGCGCGCGATCGCCTGGGGGTAGAGCCGGTGCTCGACCCGGTGGATCCGGGCCTCGAGCTCGGCGACGGATCCGGTCTGTGAGACCGGCACGGGCTCCTGGAGAATGATGGGGCCGTGGTCCATCTTGTCGTCGACAAGGTGCACGGTCACGCCGGTCACCTTGACGCCGTAACGGTAGGCCCGCTGGATGGCATCCACCCCCTTGAAGGCGGGCAGGAGCGCGGGGTGGATGTTGAGGATCTTGTCCTTATACGCGCGTATGAAACAAGGGCCGAGGATCCGCATGAAACCCGCGAGGATGACGTAGTCCACGCGCGCCTTTTTTAGTGCCCTGATGAGATATCTGTCATAGGCCGCGCGGCCGGCGAACCTCTTGGGGTCGACGTAGAGGGTCGGGATGCCGGCCCTCTGGGCCCTCTTCAGGGCAAAGGCCCTTTTCTGGTCGCTGATCACGAGGACGAGGTCCGCCTTGAGGAACCCCTTTTTGACGCTATGGATGATCGCCTGCAGGTTGGTCCCGCGACCCGATGCCAAAACGGCTAAGTTTTTCACGTGCCCTCCTCCCGCACCTTGATCACCTTGGTCGGGCATACCTTGACGCATTCCAGGCACCCCGTGCACTTCGAATAATCGATACGCGCCAGCATGTCCACGACCTTGATCGCGTCGTGCGGGCAGGCCTTCTCGCACTTGCGGCAGGCGATGCACCCGACCCCGCAGGCATGCATGACGGTCTTGCCCACGTCCCGGGATGAGCAGGCGACGTAGATCCGCGCCAGGGTCTTTTCGCTCGGGATGAGGGTATAGAGGTGCTTGGGGCAGACGTTGACGCACACCCCGCAGGCCGTGCACTTCTCCTCGATGACGCGCGGATACCCGTCGCCGGTCATCTCGATCGCGCCGAACGGGCACGCCCGCACGCACGTGCCGTACGTCAGGCACCCGAAGGCGCACTCTTTTTGCCCGCCCAGGAGCAGGCTTGCCGCGAGGCAATCCTTCATCCCGTCATAGAGATACTTGTCCTTGGCCTTGTTGCCGCCGTTGCAATGGAGGCACGCGACCTTCTTTTCCTGCTGCTCCAGGCTCAGGCCCAGGTATTCGGCCAGGCCCTGCTTGTTCTCCCGGGCCATCACGGAGCACGAGGCCACGTTCAATTCCCCGCTCAGGAGCGCCTGCGCAAACCCGGCGCAGCCCGCCTTGCCGCACGCCCCGCAATTCGCCCCCGGGAGGCTCTTGATGATGTGCTCGAGCCTGGGGTCCATGGGCACGTGGAACTTGCGCGCCGCATACGCGAGGCTAAACCCGAACAGCACCCCCAGCCCCCCCAGCGCCGCCATCGGAATAAGTATATTTGACATAGCTTCCCCAAAGCGAGACTAAAGGTGAGACTAAAGGTCTGGCCTTTTGTCTCATTCTGACCTTTTGTCTCATTATATCTTCAGGCCTAAAAAACCCATGAAGGCCAGGCCCATCAGCGACGCCGTGATGAACGCGACGGGCAGGCCCTCCATGGACTCGGGCACCTCGGCGAGCTCCAGGCGCTCGCGGATGCCGGACATCAAGAGGAGCACGAACAAAAAGCCCACGCCGGCGCAAAAGGCCTGCAAGAGCGACAGCGGCAGGCTCCCGACGACCGGCCCCTTGCCGGGGGTGAAAAAGTCCTGCACGTTCAATACCGTCACGCCCAGGATCGCGCAGTTGGTCGTGATCAAGGGCAGATAGATCCCCAGGGCACGATAGAGCGGCGGCGACAGCTTCAGGATGACCATCTCGATGAACTGCACGGACGTGGCGATGACGAGGATGAAGGTCACCGTGCGCATGTACTCGATATGGAAAGGCAACAGGAGAAAACGATACGCGAGCCACGTGATGAGGGCCGATGAGACCATCACGAAGATAACGGCCAGGCCCATGCTGAAGGCAGGCCGGGTCTGCCTCGAGACCCCCAGAAAGGGACACAGCCCCAGAAACTTAAAGAGGATGAAGTTATTGACGAGGATGTTGCCTAGGATGATCGCAACGACCTGACCCACCGTAACCCTCCTATCAAAAGACCCATTACGAGCAGCGCGCCGGGCGCCAACGCCATGACCGACGCCGGCTCGAAACTATGCGAGAGGCTCAGGCCCATCAGCTTGCCGCTGCCCAGCGTCTCCCTGAAAAACGCGATCGTGACCAGCGCCACCAGGAAACCGAGGCCCATCCCCAGGCCATCGGCGATCGACGCCGGGACGGAGTTCTTCGAGGCAAAGGCCTCGGCCCGGCCCAGGATGATGCAGTTGACGACGATCAGCGGAACGAAGATCCCGAGCGAGCGGTCCAGCGCCGGCGCGAAGGCCTTCAAGACCATCTCGACGATCGTGACGAACGTCGCGATGATCACGATGAAACACGGGATGCGGATCTTGTCGGGGATCCAGCGCCGCACGAGCGCAATGATCGTGTTCGAGCACACCAGGACGAACGTCGCGGCCAGCCCCATGCCGAGGGCGTTCGTAACGCTCGTCGACACGGCGAGGGCCGGACACAGGCCCAGGACCATGAAGAAGATCGGGTTCTCCGCGATGATCCCTTTGGTGAACTCGCGTACCAGGCGCTTCACTTTTTCTCCCTGCGCTTCACTTTTT
>CAZUQR010000019.1:21917-37224 GCA_964622605.1 uncultured Planctomycetia bacterium
CCCTGCGCTTCACTTTTTTACCCTGCGCTTCACTTTTTCTCCCCGTACCTGCGCGGCTGCGTAAAACGGTCGATCATCGGCACCGCCGCGTTCATGAAAAGGATGGCATAACACACGCCTTCCGGATACCCGCCCCAGCGCCGGATGACGCCCGTCAGAAGGCCGCAACAGACCCCGAAGATGAACTGGCCCTTTTTCGTGATCGGCGAGGTGACGTAATCGGTCGCCATGTAGATGGCGCCCAACAGCAGTCCGCCGCTCAATATCTGAAAGAGAAAATCTCCTTTAAAAAATCCGCCGGGCGAACCGAAGACCCACCCAAAGGCGCCGGCCGTGAGAATAAAGGTGACGGGGATGTGCCAAGTGATGATGCGCCGCAATAACAGATACACCCCGCCCAGGACCAACGCCAGGGCGCACACCTCGCCGAGCGCCCCCCCGCGAAAACCCAACAGGAGATCAAAATAATCCAGCCCCATATCGGGGAGCCCGAAGGCCTTGCCTTCCTTGAGGAGGACGAGCGGCGTCGCCTGGGTCACGGCATCGACCGCAAAGGGCCTCGTGAACGTCGTCATGTGCTGCGGCCAGGCGGCCATCAGAAAGGCCCGGCCGGCCAAGGCCGGGTTGAAGATGTTGCGGCCCAGGCCGCCGAAGGCCTGCTTGCCGATGGCGACCGCAAAGACGCTGCCGACGACGGGCAGCCACAACGGGACGTGCGCCGGAAGATTGAAGGCCAAAAGCAACCCTGTCATGAAGGCGCTGCCGTCGGAGACCGTGACGCGCTGTCCCCGGCCGCGCTGGATCACGGCCTCGGTGATGACAGCGGAGAGGACCGCGGCCAGCATCACCCCCAGCGCGCACCACCTGAAGACAGCGACGCTCATCACGGCAACCGGAACCAGCGCGACGTTCACCGTCCACATGATCCGGGCGACGGACTCGTCTTTCTTGTGAAAGTGCGGTGCGGCTGAAACAAGATACTTATCGGCCATCTCTCACCTGTCGGAGCACTTCCTGCGCCTTCTCCTGGACCGATGCGATCACGGCGTCCGAAGAGATCGTGGCGCCGGTTATCGCGTCGACGGTCTCATCGAGCCGGGCGGCGTCCCGGCCGTCAAAGCGCTCTTGGAACCAGGGCCGCGGCCTGGAGAGGACCTTCACCTTGCGCAACAGCACGTCCCAGAGCGTCTCTTTCTGGATCCCCTCGGCGATGCGCGTGCCCAACCCCGGGGTCTCGTTCTGAGAGAGGACCTTGATGCGCACGATCGTGCCATCGGGCCTCATCCCCGCCATCGTCACGATGTCGCTCGAATAGCCGTGGCGCACGGCCTTGAAGGCATGCCCCAACACCCTCCTGTTCCCGTCGAGGGCGTTGTAATACAAGACCTCCCCGCCCTCCCGGACCGGCTCAAACGCCGCAGCGCCGGGAAAGACGTCTTGCAGGCCCTCCTGCTCCTCGGCGAGGCGCTGGGCGATGATCCTCGGCTGGGTCACGCGGTGGACCGCGCTCAACAACCCCGCCGCCCCCAGACAGATCACCGCCAGCGTGAACGCATAGCGCAGGTAATTACTTCTTGCCACTTGTGATCCTCGCTTTCGCGGTCTTGATCGCCTGCACGATATTGCGCCGGCCCGGACACGCCCACGCGCACAGGCCGCACTCGATGCAATCCATGATGCCGTACTCCCGGGCCAGGTCCAGCTTGTCCTTGGCGATGGCCTGCGCGATCATGCTCGGATTCAATCCTACCGGACAATGCTCCACGCACGCCCCGCACCGGATGCAGATCTCTTCTTCCGCTTCCCGCGCCCGCGCCTCGTCAAAAAAGAGCACGCCGCTCGTCGCCTTGATGACCGGCCCGTCCATGGTGAACTGGGCCACGCCCATCATCGGGCCGCCCATCACGATCTTCTTGGGTTCCTTCACCAGCGGGCCGCAGAGCTGGGCAAGGTCGCGCACGCGCGTGCCTACCCGCACGAGAAGGTTCTTGGGGTTGGCCAGGCACGGCCCCGCGACCGTCACCACGCGCTCGTAAAGGGGCTTGCCGGAATAGACGGCCTCGGTGATCGCGAACACCGTGCCGACGTTATGCACCACCACGCCGATGTCAAAAGGCAGCTTTCCCGACGGGACCTCACGCCTGAGACACGACTTGATGACCTGCTTCTCTCCCCCTTGGGGATAGGCGGTCTTCAGGACCACGACCTTCCAGGCGAAGGCCGCGGCGCGCTCGCGAAAGAGCCTGATCGCCTCGGGCTTGTTGTCTTCGATAGCGATAATGCACTGTCTAGGGTTGAGAACCTTCGATAAGAGCTTCATCCCCTTGACGATCGCGTCGGTCTTCTCGACCATCAACCGGTAATCGGTCGTCAGGTACGGCTCGCACTCGGCGCCGTTCAGGATAAAGGTGTCGATGGGGCCGGGAGGATTGAGCTTGATGTGGGTCGGGAAGGAGGCGCCGCCCAGTCCCACGATGCCCGCCTCAAAGACGATGCGGCGAAGCTCATCGACGCTCAGGGCGTCCACCGCCTCGGGGGGACGCGGCTCTATCCCGCCGCACGGTGCATCCTTGCCGTCGCCCTCGATGACCACGGCACGGCAGGTGCCGGACAAGGGGTGCGCCTGCATCGCGATGGCCGAGACCCTCCCGGAGATGGAGGCATGCACCGGCGCAAAGACGCCCTTGTCGGACGTCGCCAGGCACTCACCGCGCCTGACGGTATCGCCTACCTTCACCTTGACGACGTCCAGGGGTTTACCCAGATGCTGCAGCAAGGGGATGACGACCGACGCCGGCACCGGCGCGGTCTCGATCGCCTTGTCCCGTGTCTCGTGTTTATGTTCCTCGATTTTTACCATATCTTAAGAAGAACCCGATCAGCCCCATGGCCATCAAGAGAAAGCTGACCAACATGAGGATCGTCACCGGGCCGATGTGATCGGCCAGCGGCGCGGCGATAAGCATGCTCAAAAGAAACGCAAAATGGACGATGATCTCAAGGGAGCTAAAGAGCCGGCCCCGCATGGAGCTGTCGGTCAGCTGGTGGACGAGGGTCTGAGAGATGACCATGATCGGGGAGATGACCAACCCTAAGATGAATGCTAACGCAATAGCCAACAGTAAGTTAGGATATTTCGCCACCGCAGACACGAAACAAAATAATACAACCCCACCTGCGGAAACACAAGCAAAGATTATCTTGAAGCCCTGCTTCTGGTGCCCCAGGCGGCCATACGCCAGCGCCCCCAGGAACAGCCCCAGCCCCAGCCCCACCACCAGGAGTCCGATCTCGCGGGTCGCCGAGCCAAAGGCCTGCTGGATAAAGACGATGGCCACCACGTAAACCGCACCCAGGGCAGCCCAAAGGAAGAACAGGACGCCGAAGCAGGAGCGCAGCTGCGGCTGGTTCCGCAGGAAGAGCACGGCCTCCCTGATCTCCTGCAAGACCGACTTGCGCACGGCGGCCATGATCTCCTTACCGACCTCCAGGATCTCTTCTCTCTTGGGCGCCTGCCTGACCTTGGCGCTGACAAAAAAGATCATCAGCCCCGCGATGAGAAACGTGGACGCGTCGATGAGGAAGCCGCCTCTCGCCCCCACGCAGCTCACGAGGATGCCGCCGACGCCGAAGCCCATCATCGCGGCGACCATCCCCGTCGTGCTCACGAGAGAATTGGCCAAGAGCAGGTCATCGGTCTTGACGATATCCGGGATGATCGCCATCTTCGCCGGCACGTAAAAACGGCTGACGCAGAAGACCAGGAAGACGACGACGTACACCGGCCAGACCACGTCCCATTTAATGAAGTAAAACGCGATGGACAAGACCAGCAGGCCCCGCAGCAAGTCGGAGACCACCATGGTGCGCCGCCGGTCCCAGCGGTCCACGTACACGCCGGCCATGGGCCCGATCACGAAGACCGGGATGATGGTGAAGGCCATGAGCTTGGCGATCTGGGTGGTAGAGCCCGGGGCGAAACGGTAGATCAGGGCGAGGAGCGCCATCTGGTTCAGACGGTCGCCGAACTGGGAGATGATCTGAGAGACCCACAGGAGGGAGAAGTCGCGGTTTCGGACGATCTGGCGGAATCGAGCCATAGAAGGTCCCAAAAGAATAAAGCCGATGGGGGGACTCGAACCCTCGACCCGCGCTTTACGAAAGCGCTGCTCTACCAACTGAGCTACATCGGCATATCGTTCGGATTACGGGGTTTAATTGTAACAAAACCCCCCACCGCCTGCAAGAAATTTTATCTGGCCTCGCCCTGGCTGGCCTGCCTCTTGGACAGGTGCGAAACACCAAGCGCCAGGAGGATAAGGAGGACATAGAGCGCGACCGCTCCCCAGCCTCCGGGCAGGGACAGGCGCACCTGGGCAAAGGGCCAGCCGGCTATCCACGAGCTCCAGGCGACCTGCGCCTTGAGGAAGAAGGCACAGGCAGCCGCCGCCGGCGCGGCCAGCCGGTAAGAAAACAGGCCCAGGCCCACCGCCAGGGAGCCGCTGCCGATGATCCCCATCGCCAGCGGCACGGCGACGACGTTGGCCACGACACCGTACAGGGAGACGGCCCCGAAGGAAGCGGCGATCAGAGGCGCTGTGCCGATCCAGGCGCTCAACGACACCGCCGCCCAACTCAGCGGGTAACGCAAAATTACGAAGAGCGGGTGCGAGGGCCGCCACCTCTTCCGGAGCCAGGGCACCGGGTCCAGCCGCGGAAAGAGCCAGACGATAGACGCCACGCTCACGAAGGAGAGCTGGAAGCTGATGGAAAAAAGAGCCTGCGGGTCTCCTGCGAGGATCGCGAAGGCGGCCAGGGCCAGGACGTGCCCGAAGAGCGGATGACGCTCCCGCATAAAGGTATAAAGGAAGACGACGGTCATGATGGTCGCGCGCACGACGGAGACCGCCGCCCCGGTCATGACGCAGTAACAGACGACCGCCGCCATGCTCAGGGCAAGCCGCGTGCGGCCGGGGACCCTGAGGACCTTCAGGAACAAAAAGACCATACCCGCCACGAAGGCGGTGTGAAAGCCACTGACCACCATGATGTGCCACGTCCCGGCGGCGATCATCGCCTTCCTGACCGGCGCCGGCACGAGTTGTTTCTCGCCGAGCATCATCGCCCGTAAGAGCGGTGCCGTCACGCCGTCAAAGTGGGCCGAGATGTCCTTGGCCAGCCTTTCGCGGATGAGGAGGAACGACCAGGGCCGGACGCCCCTGCCTTCCCTTCTGATCTCACCGCGCCTGCCGACGCTCAGGATGGAATGGATGTTGCGCCGCGCCAAGGCCTCGGCAAAAGGCCGGCGCGGCCTGTAGAGCCTGCCACGGATGGCCAGCCTCTCGCCGAGCACGCCGTCCGTCTTGTGATAGTCGCGCACCCACACGTCGCCGGTGAGCGCCACGGGCCTACCCTTCTTGTCCCATCCGCGCTCCACGCGCAGAACGTATGTGTCAAAAAGGCGGGTCTCTCTGGGCGAAGAGACGGCCACGCCCTCGAGACGCACCCCCCTGCTTTTTCCCGGCGTCATGCGGCCGATGTGGCGCAGTGACAAAAGGGACGCCTCCTCCATTCTCAGGGCGCCGATGAAAAAGAACGCGGCCAGCAATAAACAGATACTTGCCAGAGGCCGCCTGATAAAGACGGACGCCAGCGCGAGCGACAAGAACGACAAGACGACCGGCACCCCCACCGGTCCGTCTAGCCGGCCCTGCGCCAGGATCCCCAAAGAATACGCGAGCACGACAGGCACGAGCGGCGGGATGAAAGGGCCGCGGCGGCGAAGGAAAGGGCCGCTGAGACGAGGGATGAAAGACGGGCGTTTTATCATCGTGGGGGGGCGGTCCTCGCACAGGCGACGACCGCCGTCAGGTTCGCAAAAAAACGAAAACCGGGAAAAGAAGCAAAGGGTAAGGGGTGCGGGAGGGTGTCGCGAGGAAGAACGCCCCGTTAAGGCAGAGGGCTACTTTTCCTGCTGGGCCGCGATGCGCAGATGCTCCAGGCCCAGCCCGTTCAGGACGTCCAGGACCCCGACGAGGCTCTTGAAGGGCACCAGACGGTCCACGCGCACGAAGACGGCCACCTCCGGCTGCGTCTCTATGCGCTCTTTGAGTCGTGTCTCGAGGTCCGCAAAGGTCACCACGTCCGCCCCCAAATACAGGGGGCCTTCGCCGGACAGGGTGATCTCGACGACATCGGACCTCTTTTTATCCGGCGCCATGACGTTCTTGGCCATGGGCAGGTTCACCTTGATCTGCTTGGCCCGCGTCGGGTCGAAGGTATACAGAAGACTGAAGGAGATGAAGAAGAAGATAAAGAGATTCAGCACGACGTCCGTCATGGCGATGGATTCGAGGGTCATCAGGTGCCGACGGGTCATGCCGATCCTCATAACAGTCTCCCGCGCGCCAGCGCCTCCAGAAGCTGGCTGGAATAGTTGCCCAGCTCGTGCGCATAGTACTTGATACGGCTGATAAAGAAATTGTAGCACAGGTAGAACGGGATCGCGATCATCAGGCCCGCCGCGGTCGTGAGCATGGCCTGATAGATCCCGCCGGCGAGGGCGCTCACCGTGATGTCGCTGCCGGCCTTCTCCCAGGCCATGAAGGCGCCGATCAGGCCCGTGATCGTCCCCAGGAACCCCATCAGCGGCGCGATCCCGACGATGGCGGCCAGTCCCCCCAGCCGTTTCTCGAGGTTATGCACGGCGTGGTTGCCCATGCGCTCGAGCATCTTCTCGAGCTCCTCGCGCGGCAGGTCGCGGTTCTCGATGGCCGCGACGAACATGGCCGGGAGCGGATGCGCGCTGTGCTTCTTGCACAGCGTGACCGCCTCGTCGGCCTTCTGCAAGAGGACCTTGTTGCAGACGGCCTTTGAGAACTGCTCCAGGTCCAGGCGGCCGAAACGCCGCAGGACGAAGAAACGCTCGAGGCATATCGCCAGCCCGAAGACCGACGCCACGATGATCGGCAGGATCATCGGCCCGGCCTTGAACACGTAGGTCAACATAAGGCTCCTCGTCTTTTACCGGCTCTCACTTTTATCTCACAACAAGATGCTTCTTAAAGGCCTCGACCTTTCTTTCGGAGATTCCTTTGACGGCGACGAGCTCCCCGAGATCGCTGATGCGGCCCTTCCTGGCCTTGAGCTCCAGGATGGCGTCCGCCGTCTTCTCGCCGATCCCCGGCACCGCGATGAGCTCTTGGCGCGTCGCGGCGTTCACGTCCACCGCGGCGGGGGCGGCCTCATCCGAATACAGCTCGATGAGACAAAGGTTGCACCCCTTGGCTTTCTGCAGATACCTTAACCCTACCCCGAGCGCGAAGACGAACGCGGCAAAAAGCAGTACCCGCTTCTCCTGAAGAGTCAGATGTATCATACACTTTCCCGAACAACTTCAAAACTGTTTCCCGATGGGCTCGAAACTGTTTCCAAGCCCATCGGGAAACTGTCCCCCGGAGGACTAGACCACGAGACTGACCATCTTGCCGGGGATAACGAGGACCTTTTTGACGGGCTTGTCGCCGATCCACTCCCGCGTCTTGATGTCCTCGAGGGCCGCCGTCCGGATGGCGGCTTCATCGGCATCTGCCGCCACCTCGATGCGCGACCGCAGCTTGCCGTTGACCTGGACGGGATAGGTGACCACGTCCTCGGTGAGAGCCGCCTCGTCGTACGCCGGCCAGGCCGCCCTGAAGATGCTCTCCTTTTCGCCCAGCATCTGCCACGCCTCCTCGGCCAGGTGCGGCACGAAGGGTGCCAGGAGCAGGACGAGAGAACGCACGGCCTCAAGGCACGTGGCGGACCTAAGCTCCTCGTCGGACAACCTATACATCTCATTGACCATCTCCATGGCGCCCGAGATGGCCGTATTGAATTTAAAGCCGCCCTCCATGTCCTGGGTGACCTTCTTGACGGTCTGGTGCCGCTTCTTGACGACGTTGCGGATGCCGTCGGACTCCCCGGGGCCCCCGGCCCCGCCTGCCGCCGTCTGCACGAGGCGCAGGACGCGGTTCAAAAAGCGCCAGGCGCCGTCCATGCCGCGGTCGTTCCAGTCCAGCTCCGCCTCGGGCGGCGCGGCAAAGAGGATAAAAAGACGCAGCGTATCCGCGCCGTACCTGGCAAGGATCTTGTCGGGATCCACGACATTCCCCTTGGACTTGGACATGACCTCGCCGTCTTTCAAGACCATCCCCTGGGTCAGGAGGCGGTCGAAGGGCTCGGGGAACGCCACGAGCCCCAGGTCCTTCAGGAACTTCGTGAAGAAGCGCGAATACAAAAGGTGCAGGATGGCGTGCTCGATGCCGCCGATGTATTGATCGACCGGCATCCAGTACGCGACCTCATCGCGGTCAAAGATCTCCTTGTCGTTCTTAGGCGAGCAGTAGCGCAGGAAATACCACGAGGAGTCGAAGAAGGTCGCCATGGTGTCCGTCTCGCGGCGCGCCGGCTTGCCACACGTCGGGCAGGCGGCCTCGACGAACTTCTTGACCTTGCCCAGGGGGCTGCCGCCCTTGCCCGATATCTTGACGTCCCTGGGCAGGATCACGGGCAGGTCCTTCTCGGGCACCGGCAGGGCCCCGCACGCCTTGCAATAGATCATAGGGATCGGCGTCCCCCAGTAGCGTTGACGCGAGATGAGCCAGTCGCGCAGCCGCCAGTGGACGGTAAGCTTGCCCATCATCTTCTCTTCCATCCACCGGCCGATCTTCTTCTTGGCGTCGTTGCTGGCAAGGCCGTCGAAGGAGCCGGAGTCCACCATGACGCCCTCCTCTTCAAAGGCCTGCGCCATGCTCTCGACGGTCAACGTCTCCCCCTTGGGCTGGATGACGACGCGCATCGCAAGCCCGTATTCCCTGGCAAAGAGGAAATCCCGCTGGTCGTGCGTGGGCACGGCCATGATCGCGCCGGTGCCGTACTCCATCAAGACATAATCCGCGACCCAGATGGGCAGCTTTTCGCCGTTGACGGGGTTGGTGGCGTACGCGCCCGTGAAACGGCCCTCTTTCTTCACGTCCCCGGCCATGCGTTCCATCTTCGTCTCGCGGCTGACCTTGTCGAGAAACTTCAAGATCCCTTTTTCTTCGGGCTTGCCGGCGATGAGTTTTTTGACCAAGGGGTGCTCGGGCGCCAGGACCACGTACGTCGCGCCGAAGATCGTGTCCGCCCGCGTCGTGAAGACGCGCAGAATGTCACCTGACTCCAATTTGAAGAAGATCTCCACGCCATAGCTCTTGCCGATCCAATTCTTCTGCATCGTCACGACGCGCTCGGGCCAGTTGCCGAGCTGTTTGAGGTCTTCGAGCAGCCGCTCGCTGTACTCGGTGATCTTCAGATACCACTGGTCCAGGTCCTTCTCGACGACGGCCGTCTGGCAGCGCCAGCAGCCGCCGTGGACGACCTCCTCGTTGGCCAGCGTCGTCTCGCAACTCGGGCACCAGTTCACCGGCGAGGCCTTCTTGTACGCCAGGCCCTTGGCGAACATCTTGACGAAGAGCCACTGGTTCCACCTGTAATAGTCCGGCAGACAGGTGGTCACCTCGCGCGCCCAGTCATAGGAGAAACCCATGCGCACGAGCCCCTCTTTCATCCAGTCGATGCACTGCAGGGTCCAGCTCTCCGGATGGGTCCTGTTCTTGATGGCGGCGTTCTCGGCGGGCTGGCCGAAGGCGTCAAAGCCCATCGGGTGCAGGACGTTGAAGCCGCGAAGCATCTTGTAGCGGGCGATCACGTCGCCGATGGTGTAGTTGCGCACGTGGCCCATGTGGATGCGGCCCGACGGATACGGGAACATCTCCAGGACATAATACTTCGGCCGCTTGGGGTCGGCCTGGACGCGGTAGAGCGCGTCTTGCCGCCACCTCTTGTGCCACTTCTCTTCGATCTTCCTGAAATCGAATTCCATAATCTTTACTTGATGAGTTTGCGGATGCGCCGCAGGTTCGTCGCGTCCTCCCGCGGCCGGGACTTGGGTGTCTCCAGGATGAAGGCGGCGTGCCGCAACCGCGGATGGTTCACGATATACGAAAAAGCCTTCTTGCCTATCTTGCCCTCGCCGATGCTCGCGTGGCGGTCCGCCAGGGACCCCAGGTCGCCGGCCGAATCGTTGACGTGGACGACCCGGACCGCCTTCCTGCCGCAGCGGCGCTCGATCTCGTCGAGGACCGCGTCGAAGACGCGCGGCTCGCGGATGTCGTAGCCGGCGCCGAAGAGATGCGCCGTATCGACACACACGCCCAGGCGCCGGCTGTCCGCCACGCCCTTCATGACGCGCTCGTGGTCCGAAAAGACGCCGCCCAGCCAGTGGCCGGCGCCGGTCGTGTTCTCTAAGAGGAGCATCACGTCCGTGCCGCGGGTACGCTGCAAGACCTTGTCGATCGCCCGCGTAAAACGGCTCAGGCCCGCCTCGGCCGAGCTGTCCTTGTAGCTGCCCATGTGGGTCACCAGGTACTCGGCCCCCAGGGCGGCCGTCTCGCGCGTGTCCTCGGCGTAGGCGTCGATGGACTTATGGTAGAGATCGTCGTGGGGCGTGGCCAGGTTGATCAGGTACGGGATGTGCACGGCCACGACCTTTATCCCGCCGGCCTGCCGGCGCCTGCGGAACTCCCGCGCGTCCGCCTCTCCCAGGGCGAGCGAGCGCCACTGCCGGGGGTTGCGCGAAAAGATCTGCATGGCCGAACAGCCGAGCTTGCGGGCCCGGTCGACCGACTCATAGATCTTGCCGCTGATGGAGACGTGAACCCCTAAATACACGTGCTGATATTAACACAAAACAGGCAGGGGTTCAAGACGACCGGGGGAGGGCCCTTCAGGAGGAATCACCCACAAAACAATCCTTGATCGTGGCCAGCAATTCTACCGAATCAAAAGGCTTGAGGAAGTACCCGTCAGCCTTGAGCGCGCCCTCTCGCACCTCGTCGAGCTCCTGGGCCAATCCGGTGATGATGATGATCGGGATGTGCTTGTATTTCGGGTCGGACTTCAGGTCGTCGAGGACCTGCAGGCCGCCTTTCCGGGGCAGGATCAGGTCAAGGAGGATAAGGTCGGGCTTCTGGGTGGTGGCCTTCTCATAACCGTCTTCGCCGTCAAAGGACTGGAGCACCTCATACCCTGCCGCCTCAAGACGCAGCTTCAGGATGAGGGAGATCTCCCTCTCGTCCTCGATGATGAGAATGCACTTTTTCATGACTTGCTCCCGGCCCGCAAGGGCCACTATACCAGAAAGCCACTTTGAGCACAATTTATTTCAGGAAGGGCAAAACCCCTTCAGCGGCGGGGTGCTTATTGACAAAAAAGCCTGCCTATACTATCATTAAGGGGCTTGTGTTCGAGACGTGCGCTCATTTATGGGGCTGTAGCTCAGCTGGGAGAGCACTTGCATGGCATGCAAGGGGTCGAGGGTTCAAACCCCTCCAGCTCCACTACTTTTCGTTATGGCTTCGCCTATACACTGCAGTTGGAATTGAAGCAAAGTATCTGAATATTGAATGGAGCAAACTCCTCTATAACCACGCCTTCTTGTCGCCTTCCCTTTTGTCCGCTTATCCGGTTTGGTCTTAAAAAATCTACTGGTGGGGATATTCGTCACCTTCGACCAGTAACGATGTAGTTCCTTCATGTCTTGATCCCATCGGTACATGACCCTGCCCCTCAATTTTTCTTCCCGAATATCAAAATAAAACCTTATTAAATTGAGAAAAAATTTAATCATTGCCGGATCTGAATTCGTAAAAACCAATCCTCGTGTCGCAGGATACTTTGCGCCTTCGCACGCGTATAAAATTCCACACAGTGCTTTCGCGACCTCTGGATTCTGAAAAGGCATCTTTTCAAAGCGCCTCACGCTCTTCCTGACCCCATCCTTCCACTTCTCGATTTTCGCCCGGTTCGCCTTTACAGCTAAAATCCTCCCCCTGGCCGCAGACTCTATTTCTTTTTGCCTAATCCGCTCTCTTTGGCTTGTTGTGAGCTTAACATCCTTAACCCAGCCACAAAGAGTATTTTTAGGGATTCTGAATTTTTTGCTCATCTCTCCCAAAGACCACCCCCGAGCCCTTAAAGCCCTCATTTTCTTCTTCAATCTTTTTGTATATCGTCCTGACATTTTATCTGTCCCTCCGGTTAGGTTGCACTATCTGGTCTTTCTTGATATAATATTTGTAATAAGAGGATAACCTTATAATACTATCAAAATTAGGTCACCATTTCAAGGAGATTTATGCTTGGAGATAATATTAAACGCCTTCGGAAGAGAAAAAGCCTTTCCCAAGACCTTCTGGCTCGCAAAGCCAACATTCCCTATACCACCTTAACAAAAATTGAGTCCAAAGTCGTCAAAAATCCCTCCGTTTCGAATGTCGCCAAAATCGCAAAAGCCCTTGACTGCAAAATCGAAGATTTACTATCAGAATAACGCATGAGCGCAAAAGTCCTCTTAAAAATTTGTCTTCTTCTCTCTGCGGATTCCCATGAAAGGAAATAAAGGTATCCCCGTCATCGGCCTTACCGAAGTCGCCATCGGCCTCGTCACCCTCCTGTCCATCCCCTTTTTCGCGCGGCTCGGCCTCACGAAACCGCCGGGGGAGCTCTTCTTCGTCATGGCGAGCAGCCTCTTCTCTTTCGTCCTGGGGGCCGGCATCCTGTTCCGTTTTAACCCGGCCCGCAGGCTCCTCGTCTTCTTCTCGGGGTGGGTCATCGTCACCAAGATACTGATCTTCCTCGGCGTGATGACGTTCGTCTCTGAGGTGCCCGTGACGGTCCCGATCCAGATCAAAAACGTGATCTCCCTCTTCTATCACACCCTCCTGATACTCTACCTGCGCCACCCGCTGATCAAAAAGGAGTTCGCATGAAAAGATCGGTCTGCCGCGCCCTCTTTGTCCTCCTTTTGTGCGCCTCCTTCCTGCCCCTGGCAGACGGCCAGGAGACCCCGGGCCGGCCGTTTCTCGTCCTTGAGCTCGAGAACAAGATCATCGGGCCGGTCACCGCCGACTACATCAAGGACGGCATCGCCAAGGCCCGCGATGAATCGTATCAAGGCGTCATCATCGAGATGGACACGCCCGGTGGCCTGCTCGAATCCACGCGCAGCATCGTCAAGGCGATCCTGAACGCCCCCGTCCCCGTCGTCGTCTATGTCGCGCCCGGCGGTTCCCGCGCGGGCTCGGCCGGCGTCTTCATCACGCTCGCCAGCCACGTGGCGGCCATGGCGCCGTCCACCAACATCGGCGCGGCCCACCCCGTCATGATGGGCGAGGGCCAAAAAGGCGAACCGGCGCTCAAGAAGGCCATCGAGGACCTCACCGGCGCGCTGCGCGACAGGAAAGACGCGACCAAAAAAGAGAAGATCCCTGAAAAAAAGAAAAAAGAAGAAGCAGTAGAAGAAGAGACGAAAGAAGACACCGACGCCTCGTCGAGCCCCATGCAGGACAAGATCCTCAACGACACGCTCGCATGGGTCGCCACGATCGCCAAGAGCCGCGACCGCAATGTGGAGTGGGCCCGGAGGGCCGTGCGCGAGAGCATCTCAGCGACGGAAAAAGAGGCCCTGGAGCTCAAGGTGATCGACATCGTGGCCGTCGACAGGAACGACCTCCTGAAGAAGATGGACGGCCGCACCGTAACCGTCCTGGAGGAGCCCGTCACCCTCAACACAAAAGACTCCCCTCTGGTGGTCCTCCCGATGACCACCCGCCAGGACATCCTGAGCGCCGTCATCCACCCGAATATCGCCTACATCTTCATGCTCTTAGGGATGATCGGCCTCTTCATCGAGATCACGCACCCGGGGTCGGTCTTCCCGGGTGTCGCCGGCGTCATCTGCCTCATCGTCGCCTTCTACGCCTTTGCCGTCCTGCCCATCAATTATGCCGGGTTTCTCCTGATCGCCCTGGCCATTATCCTTTTTATCGCCGAGGCGCTGACCCCCGCCACCTTTGGCCTGCTGACCCTGGGCGGCGCCGTCTGCATGGTCCTGGGCTCGCTCATGCTCATCGACTCGCCCCTCCTGGGACTCAAGGTCTCCCTGAGCGTCGTTTTGCCGTTTGCCGTGGCGGTGGCGGGTATCGTCCTGTTCCTCGTATCGCGCGTCGTCAAGGCCCACCGCACCAAGACAAAGACAGGCCCCGAGGCCCTCATCGACCAGACGGGCACGGCCGAGACCGACATCGCGCCCGAAGGTCAGGCCTTTGTCAACGGAGAGCTGTGGACCGCCATCAGTCAGACGGGAGAACCGATCAAAAAAGGCGAACGGCTCAGGGTCGTCGGCATTGACAAGATAAAGCTGATTGTGTCAAAATAGGGGCTCCCGTAAAGCCCTTCAACCCCGCGCAGGCGATCTAAGCCGCGCAGGCGCTCTAAACCATAGAGACGGTCTAAACCGGAGGTGACGTATGAGCTTTCCCGTGATCCTTGTTGTCATCCTTGCTGTCTATGTCTTCAACTGCTTCAAGATCCTCAACGAGTACGAGCGCGGGGTCATCTTCCGGCTGGGCCGGATCTTGCCTAAGCCCAAGGGGCCGGGCTTTGTCCTGGTGCTTTTTCCCATCGACCGCATCGTCCGCGTGGACCTGCGCACCATCACGCTCGACGTGCCGCCGCAGGACGTCATCACCAAAGACAACGTCTCGGTCAAGGTGAACGCCGTCGTCTACTACCGGGCGATCGACCCAAACCGCGCCATCATCGAGGTTGAAGACTTCCACTTCGCCACGTCCCAGATCTCCCAGACATCCCTGCGCAGCACGTTGGGCCGCGTGACCTTAGACGACCTTTTGTCCGAGCGCGAGTCGATCAACGCGGAACTCCAGATCATCATCGACAAGGCGACGGACCCCTGGGGCGTCAAGGTCTCGCACGTCGAGATAAAGCACGTCGACCTCCCCCAGGAGATGCAACGCGCCATGGCACGCCAGGCCGAGGCCGAGCGCGAGCGCCGCGCCAAGGTCATCTCGGCCCAGGGCGAATACGAGGCCTCGGAAAAACTCGCGATGGCCGCCGAGGTGCTGCAGAAACAACCGATGTCGCTGCAGATGCGCTACCTGCAGACGCTCCTGGACATGTCGACGGAGAAGTCGTCCGTGGTGGTCTTCCCGTTGCCGCTGGAATTATTGCGGTGGATGGATAAGCAGGGTAAGTAGCGGACGAAGGGAACTATCGGACGGCCGTCCGACGCCCTCAAACAGGACGGCGTCGGGCGATCCTCCTGTTCGATATCGATCTTGCCGGGGTGTCGGAATGGCAGACGATCCGGTCTCAAAAACCGGTGGCCTTACGGCCATGAGGGTTCGAGTCCCTCCCCCGGCATTTT
>CAZUQR010000020.1:0-15420 GCA_964622605.1 uncultured Planctomycetia bacterium
AGCCGTCGGGCTGGGTGATGACGAAGCTGCCCACGATATGGAAGACCGCGTCGGACTCGTCCGTGACGACCGTAGGGTTGTTGACGGAGGATACCTTTATCTTACAGGAATTCGAGACCTGGTCCGGGACGGGGTTCCAGGCCCACAGGGAGACGGTCTCGGCGTCGACCGTGGCCAGCGGCGTGGGCAGGTAGCCCGAGCCGTAGTCCACGTAGATGTTGACGTTGCCGATGGTGCCGTTCTTCGTCCAGGTGACGTTCTGCGAGGAGCCGACGGGCCAGTCCTCGTCGCCGTCGGGCTGCTGGACGGTGATGCCGCCGACGATATTGAAGATCTCAGACAGGCCGTAGACGTTCGGGTTGGACGTGTCGATGACCCGCATCACGACCGTGCTCGATATGTTGTCGGCCACGCCGTTCCAGTTCACCTGGCCGAGGGTCGCGTCGACACCCGACGCCACGCTCTTGTCAAACGGACCGGCCACGCCGTTGGTCGAATAGGCGATGTTGACGTTCGCGACCTTGGCCGAGCCGTTCAGACTCCACTGGACGGCGTTGGGGTTGTTGGAGCCGACCTTGATGTTGGCGCCCAGTGCCGGCGCCGAGACCGTGATGAGGGGCCGCATCGAAAAGGCCTGTGCGGATGTCCCGTAGACGTTCGTGTTGTCGTGGTCATACACCCGGACCCAGCAGTCCTCGCTGTTCTCGTCCGGGACCGTCAGCGGATACGAGTTCACGCCGTCGGCGTGCCCCGTATCGTTGATCACCATCGTCTTGTTGAAGGGATCGCCGGACGCGGTCTTGTATTTGATGTCCACGGCGGGGATGTTCCCCGTCGCCGTCCAGGTGACGCTCTTGGACTGCCCCTTGATCCAGACAGTCGTGCTGCCGCTGGGCTGGACGCTCGATATCGCGCCGATGATCTTAAACGCCCCCTGCGAAACGTCGGAAACCGGAATGCCGCCGATGCTCGTCAGGCGAACTTTGAGGATATCGGCGTTGGTGATGTCGTCGATGCCGGGCGTCCACGGATACGGGCTATTGGCCGACGGGTAGCTGGCCGTGATGGTCCGGATATCCGAAGCGAAATCGTCGGCGGAATATTCGATCGTGATGTTGCCGATGGTGCCGGTCTTAGACCAGATGATGTCAAAGGGCGTGCCGACGGTCAGGGTGTTGGCGCCGTCGGGGGAGGTGAGGTTGATCGACCCCTTCAAGGTGCTCGCCGCGTTCGTCTCGACCGTCACGGCCGGGTTGCTCGCGTCCACGACGCGGAAGTGGACCTGCGTCGAGATGTTGTCCGTCGGCGTCCAATCCAGGCTTAAGGAAGCCAGGTCATCGGCGATCTGCGTCCAGTTCTGCTTGTTGTTGAACGAGACGAAGACGTCGAAGGCCGCGATATTGCCGAACTTCGTCCAGGAGACGTTGTAGTCCGTGCCGACGACGAGCGTGTCGCCCACATCGGGATCGGGCGTCGACAGAAAGATGCTGCCGACGATGGCGTTGTCGCTGGCCGAGGCGTTCTCGTCCGTCGGGTCGCTCGAACCCGTCGGCACCACCTTGACCTTGACCGTGGTGGAGGGGACGTCCGGGATGGTCCAGCTGAAGCCCGTGGTCGCGCCGATGGAAGGATCCAGAGACTCCGCACCCGCGATCGCATCCCACTGCGTGTGCGGCGCATCCGTCGAATAATACAGGGCCACGTTGCCGACCTGACCGGTCTTGGTCCATTTGATGGCGTACGCCGTATTGATGGGCAGGTTGACCGAGCCGTCGGGCTGAGTGATGTCGAGCTTTCCTTTTATCGTGAACCAGGCGGACGGGTCCGTTACCGAGGGATCGCCGACCTTGGAGATCTTGACCACGCACTTGTTGGAGAGCGTCGTATCGGGTATCTGCCAGTTATAAGACAGCGCCGCCGCATCGATCTCGATGATCTCGTAAGGAGTGCCCGTCGGCCACGTGCTGCCGCCGTCATCCGAGAACTGGAGCTTGACCTGCTGACCGCCCGCAAAACCTTTCGACGTCCACGAGATAGCGTGCAGGTCGCCAACGATCCACCCCTCGCCGCCGGCCGGCGCGCCCAGGGAGACCGTGGGCTTGATCATAAAGTCGGCCTGCGAGGTGTCCTGGACCGTGCTGTCGCCGGCATCGCGCACCCGGATGCGTACGTGATCGGAGACCGGAACGGAGCTGTTCGGGATGTGCCACGGGTAACTGCCCGCCGCTGCCGGCGTGGAACCGACGACGCTGCCCAGATAGCCGCCGTTGCCGCTGTCCGTATCGTAGTCGATGGCGACATTGGCGATGCTGCCCGTCAGGCTCCAGGTGATGTTCAGGTCCGTGTCTACTTCGACGGAGAGCTCCGGATTGTTGTCCGGATAGGACAAGATCACGGTGCCCTTGACCGCAAAACCCGGGTCGGCCGAGACCGACTGCACGTAGGTCCGATCCGAGACCTGTTCGATCTTGATCTTGCCCTCGGTGGTCGGCTGGTTGGGCACCGTCAACGGGTAAGGCTGCGAGGTGGCCACATCGATCGTCGCCAGGGCCGATCCCCACGTCTCGCCGTCGTCCTCGCTGAAGAAGATCTCGATATTGCCGAGCGTGCCGGCATAATTCCACTGGACGTCGATGGGGTCGCCGCCGATAAAATATATCTCGCTGCCGAGCGGCTCTGTCACGGCGATCTTACCCTTGATCCCGAAATTCTGGGACTCGGCGAGGACGTTCGATTCGTTGCCCACCTGTGTTACCTTGATCTTGTTGTCCGAACCGATCGTGTTGCGGCCACCCCACGTCCCGGGGATGGTCCAGGTATAGCTCTGCGGTCCGCTGGCGCCCGCTTCACCCGGCGCGACCGAAAGATACTCCGCTCCGCCGTTATCCGAGTAGTAGATATTGACCCCTCCCAGGTCGCCGCAGTTCTTCCATTCGATGAGATGGGTGCTGGGCAGCGTGGCGCTGTTGACGCGCAGCGCATCGGCGCCCGTATACGAAGAGTCGGGGGAGATAACGACGATCTTCCCCTTGATGGTGAAGTCCTGGGCCGACGTCGCGTCAACGAAGGCCGAGGCGTTGGCGCTCATGACCTTGACGCGCAGCTTGTCACCGATGGCGTTGGGCACGGCCCAGGCATAGCCGTCAAGATTGACGATGGCCGCTCCGCCGGCGATCAACTTATCGTAGCCGTCGTTGCCGCTGTCCGTGTCGTAGGCGAGCTTGACCTGAGCGATGTTGCCATACGTCGTCCAGGAGATCTGGTAGCTGTCCCCTGCGTCATCGGGGTCATCGACCTCGAGGGTCTCAAGGCCATTGGGCTGTGTCAGGATGAGCTTACCCTGTATGGTGAGCGGATTATCCGAGACGCCCGCGATGGTGCTGTCGGAAGAAAACTCCACCCTGAACTTGATATTGGTGTTGCGGTCGTTGGGGATGACGTTGTCGGGGATGGGCTGCCACAAATAGGAACGCGCGCCCGAACCGGCCGCGTAATCCGCGATGATGCTGTTGTTGTACGGCTCTGCGCCCGTCGTCGTGTAATAGATGTCGACCAAAGAGATGTCGCCGACCGCGGTCCACGTGATCTGGTGGTTGGTCCCGACCTCCCACGTGGGGCTCCCCTCGCCGTTGGCCTCGCCGGTTATCGTGACAGACCCCTTGATGCTGAAATCATAGGCGCTCGCCGCATAGACGTCATCCGCCTTGCCGACCTGATAGACCTTCACGCGCACGTTCTGTCCCACGATGCCGGGCACGTCCGCAATGGTCCACTTGAAACCGATGGCCGCCTCGCCCCCCGGGATATTGTCCGAGGCGACACCGTCCGCGATGAAGCCCTGGTACTCGTCTCCGTTGTCCGGTATCCCATCGAGGCCGTTGCCTGAATAGACGTCGTAACGTATGTTGACGAGACCGAATCCCGCCGGATCCGGGGTCCACTTGATATAGACCTCCTCGCCGACCTGATGGCTCAGGCCCGTAGCATTCGGATAGACCAGGACCAGGTTCGCCTCAGTGGCAAATTGACCCGACAGCCCTCCCGTCCCCGACGTAGCGTCCTCGTCTCCATCCAGACCCACCCGGACTATATTCGTCACGCCCGTATGGTCCAGGGTCGGCGTCCAGTTGAAGGTCCCGTCGCTGATAGGGACCGTGCCCAGGAGGAAGTCATACGATGTCCCGGCGTTCTTGGACAGACGGATGTTCGCGTTGCCCGCGATCGTGCCCGTCGGCGTCCACTGGATGGTCTTTTGGATCCCGACATGAAGGACCTCGTCCGTATGCGGTTCGGTCACGGAGATAAGGCCTTTGATCTTGAAGTTGTTGTCACTGTCGTCATAGATGTTGGTGTTGTCGTGGTCCTGGACGCGGATCTTCACCGTGTCGCTGATGGTATCGGGGATGGGCCAGGAGTAGGGACTCGAATTCGGAATGCCCGCGGGTACCGTGATGGTCGTCGGGCCCGTGCCCTTATCGTAAAGGATGTCCACGGTCGTCACCGTCCCTTGCGTCGTCCACTCGACATCGTGGCTCGTCCCGACGCGCCAGACGATCCCCGTGCCGCTGGGGACCGTGACCATGAGGGTCTGCTGGATGGTAAAGTCGGAGGCCGAGGCATCGCTCACCGCCGAAAAATCGATGGAGACGACCTTGATGCGGGCCCCAGAGGTGCCCGGGGCCGTCGGGGCCCAGGCAAAAGGCGAGGCGCCCGGCGCGATGCCGGCCGCAAGGGTCTCGGTATACGTGCCTCCCGAATTGCGGGAGAGCTTGATGTCCACGCCCTGGGTCATGTAGGTCCCGCCCTGGACGCTCCAGATGATGTCGTTGGACTCGCCGATCTTCCACGTCTGGCCGCCGGTGGGAGACGACAAGGTGATCTGGCCTTTCACCCTAAAATTCGAATCGGACTCATCGTGGACGCGCGCGGTCTCCCCCAACTGCTCGATCTTGACGCGCAGGGTGCTGCTCAACGGCAACGGCGTAGATCCCCAGTTCAGGGAGTGCGGGCTGCCGTTGGCGGCAACCGTAGCCGCGATCGTGTTGGTGTAGCCGCCGCTGCCACTGTTGGTGTCGTACTTGATGGCCACGTTGCGACCGGTGGGGTCGCCGTAGAAGTTCCAGGTGATGTCCGTTGCCGTGTTGAAGACGATCTCCTCCCCGCCGGCCGGATACGTCACGGCGATCTGGCCGATGATCTCGAAATCGTCGTCCGATTCGTCACGGCTGTACACGTCGTCGGAGCGGCCCAGCTCGTTCCAGTTCGTATCCCTGACCTTGATGCGCATCTGGTTACCGATGATGTCCGCCACGGAGGGGATCGTCCATGGATACAGGCCGTTGTTCGGGGTGCTGGCAATCACGGTGATGGTGTAGGTGCCGCTGCTCTCATGACCGCCGTTGGTCGACAGGAGGATCTCGACGTTCTGGACGGTCGAAGGCGCATACCAGGTGATGTCGTACTCTTCGTTGGCTACCCAGACCTCCCCGCCGTTGGGCGTGAAGACCTTCAACGGCTCGAAGGCGACGCTGAAAAAGTCACAGATCGCGTGCTGGCCGGCGTCCGCGCCCCTTTCAAACGAAAGGACAGTCCCGCTGGTGATGTAACGCACGGTGTGGCGCGGCCTGTGGTAATACGTCCCCGTTCCGGTGGAATCCTGCGTGCTCAAGAGAAAACAAAGGTTTGTGTTGGCCGGCTTACCAAGGGTAAATGTATTCGAATAGTCATTTATCTTGATGAGTGCCGCCCCCATCTCCGCGTGGCCCAGGGTCCCCTGTTCGATGACATACCAGTAGGGCCACTGGTCGCCGACCGTCGTCTCCCTGCGGTTGAACCCCACCTGCGTATCGGAGGACAGAGAAGCGCGCAGCTCCGTGGCCAAAGCGGAAATGGGGTTTTCCATGCCGAAGACCAGCCAGGATTTAGACCGGTCCACGGGCGTGATCTCCTCGTCCAGGTTCTTGATGTCGGCCGTGGCCAGATAGCCGCCGCTCTCCATAAAGGCGCTGCCCTGATAGACGATCGAGTCGTCCTTCAGGGAGACGACCCACCCCCATATGTCGCACGCCGAGGCCGTAGACGTCGATTCGGCATACTTGCGGTTGAAGACGATCTGGTCCTGGCCATATCCGTCCTCGTCGTATTGGAGTTCGGCGGTAAAGTACATCGCGTTCATGTGGTTCTCGTTGGTGTCCGCGAAGTTCGTGGCGTTGCCTTTGTGGCCGAAGAGGACGAAGCTCTTGGCAGGCTCAAAGTCCACCGGGTTGCCGTTGGGCGTCAGGCCGGCGAGAGGATGCGTCGTGGTGATGACATTGGCGTTGAAGTGGACGTTGAGCTTCTCGACCTGGAAGGCGTCCGACTCCACGACAAACCACGAGAGATTGGCGGAATTGCCCGAGCCCCCCGTGGTGCGATGGATCACCATTTGGGTCGAACTGTTGAACTTGGCGGCCCAGTTCTGCTCGTTGGGGTTTCTCTCGTTGTTCTCTCCCTGGCAGGGCGAAAACATGAAGACGACGATAGACTTGTCCAGGTCCACCGCCTCGATCGTCTTGGTGACGTCGGTCGCCGTCGTCGCCGTCTCCCACCCCGACTGGACCTTGGTGCGCGCCCAGGCAGACCCCGCCCCCAGACCGACCGCAAAGACGGCCGTCAGGCACAGCGTTGTGAGCAACCCCAGGAAGGCCTTCAGTCCCCGCTTCGCACTGGTGCAACGAAGTGCAGCGCGTTTACCGGTCCATGTCAAGGCCTCCATGGTCCTCACCTGCCTTTCAGGGCTAAGTACGTTGGGGTTATCGATCCTTGCGTTCATCGATTTTATTCTTCCTCGGGATCCACTTCCTGCACGAAGGTCACCACGGGCAAGACCCAGTAGGCGACCAGGACATCCTTCATCTCGATGGTCGGCTCGAGCTCGAACTCGATCAGATACGCGTCGGGCTGCTCCTCGACCTGCCCGCCCTCCTTGCGCACCTTCTTACGCAACTCTTTTCTTATGATCTTGGTCACGTCCAGCGTCGGCCCCTCGGGTTCCTCTTTTTTGGTAAGCAGGACGCTCTTGCTGCCGGAACCCGGTACCGTCGCCGCCGCGGGCTCATACGGCCGATAAAGCTTCTCGACGGCCACGGCATTGTATTTGGCGTTCAGGTCGCGTAGCTCCGTCGAACGGAAGCGCGCGGCCGAAACGGGGACGCGGGCCACCTCCCCTTCGGGCATGGCGATGATGCCGCCCTCGACCTGGATGATCATCGCCTTCGTGACCGTCTGGGCCTCCTCGGTGAAACCCCGGGGCACCGCCGCGAGGAAGCAGCACAACACGACGAGAAAAATCATTCTGATCTTCATGACTCAGCCCTCCTGTAGGACAAGCTCACAAAAGAAAAATCCTGCGACGCTCCATCCTGGGCGCGCAGGCTCAAGACCCCCTGCATCCTGCCGTCTTCGACCTCGCCGCGCCAGGACCCGGTGTTGCCCTCACTCGAAGTCTGCATCGTCTCCCAGATCACGCGGCCGCTCTCCTTTATTAAGGTATAGTTGGAGGCCGGATACCCGTTCAGGCTCAAATTTTCAGACACCATCTTGCCGTCCTCAAAGGCGATCTCATCCCCGGTCTGGAAGGGCGTACCGGCCACGAACTTGATCTGCCAGACACTGCCGTCCAGGCCCACGATCTCAAAGGGGATCGCGATCTCTTGGGGGCTGGGCAACGGCTCTTCCAGCACGGCTGAGGCCAGCTCTGTCCTTCTTTGGTTCTTCTGATGCGCAAAGAAAAGAACAGACCCAGCGACCGCCGCGACTACCATGCTTGAGACAAGCGGCAGCACGAGCTTCCGGCGCCGGCCCGGGACCTGCTCGGCCTCGCCACTCGCCTGTTCCAACATCTCATAAATGCTCTTTGTAAAATCCTCTGATCCGAGACACATCCTCCTGTGGAGCTCCCTGTGAAGGGTCTTTCCCTCTTCCGCCGGCTGTTGCGTCATATAACCCGAATACGTTGCGACGGACAAATGTCCAAGGACCTCGCTGACCTCTTTCTTTATGTCCAACACCCGCAGGCCCGGAGGGATCGGATCGGTGTAGTGGCCGAGGCTCGAATAAGGATAGTCCGCCTCGCGGCCCACGTTCTGGGGATTCAGGTGGATATAGCGGGTCAGGCGCGCGAGGTTGGGTTCTTTTTCAACGATGGTCGCGCGGTAACGGCCCCGGAAGAGATGCCCCTGACGGTTGTACTTCTTATTGTAATACTTGGTGTAGGCGGACGTCAGATTGTGCATGACATCGGAAAGCGTCCCGCCCCCCTTGGGGATCTCAAGCAAGAGGTGCACATGGGTCGGCAGGAGGACGAAGGCAAAGAGACGCGCCCCATGCTGGGCCTTATACCTGGCCAGCAGTTCCAGATAGGCCGCGTAATCCTCGGCATCGCCAAAGAGGCCCTGGCCCTGGATGGCCCGGGTGGTGATGTAGTAGAGCGCGCCTTCTATGTTGATTCGCGGAGCTCTCGGCATTTCACCCTCTCCTTATCCTGGTCTTCATTTTCTTTTTAACCCTGCCTGGCACTTTCATCACATTTTTTATTCCGTGCCTGGCACCTTGCTCATACAACAAAAAAAGTCTCAGGCAAAATACCTGAGACTAAGAAACTAAATTGCAGTTTCGGCAGCCCAACCGCCCCGAAAAATTATTTCGGGACTTGTGGCTTTGCGTCCCCAGGTTACCCTGCCCGCGTTTCCGCGGTTCTGCAAAATGCAGAGGTTTGCCTTTTCGTACCTACCCCGATCTGTCAGTAAAAATATAACATTTTTTCCGTGTTTTTTCAATGTTTTGCCACCCCCTCGCCCAAACATGAAAAAACATATTGTAACACTTTGCGCTGCAAAATGTTACAAAGCGACGAAACAAAGCGCAACAAACATTGGTGATTTTTATTATTAATTCAGCAGCAAAGGCCTTTACTTTTTCAAAAGGCTCAGCGCGATCGATAACAAGAAACAGACGCCGGCGAATTGAAGCATCGCCTCGGCTTCAAGGCCGATCGGCGGCATCGGCATCACCAGCAGACGCGAAACGATAGCCACCACAATGCTGACGATCCCTGCCGCAATGACGATCCTGTTGACTTTCATCTATCACCTCCGTTTTACCCGCTACTGTTATCCCGCCGAAGGCCCCGTGTCACCTCCTGTGATACGGGGCCAAAGGTCCCATGAAGCCCGTCTTATCGCGACACGGGATAAAACGCCCCGGCTCGCCCGTTCTTGCCTTCCCGTGAGCCGGGACTACCCACCTCTATATCCCCAACCTCTCGTGCACCTCCTGTTCCCTGCGCAGCCGCCGGCCCAACACCATCAGGACGCCGACCAAAAAGAACGTGATGCCGCTTTGAAGGACCATGAAGAAGCCGAATATCCAGTTTTTAGCATCCGAGATGATGAGCGCGTTGATGCCCATGGAGATGCTGATCGCAAAGATGAAAAAGATGGCGCCGCGCGGCCCCAGGCCCAGGTCCATCAAATAATGGTGGAAGTGGTCCCGGCCCGCGTACTCGAGCCACTGGACGAGGGTGCGCGCCTTGCGCTCCCGGAACCGCATCACGGTGGTGAAGGTCATATCGAAGATCGGCACGCCCAGGATGAGGATGGGCACGACGATCCGGATGATGCTCTCGCCCGCCCAGCTCCCTGTCAGGGCAAGGCCGGCCATGGTGAAGCCGATAAACATGCTCCCCGCATCCCCCAGGAACATCTTGCCCCGCAGGAAGTTGTGAGGGAAAAAGCCCGCGCACGCGCCCATGACCGCTACGGGAAGGAAGATCAGGTCCACCTGGCCCGTGCCGAGCAAGATCATGAAGAAGAAGAACGCGGTGACCACCGCCAGTCCCGCGCACAGCCCGTCGACCCCGTCCAGGTAATTGAAGGCGTTGGTGATCCCCAGGATCCAGAGAAGCGTGATGAGGATTTCGAGGAGTTGCCCCCACCACACGTTGGGCAGGAAGCTGATGCGCAGCCCGCTGAAGATGAGGATGCCGGCGGCCAGGAACTGGACGGCGAGACGCGCGCGCGCCGAGATCTCCTTCTTGTCGTCGAAGAGGCTGACCAGGAAGATCAGCGTCGAGGCCAGGAAGAGCGCCTGGTGGGACTTCATGTAGAGGGGCACGACAAAAGAACCCGCGACCACCCCCAGATACACGGCCGCCCCCCCGAGGAGCGGGACCGGCGCCTGCTGGAGCTTGCGCACGGCCGGCGCATCGACCATGCCGCAACGCACGGCCAGAACCCGGAATACCGGGGCCGCCACAAAAGCCACCAGGAGAGCCACCAGAAAAGACGTCAGGGTCATATCGTTCTCAGGATCCTCAGCGCCTTAAACCCCTCGGCGTACTTCACCCGGCCCTGATACCCCCGGAAGATAGCGCAGGACCTGGCGCTCTCGAGAATACTCAGGTTCTTGATACGGGTGCGGTGCATCTGGGAACAGTGGATCTTGAGCAACTTCAACTTTTTCATCATGACCGAGCTGATGTCGACGAAGACGTCCGGCTCGAAATTTTGCGTCGTGGGCACCTCGTAATAAAGGACCTCCCGGATATAGCGCGAGGCCGAAAGGGCCGCGTGCGCCAGCGCCCGGTGGTCCTGGTGGACGTCGGCGAGATAGTTGAAGAAAACGATCTGGGGCCGGACCTCTCTGAGCACCTCTTCTATCAGCGTGATGACGCGCCGGTCCCGGGGGACCTCGGTATCCTCGAAAGCCCCCCAGTAGACCTTTTTGACCCTCATGTAGCGGGCCGCCTTCTCCTGCTCGCACTGACGCTTCTCAGGGGCCCCGCCGATCCCGCCGGCCGTCAGCACCAGCAAATGGACCCGGTGCCTTTTTTGGACGTAACGCATGAGCGTCCCGCCGCAACCGAACTCGATGTCATCCGGATGGGCACCGATAGCCAAGATGTTCATAATGAGCTCTCCGTATGTTCCTGGGTGGTGGGTCTTGTCCTCGGCGGTCGCCCCCCGCCCGACGTCACAGTTCAAACGCCTAAACTGGCCACGACATCCTCGGCGATCTGCTTATCGATGCGCGTCACCTCGTTGTTGAAGGCCGACAGAAGGCACATGTCGCATATCTGGTTGATGCGCCGCGGGATGCCGCCCGAGTTCTCGAAGATAGAGGCGACCGCTTCATCGTTGAAGACATCCGCCTGGCGGCTGCCTGCGATCTTCATGCGGTGCACGATGTAGTTGCCGGTGTCGTGGTGGTCGAACGGCGCCAGGTGGTAGCCCAGGGCGATGCGCTGGGCAAAGGGTTTGTGTTTGCGCACCCTCTCCATGAGCTCGGACTGTCCCATCAGGACGAGCGTCAGGAGGAACTTCTCTTCCGTCTGGAAGTTCAGCAGGAGACGCAGCTCCTCGAAGATCTCGTCATCGCGGATCATGTGGGCCTCGTCGATGATGACGAGCGTCTCCCGGCCGTCCTGGCTGTTGTTGATGAGGACCTCTTCGATGCGCTGGAGGAAGGTATCGGCGGACATCTCGTTGAGCCGCTCCGAGAGGTCGGTCACGCCGAGCTGACGCGCGATGGCGCGCAGGAACTCGACGCTCTTCAGGTACGGATTGGTGATGAAGGCGATGCGGAAGACGTTCTTGTTGAGCTTGTCGAGGAGCGCGCGGCCCAGCATCGTCTTGCCGCAGCCGAAGACGCCCGTCAGCATCGCCGCGCCCTTGCGCTGCTCGACGACATATAACAGACGGAAGAGCGCCTCCTCGTGTTCCTTGGAGTAATAGAGAAACTTCGGATTAGGTGTGTTCTCAAAAGGCTTTTCTTTCAATCCCCAGTGTTCTTCATACATGCGCTTTGCCCCCCGTTGCGATCGCGCCGCTTTGGGGCCCCGTATTGAACAACAGGTCTACGGCGCTCAGGAAAGGAACGAAATCCTCGTCGGACTTCATGAAAAGCTGCGGATACCGCGGATGCGCGTAGTCCTGATAGACGAGGCGTTGTCCGGCCTCCTTCAACAACCCTTCGTCCAGATAATCCCGGCCGCCGGCGCCGGACAGATACGTGTCGGCCTCAAGCGCGCGGCCGATATCCGCGATACGCTGTGTCGCACTGCCCGTGACGGACAACTCGGACTCCAGGAGCGTGCGCGTCGTTATGCCGAACTCTCTGCAAAAAAACCGGATCACCGCGACGTTGAGATCCATGAGCTTTTCCCACCGCTGTGCGTAAAGAGATTCAAAAAATTTTATCGTGGCGCCGAAAAAGGGCGCCCGGCCGTACCAGGCCTTCAGGCTCTTAAGATGCTCCTGGGGCCATGCGCGGGTATTGTCGATCGGCACATCCCGGATCGACTGGCCTTGTTCGGTATGGACCGGCACGGTCAGCCACATCGTGCCGTCCTTGGTGCGGATGCGATTCCTGTTCTGAAACTCCCGGTGCTTGTACTGGACGTTGTCCAGGAACACAAAGACATCACAGCGCGCCACCTTGTCAAAGAAACCGAGCCAAGGCAGATACTGAGGCTGATGGGCCGCATAAATCATTTCTTATTATAATCCCACAACCCCTTCAAAATCAAGCGGATAAAATATTATTCTTCAGGTCCCTTTTGGTTCGACGAATATGGGGTTCGTGGCGATGATCTGGGGGCCCCTCTTGATCACGGCGCGGTAATAGGTCTTTCCGGAAAGGGGCACAGGGTCCACATAGATAAAACGCACAGGCAGCGCCAGGTCATCTTCCTTGATCACCGCGCCGTTGCGGACCACCGTCACCTTGACGTCCTTGAGCTGATTCTCGTGTGCTGGAAAAGCGGTCTCCTCTTTGCCCTCGCCTTCATCGGCCCCACCGACAGCGCCCTCACCTTCATCCTCATCCTGTAGGCCGGCGGTCAGAGCGATGATGGCAGAGCCCGAGACCACGAAGGTCCGGCCCGGGCCGGCCTTCTGTCCGTTGCTGGAATCCATCACCGAAAACTCACGCAGCAGGACCGGTCTTTCGCGGCCGCCCACGGTCGCGTACATCCGGCCCCGGCGCATAGCCTCCAGAATGTGGTGCCAATTCAAGGCATCCGCCAACACATACGTGCGGGTCCCTCTCATCCGCGCCTTCAACTCCTCTTTGCTGCCTTGGTCAAAAGACATCCCGGCCACGGCCCAGACAGGTTCCTCGCGCGCACCCCGGCAATACGCGATCAAGGCCTGATCCCACGCACCGCCGGGCCGGCCGACGACTTTATAACCTTCCGAAAAGATGGCAAATCCCGTGTAGCCCGTCGTCTCGACGAGGGCTTCGGGGTGCGCGGCGGTCTCGATGCCGATGCCGTCGCGCCCGGAGACGTTCGCTGCCTCAGGATGCGCCCAGAACGTCAAGCCGCCGTGCTCATGCACATAATCGATCATCCGCTGGTACGGACTGTATCCGGCGTTGCGCGTAAACGGGTCATAAGCCACGGGAAGAAAGGGACTTTCGTTCGTGAGAAAAAGAACGCCTAGAAGAACGGCCGCAACTCCCGCTACCCGTCCCTTCATTGAGAATCTTCCGCACTCCCTTCCCTTTTCGTCCTTATAAGGATACTCTCTCCTGAAAAAGACCAGGACGCCCAAGGCGATCATCGCAAAAGGAAAGAGCCGGAAGATATCGCTCCAGCGCAACGCACGCCTGATGGAGGCGGGGTGGGAGACAACGGGGAGATCTCTATAATCCTGTGGTTCCGTAAGACCCACGACAAGGATCTGCCGGTGCCAGTCACAGAGCTTCAACGTGCGCATCAACAGCGACCCCCTCCAGCAATAAAACGGCGCCGTCTCGGTGCCTGGAATAAGGATGAGTTCAGGGTATTTTTTAGAATAAAACTCTATGTCTTGCAAGTAGTTAGAGAACCCGTAGGTAGAGATGGATGAGGCCTCTATCGTTCTTCTGAAAAGACGCCGCAACGGCCACAGCCCATACTCCCACCTCATGACATCGCGGTCCGTCACGATCAAGGCGTTCAGGCCCGTTTCATGGGCTGCATCAACGACATCATCCAGGCTGAAGACCCCGTCGCTGATCGACGTGCTCACTTGCAGCCCCACCGGGATCCAGCGGTATTCAAAACCCTCTTCGGCGCAGACCCGGCAGGCCGGGAACGCGACGATCCAGACGAAAATGAAAAGGGTCAGCGTGTTTCGAAGGGCCTTCATGGACACAACTCGCTATACAACCGTTCGAATTCGGCGATCATCTTCGACTCACCGTGCTCTTGTCTCACCCATGCGGACGCCCGCGCCCCCATCTTCCGGCGCAGCGCTTCATCCTTGAGCAGGCACAGGACACCGGCCGCCAATCCCCCGACGTCGCCGGGACCAACGAGCAACCCCGTCTCCTTGTCGCGCACCACCTCCGGGATGCCGCCGACGCGCGTGGCCACCGACGGGATGCCGCGCGCCGCCGCTTCCAGGATCACCCGGCCGACCGCTTCGTTGCGCGAGGACACGACAAGGACGTCGATCTGACCAAAGATCGCGTCGATGTCCTCGACCCAACCGGCAAACCTCAGCCTTCCGTGAAGCCCCAGGGTCCGCGTGCGCTCTTCCAGGGCCGTCCGCAAAGAACCGTCGCCGACCACAAGAAATCTTGCCTCCGGCAACTGCCTAATGACCGCGGCCGCGGCATCGACGAAATAATCGGGCCCCTTGACGGACTCAAGTCTGCCGACAAAGCCGACGCACAAGGCCGGGGCATCACCCTGTTCCACGACGCCGGAGTCCAAAGACACGCCGCTGGCGATCACCCGGACCTTTTCGGCCGGACAGATGCGGCGCTCAAGCATCTCGTCTTTCTCGAGATGCGTCAGGACGTGGATGCGGTCGCAGAAGCGGGCCGCGAACCGCTCGGCCCAGACGACCAGGAGACTGCCGGCGCGACCGAAGTACCCGTAGAAGTCGTGGCCGTGCGGCGAGTACACGACGGCAGGCACGCCCGCCAGCCTGGCGGCGATGCGTCCCAGGACGCCGGCCTTGGCCGTGTGCGCATGAACGACGTCAACGTGCGCCCTTTTCAATGTCCGCAAAAGGACGAAGAAGGCCGGAATGTCAAAAAGGGGATTGACGGCTCGCCGCAGTGTCGCCACCATGCGCGCCCTTTGACCCTGCGCGGCCAGGAACCGGCTCGTCGCCTCCGAGGGCTGACGCGTCATGCCGTAGATCAGCGTCGCCTCGAAGCGCCCCGGATCAAGCTTCTCGGTCAAGAGCCGCACGATGTCCGGCGCCCCGCCGCGGTCCATGCGCGTGATGATATGCGTAATGCGGATCGGTTTACCCATGTCACCCCTAAAGGAGAACTGAAGACTCGTGAGACTAAAGGTGAGACTAAAGGCCAGACCTTTAGTCTCACCTTTAGTCTCACTTTCCTAATACCTCAATACCTATAGAGCTCGGTGCAGCGGCGGCA
>CAZUQR010000020.1:15520-36485 GCA_964622605.1 uncultured Planctomycetia bacterium
GCAGGCCGGAAAGATACCCTCCTTCTGCAGGGCCTGGCGGTAGCGCACCGCCTCCGGGCTGTTCCAGATCTCTAAAAAGCTCGTCTCGTTGATGTTGCCAAAGGAAAAAGAACAGTTCAGGCAGGGCCGCACCCCGCCGTCGGGAAAGACGTACGCCGAAATCCACGGACTGACGCAGCGCGGCGCGTACTCCGAGGGCAGGTAATCCGGACGCAGGTAATACTCCGCCATGCCCTTCTGTGTAAAATTCGGATAAAAGTCCATACTGAACGCCGCAGGCTGGCTCAAGACAAAGCGCATCTTCTCGAAGAGCCTCTTGGGGTCGATCCCGGGGTCGAAGATAAAGCCCTCCCAATCGCGCGAAGAACAGCCCAGCATTTGGTCCACGCGCCTGTGCTCCTCCATCACCTTGTCGCCCAGAAAGATCAGGTTATGGAAGGTCAGGGAAGAGGCCTCTGTCTGCCTGGCAACGTCGAGGAGGACCTCCAGACGTTCATAATTATATTTACTGATGGTGCACTGAAGATTGATGAGCGGCTTCTTGCGCCGCAGCTCCTTCTTGGCGGCGTTCACCTTGTCGATGCCGCCCATGATCTGGTCAAAGACGCCCGGCAGGCCGCGGATCTCCTCATGAAGCGCCTGGTCGCCGTCCACGGAGATGTTGAGCTCGTCCCAGCCCATCTCGACGACCGGACGGGCAAAGCGGTCAAGGAGCGTGCCGTTCGTGATGACCAGGCCGTGCAGCCCCCTGTCCTTCACGGCCGCCATGATCGCCAGGACCTCGGGGTGCAGAAGGGGCTCGCCGCCGAAGAGCGTGATATTCGGCCGCAAGGCCCCGACCTCCTCGAGGACGCGACAGACCGCCTCTTGTGAAAGCGTCTCCCGCAGGGTGTCGCCCCCCTCCTTTTTCGTCACCCCCTGGTCGCCCCACTGGCCGCACATCTTGCAGCGCAGGTTGCACAGCCGCGTCAGGAAGAACGTGATCGCCTCCGGAGCCGGGCTCCTGCCCCCGGCCGCCCTGTAGGCGGCATACGCCCTGAGCCGTTTTGCCGCGACCCGCGCGGCATACACCGGCTGCCTCAGGGCCTTGCCCGCAAATCGTCTCACATTACGCAACGGAATCATATTATCATGCCTTTTTATACACTTGCTTTGACTAGAGCGACCGGCGGGTCCTGTCCGAGGTTCGCCCCCCTCCGTGCTGCTCGTCATCAGGCTCGGTGGGACCGCTTTCGCGGCCCCGGCCAGCCTCACATCTTGAGCCGTCGCGCTAAACGGCGCTCCTTACTCGTCGCGCCAGCGCCCCATCCCCCCGTGGGAGCCTTTTCTGCTCGACACCTTAGGTTGGGCGTGGGCGCTTCTGCGCCCCGGGCCGTCTCACGTCTCAGGCGGTGCGCGCCAAGCGGTCGGACTTATTCGTCCGACCAGCGCCCCTTCCGCTGCGCGCGGATGGGGGCATCACCTCGGCCACCCGCCGACTGATCGTAAGAATCAAATGTCTGTCTACATACGGCGCAACACGTCCCTGACGACCCTGATCATCGTCTCGATGTCGTGCTCTTCGACCAACGGATGCACCGGCAGCGTCAGGAGCCGCTCGGCAAAATAGACGGCCTGCGGAAAGGCCGAAGGCGCATAACCCAGATCGAAGATATGGTGCAAGGGCCGGCCGTAGAGCCGCGAGGCCTCCACGCCGCACCGGTCCAGCTCCCCGATGATCTTCTCGACGCAGCCGGCGCCCTCAAGGACGATGGGCAGGCGGTTGAACACCGGATGCACCTCCGGCGCCCAGCGCGGCAAGACGATCCCTTTAGCGCCGGATAGACCTTGTATCAAGGCGGTCGCGTTCCCCTGCCTCTTCAAAAAGGACTTCTCGCTTGAAGCCAGAAGACGCCGGCCAAAGGCCGCCTGGAAAGAGGTGTAACGCGACACGGGGACGTCGAGCGGCACCCGCGTCTCCTTGTAACGGGCGATCAACGAAGCGAGAACGCCATATAAACGCGGCCTGAAGGCAAGGATCAGGGCCCCGAGCTTCGCGATGCGGTCTACGCGCTCGAAAAACCCAGGCGCTTCCAGATTCTCAAGCGCCTCTCTCAAGAGCGGTCCCAGCTGCTCATCCGACGTGACCACGCATCCGCCTTCGTAGGTCGGAAGGTTCTTGCCGCGGTTAAAACTGTAAAAAGAGACGTCTCCGAAGGCGCCCACAGGACGCCCGCCGAGCGTCGCGCCGAAGGCCTGGGCGCAATCTTCGATGAAAAAGACGTCCCGGGACAGGCGCTGCCGCAGACCCGTCGCTGCGGCCCACGGGATCCCGAACATGTGGACACCGACGACCGCCAGGGTGCGAGGAGTGATCCGCCGCACCAAATCGTCGGCATCGGCATTAAAATCGTCAAGCGTGATGTCACAGCAAACGGGCTTGAGCCCCGCCTTGTGGATCGCGACGACGAGGCTCGGCGCCGTGTAACAGGGCAACAGCACCTCCTGGCGGGAGCTCATCGTCCGCAACACCCGCAGGATCAAAAAGAAGGCGGCAACACCGGAATTCACAAGGACCCCACCGTCCTTGCCGGCCAAGGCCGCCAACTCCCCGGCAAAGCGTTCCTGCACCCCGACGTCAAAGCACCCCCCCCAGGCCATGCACCAATCGCTGAACCGCACCGGGTAACCGACGATAGGGACTCTTCTAGACATTCTTGTGTGCCTCAAGAATAATGATCGGCGCCCACCTTTTGACCGGAAAATCGACGTAGCGGGCCTGGCGCACCGAAAAATCTTTCTCTTTAAGGCAGGCCACGATGTCCTTCTCGTAAAAAGTGCTCAAGGGATGCCGCTTGGTCGAGGCGTCGTAGAACCTGGCCAGCGCGTACTTGGCTCGCAAGAGGACGTTCGCCTTGTTGCGGAACTCGACGACAAGCCGCCCCCCGGGCTTACATACGCGGGCCATCTCGCCCAAGACCTCCCGGGCCGCCTCCAGATCCGGCAGGCAGATGAACGAATTGATGCACACGACCGCGTCGAAGGACATGTCTTCGAGCGGCAGACGCCGCGCGTCCGCCTCGATGAGGCGCACCTGCAACGATCCCTGTTCGGTGAGGCGCTGCCGGGCACGGTTCAGGATCTGCGGCCAGGAATCGACCCCCCAGGCTTCGAGCGATGCGTTTCGACGCAACAGCTGCGAAAGAAAAAGCCCCTCCCCGCACGCCACCTCCAGGATGCGGCCGCCGTAGGAAGCGCAGATCTCGCCGGCCAGGCGCCTCACCTTTGCCTGCCAGTAGCCGGCGGAAAACTCTCCGCGCTCGGCAGGCACCGAGACCCTCTGGTGCAGCCAATAATACATACGTCGAATCATGGTTTACCCTCGCTCACCTTGTCATTTCTCACGAAAGGCACAAAACGCTCTCGTATCGCCCGGGAAAAACATGTAGTGCGCCCAACGGGCCAACAAGAGCTGCTGCTGCTGCATGTCGAGCCCCAGCGCCTCACCATAACGGCCGATGGCAAGGTGGACGCCGCGGGACAACGCGCCCTCGCGGCGGTAGATGAGATCCAGATATCTGCGAAAGACGGCGGGCGCCAGATGCATGCCTTTTTGCTGCCACATGCAGCGGGCATGGACATAACGGATGACAAACTCCATCAGGTCCAACAACGGCAGCCCCCTCATCGAAAAACGGTCCCAGTCGATGATCTTCAGGCCCTCTGACGTCTGGAGGACGTTCGCGGGCCGCAGGTCCCGATGGCGGACGACCGCCGGAACGCGTGTCTTGCGGCCCTCAAGGCGGAAAGTGCCCGCCGGGACGTGGACCTCAAGGTCCTTAAGAAGGCACCGGATGGCGTCTGCTTCAAAGACAAAGTGCCCCACGATGGACGCGCGTTGAAAAACAGAGACCCATTCGGTGACCAAAGCGAGGCACGCGAGAAACTCCCTCCTCCAGAAAAGACGGCGCCGCTCGGCCTGGCGCTGCAACGAGGTGCCCTCCACGAAAGACTCGCGGACCACGAACCGGTCCCCTTCCTTCCAGGACCGCAGGACCTGCGGCACGGACCGGGCCAGGACCGGATCGGAGTGCCCGTAGACACACCGCATCAGATCACACATCTCCAGCCACCTGTGCGTCTGGCCATCCTGATAGACCTTGAAGACCGTTGTCGGCTGGTCGCAACCGGCCTCAAAAAGGAATTGCGTCACGCGCTCGACACCTTGATGCAGGATCATGTCGCAGGAAACGCGGGAGCCGCCGGCCTGCGCCTCTTTCTCTGCCAGGATGCTGAAGTCGGGAACAAAATACTTGACGAGGCCGTACAGCCGCAGGGCCTCCGTCGCCGTGATAAAGAACCGCTGGAGCCGGTTGCGTGACGAGACGAGCTTCTTCAAAAAGAAACGCACCCATCGGGCATCATCGATGGGAAGAAAATAATAGAAACGCCGGTACGTGGGCAGCGGCGCGTAAAAACACAACTTGTCGAAACCGACCCTGCGCAATATTTTTTTATGCTCGCCGTACGTGTACGTGTACTCCCGGAAGTCCTTTTTGCGCGCGATGCGGCTATACACGTTCGCCAGGGCCCGCGGCAGGACCGGCGCGAAGCGCAGCCCAGAGTGCGTGTCCCGGAACCCCATGAAGTTGATCGCGGACCAACGGTTCTCGATCGCGAGATACAGAACGCCGCCGGGCTTGAGGACGCGGTACATCTCCCTGAGCGCCGCCTCCTGGACCCGGGCGGGATCGCCATCCTCGGTGCTCGGTATCCATTCGAGGACGCCGTTCAGAACGGCGCCATCGAAGAAGTCGTCGGCGAACGGCAGGCGCGTCACTTGAGCACAGACGGGAATGACGCCTGGTTGACGGTCCTGTTCCCTCCTCATGGACACAAAGGCACAACGCTGGGCAACGACGTCCAGGCCATAAACCTCGCCGAACTGCTCGGCCAGCGGAAACGACAGGGCCCCCCAGCCGCAGCCGGCATCCAGTATCCGCGCCGTCCTGGGCAGCGACAAAAGGTAGCTCCAGTTGGCCCGCCTCTTGTCCGTCAGGTACTCATAATAGCCGGGGTCGCGTTCCAGGAAAAACTCCTTCACCCCTTCGCGCCACCCTTTCTCGCGACACGTCGCCAGGAGCCGCTCCATCAACTCCTGCGGGACCTCGCCCCAGTACCGGTCGCGGACCGAGCGAAAGTCCGGCACGCCGTCAACGACGGGCCACGGGGTCCGGCATGAACCGCAGACCAGCACCCCCTCGGCCGCCTTCAGCTTCAGGCGGCCGTGGCACCCCGGACACGCAAAGTTATCGATGTGCTCTTGGACCATAGTTTTTTCTTGGCCCCGCGGCCGGCGCGACCGTTCCCCCCTCGCGGGGCCTGCTCGCCGCCGGAGCGGCCCGAGAAGAGGGCTGGCCGGCCGCTTTCGCAAAAGAGTGCCTGTCCTATGTGTGCTCCCGTTCCAACAGCTCCAGGGCGGCGGTGACCACGGCCTGGGGCACAATACGTTTGAGGCAACGCAGGTCACGACAGCTCAGCTTGTCGCACGGCGCGCAGCGCGCCTGCTCATACAAAACGATCGCTTTATCCGAAAAGTGACGCGGGTCAAAACGGACCAGATAGCCCGGTCCGAAGAGCGCCACGAGCGGTGTCTTCAAGACGGCGGCCACGTGCATCGGGCCCGTGTCATTGGTGATAAAAAGATCGCATCGCTCCAAGAGGGCGCCCAACTCTTCCCACGACAACCGGCCCGCGGCATTCACCACGCGATACCCCTTCAAGACACCGACCAACGCCTCACCCAGCCCCTGCTCGCCCCTGCCGCCCGTCACCACGACGACGGCGGGCCTGCGGTCCAGAAGCTGCTTCAAGGCCGCACCGAAGTACGCCAGCGGCCACCGGTGCGACAAGGCGCCGCCGGGGTTGACGCCGATCACGCGGTCGGTCTCGGCAATGCCGTTGCGGCTCAAGAAACCATCGACGGCCTTACGGGCATCTTCCGAAATAAGCACGTGCGGCGCGGCGTCGGAGACCGGGACGCCCAGGGCACGCACCGTATCGAGGTCATACTCTGTCTCGTGCTTTTCGCCGCGCGTCGTCTCCGGGACCTTGAGGGTAAAAAAGAAACCACGGCCGTCCGTATCCCGGCCTGCCCGCGAGACGCCGCCGACGCAAAAAAACAAAAGCGCCATCTTCCAGGCACCGACGCGCGAATGAAGGGTTCGCATATTAAGGACCAGATCGAACCGCTCGCGCCGTAAACGGACTATCATCCCGAAGAACGATCGCAGCCGGCCCCACACAAAGCGCCGCGCCCCTTCCTCGTACCCCGCAAAAGACACCACGGCATCAAAACACCCCAAACTCCTGGCGAAGACGGCCGTGCGCGGCACCCCGCAAAAAAGGATACGGGCGTCTCTGAAGTGACGCCGCAGGGCACGCAAGGCGGCGGATGACAAAAAGAGGTCGCCGATCCCGCCCAGGTTGACAATGAGGATCTTGCGAAAGGTCCCGACAGGCGTTGCCTTCTGCGGGACGCGGCCGCCGGACGACCCCCCTGGCCTGTGCCGCGCCACCCGGTCATAGACCTCCTCTGTCCGGCGCGTGTTCTTCTCCAGATCAAAAAACTCCTGGGCCCGGCGGCATGCCTTGAGAGCCGCCTCTCGGAGAATCTGTGGCCGCTTTAAGATATCGCCGAGCAGCCGGGCCAGGTCCGCATCGTCGTTATTGCGAAAAACAAACGCCCTCAGATCCTCCCCCACCAGTTCGGGATTGCTGGGGATATCGCTGACAAGGACCGGCCGCGCCAGCGCCATCGCCTCGATGACGGTCCGCGACAACCCTTCCCCTCTTCTGGACGCAAGGACGACCGCGTCCATCTGCCGCATCCGGTCGGCGGCGTCCTCAACGAACCCCTCAAAATGGATACGGTCCTCGCCGGCGGCCAATCTTTTCAGATGGCGCTCATAGGCCGCCTCCCCATCGCCGAAAAGATGGACAGACAACGGCCTTGCCTTCAGACGCCCGACGGCCCTGACGAGGACATCGACCCCTTTGCGCGGCTCAAGCCTGCCGAAGTAACCGATGCGCAACCGGCCGTCCGGCGGCCGTTCCGGCGCCGGCCGGTACGCGTCCATCTCGACGCCGTTATAGATGACCGTCACCTTACCTTGCCTGTCCATGCCGTCGAAACGATGGGCGGCGGCGTGTGAGACGGCGATCAGCGCGTCGCTCGACGAATAAAGCATCCTATCAAGCCACCTATTGGTGTCCGCCACGCGCAGGTGTAACAGTACGGAGACGCCCCGCCGGCGGCAGGCGAGGCGCGCATAGAACGTCTCCCGGACCGAATCGGTGGAGACGATATGCGCCTGCGTCTCATCGATGATGCGGCCAAACGTCCGAAAGCCTTCAAGCGTCCTGGAGATGTTCAGGCTACGCAGGCGCCCCAGCGGCAGGACAAAGACCTTCACCCCCAACCGCTCCACCGCATCCTGGAGCGCCCCTGTCTGTGGTACGACGAGGAAAGGCCGGAACCGCTCCTTGTCCAGATGCTTGATGAGCAGGTACAGGCTCCTCTGCCCCCCGCCCTGCATGCTCCCGAAACACGTGATATACAGTATGTGGATCTTGCCCATGTCTCCTTGAAGACCCTATCCCAGCGCCCCCCGGCTCTTCGAGGCGAGGCCTCCCGCCCAAAAGAGACCTGCCTCAAAAGGCGTTCGCCAACTGCTTCTTTAAAGCTTCCCAGACCTCCTCGACCGTGATATCAAGGATGCACGTGTGCCAGCGGCACTCATCCTTATAACACGGCTGGCACGGGACCTCTTTGCCGACGAGCAAGTCCTTCGGGCCGCGCGGCCGCCACAGGACCGGGTCGGCCGGGCCCAGCCACGAGACCGTCGGCACGCCCAGGCCGCACGAGATGTGCAGGGCGCCGGAGTTGTTGCAGACCGAGACGCTGCAAAAAGACAACAGCGCCATGAACTGCCTGATGTCCAGCCCGCAGAAGACCCGGACGCGCCTGTCCGGCAGGGCCTGACGTGCCGCCTCGAGCAGCACCCTTTCGTTAGGCCCTCCGAAGACCAGGAGACGCGCGGCGGGCTCGCACTCCAGCAGCCGTTGCCCCAGCGCGATAAACCGCTCCAGCGGCCAGCGCTGGGACCGATAATACGCACCCGGGTGAAGGGCCACCTTGACGGTATCGGCCCCCATGTCTTCGCGGGCCAAGAGATCACCGGCTCCTCGCTTCTCGTCATCGCTCAAATAGAGCGTCGGCTCCTTTTCTCTTACCTCCACGCCCAAAGACCGGACCAAATCCAGAAGCTGATCCACCATGTGTTGCGGTTTTCCCTCTCTGGGCCCCCGCACGTTAAAACAGACCTCGCGGCCCGCCTTCTCAAACCCCAGCCGGTAGCGCGCCTCCGAAAGGACGGTGTGCCACGCCGAGCGGAAGAGGTACGTGTAATACGCGTCGATCGCCAGGTCGATCTTGAGAGAACGGCCCAGCCGGCGCAACTGCTCGTCGTCTTGATAGACGACCACCTCGTCCACGCACGGGTGGTGTTCGATGACGGCGGCGTTGATGCGCGAGGCAAGGACGATGATCCGGGCCCCCGGAAAGACCCGCCTCAGGGCCTCAAAGAGCGGCGTCGTCAGCACCATGTCGCCGATGCGGTCATGGCGCACGACGAGGATCGTCTTGACGTCCTGGAAACGCACCTTCTTGAGCGTCAGCATCCGTAAGACTCCTAAGGGCGACAAGACGCAGGACCGCACGACCAGATACGCGTTCCTCAGGGTGTCGCGGCTGACGCTCACGGCTCCCCGGCCTCCTTCTTCGTCAGCTCCCACAGCTTCATGTGCGTGATCAACACGTTGAACGCCGTCATCCAGCTGACGAGCAGCCCCTCCCAACCGTCGAGAAAAGCGCGCTGCCAGATATATTTCCTCAGAAAGACATAGGCCGGTTTCAGGACGAAGGCCGCCAAGGCATTCACCGCGTGCACGCGCCGACCCTCTTCAAAGAAGACGCGTGCGTCCAGGGCCGTGTAGAGGTTCAGCTTGGCCACGTGCTGTTCTATGGACTCGTAGCTTTCGTGGATGAAAAAGTTTTCGAGCTCCTCGACCGTGCCCGAGACCTCGATCGCCTCGTGGACCAGGCGATCGTTGAAGCGGGCCCTGTCCTTCCGGAAGAGGCGGATGATGGAGGTATCCCAGTTCCCATGCCTGATCCACCTGCCCAGATAAAAGGTCTTGCGCCGGATACGAAAGGCCGCGGCCGGCGTCTCCCGCGAAAGGACCTCACCGATCTCGGCGGCCAGTTCCGGCGGGACGCGCTCATCAGCGTCCAGAGACAGGATCCAGGGCCCCCGCGCCTGGTCCACGGCGAACTGCTTCTGCCGGCCGAAGCCGTCGAGCCTTCTGACCGTGACCTTGTCGGTGAAGCGCCGCGCGACCTCGAGGGTCCGGTCCGTGCTCTCATCGTCCACGACGATGATCTCGGCGGCTGCCTTCACGCTCTCCAGGCAGGCCGCCAGACGCTGCTCTTCGTTTTTCGTGATGACGACGACGGATAATCCCCTCATGTCTTCTCCCGGGCTTGCGCCTGGATGACCAGGATGTCTCCGAAAAACAACTCCGGCGTCCCGAGCGCCTCGTGAAGGGCCCTGTTGAAGCACTGATTGATAAAACGCGACAGCGCCAGGAGCGCCCTGCCGCCGAAAGGCTGCATCAGGCGGTTCGTCGCCACCGCGCCCGTCTCGAAGCCGTTTCGCGCGAGGATCATCTGAAGCTGCGTAAAAGAAAGCGGAGTGACGTGGCCGGCGAGCGACCGGTCGGCGATGTCCACCTTGGCGTTGAAATAGCGGAAGCTCCCGAAGAGGAAGAATTTCAGACGCGACATCAGGTTCTGGATATTCGGCGTCGTCACGACGAGCGTGGCCTCATTCTTGAGGACACGGCGAAACTCCCGGACGAGGGCGTGTGGATTCTCCAGGTGCTCGATTCCCTCGACGCAGACGACGACATCGAAGAAGGCGTCGGCAAAGGGCAGCGGGGCGTTGAGATCCGCCTCCTGACAGTGGACACCCCACCCTTCCAGGTTCGCGGGCACGATATCCAGCGCCCAGACGTCAAACCCCTTTGCCTTGAGCGCCAGGGAAAGCCGGCCCTGGCCTGAAGGAGCGTCGAGAACATTGCCGTGGTGCTTGTCGGACAAGAGCTCGAGCACCTTTTCATGCACCCCGGGAGCCGCATTCGGCTCGAGGGCCTGTGCCGGCATCGGATGTGTCATCTGTCATCCTTTCTCTTGCGAAGATCGAGCACCAGGGTCTCTGACCAGAGCGCCGAACACCAGAAAAGATCCAGGACAGCATCCAACAAGACACTCAGGGCAAAGATGACCCGGTGGCGATCCAAGGGCATCCCGCCCCAGATGATCCCTCCTGTCCCGCGGATCGCGCGCACCTCAAAACCGTGCCGGTGAGAAAGGGTGCGCCAATCACGGGCCCCCTTGACCGAGAGGTGCTTGTAGCGCGTGTTTTCGTCGTGCGGGTCCGTAACCTTCAGGATCTCTCTGTCCTGCTCGTCGCTTTTAGTCCGCCTGTCGAGGTGGAAGACCCTGCGCAGGGCCCCGAACGTCACCGCGTTCAAAAAACGGAAGAATCGGACCGGCAGGCGCGTGCCGCCGTTGGGTGTGGTCAAGACCGCCGCCCCGCCGGGCTTGAGGACGCGGCGCATCTCCTTTAAGAGGTTGCCGGGCTCCGCCAGGTGCTCGATGATCTCCAGGGCCGTCACCACGTCAAAAGAGGCATCGGGAAAAGGCAGGCGCTGGCCGTCCGCCACCTCAAAACGGCAATGGGGGGTGCCGAAAAACTCCAACTGTCGCCGGGCAAACTCGATGTCGAAAGGAGAGATGTCCACGCCTGTCGCCTCCAGAGGAAGACGCTGACCGACGGTATTGAGCAGATGCAGGACGAGGCTGCCGTTGCTGCACCCGATGTCGAGGACCTCGAACCGCTCAGCGTCCCGGCGTCTTTCCCGCAGGGCTCTTTCCACGGCCCGCTCGGTCCTATAGCGCCGCATCCAGAACATGTAACGGTTGGAGAAAGACGAATAGCCGGAAGAGCCGGCCTCGAGCAGACGCAGGAAATAAGGATCGCTGGGATTCATCGTGTCTGTCCGGTTGACGTGACTCCTCTTTTGAAATCTTCAACGGCCTGGACAAGGGACCGGATGCGTTGCGCATAGGTGTGCTCCCGCAACACCCTCGCGTGCGCCCGGCCGGCCTGGGCGACGCGCTCCTCTTCGTGGTCCAGGTAATAGCGGATGCGCTCTTTCAATTCCTCGACGTCACGATAGACGGCGATCTCTTCTCCCGGAGCATAGAGGCGTTCCAGTTGGGGCACGGCACAGGTCAGAAGAAAACCGCGGCACGCCGGCACCTCAAAGACCCGCGGGGTCACATTATACCGCTCCTCCCGCACGCCGAACAGGACGTGGATGTCGAGGTTCACCCTGGAGGCGTTGTAGATCTTCGCCGCATCCTCGCCGCGCACGTTCTTTTCGCGATAAAACGCCTCCAGGGACGGGTCGCGTCCCTGCCAGGCCCCCCAGATGCCCAGATGAAACCCGGTCAGTTCCTTGAGGACCCGGGCCCGGTCGGCTGTCACGGTCCCCACAAAAGCCACCTGTGCGCCCCAGCGCCTGCGCTCGTCCTTCGACAAGGCCATCGGCCGGTGCACATCGGGGGAACAGGCCAACGGCAGGGTCCGGGCACGGGTAAAAGAGACCCCCACCTGCTTCAAGACATCCAGGTCGTCGACGAGAAAAAGCAGGTCGTAGACCGGCAAGACATGGCGCACGAGGTCGCGCCGCCAGGTATAGATCAGGGAGTCGTGGAACCAGTTCGCGGTCGTCGCCCCCATCTCCCGGACCGCCGTCAGTGTCGCAGGAGTAATGTTCTCTCCGCAAAAGACGAGCAGAAGCTCCGGGGACAACGCCCGGCAACGCTCCAAGAGCCTCTGGTTGACATCCCGGTCCACCGCATCGCGCACCGCGACCACGTCATACGGCGACGGCGCCTTAGGCCAGACCTTGCGCAGGGCCTTTTTGAGCGGCTGCACGAGAGGCCACCGGCTGTACTTCCTTTGGCGGAAATCAAAGACCTCGACCCGGTGTCCCTCATCGACAAGGGCCTGGTAGGCGTAACGCGTGATGCGCCCCAGGACCGTCTCATCCCATGGAGCGCACAAAAGGATCTTCATCACACCCCTTCCCCTGGTCTCTCTCGCGCCTTTCACGGTTTGGGCGATGTGGGACTTTTTAGCCTGACTCATTAGTCCCACCTTCCGGGACTTTTCAGCCTGGCTCACCAGTCCCAGGCTCATCAGTCCCACCTTTTTTTGCGATGACCTCGATCTCTTCGCCCCAGGGAAGTCCCCAAAGAGACGCCAGGTTCTCCAAAACGATAAAACCGGCCCGGCCCCTTTCGTGCCGAGCGCAAGAAAAATCCGTGTGCCCGTCCCGACGGATACACACGCTGTGGTCGAATATCGAACCCGCCGCCTTCGAGAGGCTGTAGCAATCGACGCGCGCAAAGGCAAGACGGGCCGACAAAAGACGCAGGCTCCGAAGGGTGAACCCAAACAGGTGCCTCGGCGGATCCAGGTGATAGCAGGAACGACCGAACCATCTGTGTCCCAGGCTCGAGGCATTCGGCACGCGCAGCGCGAGAGTCCCTGCCGGCTTGAGCAGGCGAAAGACCGATCCCAGGAATGCCGCCGGGTCACAGACGTGCTCGAGGACGTTGTTCACGATGACCCAATCTGCGCACGCCTCCGGAAGACCCGCCTCGTCCAATGCCTTTTCCACGACCTCGACCCCGCGGTGACGGGCGGTGGCTGCGCCCTGCGGCTGGGGCTCGATGCCCAGGACACGCCAACCCAGGGACTTCAAGATAACAAGGGCCCCGCCTTCGCCGCAGCCCACGTCGATGACCAGGCCGCCGTCTGCAGGCGGCGACGGCGGAAACAGGCGGCCGCACCCCCACGTCGCCTTCTGCCTGAGCCAGGCGCTCTGACCCAGGATCTTTCCCAAAAGCCGGTCCACGTCCTTACATTCAGCCAGCGGGTAACCATAAAAACCACAAAGGACCATCCGGCGCACCCTGTCTCTCAGAAAGGCAAGGGGCCGCTTCGAATCGCTCCTCGGGAATCCGCTCTGCGGCTGCGTCCTCTCATAAGGGAACTTCTGTGCGCGGGCCAGCTGGGGCTGGGGATCCAGCCACAAAAGACCGCACCCGCGGCAGCGTCTCATGGTAAAGGCCCCTTCAAGACCGCCGCGCACGTCGCAGAGGTCGCGATAAAGGACGCCGCCGGACCCACCGCAGATACGACAACGCGCCGTTGCCGGCACCGCACGCCCGCCGGCTTCTGCCGTCCGTGTCATGGCGAAGAGTGTCCTATCTGTTTGACCACGCGCGCCGGCACCCCCAGCGCCAGGGAGTGTGCCGGGATGTCCCGGGAGACGACCGCGCCCGCGCCGATCACGGACCCGCGGCCGATGTGCACCCCGTCGAGGATCACGGCGTTGACGCCGATCCAAACGCTCTCTTCGATATGGATGCCTTCACCCGACAGGTCGCGGCTGAAACGGTCCGTCCCCAGCAGCGCGTAATCGTGGTCGGAGGCGACGATCACCGTGTGTGCGGCGATATGGACGTCGTCGCCGATAGTGACGCCCCCGTAACCATAGATCACCGAGTAGTCGTGCACGGCGCAGAACCGGCCGATGCGGATCCGGCCACCGTCGGTATTCAAGAGGGCGTAAGGAAATATCGTCGTCGCATCGCCGATGTCGATCGCCGCCTTCGCGCCGTTGGCGATGAGCCGCGCATGCCGCTCCAGGACCACGTGGTCCCCGAGCCGGATCCTGGCGGGAAAACGCAGACGGGCCAGGGGCGAGACATACGTGTCCTTGCCGAAGTGCCCCAACCCCCTCACAGAACACAGGCCGGCTTTCGCCGCTAACTTGAAAACGTTTCGCTGGACCGGCAGCTCCAGATTCATCATCTCCCCCCTTCCCGAGTCATCGGCGTCTCAACAACGATCGAAAGGCGTTGGTAAAGACCTCACGTTCATAAGCGTCCACGAGCCCCAGACGAAAGATCAAAAAGCCATAGGTCCCGGCAAAGACCACCAGGCGCAAGAAGAGGTCTGCGAACAAGACGAGGCGTCCCCCGGCCGCGGGCCGGGACGCCGGAAGGAACGTCAGCACAGCGGACACCAAAAGACTGACGGCCACCGGCCCCAAGACGCTCTTCGTCATGAAGCGGCCCATCGAAAACTTCAAAAAACGGTGGAACCTCACCAGGAAGCAACCGCTGCCGGCCAGCGCCGCGACCGAAGTCCCCCAAAGGGCTCCCGCGAAACCGAGCCTCTTGATCAGAACGACGCTCAGGATGACGTTCAGGACCGTCAGGACGGTCGATCCGACCAACTCGAAACCGAGCGCGCCCATGCCCCGGGCCATGTAACGGCCGACGGAACTCACGAGATAGACGCCATAGGCGACCGTCAGGAACTGGACGGCGAGGACCGATTCGGGACGCGCCATGAACCCCATCCAGGTCCGGATGATCAGGCCGGCATGGAACACGGCGAAACAACACACGGGCGCCATGAGCATCATCAGATACTTCGTCCCCCTGACATACAGGTCCTGCAGGCGGCGCTTGTCCCGCATCACCTGGAGCTCCGAGGCGGCGGGCAGGACGGACGGCAGGAACAGTGCGGGGAACAGATTCGTGATGTTGGCGACCTTGGCGCCGATCTCGTAGAGCCCGCTGAAAGAGACGCCCGCCAGCGCCCCCAGAAGGACCTTGTCCACCCCTTTGTTGACGAGCTCCGAAAAAGCGATTACCTGCATCTTGATGCCGTAAAAAAAAGCGGCCTTGAAGAGTCCCGCGTCGAAAAACCGGCTCCCCGGCGGGACCTTCGGCAGGAGACGCGCGACGCACAGGACGCGCAGGCAGGCGGCCACGGCCACCATCAGGAAGCCGGCCAGGACCACGCCCGATAGGCCGTGCCCCGTCTCGAGGAAATACACCGTAAAACCGATGTTGGACGTCACCGCGGCGATGAGGATGCCGTTCTCGATGTCCATGCGCTGCAGGCCGAAGAGGACGCCCTTGAAGATCCCGAAGACACCCTTCAAGAACATGATGAGGAGGAGCCCTGCGAACACGGTCCTCGCCGTCGAAACGAAAGCCGGCTCGATACGGAAGAGCCCCAGGAGGGGCCCGCGCAACGACCAGATCAGGGCACCCATCGCCCCGTAAAAAAAGAGGTAATAGACAAAACTCATCCGCACGAGGTCGTGAAGTTTCCCGAACTCCTTTCGGGCGTGGTGTTCGGAGACGAACTTGGCAAGGGAGATGTTGATCCCCGTGATGTCCAGGGTCGTGACATAACCGAGCGCCGCTTCGAGCATGACGAAGAGGCCGTATCCGTGGATCCCGACCTTGGCGATGATGTAGGGGGTCAAAAAGAGGCTGACGAGGACCCACCAGACGTAGCCAAAAGAGCTGAAGACCGTGTTGCGGATCACCTTCTCGGAGATCTTCATCGCTCACGTCCCTTCCACTTCCTGCGGCTGGGCCGACGGCGGCCCACCCACCAGGTCCGGCAACACGACGACCATCGCAAAGATAAACCAGAACGGCTCCATGATGCGGATGATGATGAACGTTGCGGCGGAAAAGGCATGGCTCAAGAGGCCCACGAACCCCGCCAGAAAACCGGTCACGACGCTGGTGGCCAGGGGATGGTGCGCCGTCTCGATCCTCACCTGCCAGGCCATGCGGAATATCCGCCTCACCAGGAAGAAAAACGCCCACAGGCCCAACAACCCCACTTCGATCATGACCCGCGAGTACTGATTGTCCACGACCGTCCCGCCGGGGATCCCGTGCCCCAGGATAGGTTTTTTGAGGACCTTTCGCCAGCCCACCCTCCACGATTCGATGCGGGCGGCGCCCGACTTGTCGATCGTCAACTCGCGGCCGGCCACCTGGTACGTCTGACCGTGGGAAAAGGTCGAAGTCAAGCGCTTGCGCACCACCCGGGGAGTGACGAACGGCGCCAAGACCACAAGGACCGCTATGACAAAGATAAAAAGCGCCCGCCCCCTTCGGACATAACAAGCCAGGGCCGCGCATGCAAAGATGAATCCCAGCCAGCCGCCGCGCGAGAGCGTGAAAAGAAGCGCCAGCCCCCCCACCCCCAGGACCCCCAACAGGTGCATCTTATAACGGGGAAACCCGTTGTGCATCAGCAGGCTGATGACCAGGGAAAGCATCAGGATCAGATACCCGGACAGCGTGTTGGCCTCACCCCCCTCTCCTTCAAAGGGCGCCGTCGCCCGCCACCCCATCACGAAATACGAGTAAAGGGCATAACAGGAGACGAGAAAACAGGTGAGGATCATCAGCAGGACGAAAAAACGCACCTGACGCAGGTCGTTGATATTGTTGACGACGAGGAAGTAGACGAGGAAGTACTCGAAATACTTGAGGAAATAAAACAAGGACCGCAGGAGACTTCCCTTGCCGCCGATCAGCATCACCCCCGTCGACACGACGCAGACAAAGGCAAAAAGGAGGATCGGGCCGTTCATCGGCGTGCGCTTCAGGAGGCCAAGCTCCTTGAAGACCGCAAGCTTGGCCAGCCACCCCAGGAAGATGACGACGAGAAGGATATCGTCGAGACGGACGGTGACGACCCGGTCGGAGAGCGACCCCAGGCCGACCTCGGGCGACAGGAGCATCGAAAAGACGAGGATGGTGAGAGCGAAGTTCGTCTTCAGGAACGCGAGGACGAACACGACGAGGGCCAGGAAGAGATAAAAGAAGTGTTGCGGCGCGAAGGTGCCCAGGCGCCCGGCGTTCAGGCCGAAGAACGCAAAGACGATGAGGATGAGGACGAGCAGGACCGTCGAGGCCTGGGCCCGTATTCCCCGCCCTGCCGGAGGCAATAAAGAAAAACGATTCATGCTGGAAAGGCCTTCCAGAAACCCAAAGGGAGTCACGACGCGTGACTCCCTGTTGTCCACCCTGTCCCCGACATCCGTCACGAATATTGACGAACGCCGCGCGCCGGCACAAGCCCTCTTTACGTATCCTGCTCTTCGCCCTTGTCCTGCTTGTACCGGTACTTGTACTTGTAATAATAGGGGTACGTCAGCATCGTGTATTCGATCTGGGAGCGGATGTTGTTCAGGATGACGCCCGTGATCTGCCCGCCGGTGGACTCTATCTGGACCTTCGCCCGCATCAAGGCCTGGCGTGCGGTCTTGCCGATCTCATAGACGATGAGGACGTTGTCGACAAGGGGCGCGATGATGCTGGCGTCCGCGATCGGCAGGACGGGCGGGGAATCGACGAGGATCAGGTCGAAGTCCCTCTTGAGCTCCACGAACAGCTCCGTGAAGCGCTTCGACGTCAGGACCGCCGCCGGGTTCGACGGGATATCGCCGCTCGTGATGACGAAGATGTTCTCGATGCCGGGGAACTTCAGGATCTCGTCGAGCCCCAACTCGCCCAACGCCATGTCCGAGACGCTCTTGACGATGGCGTTATAATCCACCATCCCTTCGAGGTACTCCCGCAGACCGCACTCACGCTTCAGGCCGAAGGCGCGCGCGATGGCCGGCCGGCGCAGGTCCGCCGATACCAGGAGCGTGCGCAGGCCGCTCTGCGCGCAGATGAGCCCCAGATTGATCATGGTCGTCGTCTTGCCTTCGGCCGGCCCGGAACTGGTGATCAAAAAGACCTTTTTATATTCGGGGTTGATCTTGAGGTTCGCCTGGATGTTGCGAAAGGCCTCCGCGGCCACGGAGTTGGGCTTGTGGTGGACGAAGAGCCGCACGTAGAGGTCCATATCTCTTTTCTGCTGGACGCGGGTAGACAGAGGATGCAGGAGATCCTTGATGTTCTGGATGAAGCCCCGCGGTTCGTCATCGGCGATCTCCGCCTTGATCGACGGAACGACGCCCAGGACGGGCAGCTTGAGGATGTTCTCAACGTCCTCTATGGTCCCCATGGACGGGTCGATCGTCTCGAAGAAGAACGCGAGCACCACGCCCACGACCAGCCCCAGGACCGCGCCGATCAACAGCACCATCACCTTGTTGGGCTCCACCGGCGCCCTCGGTGTTACCGCCGGGTCCACGACCGAGATGTCGCTCACCTTCTGGGCCTCGGTGATGCGCGCCTCCTCGAGCTTCTCCTTCAGGATCCCGTAAAGCTTCTTGTTCGCCTCGACCTCGCGCACGATCCGGCCGTACGCCAGCTCATCCACGGAGAAATCGCCCAGCTGGGTCTCGAGGTCCGCGATCTGCTGGCGCATCTGGATGATCTTGGGGTGCTTCTCGGTGTACTTCTGCTGGAGGGCCGTCATCTCGAACTGCAGGTCCATGATCTTTTTCTGGATCGGCTCGGCGAGACGGATATCGTTCGCCCGGTTGCCGAACTCCCGCAAACGGTCCTCGGCCTCGGCGAGGCGCCCCTCCAGTTCCTTGAGTTGGTTGGAGATGAACTCGCGCGCGGCCCGGGCCTGCTTGGTCTTCTCGAGCAGATTCTCCCCGATATAGATCTCGGCGGTCGCGTTCGCGACGTCCCGCACATCGGCCGGATCCGTGCCGCGCACGCTGATGCGGATGATGTTCGTGCTCTCTATCTTCCTGGCCTCGACCTGTCCCTGAAGCCCGGCGACGATGCGGTTGGCCTCTTCCGGCGGCGTCTCGTCCGTGATCTTGCCCAGCCGCCGGGCTACCCCCACCATCACCGCAAAGCCCCGGATGATCTTGGTCTCGCTCTCCATGATGTCGCCGGGGCTGTAGACGATCCACTCGGTCAGGAGACCCGCGATGCTCTTGCGCTCTTCGATCTTGACCGTTGTCGAGGCCTCGTAGATATAGGGTTGTTTGGAGACGTTCAGGAAGGTGGTGGTGAAGATGACGGCGAAAGCGCCCGCGATGAGGAGCTTGCGCTTAAGGAATATCCGAATGTAGTCCCGCAGGTTCAGCTCATACTGCATAGGCGCTCTCGATGGGGCGTCGCATACTTGACTTAACTCTTTGATTTATTAAAACATAAAAGCATTTTAGGTTCAACAAAAATATGCGTTCTTTGACGCTTTTTTTATGACGGCAGTCCCGGGAAGAGATCATCCAACGATTGAAATGCCGCATCGGGTGTGTTAACATGACCCCGTCATGGCCGATAGCCGGTTCGTTGTTGCCAAAGGCATCACCAAGAGGTTTATGCCCCTACGGTCGCTGCACGAGGTCGTGGGTCGTTTCCTTGACAGACCGTCCCCCGTCACGGCGCTGGATGACGTCTCGTTCAGCGCTGAACGCGGCTGCCTCATCGGACTCCTGGGGCCCAACGGCGCCGGAAAGACCACGCTCCTGAAGGTCCTGGCGACGCTCCTCCTGCCCGACCAAGGTAGAGTCCACATCGCGGGCCGGTCACCGGAGGACGACCCGGTCTTCATCAAAAAGAATATCGGCCTCGTCACGTGCCAGGAGCGCAGTTTCTTCTGGCGCCTGACGGGCCGCGAGAACCTGACCTTTTTCGCCGCGCTCTACGGTCTGGACGGACCGGCCGCCCGAAAACGGCTGGACCGCCTCCTCGACGATTTCAAGGTCGACGATCCGGACAAGCGCTTCGACGCCTGCTCGTCGGGCACCAGGCAGAAGTTCTCGTTCATCCGCGGCCTCCTCCACGACCCGCCGCTCCTCTTGCTCGATGAACCCTTCGCCAATCTGGACGCGCCGACGCGCCGGTTCCTGAAAGACCTCCTAAAAAAGCATCTCGTCGCACAACAGAAGAAGACAGTCCTCCTGGCCACCCACGAGATCGCCGAACACGCGCCCCTGTGCGACCGTTTCCTCTGTCTTAAGGAGGGACGCCTGTGTCTTGACGCCACGGCCGAAAGCCTGCGGCGCACGCACCGCCTGGATCCCGCGGCGGGGATACAAGACCTCCTGATCAACATCTTGGAGTCGCCGGGGACGACGCCATGAAAAAACTCCTGGCCTTCCTTAAAAAAGATTTCCTGCAGGAGTCGAGTTACCGCTGGCCGCTCGTCTTCGGCATCTTCGGCGTCCTGATGACGACGCTCATCTACTACTTCATCGACAGGCTCTTCGGCGAGCGCGTCGCGGGTCCCCTGGAAGACCTTGGCGTCTCTTACTTCGGCTACGTCCTGGTCGGCCTTGCCTTTTTCAGTTATGTCGGTTTCGGGCTGGGCTCGTTTTCGGACCAGATCCAGCGCGAACAGACACAGGGAACGCTCGAGGCGCTGCTCGTCACCCCCACGGGCCTGACGGTCATCCTCCTGTCCATGGGCATCTGGAACTTTCTCATCGCCACGCTCGACCTCCTTATCTATGCCGGTCTGGGCCTCTTCCTCTTTCACATCGACTTCAGCCGTACGAACGTCCCCTCCCTCCTCGTCATCTGGACCTTGAGCGTATCTTCCTTCAGCGCCCTGGGGATCCTCTCCGCGAGCTTCACGCTCATCTATAAACGCGGGAACCCCGTCAGCTGGGTCCTCAGCCAGGCCGAAGGACTGCTCGGCGGGGTCTACTTCCCCATCGCGGTCCTGCCCGCCTGGCTGCAATTCCTGGCGCACTTCCTGCCGATCACCTACGCCATCCGCGCCCTCCAGAAAGCCGTCTACCAGGGGACCTCTCTGGCCGGCCTCAAGGCCGAGCTCCTGCCGCTCCTGGCCTTCTGTATCATCCTCCTGCCCGCCAGCTTCGCCGTCTTCAACCGGGCCGTCCAAAAGGCCCGCCGCGACGGCACCCTCGCGCAGTACTGATCCCCGTCGCCCTGCCTTCGGCGGTCGCCCCATCCGTGTGCATCGCTCGTCATCCAAGCTCAGTGTGGCCGCTTCCGCGGCCCCGGCCGGCCTCA
>CAZUQR010000021.1:0-34165 GCA_964622605.1 uncultured Planctomycetia bacterium
CCGGCGTGGCGGTCATCTACGTCTCAGATGATGTGGCCGAGACCATCACCATCTCGGCCATCGACGCCAATACCAAGGTGGGCACCTCCGAGGACATCGTCATCAACCCGGATGTCATCGACCACTATGTCTTCACCGTCAGCTCGCCGCAGGTCATCGGCATAGGCTTCCCGGGCACGGTCGCGGCCAAGGACCAATACAACAACACCGTGACCACAGACTCCTTGACCGTCATCACCATGTCCAACACCGGCTCAGCCGCCTTCTACACCGACGGCACCTACGGCACCACGACCGGCAACTACACGCTTTCGAGCGGCGAGGCGGCGATCTACGTCATGGATATGGTCGTTGAGACGATCACGATCTCGGCCATCGACGCCAACACCAAGGTCGGCACTTCCGGCAACGTCGTCATCAATCCGGAAGGGACAGACCACTATGTCCTGAATGCACCCGCCGATATCACGGCCGGCAACGAGGCTCAGTACCTCGTCAGCCGCGAAGACAAATACAACAACCCCGTGAGTCTCGACAACGAGGTCGTCAGCCTGACCTCGACCTCGACCGGCGCCAACAAGAAGTTCTCCCTGACGCCGGGCGGCGTGGCGGTCACGCAGCTCACCATTGCGGACGGCACCTCGGCGACGACCTTCTATTACTACGATCAGCTGGCCGGCACCTATATCATCGAGGCCTCGCGCGGAGGCGTGACCCCGGCGCAGGATACGCTTAGCGTCCTGCACGCGTCAGGCGATCACCTCAAGTTCAGCGGCGCCGTCGCCACGCCGCAGACAGCCGGCGTCGCCTTCAACCTGCCGGCGATCCAGGCGGCGGACCAGTACGACAACCTTTGCAACGGCGCGAACGGCGCCACGCCCTACGCCGGCGCCAAGACGATCAGCTACACCCTGAGCGGCACGGCGGACGCGCCCAACGGCTCGGCGACCGATTCCTGGACGACGGCCGTCACCTTCTCCAGCGGGGCCTCGACGACGACCCTCACGACGAACCTCAAGCGGGCCCAGACCACGACGATCACCCCGTCGGACGGCAGCCTGCCCAATCCGCCGGTGGTCCCGAACGTGGCCTCCAACAGCATCGTGGTGCAGGCCGGCAATCCGGCGGAGATTGCCTTCAGTCAGCAGCCCTCGTCGACGGCGACCGTCAACGCGGCATTCAGCCAGCAGCCCATCGTAGCGGTCAACGATACCTACGGCAACCAGACCACGGGGACGAATCCGGTCCTCCTGCGGGATTCTTCCTCAAATACGGTCTACACGGACGCCCCGGGAGTCCTTGTGGCGAGCCAGAATCCTCTGCCGGCCGTGAACGGCCTCGCCTCGTTCGCCGGCGCGCAGTACAGCGCGGTCGGGACCATTTACCTCTATGCAGAATCCTCGGGCCTGACCCCGGACTTCTCCACGGCCATCGTGGTCTCCGAGCCGCCGGTCGAGACGACGACCGGCATCACCGTCCAGTCGAGCGTCGTGTACAATGAAACGTTGGACCGTCTGAGCGTGCGCCTGTGGCTCGAGCGCGGCGGCATGTTGGTCACGAACACGGTGATCTCGCCCGACAAGCTGGGCGACGCGACCGTCGCGATCTATGACGATATCAACGGCGTCTGGTTCCCGACCCAGACCATCTCGGGTCCGGCGAGCATGGATTACACGACGGCGATCTATATGTGGACGCTGAACAATGCCGTGGCGGGCGGCGGCGCCTTCCAGCTCGTCTCCGGTAAGTCGTACTTCGGCCAGCTGACCATCGGTTACGGCGGGGCGACGGGGACGGACAGTACCTATGAGACGGGCATGACCTTCGTCGTCTCCATCTCCGAGGAGCTGGCGGGCGTCTCGACGGACCTGACGGGCCTGGAGGCCGAGATCGTCGGCATCAAGGGAACCGTGACCGCGGAGGGCGAGTTGACCCGTAAGAAGCTTGACGAGCTCGGAGACGAGACGGGCCGCATCCTGCTGGCCACGGAAGATACGATCCCCGGCCAGATCGAAGAGGAGGTGGGCGGGGTCGCCACCCAGGTGACGACGCTCGAGAAGTCGGGTATCCTCAATCGGGAGACCTCGATCCTCCTGGGCTCGACCCTGACGGTCCGCTATCGCACGTATGAGGGGGCCTCGCCGGTGATCACGGTCTATGACCCGAATAATATGGTGCGCATTGCCTCGCAGCCGATGGTGGAGGTGGCCGCCGGCCTCTTCGCCTATGACGTGACCTTTGCCGTGACCTGGCCGGTCGGCGACTACACGATCGTCTGTTCCGAGCGGACCTATGGCACGATGGACGCGATGGTCATCACCGCCACCACCACGGACCTCGAGACGGTGTCGGGCGACGTGAGCGCGGTCCTCGGCAGCGTGACGGGCGTGCGCGACGTCGTCTCCACGGTCTCGGCGCTGGAAGCGGCGCTCACCATCGTGGAACAGAACGTCACCCGTGCCGCCGAAGCCCTGGCCGGAGCCGACCTCGGCTCCGAAGCGGCCGCGGCAGCCGCCGAAAAGATCGCGGCGCTCTTCGGCGTCCTCCAGGAATTGAGTGAGAAGATCAAGGCGCTGGGCGGCACCGAAGGCCTCGACGTCGACAGGCTCTACGACATGTCCCAGGAGCGCGCCAACGACATCGAATACATCCGGAACAAGACCCAGGAGCTCAAGGCGATGCTGCAGCTGAACCGGAAGATGCTCGAAGACACGGCCAAAGACCAGTGCATCATCCAGGTCTGGATGGAGTTCCGTTAAAGAACGCAGATCAAAGATTCACCGGGGTTTTTGACTCGATGGTGTGTCGTTTTTGGGCTGGCTGATGACGAGAAAGACGTGTTACTTCTTGATAGCCGTGTTTCTATTGGCGGCGATGGCGCCGCGGGCGCGTGCGGAGCAGATCCGTACGTCTTTCCTTTATGACGAGACGGCGGACCGTCTGACCGTGCGCCTGTGGCTCGAGCGCGGCGGCGTGGCGATGCGCAACACCTCCAGCGATAAGTTCGGCGAGGCGACGCTCGAGATCTATGACGAGACGGCCGACGACTGGTTCCCCGCGCAGACGCTGGCGCCGCCCGAGGCCGGCGACCTCGAAACGCACATATTCACGTGGACGCTGGAGGACGCGACCACGAAGGCGACGCCGATCCGGCTGGGCAAGGGCAAGACGTACTTCGCGCGCTGCACCATGCGCTACGGCGGCCCCTCCGGGACGGGCTTCACGTATCAGACGGGTGCGACGTTCACCGTGGCGGCCACCCTGGGTCTGCGCGATGTCTCGGCGAGCGCGGCGAGCCTGCGCTCGAAGATCGCCGGCATCAAAGAGGCCGTCACCGACGAGAGCGCCCTGACGCGCGAAGAGATCGAGAGTAAGACCGGCGGGGTGCTGGTGGCCTCGGAGCTCCTCAAGCCGGCGCAGACAGCCGCGTCGGAGGCGGAAGGGACCGGTGGGTCCGGCACCGTCGAGAAGGCCCGGATCCTGGTCAACGAGACGGCGGTGTGGTTGGGGTCTCTGGTCGTGGTCCGTTTCCGGACGCACCCGGACGTTTCGCCGGTCGTGACCGTTTACGACCCGGACCGCGTCGTGCGCGTGGCGACGGCGCGCATGGTCGAAGGCGAGAAGGGGGTGTATAAATATTTCTTGCGCCTTGACCGCTCCTGGCCCGAAGGGAGTTATACGGTCATCTGTTCGGAGGCGCGCTACGGCACCATGGACACGCTGATCTTGATGGTCAAGAGGCCCGATCTGGCGACGCTGGCGGGCGCCGCGGGCCCTGTCCCGGGGAGCGGGACGCCTGCGGAGGATGCGGCATCGAAGGTGAAGGACCTTTCCGCGGTCATGGAGGTCGTGGAGGAACGCCTCAGCCAGGCGGCCGGGGTAATGGTCCGGATGCAGGAGGGGACGGTCGGGACGACAGAAGTTGCACAATACGTCGGTTCTTTGTATAATGATTTGAAAGAGTTAAGCAAAATATTAAAAACCCTGGGCACCGATCCCGCCGGTCTTTCGGAGCTGTCGGAGACAAAGTCCGGGGATTTCAGCTATTTGCGCAACAAGTTTCAGGAATTGCGGGCGCTGGTAGAGTTCAACATGCGGTTGCTCGAGCCGTCCGTCGCGGACGAGGTGGTCGTCCAGGTGTGGATGGAGTTCCGCTAAAGGTGAGACAAACAGCCGGACGGCGGAGTCTCAGGCTGAGGCGCTTGCAGGTCTATCACAGGGCTTCGCGGGAGATGAGAAGGCGATGAGGACGATGGCGCGGTGGCACAAGAGGGTGTGCGTGGTCCTGCTCCTGCTGTTCTTCGCGGCAGAGGCGCAGGCCAATATTGTCATCCGCGCCCTGATCGTCAACCCTTCGGAAGAACAGGAGCGCAGCGTCCCCTTCAAGTCGTACCTGCCCAAGGAGATCAAGCCCGATAACGTCGTCGACAAGGGTGACCTGGAGATCATGTTCGATCCCGCCGAGGGGGCGTACTACGTCCACAAGGAATACACGCTCGCGCCCAAGGAGACCGTCCAGATCGAGGTCGAGCTCGAAGACGTCTGGCAGGTCCCCCAGGAGGAGATCGACCTGTACCGCGACGAGGCCAAGTCGCTGACCAAGGCCTTGATGAAGACGGACTATTACGAACGGGCGACCTACCTGCAGAACAGCATCGAGACCAAGCTCACGCAGATCGAGTTTCGCCAGCGCGTGGTCAACCCCAACCCCGGCGGCTATATCTCCGATTACCGGGAGAACGTCAAGCTCCTGGAGTCGGTCAAGGTAGACCTGGCCGCGGCCAGGTCCCTGATCACCGAGGCCAAGGAGATCGCACCGATGCTGACCTGGAAGCTGATCGTGGCGGTCGTGATCTTTTTAGGTATCCTGGGGCTTATCTTCTTCTTCGTGTGGCAGCGCCAGATCAAGTCGCTGGCCGAGCTCTCCGAAGACTACGGTGGCGTCCATGAGGGGCCCGGCGCCGGCCCGGCGCCCGAGAAGGGGGAGGTCCGCGAGGCGCGGGAAGAAAAGAAGTCCGAGATCGAGGATATCGAAGAGCGCCTGCGCGGCCGCCCCGAAGACCGCACCTGACCCCTGCCCCGTTGTCCCATTCCAGCGTGAGACGCGAGGACGTCTATCCGCAAGACAAAACGGCCTGGCCCTTTTGTCCCACTTTTGATATACTATGCGCAAAGGAGGAGGTGTCGGCATGAAGAGGACGGCTATTATTCTGGCAGGGTTCTTGGGGTTTGTCTTGATGTTGAGCGGTTGCGAGACGATGGGCGAGAACACCAAGCGCGGCGCGGTGGGCGGCGGCCTGGTCGGGTCCATCGCCGGCGGCGTGATCGGCCACCAGAGCGGCCACGGCATCGAGGGGGCGGCCATCGGCGCGGGGGTCGGCGCGCTGTCGGGGGGCCTGATCGGCGATAGCATCGATGCGAAAGAAAGGAAGGCCGCCGCCGCGACGGCGACGACGGGCGAGAAGCTCGGTATCTCGGACGTCATCTCGTTGAGCAAGGCCGGTCTGAGCGACCAGGCCATCAGCGACAAGATAGGCGCCACGGGATCCGTCTATTTGCTTTCCGTCGAGGAGATCGAGCTCTTGCGTAAGGAGGGCGTCAGTTCGAGCGTCGTGAACTACATGCTTTCCACGGCCAAGAAATAAAATACTTGACAAAAATTGTCGTGTATTGTAGGATGTCTTCCGGGTAAGGCCCCGTGTCAGGAGGATCCGAGGGGGATACGGATGCGGGGGTCATTCAGGGGAAGGTAAGTAAGGATAAAAGGGGAGGCATACGATGCGAGTCCTGCCGAGGTATTTTCTGAGAGCGGTGGCCCGTTGCAAAGAGGGCTGTCGAAGCGGCTCCCGGGCATGAGCCGAAACTGTCCGTCTATCGGCAAGCGCTGAGTTCCGATAGGCTCGCCCCGTTAGAGACAAAAGACAAGGCCTTGTTCTTTAGCGGGGCGATTTATTCTCGTACTGCGCCTGACCCATTTGCGGCAAAAACGATGCCTGAGACGTGTCCCATTGACCTCACCCGGAAGAAATGCCGTCCCTGCGAGGGCGGCGTGGCCCCGCTGGCCGAACGGCCATCTCCCGGATGGACTTTCGTGTTTTACCTTTGACCTGAAAAAATGGGTGATGGGATGAGAGATATGACAGCGGCAAATCTGAGATCCGCGTTCGGCGGGGAGTCCCAGGCGCACATGAGGTATCTCGCCTGGGGGGATGTGGCCGAGAAGGAGGGGTTCAAGAGCGTTGCGAAACTCTTCCGCGCCGTTGCGGTCGCCGAACAGATCCATGCGATGAGCCACTTTGTGGCCCTCAAGGACGTCAAGGGCGCCTTCCTCGTCGATTCCATGGCCGGCTTCGGCCTGGGGCGCACGGCAGAGAACCTCGCCGGAGCCCTCGAAGGCGAGACCTTTGAGATCAACGAGATGTATCCGGCCTATATCAAGGTCGCCGAGATGCAGGACGAGTCCCATGCCAGGCGGTCCTTGGAGTGGGCCTTTGCGACGGAGAAAGAACACGCCAAGCTCTTCACGCGCGCGAAAGAGGCCGTCGAACAGGGCAAGGACCTGGATGTCAAGAAGCTCTATGTCTGCAAGGTCTGTGGTTACACGCATGAGGGCGACGCGCCGGACAAGTGTCCGTTGTGCGGGGCGCCGAAGGCGAAGATCGAAGAGTTCGGCTGTTAAACAGGGGCGTTTTGTCCGCCCCGGCTCGCGGTGAGGTCCGTGCGGGCAAACCGGGGTGATCTACGGGAAGGCAAGCGAGGGTAAACCATGTGCGGCATCGTCGGGTATGTCGGGGATAAAGAGGTCCAGGATGTCCTGATATCGGGCCTGAAGAAGCTCGAGTATCGGGGCTACGATTCTGCGGGCGTGGCGGTCATGAGCCGCGGCAAGATCTACGTGCGCAAGACCAAGGGCAAGATCCAGGACCTGGAGCGCCTGATCCATCAACGCGCCCTGCCCGCCAGCTCCCTGGGGATCGCGCACACGCGCTGGGCGACGCACGGCGCGCCCAATGACGCCAACGCGCACCCGCACACGAGCTGCGACAAGAAGATCACGGTGGTCCACAACGGGATCATCGAGAACTACCTTCCCTTGAAAGAGGAGCTCAAGAAGAAGGGGCACCGGTTCACTTCCCAGACTGACACCGAGGTCCTCGCGCACCTCGTGGAGTCCCATTATAAGGGTGACCTGAAAGAGGCGGTGACGAAGACCCTTCGGCGCGTCAAGGGCAGCTTTGCGCTCGGCGTCATGGCGGCGGACGAACCCGACAAGATCGTCTGCGCCCGCAAGGACAGTCCGTTGATCGTCGCCCGCGGACACAGCGGCCACCTCATCGCCTCGGACGTGCCGGCGATCCTCGAGTACGCCCGTCGTGTCATTTACCTCAAGGATAACGAGGTCGCCGTCCTGACAGGCGACCGGGTCGCCCTCTTTGACCTGGCGGGCCGCCGCCTCATTCCGCGTTTTGACCATATCCAGATGGATGCCGCGAGCGCCCAGAAGGGCGGCTACCCGCACTTCATGCTCAAGGAGATCCATGAGCAGCCGCGCGTCCTGAGGCGCCTGCTGTCCGCGGGCCTCGCCGAGGTGCGGCGCACGCGGTTTCCAAGGAATATCCGTAACGTGATCGTGGTAGCCTGCGGCACGGCATACCACGCGGGGATGGTGGGCAAGTATGTCATCGAATCTCTGGTGCGTCTGCCCGTCTGGACGGATTTCTCCTCGGAGTTCCGCTACCGCCAGCCTATCGTGGACCGGGACTCTCTCGTCGTCGCGGTGAGCCAGTCCGGCGAGACGGCCGACACGCTCGCGGCGGTGCGCGAGGCGAAGAAGAGGGGCGCCCGGATCGTCTCCATCTGCAACGTCGTGGGCTCGAGCCTGACGCGCGAGTCGGACAAGGTCTTCTACACCCTGGCCGGGCCCGAGATCGGGGTGGCTTCGACGAAGGCCTACACCGCGCAGTTGGTCCTGTTTTATCTCTTGGCGCTGGAACTGGCCCGCACGCGCAAGACGATCTCGGCAAGCGCCTACCGGACGGCCTTGAGGACGCTTTCCCGCGTCCCGGCGCTCCAGGAGAAGATCTTAAGCGCCGAAAAAAAGCTGCAGGCCGTGGCCAGGCGCCACCACCACTTCGGCAGCTTCCTCTTTTTGGGCCGTAACGTCAACTTTCCGTCGGCGCTCGAGGGCGCGCTCAAGCTCAAAGAGATCTCCTACATCCCGGCCGAGGGCTACGCCGCCGGCGAGATGAAGCACGGCCCTATCGCGCTCATCGACGAGTACCGGGCGGTCGTCTGCATCGCCGTCGCCTCGCCCATCTACGAGAAGATGGTCTCCAACATCCAGGAGATCAGGGCACGCTCCGGCAGGCTCATCGCCATCGCCACCGAGGGCGACCGCCAGATCCGCACGCACGTGCCCGAGGTCGTCTTCATCCCCAGGATCGAGGAGTTTTATTCGCCCCTCCTCGTGGCGCTGCCCCTGCAGATGCTGGCATACTTTATCGCCGTGGCCCGCGGTTGCAACGTGGACCAGCCGCGTAATTTAGCAAAATCCGTCACCGTCGAGTAAGTTACGCAAAAAATGGGACTAATGAGCCAGGCTCTTTTAGTCCCGGAGAGTGGGACTAAAAGAGCCTGGCTCATTAGTTCCACGTGCTATGCTGTATGTCGTTTCCACGCCTATAGGCAATCTCGGGGATATCACGTTTCGGGCGGTGGAGGTGCTCAAGGGGGCCCAGCTCATCGCCTGCGAGGACACGCGCCGCACGAAGATCCTGTGCGACCGCTACGGGATCAGGGCGCCGCTGACGAGTTATTACAGCTATAACCAGAAGATGAAGGGAGAGCGGCTGCTCGCCGTCCTCAAGGAGGGCCGGCGCGTGGCGCTCGTCTCGGACTCCGGGACGCCGGGCATCAGCGATCCGGGGGCCCAGCTCATCCGGCAGGCCCTCGATGCCGGCATCGAGGTCGTCTGCGTGCCCGGCCCCACGGCCCTGGTCGCGGCGCTCTCCCTGAGCGGCCTGCCGACCCACCGCTTCATCTTCGAGGGGTTCCTGCCCGTGAAGTCCGGGGCGCGACGCCGGCGGCTGGAGGCGCACAAGCCTTTTGAGGGGACCCTCGTCATCTACGAATCCCCCCACCGGCTCTTGAAGACGCTTGAGGACATCCGGGCGGTCCTGGGCAACAGGCCCCTGGCGGTGGCGCGGGAGCTGACGAAGAAATTCGAAGAGGTCTGGCGGGGGGATGTCGAGGGATTTCTGGAGCGTCGTCATACGAGGGAGGCCCGCGGCGAATTCGTTCTCGTCGTGGGAGGGCTTCGACGCGTGCGGGGGACAACAGCTTGACTTTACTTGCCTTTTGATGTAGTCTTTTTATAAAAGGAGGACGCGTCATGAGACAGAAAATTCTTCCCGGAGCGGTCTTGACCGTGGTGGGCCTGTTTTGTCTTTTGGCATTCGGCGTGGCCACGCATGCCCAGGAAGAGCGCGTCACCCTGACGACGTATTACCCGGCCCCTTTTGGCGTTTATCAGATCCTGCGTCTTTTTCCCACCACCGGGATCTGTACGGGGAATGGCTTATGTCCGCGGCCCGGTGAAATGTGTTATAGCAACACCGACAACCGTATGTACATCTGCGGCGGCGCGGCTCCGTCCCGGTGGCGCCAGATCACGGACCTGTGGGACATCTCTCCCGCGGACCCGAATTCCATATATTCTGTTTCTTCCGGAAACGTCGGGATCGGCACGAACATACCCACGGCGAAACTGGACGTGCGCGGCACCACCAACATCTGCGTCCGTCAATTCTACACCCCTACATCAGGGATGACGACGTGTCCGCCGGGCTATGGGCTCACGCGGTCCGCGGGGCCGGGACCGCCCAGCGGTTTTTTCATGTGCTGTCGCCACTGCGGCATCCCGGATTTTGACGCGAATGGGATTTGCTGATAAAGAGGCGGCTTTTCGTTTATCCCGCCTTCGTACCTGCCTGCCGATAAGCCGGAGATATCCCGGGTCTGCCCAAGGGGTCTGCCTCGCACAAGAATGGTAAAGACGATCCTGATCGATTCCACCATCTGCCCCAAAGAAGCCGTTATCAATACGGCGTATCATTTTTTGGACAGGGCCTATATCTTTTTGGACCGCGGCCGGCGGCGGCAGGATATCAAGGTCGTTTTTGACCTTAAGGGCGGCCGTCGGGTGAGCCCGCGCCAATGGGAGAGACTGAAGGGGGAGTTCTGGAATACGTTGTTGCACTTTATGTTGAGGCATCAGATCAGCCGCCAGAACAAGAAGATCAGGGAGTATATCGTTCGCACGGCCCTGTATTCGAGCGTGGCCGGCAGCGGCGACGCCGGCGTTCGGCAGGGGCAAGGCGCGGATTATCTGGATGACGCCTTGGGCATTCGCGTCCCGTGGGAGGACAAGCATGGCCGCCGCGGGAAAAAGTAAGACGTGTCGGTTTTCCAGGCGCTTCTATGTCCGCCGCGCGCTCGAGGCGGCGGCCGGCGCTCACGCCGGGCTGGCGACCCTGCGGGTCCTCCAGACAAAGGACCACATCATCGTCCGCATGACCCATATCCGCTTCCCCGACGCGGACCGCTTCGTTAAAGAATTCGCCAACTACGCCTTAGGAATGACGAAGAGATGTCTGGCCTCCGACTGACCCGTTTTCCCCCCGACAAAAAAACCGTCGGTTTTTTCCGATTCAGGCGTCTTGGCGACGACTACCTCTTGACCAACGACGTCGGCGCCTATTCTTTTTTATGCCCTGCCGACTTCGAGCTTTTTCTCACCGGCAAGACGTCGCATCTGTCTCCCCAAAAGTACGACGAGCTGAGAGCCAAAGGGTTTGTCCGCGACTGGCTCGACATGGCGGACCTGGCCAAGCAGTACGCCCGCAAGAACGCCTTCCTTGCCTGTAGTCCGGGCCTGCACATCGTCGTCGTCACGCTGCGGTGTGACCACCGTTGCGTCTATTGCCAGACGAGTCCCGGCGGGGTTGCGGCCGCCTCCTGCGACATGGATCGCGCCACGGCCCGCCGGGTCGTCGATACGGTCTTCCTGTCGCCGTCCGCGAAGCTCCACATCGAGTTCCAGGGGGGCGAGCCGCTGCTCAACTTTGATGCGATCAAATTCATCGTGGCTTATGCCCTGAGGAAGAACGTCGAGGCCAAGAGGGATCTGCGTTTTTCGCTGGTCACCAACCTCACGTTCATGAACAAGGCGGCGCTGCGCTTCCTGATGAGCAACGACGTCGGCATCTGCACCTCTTTGGACGGCCCGGCCTTTGTGCACGACAAGATGCGGCTTTCGCGTCTGCCGGGGGGCAGCCACGGGCACGTCGTGCGCTGGATCCGCAAGATCCAAAAGGAGATCCAGCGCAACGGGGCGTACCGAGGGCGCCTCAACGCCTTGACGACCGTGACCCGGCACTCCCTGCCGCACGCCCGCCGGATCGTCGATGAGTTCATGGGGTTGGGGCTCGACGGTATCCACCTGCGGCCGGTCAGTCCCTTCGGTATCCGTGCCTCGGTCTGGCGCAGCCTCAACCCCGGCGTGGACGGCTTTATGGGCTTTTACCGCGAGGCTCTGGAGTATATCATCGACCGCAACAGGCAGGGGGTATTGTTTTTCGAGAGGATGGCCCGGATCTTCCTGACGAAGATCCTGACCCAAAGCGACCCCAACTTTTTGGACCTGCGTTCTCCCTGCGGGGCCGGCATCGGCCAGGTCGCCTATAATTTCAACGGCGATGTCTATACCTGTGACGAAGGCCGGATGTTCAGCCGGCGGGGAGATGAATCTTTCCGGATGGGCACGGCCGGTCGCCATGCGTTCAAGGATCTGATCGACCAGCCGGTCGTCAAGGCGGTCTGCATGGCCTCTCTGCTGGACAATCTTCCCGGCTGCAGCGATTGCGCCTACCTGCCGTACTGCGGGGTCTGTCCGGCGTTCAATTATGCCACGGAAGGCGACTTCTTCAGCAGGGGCTTTAACGAGAGGTGCCGGATCAACATGGCCGTGCTGGATCTCCTCTTTTCAAAGCTGAGCGCCCCCGCTGGAGACGCCCAAGATGTTCTTGCTACTTGGGTATCAAAATGATATACTTTATTGAAGAAAGGTAAAAAAGGAGGGGAGGATGGGACGACCGAAGATAATTGGATGGGGGACGGTGGCCCTGGTGTTCCTGTTGTCGGCCGGGACGTTCGTTTATGCCCAGAGCCGTGTACCTGAAAAATTTCTTGCCTGTCAAAAAGAGTGTGTCGAGCGCTTCCGGGCGGACCCCCTCGATTTTAATGATCCGCTTGTAAAGAAGTTTCAGTTCCTTTTGGACTCCTATATTGATTGCGTTTCTATGTTCGATACGAACATCATCAAGGAGGCCCAGAAGGCGGGCTTGCCAATTGACAGCTCAAGCTATATCTTTCTGGCCAAGCTGGCGGACCCCAAGTATTCGGTGGCCGCCCTGACCGGCCGCTACATGAAAGAAGGCATGAAGGCGTTGTCCATGGACCAGCAGGAGTATACCGCTTTTGTCCAGGGTTTTCGTTCCGGGGACACGAGTGTCTGCAAGGGGGACCCGGAGTGTATCGGCCTGATCAAGCTGGATCCGCAGCCGTTCTCCCAGGACGGGGAGAAGGATTCGGTCTATTTCATGCGCGCCGTCAAACATTCGAATCCCCAGGCCTGCCGGCACATCCTCAATGAAGATAAACGGGTCTTGTGCGAGGCCGTTGCGGCGTCCGATGCCGGGCAGTGCAAGCAGATCCGGGAGTTCAAGAGTTTCAAGGAGCTCTATTGCTCGGCAAAGTGTGAATAGCGTCTCAGGCGATTCCAACGAGCGAGGTGGAGCATGAAAAAGAAACGCGGAAAAAAAGGCAATAAAAGCAAGCTGCCAAAGATCAAGAAGAGTTTCAAGGATTTTCTTTTGAACGATGAAGGGAAGATGGCCAAAAAGGACATCTTGAAGATGGGGACATCGCTGATGGTCGCAAACATGTTCTTGTCGGCGCAAGAGGCGGCAGCTCAGGTGCACACGAGCAATTTTTTCGAGACGCCCGATGGCTATCATAGCTCCCACTCTTCCCACGCTTCCCACGGCTCCCACGGCTCCCACAGTTCCTATTAAGGGAGTTTTCCTGCGCACCCAGGGGACCGGTGCGCGACCGTAGCCAGTCGATACGCCTAAGAGGGTCGCCGAGGGCGCCTGTTCGGCGGTTTCTTTTTTTTCGGCCACGACCGTCAGTTCCTCCCCAGAGCCCCTATTCCGAGCGTCATGAGATCTGCGCCTGTCCGGTTTTTTTCCTCCGCCCCCAAGAGACATCCGGCCGGCCACGCGCGCCTGCCCCGGCCACTCCTTCTCATCATCACCGATGCCTGTAATCTGCGCTGCCGCTACTGCCACGTCCGCAGGGGGCGGCGTTTTTTAAGCCGGGAGGCGGCCCGCAAGGCCGTCTCTCTTTACATGAAGGAGTGTGGTGGCCGGCCCGGCAGGATAAAATTTTTCGGCGGCGAACCTTTCCTGCATTTTGACCTTATCCAGGACACGGTCCGCGCCATTCGCCAAAAGAGCCGGACCGCGGCCATCGAGATCGCCACGAACGGGACCCTGCTGGACCAGACAAAGGTCCAATGGCTCAAGGACAGGGACGTCGCTTTGAGCGTGAGCCTGGACGGCAGCCTCGCCACCCACGTGGCCAACAGAGGGGCGGTCTCCCGGCAGCAGCACGACGCGCTGATGGACCTTGTCCGGCGCTTCTCCCGCGACCTGACGGTCAACATGACGGTCGCCGCGGCCGCGGCCAAGGATCTCTACGCGGATTTCTTCCGGCTCTATCGGGGCGGGGCGCGGCGGTTCAATTTTTTGCCGGCGGGGTATCTGCGCTGGTCCGCGGCCCAACTCGATACGCTCGAAAACCAGTTCTTTCTCATCGCCTGTTTTTTGAAGGCCCACCCCGATGTCTTCGTGAAGAACGTCCACGTCGACAACGATCTTTTTTTGTATCATCTGGGTTATGCGGTGGACTGCGACGGCGGCCTGTACGCCAGCGATATCGTCGCCACCAAGCCCTTTGAGCCGGTCAAGGCCTTCCTGCGGACGGGCTTTCTGGACCGGGCAAGGACCTTCGGGGAGCTGCCCTTTGCCCGGAAAGAGAGGCAGGTCCGGCCGCAGATCGAGAAGGTCTTCGGCCCCGCCACTATGGAGAGCACGCGGCGCGTCAGCAGGATCCTCGATCGTTTCGTCGAGAAGGTGCGGGGTCCCGAGGGCGCCGCCGGCAAGCGGCTCGACCTCAAGGTCGGGTATGCCTGCAATAACGCGTGCCTCTTCTGTGTCCAGGGGGACAAGCGGCGCACGTGCGCCTTCCGCTCGACCGCGGTGCTCAAAAAGGAGCTGACGTTGAGCCGCGCGACCTGCAGCGGTGTCGTCTTCACGGGCGGGGAGCCGACGCTGCATCCGGCCATCATCGAGCTCGTCCGGCACGCCAAGGCGCTCGATTACCGCATTATCCAGATCCAGACGAACGGCAGGATGTTCGCTTATCGGCGGTTCTGCGAGGAGATGGTCCGCGCCGGCGCCAACCAGTTCTGTTTGGCGCTCCATGCTCCGGATGCCGCCGTCCAGGACCATCTGACCAGCTCACCGGGAAGCTTCCGCCAGACGGTCGCCGGCATACGCCATCTGCGTTGGTACGGTCAGGAGGTCCTCACCAATACCGTCGTCACGGCGCTCAATTACAGGCTCTTGCCGCGCCTGGCCCGGCTTTTCGTCCGCTTGGGCGTGGTCCAGTTCCAGTTTGCCTTTGTTCATATCGGCGGTTCCGCCTGGAAGAACAGGAGGCGGATCGTCGCCCGCAAGACCGCCGTCATGCCTTTTGTCCGCAAGGGCCTGGCCCTCGGTGTTCGGGCCGGCCGGGGGGTGATGACCGAGGCGATCCCCTATTGTTTCATGCGCGGGGTCGAGCGCTATGTAGCAGAGCAGGACATCCCTTTTTCCAAAGTCGTGGAAAGGAACCTGGTCATCCGGGACTACACCAAGTACCGTCAGCGCTTCGCAAAGATGAAGGGACGCGTCTGCCGGAGGTGCGTCTATGACCCGGTCTGTGAAGGGCCATGGCGGGAATATCCCGAGCTCTTCGGCTGGAGCGAGTTCAAACCCTTGTTGCTTGACGATGCCTGAGATCATCGGCCGACAGACGAAGAGCGTCCGCAACCTGGGCGGCAAGGCCGTCGGCCTCTTGTCCTTAGAGCGCCTGGGTCTTACGCCTCCTTTCGTGGTGGTGTCCGCTGCTGTCTTCTTTGATTTCCTGAAAAGACACGGCCTGGATAGAGGCTCCCTCTCGGCGGCCTTCGCCGGGCCGCGTCGACGCCAGGCCCTGCGCAGGCGGATCTTGTCGTCGTCCTGGGACCCCGTTGCCAAAGCGGCGCTGGAGGCGGTCCCCGGGCGGCTCAAGGCCCGGCAGGTCATCGTCCGTTCGTCTTTTTGCGGAGAGGACGCCGCACGGCACAGCTATGCCGGGCTCTTCGAATCACATCGTTGCAAAAGCGCGCGCCGGGTGGCGCGCTGCGTCCAGCACGTCTGGGTGAGCCGTTTCAGCGAGCGGGTGGCGCGCTATGAACGGTACAGACGCGCGCCGGCCCTTGACATGGCTGTCGTGATACAGGAATTCGTGCGGCCGGACCTGGCGGGTGTCTGTTTCGTCCAGGCCGGGGATCCGCCCCTGGTCATCATGGAGTTCTCAGAGAGGAGCCATGACGCCGTGACCTCAGGCAAGGGGTCCGCGGGCCTGTGTGTCTGGCGCGACGGCATGCTGTACGTCGATGCGGACAGCTGCAAGGACCACAGCGTCGCGCTGCATGATCTCGCCCAAAAGGCCTTAGGGGTCCATCGGGTCTTCGCAAAGGATTGCGATCTGGAGTTTGTCGTCTCACGGCGCCGCACGCACTTTGTCCAACTCAGGCCGTTGACACGGCGGGTAGACATTCGACGGCATCCGTTTCTTTTCGGGAGCCGACGGTATCAGTGGCACGTGGACGACGTGGGGCCGACCGCCCTGCACGGGTTCCTCAGGCGCCGGGCAGGGGTGGACGCGCGGCCCTTCAGGCTGATGAAGAGGGACGGCCACCTCTTCGTGCGCGCGTCGTCTTACTTCTCTTTCGTGGATGCCATTAAGAGGTCGTGTCGCCGCGCCGGCTTCATCGACGGCCTGTGCGTCTCGAACCTGAGGTTCATCGTCGCCGAGCAGGCGTGGCTCGGCAAGGCGCGTGACCCTGCCATAAAGGTCCTTGTCCGGCGCTTCAAGCGCTTCCACATCAGGGCGGACTTTTTCAACTTCGTCCTGCAGATAGTCCGTTCGCACCTCGAGGACATCGCCGTCCGCCAGTACGGCCTGGAACCGGCGCGGCAACCCGAATATTTCTTTCCCGAGGCGACGTTGGGGGCCCACATCTTACGGGAGACGCTCTCCGGGGTCCGGCGCGCCGGCAAGGAGGCAACGGCGGCGCTCCTGGACCGGCTGACGGACCGGCAGCGGGAGGGTATCCTGAAGCGGCTGCGCGCGCACCGGGCAAAGGTGGCGCGCATCGCCCGGCAGGTGGACCCCGGCACGCGGCGATTCCTGGAGCAGGTCCGCAAGATCGTCTGGCTCTATGACGCCAACGATTATTTTGAGGAGGCCCTCTCCCGGACCTATCAAAAAAAGGTGCGCCCTTTTCTTAAAGGCCACGGCGTATTACAATATTATGCATGCGATCCGGGCAGGGTCTGCCGGCTTCCCCTTGCCGCGTTGGACCGCATCGCCGACAAGAGCTATCTGGTAAAGTTTTTTCGGGACGGCAAAAGCAGGAGGCACACGAAGAGGCGCGCGCCCTCTTTCCCGCTCCAGGGGACGGTCGCGTGCGCCGGCAATGTCAGCGGCCGGGCCAGGATCATCAAGAGGCCCGGGGACGCGGGGAAGGTCCACCCAGGCGACATCATGGTGGCGCGTTATACCTGTCCGTCCCTCGTCACGGCCATGGCCGTCTGCCGGGGGATCATCACCGAGGAGGGTGGATTGACGTCTCATGCGGCCATCGTCTCCCGGGAGTTGGGAAAGCCGTGTATCGTGGGCGCTGCGGGCTGCACCGCCGCGATCAAGGAACGCGACAGGATAGGCCTACGAAACGGCCTCATCACCAGGAAGGATGGAAGATGAAGACAGCACGCACCCGCTATCGGAGCTACAGGAGTTTTTTGAAGAAGTACCAGTCCGGCTACCATCCTTTCTTCCTCGCGCAGCTTTTTGACGTCGTCAGGGACCATCTTTTTTATTCAGCCGCCGACGTCAGAGAGAAGTGGAAAGAGCACTTCCGGGCCGCCAGGAGGGGCCGGACGATCGGTGATACCAACTTTTATATCCACGTCCCCTATTGCGTCTCCAAGTGCGCCTATTGCATGTACTATTCCAAGATCGAGGTCCCCCGGAGCGGCGACCTGGAGCACTACGTCCGTCGCCTGAGCCAGCAGATGGATTACTTCAAGCCGGCCTTCGCCGGCGAGGAGTTCAGGAGCCTGTATATCGGCGGTGGGACGCCGTCCATCTTTTCGGCGGATCAGATCGACCGGCTTTTGGACAAGCTCTTTTCCGATTACCGCTTCTCGAGGGACGGCGAGAAGACCTTTGAGTGCAATCCGCTGACCCTCAACGGAGAGAAGCTGGACGTCATCGTCCGCTACGGTTTCAACCGGGTCAGCCTCGGCGTGGAGTCCCTGCACGGGAAGGTCTTAAAATTAGCCAACAGGGCGTATCAGCGCTTCGAGATGATCGAGCGGGCCGTGAAGAGCGCCCACCAGCGGGGCCTTGAGGTGAACATGGACATCATGGTCGGCCTCGAGGGCGAAAGCGTCGCCACCGTCATCGAGAGTTTCGAAAAGCTGACGACGCTCAGGCCCTTCTCGCTGTCGATATATCCGCACAAGCCCTCGAAGGAATACCTTAACAAGCACTTCGCCGCAGATCTCGAGGTCTTTATTCCGGACTTGCATCAAAAGATGAAGGAGGTCTGCCGCCGGCTCCAGGCCAGGACCCCCGTGACGAAGTATGCCATCGATCCCATGGCGGACCAGGGAGACGAGATCCTCTTTTCGGCCGAACCGAGCTTCTATCGGGAAGGCTGCAGCCCCGACCTTGTCTATCGTTATGATTTCAACCGTCTCAAGCCCTGTTCCCTGTTCGCTCTGGGTCCTGCCTCGTGTTCGTATATCTTCGGGTCGCTGCGGTATAAAGATATCAGCCTCCGGCAGGAGGAGGCCGATTTCGATCCCCGCGCACGCGGGTATTCGGCCGTTCCCTTCGACCTGAAAGACGAGGCGCGCTTCCATGTCCTGCAGAGGCTCTCGTGTCACTGGGGTGTTTCTAAAAAGGAGTTCGCTTCCTTTTTTGATTTTTTCGGTCTCAAGCTGGAGAAGGTCCTCGGGCCGGAGCTGGCCGGCCTGCGCCAGACAAAGAAGATCAAGGAGGGCAACGGGAAGGTCGTCTTTCCCCGCCGGGCGATAGACCGTTACGCGTGCGGGCTCTTCCTGTTCGACCCCAAGGCGGTGGCGGCGAAGATGGATTCCTTTTTCGCGAAGAACCCCATCCGGCTGACCGTCGACGCAAGGGAGTTCGTCATGGACATCGAGCGGCAACGGCCGGGGAGCGCCTATGACATCACGTGCAACGGCCTCGGGCTCTCCCTGATCGGCCCCGCGGGAGGCCGGCAGGCGCTCACCGCGACGCAAGGCCAGGCCCTGCGGTCTTTGTGCCGCTTGTTCGAAGAGCTCTCCGGCGCCTACAAGACGGCGTCCCCCAGGATCATCCGGGATTTTCTTTTGTTGACCGTCGGCAAAAATCTGGCCTCTTCGAAAGGGAGCGCCCTGGTCGACAACGGCGTGGACATCGGTATTTCCGCCAGAAGGCCCTTGACGAAGAATGAGACATTCCTCTTCTGAGGAGACTCGGGAGACTCCTTACCCATTTTACAACTACCATCCGCTCAAAGCGGCCTATATCCATATTTCCGACGTCTGCAACTTCCGTTGTCCCCCGTGCCGTTTCTCGGGTGCGCGCAGCGGTTCCTTCGTGTCCGGCGATCGGGTCAGAAAAAAGATCGACAGGGCCCGGCGGCTGGGCTTTCGCCATCTCATCCTGACCGGCCGGGAGACCCTCCTGCACCCCCGCCTCGACGACATCGTCACCTGGGCCCTGGGTCGCCGCAGGTGTTCTATTGTCTCCCTCGTCACCAACGGTCTCGCCTTCGCTTCAGAAGCGGTCCAGAGGAGGCTCGCCCGCCTGGAGGGCTTTCGGGGGCGCCTCATGATCGGCGTCTCCGTTAATTTTTACGACGCAGCCACCTTCCGGCGGTGGTCGGGCCACGACCGGGCGGTATTTCAAAAGTGGGAGAAGGGCCTGTGCCGGGCGCTCGAGCGGGGATTCGTCCGCTACCTCGACATCATCCTGAAGCAGGACACGCCGGTCGTCAAGGTCCTGCGTTACCTGAGCCGCCTGACCGATGGGGAGAGCGAGAAGCTCAGCCTGCGCGTCGGCGACCTGATGCCTTTTAACCAGGCCCAGATAACGGATTTTCTGAAATTGAAACATGCCCTGCCCGAGACGCGCCGGCAGATCGAAGAGATCGCCTCCTTCCACCCCGGCCCGGTCGAATTCGAGGCCTTCCCGACGTGCGTCTTCGACCAGCGTCGCCTCAGGGAGGGGTGTTACACGATCCCCGGTTTTCAGCTTGTCGCCGAAAAGGGCCTGCCTATCCAATACGACTCGCTGGTCTATGAGGCCTATTTTTCCGGCCCGACCGAAAACTGGTTGATCGACACGCGCCAACTGGCCGAGGCCTACCGGCGGATGTTCGTGTATCTGGACGGCGCGTGCCGCGGCTGTTATTATTCCAGGTTCTGCCGCGGGGTCTGCCGCTCCTATGTGCGCCGGCGCGGCGAAGAGGCGGTCCGACGGGAGATACGATGGCTCAAGGAGGTCAACTGGACATGACGCGCCGGCCCGCGCACTGGGCCGTGGGCCGGACCTTCATCGACGGCAGGCCGCAACGCCGGCTGATGGTCGTCTTTCGGACGCCCCCCTGCGCGCGGGTCCGGCAGAAGAAGCGATGCTATGTCTGCGGCTTCGACCATCACAGCATCCGGGCCGGCCGGGCGAGCCTTGCGGAGCAGTTCCTTGGCGTCTGGGCCTTGACCGGGCGCCGGGGTATCGGCCACCTCGATCTGTTATCGTCGGGGTCTCTCCTGGATTCCCGGACCGTGCCGTATGCCGGGGTCCTGGAGTTGATGCGGCACGTGGGCCGGACCGCGGTGCGCAGCGTCCTGATCGAGGGCCGCGTCGAGTGGTGTGACCTGAAGAAGCTTAAGGCGCTCAGGAAGCTCCTGGGAGATCGGCTCCTGGAGTATGGGACCGGGCTCGAGGCCTATTCCGGCCGCGTGCGCAACAGGATCCTCGGCAAGGACGTGAAGCTGGCGGATTATAAAGGGGTGCTCCGGAAGGTGTCCAGGGAAGGCCTGGGCATCTGTACGTACCTTCTGGTTGGTATCCCCAAGCTGTCTGTGCGGGCCGCGCTGGACGAGGCCGTCTCCTCGGCCCTGCGCGTCGCGGACCTCTATCAGCAACACCGGTGCCGCGGCCGGATCGCGCTCTACCCTGTCTTTATCGCGCCGAACACGCAGCTCGAGCGGTCTTACCGGCAAGGAGCCTATCGCCTGTTGAAGATCGAGCACGTCGCGCGTGTCCTGGAACGTCTGCGCGGCAGGATAGACATAAAGAGGTGGCCGGTCTTCGTCGGCCTCGACGACGAGGGGATCTCGCAGGACCGGTGGGTGGGGTTCGGGGAGCCGGCGGGCAGGCTCGCCGTTCTCGAGGAGTTCAACTATCGCCAGGAGTGGGACCTTTTGGACAAGCTATGAGATGCGACGGCATGGCCATGGAGCGCTGGTTCATGGAACACGCTGCGGCGGCGCATAATTTCGCCGAGAGCGGCGTCCCGGACTTCACGCTCAAGGGCTTTCTGGAGAAGACCGGCGTCTCTTTTGCGGCGCTCGGGGCAATGAGCCTCGGCAACAACGACACGCGGGGGTCTGCGGCGCTCAGGGAGGATATCGCGGGCCTCTACGGGTGCGTGGGCCCCGACGATATCCTCGTCGGCAACGGCACCTCCGAGCTCCTCTATATCTTTTCAAACCTGTTTCTGGGGGAGGACAGGTGTGTGGAGGAGAAGAGGCGCATGGAGAAGAAGGGGCGCATGAAGAAGAAGGGGCACATGAAGAAGAAGGGGCGCATGGAGAAGAAGAGGCGTGTCCTCGTCCTCTTCCCGGCGTTCCCGCCGCTGTATCTTTTGCCGGAGGCGCTGGGCGCGGACGTCGATTGTTTCGACCTTCTGGACTTTGAGGCCAGGGCCGCGATGGTCACGGCCCTGGCGGCCCGGGTCCGCGCCACGAGGCCGGACCTCGTCATCGTCAATACCCCCCACAACCCGACGGGATGCTGCCTGTCCGACGAGGAGATCGTCGCCTTGGGCCGCGCCGCGCAGGAGGCGGGCAGCGTGCTTCTCTTCGATGAGCACTATCGTTTTCTGCCGCTGGGGGAGGGCCGCAGACCCTTTGTCTCCGGCTACGACCTCGTGAGGCCGTTTTATGAGCGCGTCTTTGCGGTCGGTTCGATGATCAAGTGCTGCGGCATGGTGGGCACGCGCATCGGCTGGCTCATCGGCGCGGCGGACGTCATCGGCCGGGCGCGGGACTACAAGGATTTCACGACGCACTGCGTGCCCTTTTTTAACGAGGAGATATCGCGGATAGCGATCCGGAACCTGGAGCGGCTCACCGGCGATTTTATCGCGGCGATCCGGAAGAACTGGGCGGTGCTCAAGGCCCATCCCATGACGGTGGCCGGCACGATCGAGCTCAACTATGAGGTCGAGGGCGGGTGTGTCTGTTTTCCGAGGCTCGGCGCATCCGAGAGCCTGCGCTGCGCCCGGAAGCTGGTCGAGGATTTCGGTGTCTCGGTCTTGCCCGGCGAGGTCTTCCGCAAGAAAGGGTACCTGCGCATCAATCTGGCCCGGCCGCCCGACGCCTTCGGGTATCTGTTGAGCTGCCTGGAACGTGTCTTGAGAGAGGGATGACGATGAAGGCGAAAGAGAGGAAGATCAGGCTTTATCTGACGCGCGCCGGCGCCGAGGCCGCCCTCCCGGAGGCCGCGTATTGCCTGGCCCTGGAGAAGGCGGGGCTCATGAATTTGAACCTGATCCGCCTCTCGTCGGTCCTGCCGCACGGTGCCGAGGTCGTCGAGGAGCGGCCGGTCTTCACCGACGCCGACTACGGCAAGAGGCTTTACGTCATCCTCTCCGAGGTCCGCACGCAGAAGAGGGGCGCACGCATCTGCGCGGGGCTGGGGTGGATGCGCGCGCGCGGCGGGGACGGCAACGGATTGGTGGTCGAGGCACAGGGGGCCTGCCGCAAAGAGGTATCCGCCAGGATCGAACGGGCCCTGGCGGAGATCGCCGGGGTCTGCCGCCGGCCCTATGACAAGGTCAGGATCGTGACGCAAGAGGCGCGAAACGGGCAAGGGGCCGCGTGCGCCCTGGTCGCCCTTGTTTTTACGCTCGAGGGATGGACGTGAAGAGCCCGTGAGATCTTTGGAGCACTTCTGCAAGCGTTGTGACAAGAGATGTTGCAAAAAGGGGCCCGTGCTCGTCCTGCCCCGCGAGAAAGACAGGATCGTGGCCCGGACGGGACGCACGGATTGCTGGCAAGACCGCGGGAGCTTCTTTGTCCTGATCGGGGAGCCATGCCCTTTTTTAGTGAAGGGCCGGTGCCGTATCTATGGCATCCGGCCGGCGGACTGCAGGGCCTATCCCATCTTCGTCAGGCCGCGGCGGCGCCGTCGTGACGAGTGGCGGGTCGATCCCCGATGTCCCGCATCGGCCGCGCTGACGGCCGACTTCATCCGTTCGGCCCAGAGGGGGTTGGGCCGTCTGCCCCGGCACCTGAAAGAGCAGGACTGGCGGATCGCCTCCCGGGAAGCGGGCTTCCGCACCCGGCCCCTTCGGGTGCCCCGTAAGCACAAATGAAAAAGATCAAAAAGACCGTCATCATCACCGGATATCGGTGCAACAATAAGTGCGTGTTCTGCATCAACGCGCACCGCCGTCACCTCCCCGTGAAGTCGACGAGCGAGATCGTGGCCGAGATCATCGACGCACGCCGCAGGGGCGCGACGTACCTGGAGTTCATCGGCGGAGAGGTCACGATCCGGTCGGACGTCCTGCGCCTCTTTGCGTGCGCCAAGGAGGCCGGTTACGAGACGATCTCCATGGCCACCAACGGCCGCATGTTCGCCTACCCGTCCTTCTGTCGGCAGATCATCGCAGCGGGCCTGACGCGGATCATCTTTTCTATCCACGGTCCCCGTGCCCGCCTGCATGATGCGTTGACCCGCCAGAAGGGAAGCTTCCATCAACTCCTGCAGGGCATCCGGAACATGACGGCGCTGAAGTTCCCCGACATCGACAGCAACACGACCATCGTGAAGCAGAACTACAGGCACCTGCCGGAGATCGGCCGTCTCATTTATGACCTGGGCATCCGCAACGCGGAGTTCATCTTCGTGGACCCGACCGTCGGGGCGGCGCACGCCGACTTCCACCGGATGGTGCCGCGCCTTCGCTACGCGGCGCCGTATATCCGCCGGTGTCTGGACATCGGCCGCGTCCACAAGGTGGATCACTGGGCCGCGCGCTACGTGCCGCTGTGTCACTTTATCGGCTATGAGCGCCAGGTCAGCGAACTGCTGGAGGAGGAGCGCTTTGACACCGAACACTTCGCGCCGGACTTCGCGAACCTCTCCGTCTCGGCCTCGCGCCGGCAGGTCGGCCGGATCAAGCCGTCGAAGTGCCGGCCCTGCAAGAAGTTCAAGGCCTGCGAAGGCATCTGGAAGGAGTACTATCGGCAGTATGGGGACGGTGAGTTGAGTCCCATCCTGTAAGAGCGCCGGTCGGACGAATAAGTCAAGGCCGGTCATTGAGGCTGGCCGCCGCGGCCACGCCAACCTGAGCTGTCGAGCAAGAACGGAGCGTCCCGCATGCCGGATTTTCCCGTTTATGACAAGTGCAACAACCGTTGCCTGATGTGTTCGAACCGGCCCGGACTCTGGCGCGACACCGACTTTGGCCTGGAGACCCTGCTCAAGCGCGTCGACAACTTCTTCAAGGGTGAAGACGAGTTCCTGAATAATTACGCCGACGCCTTCTCGTTGACAGGGGGTGAGCCGACCCTTCATCCCCGGATATTCGAGATCATCCGCGGCATCCGGTCCCGTGCGCCCGGCATGACGATCCGGTGCCTGACGAACGGCAGGATGTTCGTGTATCCCGGTTTCACAGAGGCCTTCCTGGCAGCGAGCCCGCGTCTTGAGTTGATCCTTTCCTTGCACGGGCCTACGGCCGCCGTCCACGACACCGTCACCCGCGTTCCGGGAAGCTTTGAACAGACATGCCGGGGGATCTCCCATATCTTGAAGTTCCGGCGCCCGGGACAGCGCCTGGCGTTGCGGGTGGTCATCCACCGGTTGAACCACACGCACCTGATGGCCACGACCCGCTTTATCCGGAGGAGGTTTCCCGATGCGGACCGGCTGGTCTTTATTTTTTTCGAGATCGAGGGCCACGCCGGCAGGAATTACCGCAGGCTCCGGCTCACCTATCGGCAGCTGGCTCCTCATATCGTCAAGGTCGGCCCGCTCATTCGTTTTTTCCGGGAGGTGCGCTTTTATCACTTTCCGCTGTGCACCCTGCCGGAAAGTTTCTATCCTCATGTCTGGAGGACGCTGCCCCGCCAGGAGGTGGCCTTTGTCCCGGCCTGCCGCCGGTGCCCCCTGAAGCGGCTGTGTCTGGGGATCCATAAGGAGTATCTGAGGTTCGCGGGCAACACGGAGTTTAAGCCGGTCGTGAAGAAGCTGCGGCTCAAAGAGGGTCCTTCTTGGCATCGGCCCATCCTGAAGGTCCTGCCGGAGGAGCGTCCGTAATCCCATGGAAGACATCGCCTGTGGTCTTATCTGTCATTACGTCTTTTTGCCCGCCGTGATCTTTGTCGGGGTGATGACCAGCTATGAGGACATCCGGTCTTCGCGGGTACGTAACCTTTGGGTCGGGTCCGGGCTGGCCTATGTTTTTGCCGTGTATCTGGCCGCCTTTGCGCTCACCGTTTTTTTGAAAGAGGGGCATCCGTCGTTTCGGATGGCCGCTTGTCTTCTCCTGCGCTTTGACGGGTGGGCCTTGAACCTGCTCGTCGGCGCCGCCGTGGCGTACGGCCTGTGGTTCTTTAATCTCTGGGGCGCCGGGGATGCAAAGCTTTTTATCTTTTACTGCGCCGCCGTGCCCGCGTCGCTCTACCCCCTGTCATTTTCCATTGGCCGCTTCCCTTTCTTCTTTTTTTCCCTGGCTGTCTTTCTGCCCTCGATGGTCTTTCTTTTAGTGGGCGCCTTCTATTATTTTGGAAAGAAGGCCGTTGCGACGCGGGGCAAGACAGTTTATGCAGCGTCGCTTATCCGGGCAAAGATAAAAGAGTTCCGGCCTTTGGGGTTTTTGAAGCACCTCATCGGGTTTTCCGTCTTTTTCCTGTTTTTCAGGATCCTGAAGCAGGAAGCGCGCCACTGGGTCCGCGTCTTCCCGGACCAGAATCTCCTGTTCTTGGTCCTGCTCTTCGGTTTTAAGAAGCTGGCGCGTTTTTTTGAGAAACATACCATTTTCGTGATCGTGATGTTTGCGGCAGGGTTGGCGTATCTCTTTTGGGCCGGCACGTCCAGCCGGCCGTTGTCCCTGGTAAGTCTTGGCAGTTTCTTCGGCAGGGGCTTTCTGGTGATGACGGCCTTTATGGCCCTGAGGACGCTGACACGGACTTATGTCGAGGCCGGCGTGAAGAAGACCATGCCGTTCGCCCCCTGGATGTTTCTGGGTGTTTTGATCGTCTGGGCGAAGGGGTCGGGCCTCTTCTGAGTTTCGCGCATGGGGAACCCGGCATCTTTTTAAGCCGCGTCTTGACAAGGGGTTTTGTTTATGCTATATTCTCCAAGATACCTTTAAGCCGGTTCAGAGAAGCCGGCAAGGAATGAAGTCATGAAGACCTGTTCGAACAACGACACGAGCCCGCAAGGATCCCTTGCGGGATTTTTTTTAATGAGGCCAGACGTTACGGAACGTAGTGAACGCAAGTCTGCGGCCGAATTAAACCCCAGCCTCCCTGTCTTTGAGCATCCTGGGGGGCGGGGGTAACCGGACAAAGGAAGGTCTATGAAAGAAAAGGCGAAGATTCTGGACAGCGAGGCCGTGGGCCGGACCCTCAAGCGCATCGCCCATGAGATCATCGAGCACAACAAGGGCACGAAGGACCTGGTCATCGTCGGTGTGCGCACGCGCGGGGCGTATCTGGCCGAGCGTCTGGCGGGGCTCATCGGTGAGATCGGCGGCACGACGCCGCCGGTGGGGATCCTCGACATCACCCTGTACCGCGACGACCTGAGCTCGATCGCGCAGCAGCCGGTCGTCCACAAGACCGAGATCGACTTCGACATCGAGGACAAAAGGGTGATCCTCGTCGATGACGTCCTCTACACGGGCCGGACGGTGCGCGCGGCGCTGGACGAGATCATCGACTTCGGCCGGCCGCAGTTCATCCAGCTGGCGGTCCTGGTCGACCGCGGGCACCGGGAGCTGCCCATCCGCGCCGATTATGTCGGCAAGAACATCCCCACCTCGACCAAGGAGACCGTGGAGGTGCGCCTGGCCGAGAGCGAGGGGGTCGACGAGGTCGTTGTCTTAGAAAAGGCCTGATCCCCCCGCCCGGGGGCGGGGGATTCCGCCCGAAGGGCGGGGAAAAAAGGAAATACCCGCGGGGCACCATGAAGACGAAGAGTGTGTGGACACGCAAAGACCTTTTGGGCCTGGAGCCCTTGACGCGCGAGGAGCTGGAGCTGCTCCTGGCGACGGCGGAGTCCTTTAAAGAGGTCATCGGCCGCACGGTGAAGAAGGTCCCGGCGCTGCGCGGCAAGACGATCGTCAACCTTTTTTACGAGCCCTCGACGCGCACGCGCGTCTCTTTTGAGATCGCGGCCAAGAGGTTGTCGGCCGACGTCATCAACATCGCGACCGAATCCTCGAGCGTGCGCAAGGGTGAGACGCTCATCGATACGGGACGCAACATCGAGGCGCTCAAGGTCGACCTCATCGTCGTGCGCCACAACTGTTCCGGCGCGGCCGCGATGCTCGCACGCCACCTGCGTGCCAGCGTTATCAATGCCGGCGACGGCTGGCACGAGCACCCCACCCAGGCGCTCCTGGACATGTTTACTTTAAAAGAGAAGCTCGGCCGCCTTGAGGGCATCCGCGTGAGCATCGTCGGGGACATCGCGCACTCGCGCGTGGCACGGTCGAACATCTGGGGATTGACCAAGATGGGCGCCCACGTCACCGTGTGCGCGCCGCCGCTGTTGGTCCCCCCGGGGATCGAACGCATGGGCGTGCATGTGACTTCCAGCATCGAGGAGGCCCTGGACGGCGCGGACGCGATCAACGTCCTGCGCATGCAGTTCGAGCGCGACACGGGAGAGGCCTTCCCCAAACAGCTGGAGTACTTCAAGACATACGGCATCACGGTCGAGCGGCTCAAAAAGGCTAAGGAGAACCTCTTGGTGATGCACCCGGGGCCCATCAACCGGGGCATCGAGATGGCCAGCGATGTGGCGGACGGCGTCAACTCCGTCATCCTCGAGCAGGTGACCAACGGCATCGCGGTCCGCATGGCGGTGCTCTTTCTGGTGGCGCAGGCCAACGAACCGGAGAAGAAGAGCGAAAAGAAGAACGGGACGAAGAGATGAAGATATTGATCCGGCAGGGGCGCGTGGTGGATCCGGCCAACGGCATCGACGAGGTGCGGGACGTCCTTGTCGATAACGGCGTCGTGGCCGACAGCGGCCGGCAGATCACAAAAGACGCCGACACCGTTATCGACGCGGCGGGAAAGATCGTGATACCGGGGATCATCGACATGCACGTGCACCTGCGCGAGCCGGGCCGGGAAGACAAGGAGACGGTCGCAACGGGCACGCGGGCGGCGCTGGCCGGCGGCGTGACGACGGTCCTGGCCATGCCCAATACCGATCCCGCCATGGATGGCGTCGAGAACGTCCGTCGGCTGTCGGATATCGTCGGCAAGACGGCGGTCGCGCGGGTCCTCGTCAGCGGCGCGATGACGCTGGGGCGGGCCGGCCGGGAGCCGGTCGCGGCCAAAGACCTCAAGAGGGCCGGCGTCGTCGCCCTGACCGATGACGGTTCTTCCGTCGACGACCCCGAGGTGATGAAGGCGGTCCTGCAGGCCGCCAAGGAAGCGAAGCTGCTCGTTATCTGTCATTGCGAGGACAGAGGGATCTCGGGCCGCGGGGTCGTGAACCTGGGGTACATGTCGACGCGCCTGGGGCTGCAGGGGATCCCGAGGCAGGCGGAGGTCAAGCGGGTCGAGCGCGACATCGAACTGGCGGGGATGACCGGCTGTCCGATCCACATCGCGCACGTCAGCTGTCGTGAATCGGTCGACCTCATCTGGCGGGCCAAAGAGAAGGGCATGCGCATCACCGCCGAGACCGCGCCGCACTACTTCTCGTTGACCGAAGAGGCGCTCGCCGATTATGACACGAATTTCAAGATCAATCCGCCCCTGCGCACGGCCGAGGACGTCGCGGCCATGCGCGGGGGATTGAAAGACGGCACGATCGACTGTATCGCGTCGGATCATGCCCCGCACACGGAGAACGAGAAGGAGATCGAATTTGACCGCGCGGAGTTCGGCGTCGTGGGACTGGAGACCGAACTTGCCGTGGCGATCACGGAGCTCATAGAGAAACACGTCTTGGGTTGGCCGCAGGTGGTCGAGAGGCTCTGCGTCGGCCCCGCGAGGGTCCTGGGGTACGGCCGCGGCCACCTGAAGGCCGGGGCGCCGGCGGACATCGCGGTCGTCGATCCGGCGGCAGCGTGGGAGGTCACGAAGAACGGTTTTGTGTCCAAGTCGCGCAACAGCGCCTTTTTGGGACGCACGCTCAAGGGCCGCGTGACGCACACGATCCTGGACGGAGAGGTCGTTTTCGCGCGGCAATGACAAAAGGCCATGAAGTTCCTTTTGACGAAAGAGGTGGGGCGTCTGGCGCGCTGGTTGAGGATCCTCGGCTATGATGCGCGCTATGAGTCCTCGGTGAACGCATCGGCCTGTGTCCTGGCGGCGATCAAGGAAGACCGGGTCCTCGTGACGCGCAATCGTCGCATCGGGCGGCGGCACGCCGGCACCATCGTGTGGCTGGATTCCGACGACGTGAAGGCGCAGTTGCGCGAACTACGCCAGCGGCTGGGCCTGCGCTGGGACGCTTCCGGGATGTTCACGCGCTGTCTCGTGTGCAACAGGGGGCTGGAGGCGGCCGAAAAGGATTCGGTCAGGGACCGCGTGCCCGAATTCGTCTTCAAGACGCAAGAACACTTCCATCGGTGTCCCGGCTGCGACCGGATCTACTGGCGCGGCACGCACTGGGGACACGTGAGGCGGGTTCTGGAAGAGATCCAAAAAAGTTAGGAGCACAGACATGGCGTTCGTGGCGGACCTGCACATCCATTCGAGGTACAGCCGGGCGACGAGCAAGGACATGGATGTGGCGCATATCGCCGGGGGAGCCAGGATCAAGGGCATCGGCCTCATGGGGACGGGCGACTTCACCCACCACCTGTGGCTCGAGGAGCTCAAATCGAAACTGGAGCCGACGGACAAGGGTCTCTTTGTCCACGAGGGCGTGCACTTCGTCCTCTCGGCGGAGATATCGAGCATCTACTCCAAGAACGGCCGCACCTACCGCATCCACAACGTGATCCTGGCGCCGTCGTTCAAGAGCGTGGACGCCATCAACCGGGCGCTGGGGGCCTTGGGCAACCTCGCCTCGGACGGCCGGCCGATCCTGGGGCTCGACGCCGAGGAATTGGCGAAGATCGTCTTCGACATCGACGAGAACTGTATCTTTATCCCCGGCCACATCTGGACGCCGTGGTTCGGCCTCTTCGGGTCCAACTCCGGCTTTGACCGGATCGAAGACTGCTTCGGCAAGCAGACGCCGAAGATCTTCGCATTGGAGACGGGCCTTTCGAGCGACCCTCGGATGAACTGGCGCCTGAGCGCCCTGGACCGCTTCAGCCTCGTTTCGAACTCGGACTCTCACTCGCCGATGAAGATAGGCCGGGAGGCGAACGTCTTCGACTGCGAGATGAGCTACTTCGCGGTCCGCGAGGCCCTGCGCACGAAAGACAAGAAGAAGTTTCTCTACACCATCGAGTTCTTCCCGCAGGAGGGCAAGTACCACTTTGACGGTCACCGGGCGTGCGGCGTGCGGTTTTCGCCGCAGGAGTCGGCGCTGCACAAGGGCCGCTGCCCGAAGTGCGGCAGGCCCCTGACCATCGGCGTCATGAACCGCGTCCATCAGCTGGCGGATAGGCCCGAGGGATTCGTGCCGGACAACGCGATCCCTTACAAGAGCCTTATCCCGCTCGACGAGATCATCGCCGACGCCAAGGGGATCGGCAAGGGCAGCGTCGCCGTCGAGAAGGAGTACCGCCAGTTGATCGCGCGCTTCGGCACGGAGTTTGAGATCCTGACGCAGGTGCCGCAGGAGGACCTCGGCCGCCTGGCGAACCCGAAGATCGCCGAAGGCATCGCGCGCGTGCGCGCGGGCCGCGTCACCGTGCAGCCTGGGTTCGACGGCGAGTACGGCACGGTCGCGATCTTCGGCACCGATGAGGCCGCCGGCGACCAGCAGATGAGTCTTTTTTAGATCCCGCCCCCGTAGCCCAATGGATAGGGCACTAGCCTCCGGAGCTAGCCGTGCAGGTTCGATTCCTGCCGGGGGCACTTGATATCGTTCCGGCAGGAAGAGAACCTGTCCTGTGGGGCACAAGATATGTTGCATACGTCACATCGCGTGTCAACAAAGGTACTTGTCGTCGGCATCGTTTGTTTCGCCTTTTGTGTTGATGCCCCGGGCGTCCGGGCCGAGGCCGTGTATCTCAAGAACGGCCGCGTCATGGTGGGCCGCATCGTCGAGAAGAACCCGGATTACATCGTCCTGAAGACCGGCGAAGGTCCGGAGGCGGTGACGGCGACGATCTTTCTCGAGGACGTCGCTAAGGTCGAAGAGGAAGAGACCTACGCCCAGGAGTTATCGGCCGTGCCTTTTTATCTCAAGAAGCCGCCGGGGCCGGCAGAGACCTCGGGCCCGGAGCCCGTTGCGTTAAGGCCGCCGACCGAAAGCATCTTTTCGCGCATCCACTCCCTCGTCGAAGGCGACAAGCTGATGAAGGCCGGCGAGCCTCCTTTTAAAAAAAATATCGGGGAGGTGTCGGATATCGACGTCAACCCCCTGACCTTGAAGGCCTATGCCTCCTACATGCAGATGATGGAAGAGCGTAAGCAGGGCCTGCAGGCGATGATCGAGGCGCGCAAACACGGAGAGCCCCTGCCGCAGGGCAACGGCCGCATCAGCGGGGTCGTGACGTTGCCGGACATGCCATATAATGTTTCTGTCTCGGCCGAGGCGAGCGGCGGCCTCTACGTGTATCTGCTCAAGGAGCAGTCCGGCGGCCGTTACACCTTTCCCGCGCCGATGCTCTACGCCATCATAGACGCCGTCAACGTCACTTTGGCGCAGGTACGCTATGAGATCACCGGCATCCCGCCGGGCCGCTACAAGGTCTTTGCCCAGTGGGACGTCGCGCCGCCGGCCGTGCGCGAGGAACGCGGCGAGGCAGATTCTTTTCTCAATTATCTTGGCGCCGGAGGGGATTACAGCGGCTTTTGCAAGGACCCTATCGATGTCGGCAAAGACGTCGTCAAAGACATCGACTTGACCTGCGTCGACCAGTCGCCGTTTGACGAGATCTTCTTCAATTGGCTGCAGCCGTTTGAATACGAGATAACGGATATCTACTACACCCGGCCCCGCCAGGACGACCCCCACATCCTTCTTGTCATCCAGAACGTGGGCTCCCAGGCCATCGACGTTCTGGGCCTGGATCTCTTTATCGAGGACATGAAGATGGTCTTCCCCCTGGAATTGAACAATATCGGCTCCGGCCAGGAGAAGGAATTCGATATCTCGTCTTTCTTCGTGACCCATCTGAAGATGACGGAGGGGTCCGGCCTGGCGAGGAAGGCCAGGTCTGTTAGGTTCCGGGTCCAGAATCCGATCACCAAAGAGGTCGAATTTGAAAAAAACCTTTATATCTACTGATAAGGTCCTGGTCGCCGTTGTTGGCGGACACAGGATTTCGAGAGAAGTGGAGGAAAAATCCACTAAATTGGGCTATTTATTGGCAAAAATGGGGGTTTTTGTTGTCTGTGGAGGATTAGGTGGAGTAATGTCGGCTGTTTCTAAGGGTGTCAGAGACGGCGGCGGGATGACAATAGGTCTTCTTCCTTCAGACAGGAAAAATGACGCTAACCCTTTTATTGACATACCGATAGCAACAGGCCTCGGGAATGCGCGTAACACCCTTGTTGTAGGCTGCGCCGATGTCGTAGTGGCCCTGCCGGGCCAATACGGCACCCTGTCCGAGGTCGCCTTTGCCTTGAACGCCGGCAAGCCCGTGATCGGCCTAGGCTCCTGGGAGATCCCTGGCGTGGTGCAGGTCAAGACCCCCGAAGCCGCTGTTAAAAAGGTAAGAGCCGCCATCGCGCAGCTTAAGAGATGAGACAAAAGGTCTGACCTTTGAGTCTCAAAAAATGAGACAGAAAGGCCAGGCCTAAATGTCTCACCTAAATGTCTCATCTAAGCGTCTCACGAAAGATGTTATGAAAAGAGCCATACTGTTCCTGGAGGATGGGTTTGTGCTGGAGGGTAGGAGCTTCGGCACGGAGGGTGAGGCAACGGGCGAGGTCGTCTTTAATACCTCGATGACGGGATATCAGGAGATCCTGACCGATCCCTCCTATAAAGGGCAGATTGTCATGATGACCTACCCTTTGATCGGCAACTACGGGACGAACGCCGAGGACGTGGAGTCGGCCAGGCCGTGGGTCGAGGGATTTGTGGTGAAGGAGCGGTCGCGCATCTCCTCCAATTGGCGCTCGAGGCTCCCGCTGGACGAGTACCTTGTCAAAAACAAGGTGGTGGCGATCGAGGGGGTGGACACGCGCACCCTGACGCGGCGGATCCGGCAGAGCGGCGCGATGCGGGGTATCCTCTCGACTAAGGATTTCGACAGGGAGAGTCTGCAGAGGAAGGTGTTGACCACGCCGCAGATGGTCGGCCGGGACCTCGTTCGGGACGTGACGTGCGCCAGGGGCTACGATTGGCCACCGACGTCCGCCAAGAAGGCCCAAAAGAAAGAGTTTCGCGTCGTGGCGATGGACTTCGGCGTCAAGTACAACAGCCTTCGCCTTCTGGAGAAGGCGGGTTGCAGCGTGAAGGTGGTGCCGGCCGCGACCCGGGCGGAAGAAATCCTGGCGATGAAGCCCGACGGGGTCTTTCTGTCGAACGGCCCGGGCGACCCGGGCGTCCTGTCGGGGATCATCGACGAAATAAAGAAGTTTTTCGGCAAGGTGCCGGTCTTCGGCATCTGCCTCGGCCATCAGCTGGTGGGCCTGGCCCTGGGGGGCTCGACCTATAAATTGAAGTTCGGCCACCACGGCGGCAACCACCCGGTGATGGACTTAGGGACGCGCAAGGTGGAGATAACGGCGCAGAACCACGGGTTTTGCGTGGACATGGACTCCATCAAGGACAAGAACGTCAAGCTGACACACCTGAACCTGTACGATAAGACGAACGAGGGGCTGCGGCACACCAGGATGCCGGTCTTCAGTGTTCAATACCATCCGGAGGCCGGCCCCGGGCCGCACGACGCGGGGTATCTGTTCGACCGCTTCACCGTCATGATGCGTCGGCACAAGAAGGGCAAAAGGAGTTGAAAGGCGCTGGGGACTGAGGTAAAGCAGGATGTGGCGGGGGAGGGAAGTCTTTCTCGACCGGATGGGGTTCCCTCAGCCGGCAGACAATCAGAAGTTTTTCGCCCAACTGTCGGCAAGGATTTGCGGCGCGTGCACAGGCGAGG
>CAZUQR010000022.1:0-5715 GCA_964622605.1 uncultured Planctomycetia bacterium
TCCTCGCCGGCCGCGCTCAAGAAAATAGCCCAATATCCTGTCGAATTTGCCAGGGGCCTCTTTGCCCGTTACCTGGAGCGGCCGCGCGCACGGAGGTTGACCGAGCCAGGGCGCAGATGGAGAGATGCCCTTCTGGAATTGGGGCAGGACGTTGATCGCTACATGGCTACGATGGGACCCGAGTGGCATACGTTCGTGCCCATCATCGGCATCAATGGTGAGGACGGCAAGCTTGGGAGCGTCGTTATCCGGGCTGACCCCCGCACGGAGGGCTATCTGGGCGGCGCTGCTTTTGTCAATACGCGTTTCTTCGACAAGAGGGGCGGTGGCGTTGAGGTCCCGTGGGCGTTCGAGGCGACAGCCAACTTGGTGGGTGATATCGTCGACCGCGTCGGCGAGAAACTGGGCCGTAAGTTTAGCCTGGAGATCTCCTCTGTCACGCGCACGCCGGCCGGACAGGAGGCGTTGGCCCAGAACAGCCGCATGGCGGCCGCGGCATCCCAGGACGCGAGATTGCGCCAGCCCGGTGCGCCGTCAGACCGCTCCACACACTTGGACGGCATGACCGTTGATTTTTATCTGGGCTATCCGGGCGACCCCGGCTTTGACGCAGAGACCAACAAGGCGCTGCGCAGCACCCTGGAAGAGCTGAAGGCGCAGGGCCGCATCGATGTGGTCTTCGAGTATGGCGGGCCGCTCGCCTACTTCGGTTGGATTCCCTACTTCGGGAAGGATCGGCCCGTGGCCCACGTCTCGGTCAACCCGTTCAACGGCACCGAGCTCGGCGCTTCGTTGCCGCAGTCGCCTATGGTCACTGGCAGGGTCTTGGCCGAGCAGATAAGCGGTCCGGTCTCTTCGCCCGTCCATGAGGCGGCGCAGATCGAAGAGGACTACAACGAGCTGTCTGCCGCCCAGTTCATCGAAAGATATACAAATAGGTCTGTGGAGAGCTTGACGGGGCTGGCTATACTTGAGGACTACTTGGGCCTGGCAGCCACAAAATTGAAGCTTCAGACAGATTCTCCCCAGGCCGTTTTATCCCGGATGTCCACTCTTCGTTCCCAGCGGTATGAGCTGGTCCATTATGTTATGACGGCGCATTCCGAGGCCGAGGCTACAGAGCTCAGCTCGGAAGTTGATGGGTTTGTTTCTATGGCGAAAAGACATCTCTTGGAAGAGATCGAGGCCAAGCGGGGGTCCGTGTCCCCGGATATCCTTGAGGGGATCAAGGAGGGGGTCAGGAGCGCCACAACCGAGCTCGAGTTGACGGCCTTGACCAAGCAGTTCCTCAATAAGGCCCTTCACGTGCCGTCGCTCACCCAGCAGGAGCTGCCGTTCGACGCCTCCCCTTCGACCTCGTTCAGGGCGAGCTCGCCGGCGGTGATGGCCGCAGAGATTGAAAAGAGAGAGGTTTCGTCTCCTGCGCTGCCGCCTCTGGGATCCGCTATACCGCCTGTGAAGGTAGACCTGGCGCCTGCGGTCTCGTTCGTTGCCCCGTCGGCCGACTTCGGCGGCCTGGGCGCCTCTTCCGGCGTGGCCGGCCTGAGCGGGCTTGGCGGCGCAGGCATGATGCCGGGCGGTCTTGCAGCGAGTTCGGCCTTATCTATACCTATTATTCCTGATGTACGCATACCTGCTCTTCCCGCCAATATACCTGAATTATCTTCGTCTCCTGTAGCGCCTCTTGCAGCCGGCCGCGAGCTTAGGAAAATTGCGGATAATTGGGGATCCGTGGCTGGTTCTCCGGCTAAGCTCGCGGTCTTGTCGGCTGCATGGAACAACTTTGAGCGCTACACGCTGCCTCAGCGACAAGCCGCGGCCTCGCCTGTCGAGGCGCAGAAGAGACGCAAGGCGACCTCTCCAGCGGAGACGGCTGTGCCTTTGGCTGTTCCCAGTATCCCTGTCTCTTCTCCTGTCCAGACCGCGGCGAACACCTCCGCAGCTGTCCCAGGGGCGCAGAACAACAGCCACGCGAACAATCTATCGCCTGAAACGCTCTTTACGGGCACTTCCTCAGCGCTTATTGCGGGTATCCTTAACCTCGCTCCGTCCCCGGCGGCCGTCATGTATACGGTCGCCAGCGTGAACGGAGTCTCATCCCCAGCCCGCGCTCCGGGTGTCAACTGGCCGCCTATGGGTATCCCTGCCCATAGTGCGGTGTCCTTCCAATGGGAATCCACTTCATCTCCTGTTACGGCTATAAATAGGGTTGTTCCTGGTAACCTACAACATATCAACAGGTTACCATGTGACACGGGAACGGACGATGTTCTCGGTGTGGCAAGTTCCCCGGGTGTTACCTTCTCCAGCAAGCTTGGAGCGAAACCCAAGGATCTTGACAGCGCGGAGTTCGGCAACACCGCAGACACGATCAAGGGTACGACGACCTCACTGGGCTCTTCCAACCCGGACAAGGACCTTGCCCAGGTCCTCGGGGGAAGCAAGCTTTCTGAGGCAGCAGCTCAAACAGGCATGCCCAGCCTGGAGAGTTTGCCTGTCCGCCTTGATGGTGCGAACGGCGTTGGCGACCTGAGCGCCTCCACAATCGGGACCGTTACGCTCGTGTGGCAGGTGCCCGGAGTGCATGCCCGGACACTCTCGTCTATTTTAGGCGGGGCAACCTTAAGCACTGCAGTAGCAATAGGTAAAGTACGCAAGAGCGATCTTCCGAAGAAATCCCTCTCGCTGACAGAGGGAGTTTTTGTATCTTCAAGCCCCGCTATTTCCCTCGGAATACCGCAGATCTCCGCATCTTTGTCGCTTGAGCTTGGGTTGGAGAATGAATGGAAGGCCGGGGTCTTTACGGGGGAGGAATGGCTGAAGATCCGCGCGCTGAAGCGGCAGACCGCGGCTGATGAATATCCTGCGCTCACCCAGGCCATCCGTTTTGTCATGCCGCTGGCTGGTAAGGACAACGTGGACTACGCCTGGAAGATCCTTGACAACATGGTGAAGATGGCGGCAAAACGTGAAAGTATGTCGCAGGAGTTCCAGGCAATGGCAGCATCCATGCTAGAAGATTGCCTTTCAAGCCTCAGTTCGTTCTTTGCGGATCTGCGCAAGGCAGGCGCGTTCTCCGTCACAGGGCCGTGGCAGGGTGATCGGGGGCGGATCTTTGGTGTTATTGCCAGCCTGGACTTTGACCATGACACGCATACCTTTAGCTCAGTCCTCTACGGTCTCCATGACTTGTTGATGGATCAAAATGTGCAAAGCGCTTTGGGCAAAGACGGGATATGGCATGCCCAGCGGGATCGCATATGGGATATGCTGGAGTCCAGCCGGGATGTCTCTTTGCCTCTTGTGATGAAAGGCCTGAGGGAGTTGTCGGCGGATGCCGAGTTCGGCCGGGCCAAGGGCGATGCGGAGGCTGTCGAGAGGCTCATGGAGAAAGAGATAGGGGCTGGCTTTGAGGCGATGCAGCGCGCCCTGGGTGACGATCCCGTATCAAGATTATCGCTTTTACGCCACGAGGTATTGGGTCTGGTTGAAAAACGTCCCTTCTTCAGGTTGGGGGTCATGGCGGGGTTGTATCCGGAGGCCTTCTCAAGGCTCCTGCCTTCTCTGACAGAGAGGCTGTCGGGTAAAGAGGGCGTTCTTGACATCGCAACACACTTGTTTGCCACGCCCTTGAGGGCTGCGGACATATCGCCTTCCCGACCCGCGGCCAGCGAGGATCTAAGCCAAGGGTATCCGGATATCGGCTATCAGGATTTGGAGGGCTTGCCACAGGAAATCGGCTCTCTAGTAACAAAAGAGGGTGTGTGGGCGGGCCGGACGTTCCGCGTCGATGTTTTCCATTCGCCCTTTGCCGTCAAGTTCATGCAGGACAGCGAGGCGCCCGCTGACTTCAATGCCGAGGCCGGGGCCTACGGCAGGATGCGACAGAGCGTAAACATATCTTACAGTGGCGTGGTTCCCCGCGTCACGGCTCCTGCCGGCGCGGCACAGGGCGTCTACCTGGAGAGGTTCAGCAAGAGATACCTCCCCGCAAATACGCCGAAGGGACTTTATGAGACCACAGATGGTTCCTATGTGGGTTTTGTGTATGAGGCCGCCCCCGAGTACTTCGATTATAGCGACTCCCCCGAGTTAGGATTAGATAAACTCTTGACCTCTTCCCAGGGCTGGCTCAGAAACCTCGCGGTCCTGGCCCGCGACCACCGCTTTTATATGCGCGATCTCGCGACCCTGTCCCATGGCCCACATCGCGTCTATGATTTGAGCCATATACCGGCCGGCCGCATACATGGTTTGGACGGGCTCCTGCAGTATCCCAATCTTCGCGCGGCAGGGACGATCGCCGATCTGTCGCCGAGCCATGCCGGAGAAAAACTCCTGGGCTCTGCCATAGACCAGCTCTTCCAGGTCGCCCTTCTGACCGGCCGGAGAAGCGCAAAGCACGGAATCGATGCCGGCAAGTTCGCCGATCACCTTAGGACCGGCCTGGATCGGTACGCCTCGACCCTCCTGAGCGATGACCTTGAGCATAGGGAGCAAGTCCGGAGATTCTTGAGCAAGATCAACTTCGATTATTATGCCGCGGATACCCTCAGGGAGCTGAGTGATCTTTACGAGGGGACGGACCTCGGCGGCGGAGTGGCCTGCCTGCCGATCCACAGCCTGCTCGATCTGGTAGACTGGACCGCCGTCGTCTTGACACACAAAGCCGCCTCCTCGCCGGCGAAAGGCTCTGTCGTGAAGTTCCCTGGCATCAATGTCTCCGTCGATTTTAGGCAGAAAGAGATCACAGCGTCCGCCCAGGCGTTGGTCGAAGAGGCCAGGAGCCGTCTCTCGACGGGCCAGGCGTGGGCTGCTCAGGATGCGCTCTGGCGCCTCGAATCCGAAGTCGTTGATTTCCATCCGGCTGTACGCGAAGAGGTCCAACAGGTGAGGCACGCGGTCAGGACCAACCTTATGAAGGAGGGGCCGATCAAGTGGAGCGTCACGTCGACAGAAAGGTCCATTGGGATAAACCTGGGCAGAGGGCGTAAACCGCAGGGGGTCATCGACGCGCTGGCCGAGATCAATACGCAGCTTCAGGGTTCGCATTTTGACAAGGCGGCCTGGTCACTTTTGACGTTAGGCCGCCTCGATCCGGTAAGGTCTAATAAAGACAGGTCCCTCCAGGTTCATCAGGCCATGGCCCAGCTGCGCGAGCTGGTCATCGCCGAGGAGATCAAGACGATCGAAGATCTCCATAAGCATTGGGCCGCTCTCGTGACTCTCGACGCGGCATTGGGCAGGAAGACCTCCTTCAACGACGGTCTGCAGAATGTTTTCCTGAGCGAATCCCTGGGCATCCTGGACGCGTTCAGCCGGCTGAAGGGGGAGAATGTCAGGATCTCCCTGCTGCGCGTCGCCGAAAGGACGAAGCTGCCGGTCGCGCGGGTCGAAGAGGTCTTCAAGACGGACCTCTTGCCGAAACTCGAAAGAGAGAACCTGAATGTCATTTCCCGGCTTTTGATCAACGATATCATGTCTCACGAGGCGCTGGAGGAAGAGGAGAGACCCCTGCTCGACGGCCTGCGCGCCTTTGAAGAGGAATTTAAGAGCATGGTCGCGGCGGGCGACGTCTGGTCTTTCGAGGACCTTCTGGATGTCGCCGAAGACCTGGTAAGACCTGAAGGGGACGGGCTGCGGATCCCACATGATGTCATCAGAAAGACCCTGACAGAGATGGGGCTTGGGAACGGCGGATTTGGGAAATTGAGG
>CAZUQR010000022.1:5815-11377 GCA_964622605.1 uncultured Planctomycetia bacterium
CATCGGCATCCACGTGTTTGCTCGGGGCGATTACAGTGATTCGCAGGATCCAGCGTATAAGGAGATGTTGCATAAGTTCTTATCCACGCCGCTGGCAAGATTCAAACCCCTGGTCCAGCCCCAAAACGGCGCCTCCTCCCCGGCGGTCTCTGAAGATTCTCGCCTAGCGTGGGAGGCAGAGGTCCGAAGAAGAGAACTGAAAGAGTTCGAAAGCCGTCTGGAAGAAATGGAGCGGTTGCAACCCCGCTTTATGAAGGTATTCGGGCAACAGTTGCCCTCCCAGTTTAAGAGATTGGCTGAGGTTATACGTGAACACTCCAAGAATGAAGACCCCCAGAGCCTCATCCAGCATGGCGCGTTCTGGAGCGAGGCGACCGAGATAGGCGAGGCGCTCTTTGAGGCCCACCAGCGTCGGGAAGAGGGACAGCTGAGGCTGGGAAAGCTGGCAGATGGGGTGGAGTATTGGCTTTATGAACGGTGGTTCGAAGAGAAGAAGGAGAGGACGAAAGAGATAACCTTGGCAGAGTTTAGACAGATGAAAGCCCGGCGGGAAGAACTGTCTCGTCGTCAGAAGGACTTCTTGCGCGACGCGGGATATAAGGGGTCTCTCTGGAAGATCAAGAGGGATCTGGGCAGGGCAAGATGGCTGAGGAAGAGGTTGAAAGCGGAGTATTCGGACAGACGCAAGGCTCTGAGGCAGGAGTTGAGAGTCCTGGAGGAACAGAGGCGGAGCCTTGACGGGAGGCAGAGCAAGGAGCGGGCCCGTCTCGACCAGGAGATCACGAAGGTGAAGAGCCAGTTGGACTGGCGGAGCATGCGCCGTGACTATAGGCGCCTTGAGGTCAAGATGAGCCGCCTGAGAGAGAATATGCGGCGTTCTTCCCATCTGCCCATGATCGAGGAATATCTGGAGCGCCATCAGCTAACGGAAGACCTCGAGGGCCATGATTCAGGCGATCTGGTGGATCTCGGTGCGGCGGCACGTGTCCTGGCTGATTTCTGGGGCGCGCGCGCCCAGGTGACTTTGAAGGATCTTCAAACAAAGATAGACAGGTTCCCCGAGGGCACGCCCGCCGGCACCCTACTCAAAGACTACAAGAAGCTCAAGAAGGACATAACCGGAGTTACCTCTAAACTCCGGACGCTCAGCCGTCGCCTCGAGGCCTTCGAGGGGAGCTTTGGGTATTCCCTGGAAGAGATGGATATCAAAGGCGCCATCGAGGATTACCAGCTTTGGCGCGAAGGCCATCCGAGGGCCACGCTGCGCGAGAGGATGGATGTTTTCTTTGAGCGGATCGAGCAAATCCTTTTCCGTCGCTTCGGTACGGCCCTCCAACTTGGCGAGATAGACCAGCACTTTATAGGCAACCTCGTTGACTTCACCGTGAATACCATGATCCAGGCCGAAGGTCAGAAGCCAGGGATGGCGCCCGACCGCAGAAAATTACAGGAGTACGCGGAGCAGCGCATCGGCGGCCTCGTTGCGGCCCTGACGAGCACCTCGGATGAGCTGCGGTCGAAGCGCGAGTCCCTGAGAAAGGCCATCCGCGACAATATCGCGCACGTGCGCCTGAGCCGCCTGCTCGACGAGACGGTATTGCAGGACGCGCCGGCCTCTTATCGCCACAATGCGCAGAAACAGCAGGAGATGGCGCAGTTCCTTGATAGGTTGAACCCTCGCTATCTGGACGCAGTGACGGAACTGGCAATCGTCAAACTCCGCATGGCCTGGGCGCAGCACAAAGGGATGAAAGGCGAGGCGATAGAGACCATCAAGGACGATTACCGGAGAGCCGTCACCGCGATCGAAGCGATTGAAGAGGCGGTCTACGTGAAGGTCTTGCGCCTTGGCTTTGGATACAGCAGTGAACAAGAACTGGAGGCCGGAGAGTTCGCCCGGGCATTCGGCAGGGAAGCAGAGGGTTTGGTGGAGTTGGAGGCGTTCAGGCGGAGAATGCGTCACTTCGCAAATAAGGCCGCGGTCATCGCCTTGGCGACCGGCGTGGTGGCAGCCGGCGTCGGCGCGGCCTTCGTCGCCCTTCACAACGACGCGCCGGCGCAGGGGCCCTCGCTCAACCAGGCGACGCCGTCCACGACCGGCACGTTCGAGGCCCCGGCGCCGGCAGCGAACGAGCTGGAACACGCCGCTATCATCGGTCGGACGTCTCTGGCAGAGGCTCAGGATTTTGGATCCCAGGGAGAGCAGCCGGCAGTCATTCAGACCGACACGACAACGAGCGTTACATCGGAGGCAGAAAAGACACTGACCTCGTTGGAAGCGACGGCGGCCGGGCAGACAAAAGGCGATGGTCATCAGGTTCTCCCGCAACAGACCCTCCCGCAACAGCAGAAGCAGGTCAAGAAGCCCGGCTTCTTCAAGCGGGCATTGCAGAACACCGTCTTTGACGCGGCCTGGCGCATCGGCTACAGCATCAATGCCGTGGTCGCGCCGCCGGCTGCCCAGGCCCAGGCGCAGATAGCGGCGTTGGTGCAGGCGAAGACCGTTCAATCGCAGCCCGTCGCCTTGGAGACGCGGCCTTCCGACTGGGTCCCGGCATACCCGACGCTCGCGGCCCGTACCGTGGCCCAGGCCCTGACAGTGGCAAGCCTGACCGCCGTGGACACGGAGGTCGACGACCCGAACAGATCAACGGTCACGGTGGCGCCGTCCACGACGACCCCGGCGACGGTCAGCCTGACCGATCGGGAGGCGATCGAGGCGATGCTGCAGAAAGGCACCGCCCTGCTGGAACAAGGCGATATGGGTTCGGCCAGACAGATCTTCCTCCAAGTAGATATGGAAGATAATGCCTCAGACATACAGCGCTCCAGGGCGCTGAACAAACTGGGAATTATCAGCAGCAGAGAAGGCTTTGGCGACAGCGCCCTGCGTTATTTCGGGCAAGCCCTTAGCCTTGATGCGACGGATCCCGTTGTCTTTAGAGAAATGGCGATCGCTTCCTATAATCAGGGTGTTCAGGACGGCCTGGTTTATCCCCAGCAGGCGGTGGAGGCATTCGCGCAGTCCCTTCGCCTACAGCGTCCCGCTCCCGGCACCCCTGAGGCTCAACAGACCCAGAGATTCTTCGATGATATTTCGCCGCGGCTGCAAGGGTTCATGCAGACAAGGGCGCAGCTCGGCGGCTCCACGGCCGAAAAGGCGCTCTATGCCGGCACGGCCCGCGACATCCAGGTCCTTTTGGACAACAAGGGGATGGGTGCGCCGGAAAAGCTATTGGCACTTGATGCTATCTTGTCTTCCTGGCAGCAAGGTCTTCCTTCCATCTCACGCCCTGTTACCCAGGCCGATGGGAAGTATATACTTGAGGTGTTCGCAGGGTTCATCAATGGTCCATTGTCCGAGATGTCAGATCCGGATGTTTGGGCGTCGTTTGATTCCCAGCAGTTCAGAGATGGTGGCACCTTCTGGTTGAATTCCAAGACAGAAGGGGAGATCTTCTCTTATAGTTTTAAAACCAAGGAATATTCTTATAGCAAGGACTTGAGGCTTGTTGATAGCGAACGGCGCGCCTTCTGGGCGTCGAAGAACGGCGATACCTATGAATTTTCGATCAGCGGAAGACTGACGAAGTTGCCGGCGACGGCAGATCCGGTGCCGACGAATAAGTCCTCCGGGCAGCCGCAACAGGCGGCGACGAAGCCGGTCACTCCCCAAAACATCAACAGACAGCCGCTGGCGACGGGCGACGCGCAGGCGCTGCCACGACAGACACCGGCCCCGCAGGGTACAGTCGCACCGAAGGTCGAAGAGAGGGCGGATACGGGCGCACAGGCCACGATCAACAACAAGGCGCCGCCGGCAGACGCCACAACGCAGTCCCTGCAAGCCCCGCAGAACGAGCAACCCGCCAAGCAACCTCCCCAGACTGTTCAGACACCGGATACGAACACCGCACAGCCTCAAGCCCTTCAGGTCACCCTCAACGGGTTTCAGTTCCTCGTCAACGGCCTGCCGCCGGTCGGCGTGACGCTGGACCCCTCGACCACGAACTTGAGTGACCTCGCTCAGATTAAATCCATCCTCGGATTGAACCTCGACGCTGTACGTTTATATATTACTCCTACTGAGTACGCAGACGTGAAAGCATTGACCGCTTCCGGCCAGATCAAGATCCTGATCGTCGGCATAGCGATCAACAATTACGCCTTTGACGCTATGACGTCCGTCTATGGCCATCCGTTGCCGCCGTGGTCCGAGCGCGTGAGCCTTGAGGCAGGCAATGCCGTGGCCTACGTGCGCGGCCTGCAGGCGGCGGTGGGGCCGGAGGTCGCAATCGTCGTTGAGATCGGCAACGAGGTGAATTACCGCGAGAACGGCGTGCCGCTTTATACGCAGTGGACGGGCCAGCCGCTGAAGCACTTCTTCACGTCCGTTCTCGATACGAATGTTCGTCGGTTCCACGAGGCCTTCGGCGGCGCGGTCCCTGTCATGACGGTCATGGCCCCTCATGAGGAAGACTTTGATGACGCCCTTAGGTCGGAGGCGGACATCATCGGTTTCAACGCCGTCTTCGAGTCCCTGGAGAGTATCACGGGCAAGGTCAAGAAGGCGGCCGCGCAGACCGGCGTGGTCAAGCCGTTCATCGTGACGGAGATCGGCACCCAGTGGACCAAGGCCGGCGAAGACGGCCAGGCCCGGTGGCTTGAGACCGTCGCCCGGCAGGGCGCAGAGCTGGGCGTTCCGTATTTTGTCATGACGCTCAACGCGAACCGTGACAAGGGCACGGATGACGGTTGGGACATCGCCGGAAGGCCCGCCTACGATGTTCTGCGTCAGGCCTGGGCGGCCCGGACGCCCGCGGCCGCGCCGAAGGCGGCTGTCACGGCCCTGCCGGCACAGCCCCAGACGACCGTTGCCGTACAGCCGCCGGTACCTGCGGCCACGGCAAAGCCTCCCGTTATTACGGTTTCCGGTAGTGAGGTTCTGGTGGACGGTGAGCCGTTTGCGATCCTGAGCACGGCGGCGCCATACAAGTTCATATCGCCGGATGTGGCCGGGTTCTTGTCCAGGCTCGATCGGAAGACGAACACCATCCTGACCCTGAGGCCGGTGAGCGAACAGGTGCTCGATATGCTGTGGCAGAACAACAAGAAGGTCATCGTCAACTTCAGCCTCAGCGATATGACGAGCGGTTATTATCTGTGCTACATGTATAAATTCGCCGATCATCCGGCGGTCATCGGTTGGTCATTGGGTTATGAATTGAACGCCCATCCGGAGTATTTTGTCGATATCCCGGGCCAGGCCGCACCTGAGGTAAAGGCACGGCTTTCTGATGAGGCGCAGATGAGATGGGCGGACGGCCTTGAAAGAGCCGCAGGATACGGCCATGACCTCTATAAGGAGCATCCTGATTTGAGACACGTGCCCATTCTGACGGTGCACAAGGGCGTACCGAATGCGGCCTTCCTGGCCAGGACGCCGTCTATCGATCTCTTTGGGGTGAGCGAGGTGGTCCCGGGCCAGAGCCTCGATATTCCAAAGCCGCTGTTCGTGGTCGGGTCAACGGCCGACATCGCCGAGATACAAAAGGCCTCTGA
>CAZUQR010000022.1:11477-13969 GCA_964622605.1 uncultured Planctomycetia bacterium
TTGGGGATCACCGCTGATGATGTATCCGAGGAGCAGGCGATGGTTCTGGTGCCACCGATGCATCCGGCGTCCCCGCGGGCCATGCAGGGGTCATTGATCAAATCGCACACCTACCGGAGAGCCCTTGCTCACGGTGTGGTGCCTCGTCTGGGGACGGCTCAGGAGCTCGAAGAGACGCTCTTCGCCCTGGGCCGGGCTTATGGTCTGGGCGATGCCGCGGCAAAGAAAGAAGCCGCAACAGCCCTTCTGGGCAGACATTATTTCTTGGCGGCTGAGGGCACGTATGTGGCGGAATTCGAGCACAATGGCAGGCAGATGACGGCCACGATCGACCAGCCCGGCCGCTGGACCCTGGCTGACGAACTGCGCGTCAGACTCTTCCTGCCTTCATATGACCTCCTGCCGGCCACGGTGCGCGTCAGGCCGGCCGATAGCACAGAGTTCACGACCGTCTACCTTGTCACCGATGCCGATAGAGACGGCCTGGATTATCATGGCGAAGGCCTGGACCTGGTCCACTTCTTTAAGGCGAATGAGATCGGCCGAAAGATGTTCGCCGGGATCGGGCCGGCCCACTTCTATCCGAGGATTCGCGATGTGGTCAACGATCCCGAGAAACTTTTGAGTCCCTGGAACCGGGGCAGCCGTGTTGCCGACGACTTGCAGGATGAGGGGATGAAGTTCGCCGCGCACCTGCTTGCGGAGACGCGCGCCGAGGTGAAGGCAAGAGCGAACAAGGCGCAGGACGCCCTCGAGGCGGCTAAGGAGTCATTCGATGAAGCCCTGGGACAACTGGAAGGCGCGCGTGCCACTCTGGCGGCTGCAGAGCGCAAACAGGTCGAGCTCCGGCAGAAGGCCGGTGAGGCGGCAGAGGCGCTTACAGCCGCCGATAAGGAGGTTGGGCGCGCCGAGCGGCGGCTGAAGTTCCGGATCAACGAATTGTCCTACTCGGTAAATTCGCCGAAAAAGGCGGAACAGGACGCCAAGACCCTTGAGAAGCTGAAGACAGAACAGGGCCAGGTGAACGCGAATATTGAACATCTCTATGCGATGCGCGATGAGGTTAACAAGAGGATCAGCGGAAACCTCGTCCGCATCAGGGAGCTGGGGAAGAACGAGATACCGGCAGCCCGTCAGGAGTTGTGGAGGGTGCAGTCCTTACAGACGCAGGCCAGAAACCTTTTGAATCCGCCGGCCGGACTCGTCCTGCCGCAGGTCACGGCACCGGCACCTCGGCGCGATCTCTTAGGGTGGTTCGTGCTCTTGAGTGAGATGGGGCTTGTGACTTTTAGCGGCAGCATTTTCGTTTCAGGGCTCCGGCGCCGCAACAAAAAACAGATGATAACGGGCCTCCTGGGTATGGCGGTCGGCCTTGGGCTGTTCGGGATGACGGCCTCCCATATGCACGACGCCGGGACACTGTCTTTTAGTATGACTACGACGCCGTCCATAGTGGCGCCGGCCGGCCAACCAGCCGGACAGACTGCCGTGGCGCCGGTCGGGCCGTTGACCGCGCAGTCCGCTTCAGACCCGAATCAGCCTCCGGCAACGATCTTTGATGCCGACGTAGAGAAGGCCCAGAAGAAGCTGGATGCCCTGACGCACGAATTTGACGATGTGACAAAGCGCGCCGAGGAAGACATGGCCGGCCAGCGGCGTCTTTTTGCCGAAAGGCGCGCCGAGGCCGAGCGCCTGCGTCAGTTGGAGAAGAAGATCGCCGAGCTCGAACTCACGATTTCTTTCCACAAACATCTTATGACCACGCCGGACCTGCCGTCGGCTGTCCAGGATAGTCTCAAGGCGACACAGGCCGCGATCGCGTCGCTCGAGAATATCCTGGCTGGCATCGATGCGGAGCTGAAGGAATTGGGCGAGATGGATCTTGAGAAGATGACAGCCGAGACAGACCGCCGCAAGGCCGCCCTGGACACGCAGCACGAAGAGGCCCAGGCGCGTCTGGACCTGCTCAAGGCGCAGGAGCGCGAGGCCCGGACGCTGGCTGCGTTCGAGAAGAAGAGGGCCGAGTGGCAGCGCACCGCTTATGCATTAAGTTTCGAGCAGCCGGAGCTCACCGAGGAGATGATCGCCAAGGCGCGCGAGGCCCTCCAGGAGCTGGAGCAGGATATCGCTAAGATCAAGCGACAGATACGTACCCTCAAGCAGGAGATCGCCGAGGCGCTCCAGCAACCGAATCTCGCCCAGCGCGACCGCCTGTTGGCGCTGTACCTGACCCTTAGGACCGACATATACACCTCGCTGATGAAGTTCGGCGACTTCAAGGTCGGCTCCCAGACCTTTAACGTCGGCGCCGGGATCGGCGGCCAGATCGAAGCGCCCCTGCGGCTGGCCAATATTATCAACGGCGCCCTGGAGGGCACGATAGAAGGGGTGTTCGAGACCGCGAACGCCTACTTCTACGGTTATGAGGCTGTGGCCGACATCGTCCAACAGCCCAAGAACGATATGCTCTTCAACGGCAAGGGCGGCGTCAT
>CAZUQR010000022.1:14069-25886 GCA_964622605.1 uncultured Planctomycetia bacterium
ACATCGTCCAACAGCCCAAGAACGATATGCTCTTCAACGGCAAGGGCGGCGTCATTGACATCGACTGGACGGATGATGACTTCACGGGCCTGCACCTGGTCTTCTTCAAGCTCGGATTTGAGAACGGCAAGCTGGTGCTGGCGCCCCAGGAGCAGGGTTACAAGGCCGGGGCGGACCTCTGGCTCCAGCTGGACGCCGGCATCAATACACGTTATCAGACCGGGAAGCTTCCGCTTATCGGGTGGTCGCTCCCGCTCCCCTACGTCCACATCAAATTTGGCAAGACCCCCCTGCGCGTCCTCGATACGCAGTTCGGCCAGTACGACTATTTTGATACGTTGAACTACGACACCGGCGAGATCGAAGACGGCGGCGAGGTCGATTACATGAACATCGTTTCGCCCGGCGAGGCGGCCAATGAGTGGTTGGAGTATCTGTTCAATTTCGTCTTTAATGGCGAGAGCCCGACACGGTATCCGGCGGTCGTCGTGCTCAGCGACGCGCAGAAGGCCGCGTATACCAAGGCCAAGCTCAACACCGAGTCGTACCTCAAATATTTCTTCCAGCGCGACGGCGACACTCAGTTCATAAAGGAACACAATACCCGGACAGGCGAATGGAGTATTCTCTCGGTCGCCCAGGGGATGTTCCAGCCGAAGACCAAGGCATTTCTCGAACGCATGGGCTGGTGGATGGAGGAGCCGGGGCTCCGGCAGATCCGGGGCATGGTAGACCTCGCCCGGTCGATCAAGCAAATAGAGCTCCTGACACAGAACGGCTATGAGATCGACCCTGTTACGGAGGAGATGGCCGCCTACAGCGACTGGACCCGTATACCTGTCGGCGTGACCGCCAAAGAACTGCCCAAGCGGGTCGATGACTTGGTCACGGTCGGGCCGGATGGCAAGGTCGTCACTCTCGACCCGGAGACGCTCGCGAAGGTCCGCTTCAACCCGGAGACCGACCGCATCATCCAGCCCGGCCTGCGTGCCGGCTACGCGCGGATCTTCTTCCTCACCGGGCAGGTGGGCGACCATACGGTCACGGTCGTGGACAACGGCTTCGGGCCGCACAGCATCTTCGAGGGAGAGTCTGTTCCGGAGACCGACGTCTTGGCGAAAGGCACCCAGGTCAACTTGGATGGCCAGAAGATAAAGCTGCAGGCGGATACCCTCGTGACCTTTGACGAGCGCTATGCGGCCGACGGCCTCTACGAAGTCGAAGGCAAGCTCTTTGCCAAAGCCAAGCCCTTTGCCATGGTGCGCCGCGAGATTATCCGTGTGCCGGAGATGCTCATCCATACGTCCAGGCAGACGGTCCCGATCTTCGATAAGCGCCTGGCCCGGATGATCCCGGTGCAGACGCTGGGGCCGGGGCAGTCGATCACACGCCATTACGGCGACGGCTACCAGCCGCAGGTCATCAATGGCGCGGGCACGACCGTGACCTTCCAGCCGCCCTTTGCCACGCCGCAGGACCCGGCTGTCGTCGAATACCCCCTGAGGGCGCAGGAGCTTGCCGACGACGTCTACGGCACGGCGCTCGACCTGAGGACCGGCGAGACCCAGGACATGGAGGCGCCGCCCATCGGAGGCCTGCGCGATAAGACCTTCAACGAGCTCCTGGCACAGGCGGGCATCGGCCTGCCGGGCGTGGAGCCCCTTACCTTTGAGACGGTCGAGGAGGCCAAAGGATGTGTCGTCATCCTTGAGAATATCAAGGGGCTGGCGGCCGGCGCCCAGAAGCTGAGAGAGTCCGAGCTCGCGTACAAGTGGCACCAGAGCTACGAAGAGGTCCGCACCAAGTTCCAGCGCGTCCTGACGGATGTCGACAATAAGATCACCTCGGTCATCCAGACGGAACAGTTCAAGGCGTGGCGCAACGAGAACGTGACCTACATGCAGGCCCGCACGGCCGAGTTTCGCGACCGTCTGGCGGATGCCGAGGCCTACCACGCCGCAGAGGTCGCGCAGACCAGCAAGGGCATTGCCGATCTGGAGGAGAGGATCGCACAGGCCAACCAGCACAAGGAAGAGGCCCTCCAACACGCCAACGAGGCCCTGGCGAACGGCAACCCATACCTCTACGAACACTATATTGAGCGCGCTGCGGCTGCCCAAGAGGAGGCCGCCGAATTAGGCAGCCAGCGGCGCCAGGACCAGAATTATCTGCAGCGCCTGGAGAGCCGCACGGACTTCACGATTGACGCCAACCTTGACCTCATCAACGCCCGGCAGGCGCTCGCCGACTGGACGAAGATCAGCGAGGTCTTCAACGGCCTGTCTGTGGAAGACTGGTATAAGGACCCCGTAGCCGCGGCCCGCACATGGGCGCAGGTCGAACTGCAGATCACCACCTTCCAGCTCTACGAGGCTGTCAACGGCCTGAATTACGTGTACGGCAAGCACGATATCGCCGAGGCCGGCGTGGCGCGTACCGACGAGGTCCGCATCCGGTCCGCCCTCAACTACCTTGAGCTCTTCGATCAGGTGTTCAAGCTCGAGATGCCCAATAGCCACCTCGATAACCCGGATGACACCATCCAAAGCATCGCGTGGATGGCGTGGTTCCTGGACGATGTGGTCATCGCAACGCGCAACAGCTTTGACCCGGCCGACTTCCCGAACCCCGATGACTACGACAGGATCATCCGCGAGTATGACCGCCGCATCGAATACTGGGCCACGCGCCTCACCGAGGGGCTGGAGCACTACGAAGACCTGGTCGGTTATGGATGGGAGGACGGCACGCAGGGCCGGGCCAATGATCCCGCCGAAGGTTCCCTGCTCGATACCGCGGCGGATTACCGCGCCTCCACGCTCGAGGAGCACAACGCGGCGGTCGTCTACCGCGACACCCTGAAGAACGTCGTTGACCCGGATGACGGCATGGTCTCGATCCCCGAAGCCCGGGCCTACCTCAAAGAGGTCCTCGCCCGGACCGACAACGGCACGTTCGCGACGACCCGCGCCTACCTCGACGACCGCACCGAAAATATCGAGGCCGTGGCAGGGCTCCTGAAACGCTACCTCAGTGCGCGCGACGACATGATCGATACCTTGAACGACTGGGGCGAGACCTCTGAGCAGCTTCAGAGGGGATATAACGCGCTCTACGACCAGCGCGACAAGATCCTGAAGGCGATCCAGGAGTACGCCGCCGCGCATCCGGGCATGCCGCGGGACATGTTCTTCACACAGGAACAACTCGATGCCATCATCCAGCACGAGAACCCACAGGGGTATCTGAGCGGCGTCTTCCACAACGGCGTGTTCGGCAACAACAGCTTCGTGCAGAACGTCTTTGATATGAAGGGCGGCGTCCAGATCGGCGTGCACCGGGTCGGCATCCAGCTCGAAGAGGGCACGCCGGTGGTCCATGAGGCCGGCGTCGACGTCGTGACCAAAGGCAGGAACATCAGCAACCTCTTCGGCATCAGCTACGGCCGGCGCGACGCCTGGCACAAGACCGCACCGGACGAATATGAGCACGTCAAGGAGAGACAGCTTATCATCATAAACGACTTGGTTTTCGCGAAAGGAGAGTTGAGCGCCAGCTATGCCGGCACGGGCACCTATACCCTTAAGAGCGACAATGGCATCGACCGCACGGTCCACGCCCACAACCTGCACGTGCGCGACGACGTCTCCAAGCATCTCTTCTGGGATTTGCGCCTCGGCGGGGTCTTCACAGACGCCCGCGAGACCGGGAAGATCAAGCTTCACGACGATGAAGGCAACGAGATATGGGTGCCCATCGACATCGAGCTTGAGGAAGAGTTGATATCCGCCAGCCTCGGCGCCGGCCTCAAGAGCGCCGACGGTTTAAGCGAGATCGCCTTTGTCGTGCGTCCGGAGAAGGACACCAGCGACTGGTCCGAGGGCAACTTCCTCCTTTACGGCGTCGCAGGCAAGACCGCGCTGTACCGCGGCAAGAACGTGGAGGTGGATCTGGCGGGCGAGTACCTCTACGGCAACGATGATGCGACGAAGGCACGTGTGTTCGGCGAAATACGCTTCCTGGACGAGAAGACGCGGCTGCGCGTGGGCGCGGTGGAGAAGGAGCGTTTTAACACGAAGGGCATGGTGATTAGCCTTGACACGCCGACCCCGTTCTTCCCGGACACGAACATGAAGCTCCAGTACGAGCCGGTCTGGGCAGACGGCGATGCGAGCTACGACCTCTCTTTCTCTTTCGGTCCCCTCCTGAGCTTTGACCGCGAGCGCAAGCCTTACTTCATCGGTCCGGACGGCAAGATGAGAAAAGTGCCTGGTCACGACCCGCTCCCGGAGGCGACCCGGATGTATCCAAAGCCGGCCCAGGCCGCAGCCGTGGTCGAACTGGTGGGCATTATTCCTGAGACCGACGTGACCTTCCCGGTCATGCACGACGGCAGGCTCTTCATCTACGGCCCCGAGGCCAAGAGCCGCCGCGCCGAGGCCGTCATCGGCGAACAGGCGCAAGACATCTTGGGCATCGTCCACTTCGCGGACGGCGTCAACCTGCCGGAGTTCCTCACGCGGCAGTTGTCCTGGAGCGGGGCGGCGCGGCCGGTGGCGAACTTCTCCAAGGAGGAGCACAAGGCCATGTCCATCACCCGCGATGCCGAAGGCGCCTATATGCTCAACATCGATGTCGACGAGGGGCCGGGCGTGCGGATTTACGCGTTACCGATCAGTGATAAGCACGGCGAGACGATGATCGTGCCACTTTCCATGGCCAAGACGAGGTTCGGCATCCAGACCCCGTATCCGGGGATCGTCGAGCAGACACCGGCAGGCCTGGCCGAGGCACAGGAGGATATGAAGGCGGCCGCGGTCGTGCGGCCGGTAGGCAAGAAGCCTTTGCGCCTGGACGCTGAGAAGCTCAAGCAGGCCGCCAGGGATGGCTTGATCTACGCCTTCCCGACGGGCGCCAAGGACGGCCAGGGCCGCGACACGTACCGTTACGAGATCATGATCCGTAAGTATAGGGGGGTGGAGTCTGAGCTTGATCTCGCCACCCTTTCCATCATGCCGTTAGGCGATACCGCGCTCCTTGAGATGCGTCACGACGAAGGGTACTTTGTGGTGCCGGGCGAAACGGTGCGGTATGGACAGGAAGGGCCCGTCGGGTATCAGAACCGTTACATGACCGAGGCCGAGGTGTTCGCAGAGTTGCAGAGGGGCGAGCTGAGATATGTCCTGCCCGAGGGCGCCAAGGAGGGCAAGGACCCGATGGTGCTCGTCGTCACGCTGACCGGCAGAAAAGTCGCCATGCCGCATTATACATTCGTGCGTTGGCAGGCGGCCCTGGAAGGCCGCTGGGCCATGGGTCTGGACGGCAAGCTTACAATCGTGGACAGGCCCGAGCTGGCCGGACCCGGCAGCGACCTCGAAGGCCGGCGCGTCGCGGTCTGGATCAACAAACCGGACCCGGTCCGCGGCACGCTCATGACCGTCTGGACCGAGGATGATATTGACGTCGAGAATGATATTGCCGCAAAGTGGCTAGAGACCCTCTCGCGGCAGGTACAGAAGGTCGACGAAGAGACGGGCGCGGTCACCTATGCCTGGTGGCACGACGACAACCGAAACGGCAAGAGAGAGAAAAATGAAATAACCGATTATAATTGCTCGGCAGACGTGGAGAGCAAGGATGCCAAATACCTCCTCTCAAAAGGCTGGGAACCGATCCGCGAAGTCGGCGTCATCGATGCCAACGGAGAGTTTAAGACATTGGAAGTCCTTCCGACGGCCGAGCCCTACATCGACCGGTTCCTGGATGAGTATTTCCCGCTTGCCGCCCCGAAGACCGAGACCCAAGAGGCCGTCAACGAGTGGATCAAACGCTCGGAATTGGCGGATGCCAACAAGAGGGCACAACTCGGGCGTCACATCAGCAAAGGCGCGACCCTCATGCGCATCGGCCGCGTCCCGGCCAACGGCGACGGGCCGAGCGTCTTCGTGGTGCAGGCCTTCCTCTATCCGCACAGCGACATCAGGCAGTCCTACATGGTAGACCTGACCAATGGCAAGCAGGGCGCTCCGTGTTACACCATCACCGAAGACGGCCGGCCGAACGAATTCAAGCACTTCTCGTTTGAGACGGGCCTCTTTGAGGTCAGAGAAAATGACAAGGTCGTCGATACCTTTCTGTTGTCCAAGCACTATTTGGCCGGACCCGATAAGCAAGAGGTCATACTTAATTACGTCGGCTACGACCCTCAGGGCAAGACCCTCGTCACCCCTCATATGGATGACAGCGGCGCCGTGCCGGTGGTCGTGAACGTCCGCGCCGACCTGGGCGAAACGGGCAAGGTCATGCTGCCCCTGCTGCCGCCGGAGGTCCTGAAGACGATGGGCCTGACCCCCGAACAGGCCAAGAAGGTAAAGGTGGCCCGCATCTTCGCCGGCTTCGAGGACGCCGCGGCCGGCAACTACAACCTCGTCGACCAAACCGGCTGGGCGGTGAACTTTGGGACGCGCAGGGCCGATGTCGCTGGCCGGTTTGTCGAGTTCGAGCTGGTAAGGCTTTTTGATCTTGACGGCACGCCCAGGACGGATAAAGATTCCGTCTTCGGTTTATTTGATGGGGAACAGGTTGTCACGTATTACAAAAATGAAGCCGCCTTGGATATGGGCGAGACGCTCCCCGACGGGAGAGGCGTGATACGCATCTTTGAGTTTGACGCTGACCATAACCTGATCCGTCAGATCGACCGCGCCGTTACGGAAGGGGAGCGGACGTTTGGTGCCTTAACGTTTGACCTCGTCCACCGCCTGGGCGAGAGCGACCGCAAGCAGGAGCGCTGGTACGGCGTGGATCCGCAATCCGGCGATGAGGTCGTGGTCTTCTACGTCATGCCGCAGGTCGTCCAGGGTACGCCGGTCTGGGGCACGGCAGTGTTTGACTTTGGCCAGACAACCGAGGCGCTGAGTTCTGAGATAAGGAAAACACGCGGTTATCAGGGCAATGAGCCTTTGATGCAGATCCACTACATTGACGGTGCCTTCCGGCCCATCGAAGAACTGGGGATAAAGGGATACGGGGTCAAGACGCACGATACCATCGTGGGACACGGCGAGTGGACCCTCAGCGAGGAGATAACGGTCTCCGGCGAGTTCACGGTGTCGCGCGCTATCGACAGCGTAGGCCGCGAGCGTGCCAGTATCTCCCGGTTCAGCGAAAACGCCGGCATTTCTCGGTCCAGGGCCGTCACTTACCTTGTCCAGATGGTCGCGGATGAAGAGACTATCGGCAATGACAATAAGGCGGAACGGTTGATATATGCCGCCCAAAAGTCAGGCCACGTCTATACCTTCCAGCCCGTATCTTTCGATGACCCGAGTTTCGAGTCTTCAAAAGACCTCGGGATAATCTCGCTCTACAGGGTGGAAACAGGGCTCGAGCTTGGAGGCGACTATGGCTCCCTATACCATGAGTTCGAGAACGTACCGGCGCATCTTCAGGACTCGCTTAAGCATCGGATCAACCAGGGTTTGCAGGCGATCGCCGGCAGTCTCGGGTGGAAGGACGGCGAGACCATCCACATCGTGAAGGAAGAATTGCGCATCCGTGACGACGGCATCAAATTTAACTACAGGGTACGCGAAGACCCCTGGGCGAGGGTGCTCGTCTTCGTCACCAGCGATGTGAAACCGGACGTCCTCGTCAACGTCTCGTGGAACGGCGAGGCGGTCCAGGCCGGTTATCAATCTTCGGCCCATGGGATAGCCTTCAAGCTCCAGGCGGTCGGAGAAGCCCGTACGGCCGGAGAGACCATCGCTGGTTTTTACTTGACGCCGGCCCTGATGCGGACGCTGGAAGAGAAGGGGATACCCACGGACGGCCGCATCTCCCTGACCCGGGTCGATCGGGATCTTTTGCCTACAGGGGGGGAGGAGATGCAGATCCCGATCCTGAGCCGTTACTTGATGCGCCAGGACCCGATGAAGCGCGACTACATGCGTTTTGACAGGGGCGCCCTGCGCTTCATGAAATATGACGTCGAAAACCACCCGGATCTGCCGTTCGGCGCCTCAGCGGGTGAAGTGGTGATATCGCCGGAGATCCAGCAGGTCATCCGCGAGACGGAGTACGTGCAGAAGTATGGCGATTGGTATATTTATCACGTTCCCTATGAGTACCGCAGCGGTCAGATCTACCGCGATAAGCCGATCTTCGTGGGGTACGACTTCAAAAACGATGTCGTCTTCGAGCACTACATCAACGAAGGGTGGAAGCTCTATACGAAGTACGGCCTGCCGATATGCATCACGCGGGTGGACCACGTCCGAAATGCTCGGCACGTCAAGGATGGGGAGCTCTACACCGACTTCGTCAACGGGTCCCGTGAGCGGCTCTACAGCAAGTTCGACATCAAGGCCTGGAGTGATGATGCCGGCAATGATCACTTGCTCGTTTCCGAAGTCATCAAGTCTGCCACGCCGCTCGCTAAGCCCTACGCTGTCTTGTTCAGGAATAACGTCTTGTGGGCGGTCTTCGAGGGCGATTTCGCGCATACGGATGTCTATGAAAATACGACGCACGATAAGTACTTGAATTCTTTGCCTAGGGCGGTCAAGGATTGGATAACAAAGAACCCATTCCCGAAAGACGGGGAGAACATAAAGGCTGTGCGAGAAACGATAAGGGAAAACGGCACAGAAATTGATCTGAAATTCAGTTTGCCCGCTCAGGTGGAGAAGCACGTATTCTTCGACCCTGAAAGATATGTCCTGAATGTGGCCAAATACGCCGCGCCCATACTGTTCACCTTGTTCGTGGCAGGTGTGGGGATCTACGCCCGGTTCATCAGCGGGCGCGGCAACAGAAAGAACTGGAACGGCCTCACCCAAAAAAGATTGCAGAGGCTGTTCCCCGGGAATCCCGCCCTGGTTGAAAAAGCCATATTGCTCCGCGAACTCTCGGGGCCGTTCGTCTTCTCTAAACTCATAAAATCAGAGGAAGAGAAGATGGCGCGGCTGCGCGACTATCTGCTCTCCGGAGGTTTTACCGGCCAGGAGACGGACCTGATTGAGAGCTTGGCCAAAAAGGGAAAGATCACATTCAAGGAACGATTTATCGATCCGCGTTCCCTGATGTCCGTTCCTGCGATAACGCGCCCCGGTTCTGCGTCGTCTTCTCCCGCGCTTGAGGCCGCAAAACGGGGCTATGGCAGGGCCGTTGTGGTGGATTACCTGATAAGGCAGGGCTTTATCACGGAGGAGGATTTTTACGCCGAGACGGAAAAGCAGGGCAAACGCGTGACCTTCCTGGGCAGCATGAGGAGACCGCGCGCTTTAGTGTGGAACGACGTTAAGCAGGCGCTTATCAACCGCGTCCAGAATGCCGTCTTTGACGAATTGAAGGCAGGGAAGATAGACGAAGAGACAATCAACAGATTGCCTCCCACGCCGGAAGCGAGGGTCATGAGGTATATCTTGAACAACGGCGTGTTCAGCAAGGAGGAGCTTATAGAGCTGGCCTCCCAACGTTCTTATAAAGGCATGGTCGATTTCGTGCAAGAGATCGTCAGAAGCAAGGTCCAGCAGCCTGTTTTCGACCACATTTTTGCCAGAACGTATGAAGGGACCCTGCGGGACGAGCAGGTCAAGGCGGATGTCTTCGAAACGGTCTTTGTCAGGATATATAAGGCCATCGCGCAGTCGCCGGAACTGTTAGGACAGCTCGGCAAGGATCCTGCCCAGGCGGACATCGTCCATAATCCTTATCCTCTTTACGTGAATGCCCAGGCCATGACGATGAGGGAGCTGATCATAGCGACCCTGTTGTCGGTGGGTCCCTCGGTCACGAACGGGGCATCCCTGGGTCAGTTTACCGCCATCACCCCGCTCCTTTTATACTTGACAAGGCACATCGATGGCATGCTCCGGGGAGCTCTGACGACGAGGGAATCCGTCATGGAATACGTAAAAGGCTATATGGATCTCCTGGCCATAGTCATAAAAGATATCGAACTTCCCAAATTCATCGAGGTCACGCAGCGTAAGCCCTGGAAGAAAGCTGACAAGAAGCTGATCGAGATCTTCTCAGAACTCGATCTGTATGACCTTTTTGACGTTCTGTTGACATCCGGCAAGACGCTTGAAGAGCTTCTGGGCGTTCCCAGCGTTTCCGGCCTCGTAAAGAGCTTTGCCGAGTCGATCAAGGCGTTGAGGGATGAAAGAGACAGGTTGGCGGACGCCATCCAGGAGACCGACGAGAAGAAGAAAAAGGCGGACTTTGCGGACGACAAGAAATTTATAGAAAAACAGATAAAGGAAGAGAAGAAAAGCTTCGTGAAGAAGCTCGACCTGAAGAAGAAACTTATCGGCGACAAAAAGACGCCGGGGCTGTTGGATAAGGGCATGAAGGAGGCGGTCAGGGCCGACAGGCAGCGGCACGGCATCAGCCACCTTTTCTTGAAACGGATCCTCTTCCCCATGTTCCGGCTCTCCAAATACTGGGGTATGAATTATTGGGCGCTACGGCTGACCTACGGTGTTCTGCTTGTTCTCGCGGAAGCCGCGGCCGTGTGGCTGGGGGTATTCACGCCGCATCTGGGGGTTGCACTCGCCATCGCCTCTGTGACGCCCGTCTTGTTGCTTATTTTCTTCGCCCACATGTCCAGCCGCGGCGAGAAACTCTTCTGGGCTTCGATATTCTTAACGAGCGGCGTGTACACATTCGGCATCATTCCGCATCACTTGTTTGGGAAGCTCGTCATCATTAATTGGGCCGCGCCGGGCTTTTGGCTCACGGCATTGCTGCTCGCCATGATAGCCATACCCACGATCATCGCCGCGTATCATATCCAAGTCGCCGTCCGCAGTTATATCGTGCTGCAAACAGAGCAGTGGAGCAGGGTCGGGCGTTCCTTCACCGGGTTGGCCTCGGTGGTGAACCCCTTAAGGATCCTCGGCTTGCGCTGGGAAAAAACATACAAGAAGTGGCTCGAAGAATTTCAGGATATAGAAGAGAATTTCATGGCATTATTCCCGAACAACCGGACGGCGGCGGAAAGCATCGCGGAAGATATCATCTGGCTGCACGAGAAGATGTATTTCGGTGACGAAGAATACGCGTCCTGGCTTAAGGGTTTGGCCGGCTTGCCTGGCGGGAAATTTGTCAGGCCGAGGTCCAAAAAGGCCCGGATGGTCATCTACAATAAATTCTTTAGTATCAGCCAGAAGAAACCGGACAACGATGTGTACGCGCTCCTGGAATCCAACAGCAGCAACTTGCATGCTTTCGGCGAGAAGTATTTCTTCGGCCCGGAGGATTACCTCTTGCCGGGGACCTTTGATGACGATCCGTACGACGAGGATATAAAAAGCAATTTGCTTGGTTATATGGCGAAGCAATATAAGGGCGCGGAGTGGGACAATGTTGTGGCCCGTATACGTCAGGTTGTCGAAGAAGAGGGTCGCAAGCTCAATGATCCTCAGGCTGCTGTCTTTGCCTCCCGCGTCGCGGAGGCGTTGACCGATATCAGATTCGACAACAAGAAGTGGGAGTGGGCGGACGTCTTCACCCTGTTTTTCGGGACGGACGAAGAGCCCGGCCTCTTCAGCGCCGATGAACATAAGGAAGCCTTGGCCAAGGTCTTGAACATATTGAGCTCATGGATCAGCGAGATGCGGCCGAGCAACTATGCCGCTACGGAAGCCATGGGGCGCGACCAGTTCGAGACGCATCTTTATGTGAGCTCTCAATTGGGAGACGATGCATACGCCGATGCGGTGCAACTTTTGAGATATAGAGAACTTTTTACAAAAGCCGATTTTTCAAGACTCGCTGGCGTTGATGCCGAAGCCTTATTCGCCGATCTAG
>CAZUQR010000022.1:25986-32537 GCA_964622605.1 uncultured Planctomycetia bacterium
ACATGGCCCTGGATCCCCGGTATGACGACAAGAAAGAACAGATATACGCTGTTTTGCGCGAGCGATCGGCTATCTCAAAGGCCGATTTTTCAAGACTCGCTGGCGTTGATGCCGAAGCCTTATTCGCCGATCTAGAGGGACGAGGATATATCGCTGCCCAATACGCCGTTCTGGGCAAGTTCCATCAGATCGGAACGCATAAGGACATGGCCCTGGATCCCCGGTATGACGACAAGAAAGAACAGATATACGCTGTTTTACAATTGAAATCTCACAAAGGTCTTTTTATGAGCCCGAGCGAAATATATGAATATATATCGTCAGCGATAAGGACTTTTGGCAGAGATGAGGTAGGCTGTGTTTTGAATCAGGAAGAATTGTTATTCTATGAGAGGTATTCTGATTATCAGCGCCTGGTGGACATAAAACTTAAGCACATCTATCACGAGGTCAAGTTATGGGGCGGTCCCGAGGTCGAATTCAGGGAGGACGCGGACGGGCATCTTGTTGAGATGCCTTCGTTGGGCAAGGTGGAGGGCGTGCTCCCCGGTGTCCCCGATATAACCGGTAAGACACCCCGGCAATGGGCCGAAGATTTCATGCGGTGGCGCGATGCGGAGGCGGCCGACATCCTTAAGACGCTCGTGAAAGACAAGACTGTCAGCAAAGAGTTTGAGGCCGTCACCCGCCTGGCTAACTTCATCATCGGGACGGAAAAGGCCAGGGTCCGCAAGGCGCGGCATAAGGCGCCCGACAAGGAGAATCCGGAGGCGCCCAACGACATCCAGATACCCCCGGCCGTTAAGAATCAGTATCTCGGCAACAATATATACATGTTCTACCCCATTTCCACGAACTATGATGCGTGGGTCCGGACCTACCCCGGTCAGAGCGTTTGGAGAGCCGCCTGGGCCTCTTATCACGGCCGCAATCCCCATATCGGCGCGATCAACCCGATGATGATGGTCTGGGGGGCGAACGCGAATAGCTTCTTCCCCGGCAAGTGGGCATTTCCGGTCACCGAGGTCTACGCCATAGCCCAGGAGACCTGGACGGGTGATGTCCAGCGGGCGCGCAGGGGAGGATTGACTTTTTATGGCAAGGGCTGTGTTCGTCCCGAAGTGGGAGACATCCTCTTCACGCCTCCGGGCGAAGACAGCGGTTCATTCCTGCTGATACAGAACAAACAGCCGGAGATGGAGTCCACCCAGATAGACTGGTATATGATGGATTGGGGGCGTCCGACGCTCCTCGATTCTTCCTTGGCCGCCACGGAGATGCGCTACGCCTATAACGTGACGCGCTTCCTGATGGACAGGAACCAGTTCGCGCTCTTCTACAACAAGGACCTTCCGGCCGACAAGAAGCTCTCTCACATATTCTTATGGTCGCATTACTTCATAGCCGTGTTTTCTCTCGTGATACTGGCGGCCTTACCGCTCATGTCTCCTTTCACCGCCTTTGCCTTCTTGCAGCCGATGGCGTTCTTTATCGGCATCAGCTATCTTTTCATGGAGGCCATCAATATCTCCAACTTTATAAGGCACTGGAGACAGTCCGGCAGTTTCTGGCTGGCCATACCGCTGGCCCTGAGGGACATCCTTGTCGGATTTCCGTTCTATGTCCCGCTTCTGGCGCTGTTTTATAAGGGCGTCAGCTATGCTTCCCGCGGGATATTCTCATTTATCTCCACCCTCAAGGATACCAAGCTCGGAGGGTTTAACAGGATCAGGTACTTTGAAAATACGATGATGGTGTATTCTAGGCGCTCTCATTACGGCTGGCCGTTTAACGGCGTCGCCTCGTTGCTGGCCATGTTTGGTTTTGGGGTCGGCGCCCTCTTTTTGACGTCTTTCGGCGCCGCTATCCTCACGATATATCTCTTCGCTTCTCTCTCGTTCCTGAGCGGCATGCGGGCCTTCGGACTCTTTATTCCTTATATCAATAAGATCGTATTTCATTCCAAATGGTTTTCCTCACGGTTTCCCTCGCTTCGTAACAAGCTTGTCCCCTATGCCAAGAAACACCACGAGATGAATGGCGTTGCGCTTACGCGGGCCCTTCTGGGGGCGTTTCCGATGATCCTGGTCGTGGTGATGTTTGCCACCCGAAGGTTCACCTATGGCTTCTTGATCAGAAGGTTCGAGAAGGACCTGAAGAAACTCCTGGTACATCCGGTCGTCGTCGCAGAACTCGCGGATGCCAAGAAGAACGGCAAATTCGAAGACGTGGTGACCGACGAAGTTTGGAAGAGCCTGCCTTCCAGGGTGCACTTTGCGCTCGGGGCGTTCTATTGGCTCAAAGACATGAGGCAGAAAGCCGTATATGACATCATTCTTGCGCTGGAGCCGGTCACGGCCGTGGAATCCAAGATGAAGTTCAAACATCAGGAGGGCACGATAGACATCATCCTCAAGGAGGACTTTCGTCAGGGTGATGCCGTCGAAAAGATACGCAGGGGAGATTTTTCTCTCAAGGTCCTTATGCAGACGGGCAAGGAGAAGAAGTGGGTGGACCTCCGCGTTCCTTCCGAGGCCGTTTCGGTCAGCTATCCCAGCATGAACATGGAGATCAAGGCGATCCCGCAAAAGGTCCCCGGCGAAAAGGTCACATATACTGTCGTAGAATTGGCCGTCGGCGGGAGCGTCCAGAAGATCCCGGTCTCCGGCGAATCAAAGCTGAAGCTTAAAACCTCCACGTTCAAGTACACGGAAGCGAACGGGACTCCCGGAGAGAAGCCCGTCGTGACCAAGATCCTTTTCAATACGGCGCAAGTGGATCAGGACATTCTTCGCCAGGTCAGAAACATGAATATCGCCGAAGAACTCGACAACGAGAAGATAAGGATCCGCCTCCAGAATGACAAAGGGGAGTGGGTGAAGGTCCCCAAAGACCAGGTCGCCCTCGAGTTCGACACGATACACATCGAGGTCGATCCGGCCAAGATAAGCTCAAGCCCCGCCGACGCGAAAACCGGAAAGTGCGTGTCCGTAGAATTGACCGTGGCTGGGATATCGAGAAAGACCGACATCACGGACAAGGCCTCGCTGAGGTTTATCGGCGAAGAAGTGGTATTCCAGGGCTCAACGGAGGGCAAGGTCGTCCTGGAGAACAGGACCGCCGAAAGGATAGACATGACCAAGCCCCTCCCTGAGGGAGTGGCCGGCATCCTCGACAGCGGCGAATACTATAAGGACGAGGCCGGAAGAACATGCCTGAAGAACGCCAGGATCACCTTTATTGACAGGCCGGGACAGGACGTCATCGAAGGCGTTATGGAGGGCATGAAGCTTGACAGGCTCAGCGAGGAGACAAAAGAGAACATGAGGAAGGACGGCAAGAGCCCGGAGGAGATCGAGAGGATCGATCAGCAGTTGCAGAAGGCGGAATCGAGCAAGGGGGTCTTTAGGGCGCTGCTCAATTCCTATTATGCCCCTTCCCCTGACCGGCCGGGCCTGATCATCGGCAAGAACTTTTTCCCCTCGGCGTCCGAGAAGTTTACATCGGACGAGGAGCGGGAAAAATATTTCGGCGCCATCGACTATAGGGACCTTGTAAAAGAGATAGAAGCATACAGGAAAGAACAACTCAAGGAAGCCTCTGAAATTACGGGCGTCCCGCAATACAACATACGTTACTGTTCCCTGGATGCCGGATTAGGGTCCAGCTTGCGCCGGAAGAAGATGGTCAAAGAGGTGCTCGGGCGCGACAAGTTGAGTTCCAAAGCCGGAGACCTCTGGCTTTTGAAGTTTGACCTCGGAGAGGACAAACCCGAAAAAGTCAGGTACAGAATACTTTCCATCGCAGAGATCAAGTTGCTCCGTCTCATAAAAGAGGTCCGGGAAAAGAGAGAAAAAGGATACCGGGGAACCGTCTCCTTTGAGCCTATCGTCAGCGAAGGCGCCGGCCCTTCCAAGCCGACCTATGACAGACTGTTCGCAGATGAATACTTTGATGACGTGCAAGAAATCGTCAAAGGCCGGCGCACGGAAGCCGCCCGCACGTATGCCCAAATCCTGGAGCAGATGGGCATTGAGATCAATTTCTCGATCGTGCGGCCGTATCCTTCCCTGACGGTGAAAGAAAGGATCCCCACCGACAAGCGAGAGGCGAGCGCCAGCCACGGCGAATGGGGTTCGAAATTCTTGACATCGATGCTTGCCGACGACACCGTCAACGATGAGATGCCGAAGATCCTCACTTTCTTCAACGGAGACGGGACCAATAACTTCCCCGACGACTTCGTCAACGAGTGGATGATCAAGAACAATATCCCCATGGTCATGCTGACCGCCACGAAGATCGGCATGGACATCAAGGGCGGACAGGTCGGTATAGAGTTCCTGCCGGATGGCCGAGTGCGCGTTCGCATGCTTGAGCGCGCCGGTGCTGTCGCTAACGGTCAGTCCGAGGAATTCGAAAAGATGGGCCTTGCAGTCATGGTCGATAAAAATGCTCTTTCAGAACTGTTTACGAATCAGGACGATACAAACGCTGTATTCAAAATACTGGAAGACAAAGGCTACATTAATGCTGATAGCGAAATTCAAGAGAAATTTTATGACACGAAGGATTCCGGCCAGTTAGACATACCTGGTTATGAGAATCAGAAGAGTCAAGTGTATGATATTTTGAAAAAACAAATAGAAGGGAGAGGCCGGCCGGGCAAGCAATACTTTAATACGAATATCGCCTTCTTGAACTATAACCTCCTGGGCCGGATCTTGCAGGACCTGCTTAAGGAGGTATTCAATGGCGACGTCGGCAGATTACAAAAAGAATTCGCCTCAGACCTCATCTCCGGTATGAAGAGCGGGCCGGATGGAGAAAGCTATGTGCAGATCGAAGGTCCGATCGGGACGTGTTTCATCAATTTGAATAATTTCTGTGAGGCCAACGATAAGGCGAAGGAGATACTGAGGCGCCATAACGTGGAGAGGTTGCTGCGGTTTGTCAACGCCAGTGAGCCGCAAGACCGAACGCACTTCTTCACGCCGGTCAAACTGATCTTCGATTACCTGCTGCAGGCGGACAGTGATTTTTACGAGCTCGATGAAGATGCGTGGATGCTGAAGAACGTGGATACCTCCAAGGTTCCGCCCTACATCGAGTTCAGAGGTATCCCCTTCTATAACGATCTGACCAATTGCCAGAAGGCGTTCGGAAAGAAGGAAGCGGGCGGGTTCTCGATAATGGACCTCAAGTCATTGAGCATTAAGGGCGTAAGGGAGGTATTGTTCACAAAGGCGAATCCAGACGCCCACGACCCCGCGCACCCTTACTACTGTCCCAAATTTAAGGGCGAGATCAAGATCCATAACATGGTTTCCGAGGCCGTCAATTTGAACGATATCCTGGAGCGCTACTTCGATAAGGACGGCAACCGTAAGCCGGAAGAGATCAGGCCCGGCGACACGCAGGGCCACATCCAGGCCGTGATCGAAGATGGGAAGTATTCTATTCTGGACAACGGCAGGCCTTGTTTTGATAATTTGAAGGTCAAGCTGTCCCTGAGGACCTCTTCAAGCCCGCTCACGCAACGCGCTGTTCCGGCACAGAAAGTCTCGAGCGTGGTCGTGTCTTCGCCTGCGAGCGCGGATGCTCAGGCCACCCCTCTCTACACCCAGCTCGAGGCCCTTTTGAGCCGCCAGGCCGCCGCCGATATCGCCATGGCGTTCAATGAGTCCATCATCACCTATGAGCCCATCGAAAATAGCCCGTATTTAAAGGAGGTCAATCCTGATCGCGACCCCAAAAAGAGGGGCCTGCTTAAGTTCGGCGCCAAGGGCGGCTGCTTCCTGTGCCCCGAGAACCAGCCCGAGGAAGAGGAGAGCATCATCCTCAACGAGGACTGGGCCATGTACCCGAACCCCAACCCGTTCGGCAAGAACCACGTCGTCTTCGCGCGCCTGAAGACCACCTCCCATGACCCGCACACCCAGATGATCACCGAGGAGGCCGAGATCGCTCAGGCCCTGCGCCTGACCTGGCAGCTCGCCGCCGAGTCCCAGAGGCTCCCCGAAGAGGAGGCTCTCGGGCCCCTGACCGCCCGGCTGACCGCCTTCCTTAAGCACCTCAATACCCTTAACATCAGCTACAACGTCCACGTCACCCTGAGGCCCGAGCACCGCGTCCGGCCCTACAACGTCTGCTTCAACAGCAAGGGCGCGGCCAACTCCTGTGACCACTTCCACTTCCAGGGCTGGGAGTTGGAGACCCCCATCGAGTCCTTCACCGAGGCCGAACACCTCGAGACCACCGGCAACGTCTCCCGCTCCGTCCTGACCGGCCACAAAGCCCTGACCTACGTCTTCGACAACAACATCTTCCGCGTCTATGTCTACCCCCGCAGTGTCGAGGCCCCGGGCACCGTCGCCTACCCCGGCTCTGCCTTCACCATGAAGTTCGGCTTCGCCGAGATGGCGGGCCTGGTCATCACTTACGAGAAGGCCACGGCCGACACCTTCACCAAGGACATCTTCGAGACCTTGCTCGCCACCGCCGGCCCCCATGAGCTGAGGGCCAGGATAGAGAAGGCGTCGTCGCCGGCC
>CAZUQR010000023.1:0-30543 GCA_964622605.1 uncultured Planctomycetia bacterium
GTTTCAATCCGGACATCCGTACCAGGCGCATATTGAGCCGTCGATACCAAAACGATTGTGTCATGCTTTCATAAGACACCTTCGGCGCCGTCGCCGCCGGCGAATTCTCATTTTCTTCCGCCGGCGAGGAGGCGGCCGGGCTGGAGGCGTCCGATGCGGGGACGGATGCGGCCCCATCAAACGCGCCGTCCGCCCGGGGCCGGCTCTGAATACTTGACATCTTTTGTATTACATGTATACTTGAGGATGAGGTGCCCCCTTGAAGATCGAAGAGATCATCTGGACCGAAGACAGTGTTTCGCACATCGCAAGGCACGGGGTCGAGCCCGAAGAGGTGGAAGAGGCGTGTTTTGAAGATACCCCTTATGTCCTTAAAGGCAGGCGCAATAGATACCTCGCCTTCGGAAGGACGCACAGCGGCCGCTACCTGACCATCGTCTTCGCTTATCTGGGTCGGCAAAAGGCGAAGATCGTCACGGCCCGCGCGATGTCGGAAGCGGAAAGAGATCTTTATAAAAGGAGATGAACCGCCATGAAAAACAAAATCCCCAAGTTCAAGTCCCTGGAAGAAGAACGCCGGTTCTGGGGTACCCACGACGCGGCCGACTTCTTGGACGAACTTAAGCCCACCAAGATCAAATTCGTCAGGCCGAGAAAGAAGCTTATCTCCCTGCGTCTTGATACCTCGCACCTTGCCCGGCTCAAAGAGATCGCCGCCACAAGGGGGATCGGTTATCTGACCCTTATGCGGATGTGGATCCTGGAGCGGCTCTCCCGGGAGCATCAACCCACGCATACCCACCACCACAGTTAGGTCCCGTCCCGCCGGCGAGCTTGCCGCTTCGCGGCGAGACTTCGCCGAAGGCGAGGAAGATTGACCTGTAATGGCTGATCGTAAGACATTTGCCATTGAGTAATCGGGATGGTCAATAACGAACTTCGCCGCGCGATATCCAAACGCTGATGCCCAACGCAAATTGGATACACGGTCATCGATGATCAAGATTTCTCCGGGTTTGATGCCAGGTTGAAACTCCCTCAATTGCGACAGTATGACCTCGAATATCGTCGTTTCCCATTTAGACGCGCGCAGTTCGTCCGAAAAGAAGACAATATCTTGATTGGTAAATAGGCCCGGATATTTTGATTTCAACAACTCGCGGTATAATGGCCCATCTCCTACGGTGCGATCACTGATTATGCCAATTGATTCAAGGGGGATATTGAATTCGCCTGCGAGCCCCACAATATCCTTTCGGATCTCCTGCGTCAATTCAGATGGCGTCTCGATGCGGTCATAGAAAATCAATTCATACCATTGGCGCGCCGTATAATCGGCCTTGATACCATAATGCCGTTTTAAAGCTTCATTAACGCGGGCGATGTAGTCTCGCTCGTCAACGGCTCCCGATAATAAAATAGTCTCCCATTGCTCGTAATCTCCCAAATAGCGGATGTTGTCACGAAATAGCTGTGGCTCTTCGTGGATGGAGACACCATAACGCTGTCCAACTGCTTGAATGATCCGGCGCCAGCTCACATCTAATGGTTGTGCCTTGAGAAGAACCTCGTCAATATCAAAAAGAAGATATCTCGGTAACAAAACGCTGTCCGCCGGCGAGGAGGCGGGAGAAAAAGAATATCCGGCGATCCGGCGATCCGGAACGAGGGCAACCGGGTATCCGATCAACCGCTTGTCCCCTATATTCTGACCTTCTAATCCCCCGGTCCCTGTTCCCCTGATACCCCGATCACCTGTTTCTATCCCCACCGGTGAGCCGGAAGACGCACCCATCAAAACATCCGCCGGGCGGCTGTTTTTAGTGATGGTCAAATAAGCGATCGCCTTGCGACGTATCGCGTTGAGCATAACGGACGAAGGCACATGCGAAGGGACATCTCTTCTGAGCTCTATTTCTCCTTGGCCTCTAACAGTATCACAGAGCGGCACAAGGTTTGAACGGACATAGCCTATGCTTTCCGTGGTTATCTCGATCCTTTTGCCCGCGCCCAGAACTTTTAAAAGATCCTGAAGGAACTGCACATCCAAATGATTATAAGAAAGAAGACCGACGCTGGGAAAATTGATATAGATGCCGGCGAGGAAACCATCGGAAAATATTTTTGTCATAAGCCCGGCGGCGCCCTGATAGATGATCTTTAAATTTGGCAGGGCGGCTTCCAGGACCTGACGTCCTCTTTTTCCGTCTATCTCTACTGCCACATAATTGTTGTTTTTATTTCTCCTGGCTTGTTCCACGATCCAGTCACTATCCCCACACCCGATCTCAAGATACACAGGATGTTTGTTCCCGAAAATCTTGAACCAGTCAACCCGCGGATCCTTGATCCTGTCCGGCTTGACCTGAACCGAAAGATCGAAAACGTTTCTGTTCCCTGCGGGCGAAGAACCGCCAACGGCCTGTGTTGCTGAATTCCTTTTCTTATTGGCAGAGCCATTTTCAACGAATACGGTCTCTTGTATCCGCTGAATAAATGATGGGGAGAAGCGAAGCGCCTCAAGGATCGCCTGAACCAACAGGGCGGCAACGGTCGACGCGCCCACGCAAAAGGCCGATTTCGGGTCGACAATAGCGTCATGAATATAGATTTTCCTGCCATCGCAATAACAAGCAAGGGGGCCCTTAGGCCCTGATATCTTTTCCGGAACGACCATTAATGATTTTCTCTCAAGATGCAGGAGCAAAGCGCCGCGCGCGGCCTGGAGGATGCTTTGCACAAATATTTTTGAATTGATCTTACGGGAAGCTGCCAAACCCGCAATCTTGGCTTTATCTTCCAACAGGCGTTCGATCCTCTCCGCCGCGTATTCGACGGCCTCCTGCGTTTCCTGTAGCAAAGCCGACCCTCCGTTGATGACACAAGCATCTTGGGGCAAAGAAATCTCAGGCGTTCCTCGTGTCGCGAGGAACGGCTTGCCGGCAGCCATGCGGACCACGTTCATGCGCGCGATCTTATAAGAAACCTCGCTTTCGTGAACCTCCAGATACTCAGCCAATTCCTTCTGGGAAGGCAGACGCCGAAATCTTTTTTTGTAAAACTCTATGGCCCCCAAGACCTGCTTGTCGCTCAACGGTGTTCGTGGCTTACGCTCCCCCGCTCCGCGCGTCAACAATAGGGGCAGGTCCGACTTGCGCCTTGTTTCATTGATGGCACGAAGGCGTCTCGACATTGTCGGTTTTGTCACGTCCAATCTTTTAGCCAGCCAACCCAAGGTCGGCAGGATACCACGCGAGGCCGCCGGAATGCTCGCACAGGAAGCATAGGTATCAACGATCTGCGCATCTGTAACATAAACCCTTTTCTTCCCGTCAACCGTCCCGCGCGTTGTTATGGCCGGCTTTCGACCTCTATTCCCCTGGGCGTTGATCTTTTGTAATCGACACGATATCGTGTTTTGGGGGGTCCCGTTTACCATTGAACTTAATTCTTTCTGCGTAGGCGCCCTCCCCTCAGGATGGCTTAATCGAAACTCACCAGCGGCGGCCGCCAATATAGCGGCATGCCGTTTCAGTCGTTTTTGCATAGCCGCTTCCATGCCGCCTAATCGAACAGCCGGCACAGAACCATCCTTATTGATCCTCTTTTTCCAAGTTGCAAGCAGCCTACGAGGTACCCCTGCGATCTGTGCCAATTGCCGATCAAAATCAGGCACAGCCCCCTTGTGTTTTCTTTTATAAATGGTCATGGCCTGCGTCATCAAAGCGCTATACCGTTCCAACCTAAATTTATACCTCCCCCGCCGCGTCAAACCCCTCGGCGGCTTAAGGAAATCGGAATCTTTTTTAAGCGGCAGAGGCGGAACTATTAAACCATTGGCCACGTTATTGCTGCCGAGCGAAACACAATGAACAGACGGCTGTGGGACCATGTGAAGCTGTTCCGCCGGCGAGGAGGCGTTCTTCTTGTCTTCGCAAAGACGGCTGTATTCCGCCTCGGCGGCGGCGAGCTCGGTCTGCGCCTGTTCAATCCCGGCGGCGACAATGGAACGGGCATATTGTTCGGCTTGCGTGCGGATCTCCGGCTCTTCGATCTTGCGCAGGCTCAAAACCAACTGGAACAATCTCAACATGACCAATTGAGACTGAAGATTGCCGACGCGCGAATCGTTTTCGAATTCCCTTTTGGCTGAAAAAAGCTCTTCCTCTTTTTTCGCGATGCGTCCGCCCAACCCATCAAACGTCACGCCGATCTCATCTTCAACCCTCTCCGGACCTGCGACGAGTTGCAGCAAACGCCACTTGGCTAGATCGTTGCGAAGACGACGCATGCGCTCAACGAGAACCTCCCCCCGCAACGACGCGAAGGAGGCCGCCGGCGAGGAAGCGACATCATCCACTGACCGTGCGCCTGCCTGACCGGCAGGCAGGGACGTTAAATCGGCTAATGAGGAGACGGCCGGCGAGGAGGAACTAATTATATAATCAAGCATTATTCTATGGTCGGTGAACCAGCGAATCGCGCCCGCTCTTGGGTTATCCGAATTATTGATTTTGTAAAATAAGAAATTATTGTTTAAGAAAACAAGGTAATTTACTTTTTCCTCATCAAGCCATTGAGTATAGGTTTTGTTGTTGAAGTTTTGTCTTTCTAATCCATTTATAAATGCAATCTTGAACTCTTGTTCCTCTCTAGGATTAGGCTTGCCTGATTTAGCACATATAAGATCCAAGGGCAAAAGGAATTCAATGCCAATACTATTTGCTCCATCATTCCTTGCAAAATTAATCAGACCCCTGCAGAGATTTGCTGGTATACAGTTAGTCAAATGCGCGCCACAGAGGATGAATCGCCCCTCTATTGAAGAGGTGTGCAGTTTATAAGATTCTTTTTCTGGTAATAAAACTCCTAAATTTTTCAATTTCTTTTTTAAAAACATTAGTTTATCTTGTTGCGCCGGCGAAAGGAGGCCAGGGCAGACAGGAACCCAGAATATCTTTGCTTGTGCTCCTGTATTTTTTTCAAATATGTCCCGCAGCGTCCCGCCAGCATCTCTCCAATAATCCTCCACCGGCGTGGAGGCGGGCGAGGAGCTGACGGATCTCTTCGGGGTGTCCTTTGCGGCCAGGCGCTGGACCCTGTCGAAGGCGAGCCACTCCTGGACCTCGGCGTGGAACTCATGCACCACGCGGAAGGTGTTGCGGGCGATGGCGTCTTCCTGGTTGCGCCGGGCCTGGGTGAGCGTCTGGAAGTCGCCGATGACGATCAGCTTCTCCTCCTCCTGCGCCCTTTGGGCCGGCGAGCTTGTCCTGAGCCCCTCGACGCGGCCTTCGGCCTTACTCGGGACAACCTCTGTCGAAGGGCTCGTCCTGAGCGAGGCCGAAAGGCCCGCTGCTTCACGGTGAGACTCCGCCAAGGGCGAGGAGGCGGCCGGCGGAGAAACGCCATCTCTCATCTTTCCCTCACAAAGGGCGCCCCCATGATCACTCTTCAAATTCCCTGTCTTCCTAAAGCCGAAATAGATCAAGACCGCATAGGCTGTGACACCGGCAAAAAGGCCCGAAAGGCTGATATGAAGCGGGAAATAGAGAAAATTGTGGACGAGGACGAACGCCAATACCCACCAGGCCCACGGCCGCATCTCATAACGCTGCGCCGGGTCCTCCTTCCTATTGGCCATAAAAGAGATGAATACGGCGAAGATCGGCTGCGAGACAGCGACAAGGTTTGTCTGGACCGTAAAGCTGATGTCGGGATATAGCCGGGGCAAAAGACCGAAGACGAAACTAATGACCAGACCAAAATAAGGAAGGGCCGCTTTGAGGGTCTTGCGCATCTGCGGCATCTTCTCGCGCCATGCCTCCGCAAAGATACGCCACCCTTCGGGCCGAGGGCCCTCAGGATAATAACGTCTCTCCACCAATCCATGGGCAAGGAAGATGATGAGGAAGGAGACCGGACCCGTTATCATCTGGTCCGGTAATCCCATAAGGAGTTGCGGAAAAACAAGACCCCATAATTCATATGTTCCCGGCCAGAACCAGCTGAATATCGAAAAGCTCAACACCCAGAGCATCGGGAATTTCAGCCAGCGGAAATCTTTCAGGCGTGGATGGAAATTCTTCTGGTCGTGACGCAGCTCGATAAGCTGCCCGAAGAACTCTCCGATAGAGGCAGAAGCCATAAATCCGACGGCTGTTTTCAGATTGATGCCGCTCAGAATCCCCGGTAACGCGACATCCGGGACAAAGAGTTGGAGCGCCGCAAAGACAACAACGATAACAGCAACGACCGCTACCGCCAACCTGAGACTTATCGTCTTGGGGAGAGGATTGCGAACAGGCCGAACGCTCTCCTGGGCCTCGTGACCCCCCTCGCGACCTTTTTCCCTGGCCTCCGCCGGCGAGTCGCGAGGGTCTCCGACGGGAGAAGAAACAATAGTGGTCTGAGACGCATATTCTGCCGAAACAACGAGTCCCTGGAAGCGCATGGCGGGGATGGCCGTGCGGTCGTTGCGATACCCCCGCCATCGCAGGCCATCGAATTGCCTAAACCGAAGCTGATCCTGCCGGCCCAAAGCGACGATAAGCTGCCGTATGCCTGCTTTCTCAAAAGCCCTCCATGCCAAACATCCATCTTCCTCCGAAGGCACACAAGGACCACCCACAGGACGGCTATGGCCCTCCGCAACGACGATCTCTCCGAGAAAACCCAGAAAGCCGAAGGTCAGCCCCGTATCCTTGCTGCGCAACACGAAGAGGGTCCTGCGACCGTGGCGCACCACCTGAATCGTCGTCTCCATGTCCGTGCCCATCGCCCGAAGCAGGCCTTTCCACTCTTCGACCCTAAGAACCGGTGTCACCCGTAGCGTCCCCATGCGTCTCAGATCGCGCAGGACGGCCGGGAAACTCCCGTTACCGCCGTTCAGGCCGACGAGGGCATTGAATAGAAGGGTCTTACTCGTCGGCGGCGACTCAAAGGACAGCGCGTGGACGATATAATCATCTATGTCGCTTGCCAGATAATCGCTGCCGCTATCCCCATAAAGCCGCAAGAGGTGCGGCAGAGACTGTTTCAGCGACATGCGCCGCAGGTGCTCAAAGACCTTATACATCTGTCCAAGGTCGCGCTCGGCCAGAACCTCGCGCACAAGCCGCTCCGCAGCAACGGCACGGCCTCCCCTCCCGGCCGTCGCCGTTGCCGGCGAGGAGGAAACCGCCTCCCTCCCGGGCCCATAGGGCTGGGTGCCATCTGAAAATCGGGGTCTGTCCGAAGCATCGGTAATACCGCAGAAATGCCGTATGTCCGGCAACGCCTCTTCATCGAGCTCAATGATCTTCTCTCTCAGGAGAAGACAAAGCACCCGGGCGACAGCTGCCTTGAGGTGTTCCACTCTGATCTCCTTATGTCGCCCCTTGCCTTCGACGATCAGGGTCATCTCCTGGATCTGGGGCTCGAAGAAAGCCGCAGGCCCCCAAAGGTACTCTTTCAATAAACACTCCAGCTCGATCGCTTCATCCGAAAAGACCTCTTTGAATGGCTTTCCCAACTTGCGTATCTGTTTATCCAGACGAATCTTCTCTAATCCGTTTTCCTGGGCGATAACGATCACTTTCATCAGAACATTTAAGCTCTGCCGGATCCTGCCGAGATATTCCTTCAGGATGAGGATCTTTATCTCTGTGCCCGGATCCAGGCTTCTGCCTAACCACATCTCCAACGATTCGCAGTCAGGATTAAGGTAGAGCTTCGGGTGATCGGCGGCTCCTGGCGCGGCCGCCGGCGAGCTGGCGCCCTTCAACTCCGACAAATCCTCGGCTCTCGAATAGTTCGGAGAAAAGGCTTCCCGTGGCTCATCTGCCTTCGGTTCTAGGGGGTGACTGACGACGGACGAGGCCTCAGCCGCCGGCGAAGAAGCACCAGCCAGACCTTTTCCAGATACGAGGTAAACAGAAGGACTGCCGAGATCCGTATTGTCGATATAGAAACCATGCAGACCTATCGTAAAATGCCGCAGATAAGGGAGGCGCGGGATATCGACGGCCTCAAGCCGATACCGTAGGGTGTCCTCATCAAGCCGTTGTGCCTCGGGCTTATCTTTCTCTCTGTTTATCGAGGCCTGAACAAGGGCCTCTTCGTCATCCCGGTCAACAAGCATGGCATCGTCAAAATAGCGCCGGGATTTTTCATCAATGGAACTCACACCATCAAAAACGGCGACGGCATCCGGGACGATATCGATAAGGACATCCATATCCTTCAGGCCTGTGCGCCGATTATAAGCGTCCCTAATCCGATAACGAAATATCGAGGGGGCTTCCCGGCAAGCATAGGCGTATGCGTCGATCGCTCGGAGCATGGCTTCGTATCCCTCCATGTCCCACGCCAGCGACTGATATTTCGAAAGCGGGATCTCGCCGTTATCTACCTTTTCTATAATGACATCTCTTGTTTCCCGATCCCTAAGGAACCAATCGAGACTGATAAAGCGCTGGTCTGTCAGCTGATAATCATCTTCTGATCTTGAAGGCCTGATGGAGACCTTGACCGTTGACCTTCCGGCGGCAGCAAGGCCCTGCGACAATTTATCGGCAAAAAACGTCTTTCCTGAATTGCTGCCGCCATCGACGGCAAAACGCACGAGCCCTGATTGAGAAATAAGTTTTTCAGTTAGAGTTCTTGCGATGCCCTCAACGCTTACGGCCAGCAGTTCGCGGCTCACCGCCGTTGGCCACCCTTTCCCCTTCATGAGATCGGTCGCCAACAATCCCTGGTCTTTCAGGAAGGCATAAAGCTCTTGCGTGGCGTGGAGATAATAAAGGAGAGAGTGTTCACCCGTAGAATCCTGTGAGAAACGGTGGATCGCATCGCTGGCATAATTGGCCGCTTCCAGCAACTTCACATGGGCCAGCCAATTCGAACCGGGGGCTGAAAGGATCCTCTGTAAATCGGCGTTATCGCCGAGCAATTGGTAAAATTTTCTTCTCATAAATTGGTAACGCACGTTGCCGGGATAATTAAAAAATCTGTAATTAAATTCGAAAGCCGGACCTCTTTGCGCTGCCTCCAGCTGATAGTAGCCGTTGCGGACGAGCTCAAGCAAAAATCCGTGGGCGATTTTTGCCAAATCATATTCAACGGACGTCTTTGAGGGCGTCGTCTCGTGAATATTCTTACCTCTCACATCGATGATCTTTATGGTTGTATCAGGCAGTCTCAACACATTTCTGAGCGGAATGTCTCCGTGGGAAAACGGGGTATAGTACGTCGGACCTAACCTCTGTTGGAGTCTTTCGGCATTTCTTTCTAGGACCTCCAGCAGGACGGGAAGATTGGGATACACCCTGCCATTAATGGCCACCCATCGAGGCCGCATCAGGGCCTCAAAGAAATAAGAGGAGTCCGGATAAGACAGACCACCTACCCTGAAGGGGCGGCCCCGGATAAGGCGCTCGTAAATCTCCCCTTCATGTCGGGATAAGAGCCCCATGCGATACCGCATCCGCGCGACCACGTTTGCCTCGATCTCATCCGGATAGGCTTCCAGATGATGCCTATAATGCGTTTTTGCCATCCACGTCACGAACGAATTGACGGATCGATACACATCCTCGCGCGTGATAAAGGGGTCATAAAAATAATATTTCGTGATATCTAAAGCCCTCTCAAAATATTCCATCGCGTAGTAGGCGACAGGACCGCGGTGATAGAAATCGACCACCCGGGGATAAAAGGCACGCGCGCTTGCCGGGAAGCTTTTTTCAATGACTCTTAATTTTTCCACCTGGCGTACAAGCCAAGGCGTGCCGTTACCGCTGATCCCTTCCCAATCAGCATATTTGATAATGAGACGCCTACCTGCGGGATTGCGCACAAGATACGTCTTGCATGAACTCCCGCCGCGGCTATAACTTCGAAGGCGCGTGTATCCTCTCCTGGTCAAAATTTCCGGAAACTCCTCGTGAAACACTTCGAGGGACGCAACAGATAAATCAGCCAGGCGGGGATGTTGCGCCAAAATGCTTGCGGGGACGAGATCGGCAAGAACTTCGGCAGAACCGAAATAGTTGAGAAGTATTTCGTTCAGGAATGAGAAGTGGAACATTGCTTCCTCGGGATCATCGAATTCAACAAACTCCAACATGGAGGCTATCCGAGACAGGGTTCTTGCTGATTCTTCATCATAAGTCGCGACCACAAAGGAATGGTCGGCCGGATTTTTTAAATCAGGCGCCGCCAATAGGAAACCCAAGACGAGACTCTTAAACCCTAAATCATCAAAAGACTGCTTGAGCGAAATGAGTTTTTGTTCACGGTCATCTGTCAGATTGAGGAACAGGGATTTAGAGGTCCGGAGCCACTCGAAGCTTTCCAATTTTTCCAGCCTTGCCGCACGTTCCCTTCTTGAGACCATTAACAAGGTCCTTTCGATCTCCGGTCTGATCCAATAAACGACAGGAAATTTCGCGTCACCCAAAAGCCTGTTCCACGCGGATTGAAGGAAGGCTGTGGTTAAAGGCGCCTGTGTGCCGGAAATAACGACGACTTCCGTTTTTGTCTCATTTAAATAATGCACGATCTTCAGAGCAGCATTGAATGTCTGCCTGATCGCCGCCCTGGGATCCAAAGGCAGGGACACTCCTTGGTGCTGCCCTTTCTCCCCCGCCGGCGAGCTGGTGGAGCGGCCCCGCTCGTCCTCTCCCCTGCCCCCCTTCTCCCCTGTCCTGTCCCGCAGCGCGGCATCGCCGGCTCTGCGCCCTGCCTTTATCTTCTGCCATACGTAATAGTTAAATTCCCGGCCGCCGGGCAAGACATCAAAAAAACAAGCCAGGCCTCGCCGCACCTGAAAGAGAACCATCTTGAAAACAAGGGCCTTACCCAGGGCCTGCAGGGGAATGATGAAATAACCAATGCTCTTCAGCGAAGAAAGGGCAACCCAGGACCAGTTGAGTTTCACGTCCGGCCGTTTCAGCTTAAAACGGGCTGCGACGACCGGCCTGTAACAACCTCCGAGACACCCCCCTATGATCCCAAGGATCAAGGGCACGGATAGGTACAATGAGCCGCCGGTGGACAACATCCTCAAGACGTCTAAAAGGGCCACGGCACCAAGAACCCATTTGATGAGCTCCAGGGGGATCTTGCCGATGGCATACCAACACAGGATCTCCATGTAGACCGCCCATGCCGGACCCATCACCTCTTTTCTCAGGCGATCCATCTCGTGCGGACTGACCTTTGCCTCTTTATGCATCCTCTCGACCAGGCCCAAGATATCGCCGGTCGCCCTTTTGACGGCTCGCTCCTTCAGGTCATGCCACCATTGAGCCCTGTAACGATTACCGGACAACAAGGGCCAAAGCAATCTCCCCACGTGCCTCCATGTCTGAGCATTCAGGATGAGCAGCCGCGCAGACCGCCCCACAAGAGGAACGGGTTCCAGAAGGGCAAAACAAAGATGGGCAGCCGGATGGTCGGTGAGGAACCGGGCGCCCTTCTCGGATATGTCGCCGCACTGCCGCCAGAATGAGACATTCGCCTGCCGTATCTTCCAACCTTTGGTCCGACCCCCTATCCTGGCAAAGAGGTCCAACCGGGAGGCTTCATACTCCCGGCGCCATCCCTCATAATTGGCCGCCCCGGCCAGAATGGCGGCATGCTTTTCGGAAGGAAGGTCGTTAGCAGCATAACGTCTGAGCTTGGCCGTATCCAACCGATCAAAGGTCCGCAGAGACCGGCTCTTTAAGACGGCCATCAAATGGAAAGGATAGAGCCAGAAGACCGACACCGGCACCGCCGGCATCCGGTCCACCCAGCAATAGCGGCCGTCCCGCTGTTTCATGATGTTGAGGCTCGTGTGCGCCGGGGCCAGATAGCGATGAGACGCCTGATAGGCCTGCTCGAACCCGGCGGCCTCGGCAATGCGGGAAAGCCGGGCCAAGGCGGCTTCATGGGCCTTGCGGTCGCTATCCGCTACGGCATCGACCCATTCGACGACCTCACCGTAAGAGCGACGCTCTTTGCTGAAAAAGATGCCTTGCGTACGCACCACCTCCAGGCCTGAACCACTCACCTCCTCGACGATATCGGCGAGCAGATTCCCGCAAATGGCATTCGCCATCACCGCGCTTCTAAGACGCCTGTAAGGGAATGGTGCCTGGAAAGCGATAAAGTGCTGCACCCCCCGCAAGAACCTCTTCCACGCCCCGCTGACCCCTGAGGGATTATAAATGCGCAGGGCCACCTTTTCCTCTGAGAGCGCCTCGCGCGCGGCCCATACATCAGCCCCTAACCCGCTGCCGGCCAGCTCCAAAAGCCTGTAGGACTTGAGCGTCTTCGATCCCCCTGCCACCGGCTCGACCTCCAGCATCACGGTCTGCCCCTTGCTGAAGACATTCCACGCAGGGCTGGAGGACGCCAGATCAATCGCCGACGATATGCCTGTGCTTGTGATGGTCGAAATGGCGTCTTGCCCCAAGCCTTCTACGACGAGGCCGATAGTGTCTTCCCCGGCCTTACCTCTCTGCAAACTTGTCTCGGCCGGCGAAGAGGCGGTGAAATTCGAGGAAACGGCATCCGAAGCCCGGTCTCCGAAAGCCGGCGCGACGGACTCAGGAAAATCCCGGCGCGTGCCGTCGGGATAGATGTTCCTCCGGAGCCGTCCGCTGAGGAGACGATGTTGCGAAATTATGCCGGAGGGATGCCTGACGGCGATAAGGGGATCCGGCCTGCCCTTTGTCCACAGCCTCTGGCCGAAATATCGCAATTTCCCGAAATAGGCGCCGTCCACATGGACGATCCCGTTGCCTGAAAATGCGATGCTCCTGCCCTGCGCTTCTTTTTCCGGCATGTCGCACGACCGGACCCTGCCGTGGTCCACCTCGACTTTGACGTGCTCGCCTGCCGGTGTCTCGATCGTCAACGGCCCAAAACGCTCATAGATGTCGCCCACTTTGCCCAGGGATTCCCATCTTCCACCGGAATTCTGCTTGATCTCGAGGCCGGTGACCAATGTCTGCATGACGTGGAGTTGGGCGTAATCCCTTACGGCAGGTCCCATTATCTCCGGCGCGCCGTTCCTGAGCGCGTGGCGACCAAGCCAGTGCTCGATGGTCGAACCGATCCCCCGCCTGTTCTGTCTCCGGATGCCCGAATGGGTGTCCGCAAAAAAGTGACCGAGATAGTAGCTGCGGGGAGACATAGAGACGTTCGCAAAACCCCCTGTCCGCTCCCCGGCAAGCAAAACATTGAATACATAATACGCGGCGTCGCCCTGGCGGCCGTAGCCGTCTTCCTCGAGTCCGACGACCTCGCCGCCCTGAATATTGAAAAGACGCACGCTGCGTATCCTGTCCGGCGTGTAGATGTCGTATTCATGCGCCTCCAGGATGTTGCCATAGACATCGGATACCGTCACGAGCCGGCCGTCCCTATGCTCATAGGACAACAGGCCCTCAAGCGGTCCCGCCGCCGGCGAGGAGGCGCTTTTTTCGCCCTCCGATGGTCCTGTGTCCGCTGCGCCCAGGGAACCGGCACCCTGCCGATGGGAAGACCTGAAATAACGGACCGTCCCCAGGACGAGGCTCGCCAGGATGAAAGCGATCCCGGATGCCAAGACGGGGATCCTCGTTGTGTTGCCTGTGTAAAGGGAATTATTCGGGTCAAAACAGGATATCGTCAGCATGACGCCCAGAATCAAGAGGCGCTCCGGCCATTTCAGGGAAGGGGTTCCGGGACTCGGGGACTGCCTGGCCGTCGGCGACCGAAGAAAATCCTGAACATCGTCGAAGGGCGACCGGAAGGGATCCCCAAGGGGCGAAGAGACGCCTTCGGCGGGGGCAGAGGGAGGAGTATCCGTTCCTTCCGGCGGGCCGTCGATGATGGAGCGGATATTGTAAATGAACTGCTGGGCCTGTTCGATGACGTCCTTGCGCCCCGCAAAGGCACGAAAGAGGCGCATGTGGACTCCCGGCTCCACAGCCCACATCTCCATTGAGCGTTTGGATATTTGAAAATATGCGTCAAACTGCCACAGGAGGAATATCGCCTCGCGAGTCGACAGGTTGCGCGCAAGATCCTCAAGCAAGATGGCCGGATCACACTTTGAAGTACGTCGATCCAACTCGCGCACGAGAAATTTTGGAAGAAGATAACCATTCATCTTTCCATACTTTTCCGTCGGATACGGCGCCACCATAAATGGCAGGAGCGCTGTGAAGAGAGCATGGCGCTCTAAAAAGAGCTCTCTCCAGTAATCCATATATTGCTCGTGACGCCCTTCCGCGTAGAAGAAGAACCGCCGGATAATACCCTCGCGCACGCCGGCGAACTCATCGTCATCCATCAAAGTTACGATGAGGTCCGCCGGGAGATCGGCTTTCTGATCGAACAGGGAAACGAGCACCTCTCTTCCCTTGTCCCTACAGAATCCCAAATCGGCAATCTTGTCTGCACCCTGGCGCGCGACCCAATCCCGGAGGTTCCTCTTAAGCTCCCCCCTCTTCCTTTTCTGCGCATAGCCGTCCTCGTACGGCCGGATATGGGCCTGGGCACGGTCTTGGACGACCAAGGGGGAAAGACGGGTCTCGCCTGTTGTTACGTTATAGCTAAGCCGGTTCACGACCCCCTCGATATCCCGTGCCCGGCCCTGCCAGTCCTCGACCGGCATGACTGTCTTAGCTATATCATCAGCCATAGCCAAAAGTCTTTCGGGATCAGAGGCATCCGGATAATCGCTTGGGTCATAGGGCACGATCCTGCCGTCCTCGAAGGAAACGATGTACTTCTTGGTCATCGCGACGGGCCTAAACGCGATCCTCGAGTCATCACCGGCGATAGGCGTCTTCGTCTCCTTGTCGTAATAGACCCGGAAAGACTCACCCTGCAGTCTCTCATCGGGAGCGGTCAGGCCGCGGCCGGTGCCGGGCACCACTTCGATCGCCGCGATGCGCGTATCGCGGGTCGCCGGATCGACAGTACGCACTAAGAAAGAGTACTCACCCCCCACCCTTCCGTATTTTTTGTCTTCATGGGCGGCAGAAAATTCCTGGATCATCATCGCGGCCTTGACCTCAAGGTGGTCGATCCCATACATCTCTCTGTCCAAAAAGGCCTCCAAAGACCATTGGCTGGCATAAACATCCAGTATCTTAGGAAGGAGTCCTTCGTGGTCCAGCGCATCGATAAAATCTTTAGAGCCATAAACCCCGGCCCCTACCCCGGGGAAATCATCCAGGTCCTCCGCATTGGTACATAGGCGCAGGATCAGCTTGTCCCCTTCCCACTTCGCCGGGAGGTCTTTCAAGACCTTCGTCTTCAACTTTTCGGGTATCTGAAGCCCCCAGATGACTTCCCGGATTGCTGTAAGTCCTTCCTTCAGGCGCGCGGGGTCTGTCTTATCCAGTACCGCGTACAACCTCGCGATCTCCTCGCGTGCCCCAGGATTGCCGTCCAGGACATCTTCAAAAAAGCTATACGTCAAAAAGCAAGTCGCCGGTACAGGGGCGACGTGGTCCCGATAAAGGGCGAATTGACGCGCCCCCTTTGGGGACAAGATCTTACTGAGTTCTTCGAGCGAAAGACCTTCAAAGATCCCCGTGCTGCATGCGTAGAAGAGGGGGACGACGCGTTCTTTGACGAACTTGACCGGGGCGGGCTTGGCGACGATGGCGCTGCGCGTAAAGACGTTCCGGTTCTCTACCTCTTCTTCTCTCGCTGTCCGGATGCCGCCAACGCCATCCTGACTCTCCAGGACGACCCACCGACCATCAAGGGGCTTCAATATGTCACAAGCACCCGGGAAGATAACGAGCGGCACACCGAGGGTCCGTGCGCGCGTCACAAGATGCAGGCCGCCTTCGCGCCCAAAGAGAAAACCACCGGCCTGCGTCGCCGCAACGGCCAGCGTCGTGTAATCCTGGTCCAGCAGAACGATCGCATCTTCCTTTGCGTCCTCCATGCCCGAGAGAATCTCCTCTTCGGAACCAGAGAGTATGCGCAGGCGGCCTACCAGGCGCCCCTGCTCTGCTCCGCGCAGATGGCCGGCGCCGCACTCGGCGACGTAGAACCCGAAGAACTGGCTGACACGCTGCGTCGTCACGCTTAAGAAATTGAAGGAATGCGGCCCCAGCCCTTCCTTTAGGAACGGCTGCATCTGCTCGGCGACCATCTTGTAGTCGTTCAAGAGGCGACCCCAGGATGCCAGCGCTTCGTCCATAGCCCCCTCTTTTAAGGCCTGTCGGGCCTTGGGCAGGTTCCGGACCGCGGCTGCGATGCCCACGTCAGGATCAAGGACGGTGTCGGTCTTGCCTTCATATTGGCGCTGATAGGAGACGACCGACGCCTCGATGATATCTTCCAGGGCGCCGACACGATCAAGGAGCCTCATGCAATGGAACATCTTGTTCAGGAACGCCTCGTAGCGATAGGCCTGAAGGACGCTCTGTGTCAGGCGCTCCATCTGATCAAAGACGTCGTCCCCCTGCCCCTGCAACGCCTCCTTCATCGCCGGGAGTATCTCCGAGACGATGATGTGCAAAGCGCTCTTGTAATCGTGGACGCGCCTTTCAAAGGGCAGGGAGCGGTCTACCTCACCGAACTCGAGGAGCTGACTGAAGCGGCCCATGAGACCGACGAAAACGGCATGTGTCTTCTCTATAACCCCTCGCTCCGCCGCATCCATCAACGACGCGGCCCGGGCCCCGACAAAAGTCTCCCAATCATTAATGCCCCCTTCGAAATAGAGCGTGCCCTGAGGGATCTCAAGCGATTGCTTCTGAGGTTCCGGGAGGGGTGTCCCGGACAAGGCGCGCCGGTCGAGCCTGCGGCCGGCCACCTCGTTGGCTTTGGCAAGAAACACGGCGGGAAAATCCAGCTGGCCGTTCTTCTCCAGATAATCGATGCCGTAAGCGGCCTTGACCGACGCCGCGACGTCCCCGTGCTCAAAATAGGGAATCTCGTTCTTGCTGATGATGCTGCCGGAGACGATGAGGATGTTGCCGAGAAAGAAACGCCGGCCCAGCCTCTCCAGCCGCAGGCCGTTGATGAGGCCGACCGCCGTCTCGTGGTCCCGGAACTGGAAGTCGGTGATGACGAGGATCTCCGCACCGTCCCCCTGTGCCATCAAGGCACGGATAAGGGCCAGGCCGTCCGCGATGTTCGCCGCCGTACGGACCTCCCGGACGTGCGGCCTGAAGAGACGTGTGTAAAAATCAAGGATGAAGGACTTGTCGTCGAGCAAGATGACCGTCTTGTCCGCAAGATTCGCAAAGGCCGCCCCGCCGGCCGTCCGCGTCGCCGGCGAGGAGGCGAAAGAATGACTCTTTCTATTTCTATAGCTTAACGCCGGTCTGGAATCCCGTCCTGACGCACAAACGAGGTCGCGTGCACTATCTAAGACAAATTTCGGATTAGGAACTATCTCGTAAACTGAATACCGCGCGTGATGCTTATATTGCGACTTCGCCGTTAGATCAACGCGCCGAAAACTATGCCTGCTTCTTATGAAAAACCAATAAAAGGCCCCTTTATGATTTTTACCCATTAGCTCGACCTGGGCTTTATTGTATGCTTTCACAAACATTTTCACGCCTGCGCGCAACATGGTCTCTCCCCAAGGCTCGGTTAGTATTTTCTCTAATAGCCATGTGGGCGGATAAACCATGAGGACTTCATCCAAGCAACCTACCGGCAACCATTCTTTAAGAACGCTGTATCCGACGCGAAGAACGACAAGATTGGGCAGGTCTTTTTTATCTTTTAAAATATCGCCCTTTTTCCAATCCCTTCCCGTCTTAGTGTAATTATTCTCTTCATATCTAAAGGGATAAAGGTCCGTCGCAAGAACATTAATATCCGGATTTTCGTTTGCAATCTGCCAGCTGATTTCTGCCCTGCCGCATGCGATTTCTAACAACGTTTTTCTTCTGTTGCCTTTCAGCATGGCCATAGCCTTATCAACAGCCCCCTCGCCATTGCCCAGTCTTAATAAGGCCCTCTTAAACAGCTCAAGGTCTTCCCCTTTATTGCCGGCGAATGTGTTTGCTCTCTCCAAAATTTTCCTGTGTCTCGCCGGCGGGGAGACGGGCGAGCTTGGCCCGAGCAACGTCGAAGGGGAGGCGGCGAAAACAGACGATGGACGAAGGACGATGGACGCATAGTCCCGTTGGGACAACGTCCCTATGCGGGACGAAGGACGAAAGACAGGATCCCGTGCCGGCGAGGAAGCGGTGGAGGCCTGTCCTCTCCCGCTGGAGCGGTTAGGCCATGACGATGAGGAAACATCTTTCTTCGCAGGAATGCCGGAGTAGTCGGATGGATATAAGGGGAAGGGCTCCTTGACCGGATAATCGTGTCCCAGCGTGCGTTTCAGCACGGCGAATGTCTCTGACAGATCGGGCACCGGATGGCCGGGGTCCAATCTGATGTAGACGCCTCTGGACCGGGCAAGCCCCGCCATATGGTCGACAAACTCCCGGACGCGCGGATCAGGGGAGGCCAGGAACGTCGCGGTATTCAGGATATTGATGCCGCAGTTCTGGGCGCGGGACTCCATGACATTCCACATATTCCAAGTCATGAATCCGGTGCGGGCGAACGCCTCTTTGCCTTTCCTCCGTTGGGGCGGGTTGCTGCGGACGCTCGATACCAAAATGACAGGTTTCTCCCGGCCTTGGAATGGCCAGACCGTGCCCAAATTCTCCAGCAAAGTATCGATCCTTTGATAGGCTCCCCTGCGATCCCTGCCAAAAGCCGCAAAGAGAGAATCTTTGATGCCTTTGGCAAGGCGTCTGATCTGGGCCGCGTAGGGGGTGATGATGCCCGGCCACCGCGCGTCGAGATTCGCTTGAGACCCCAGCCCCTCCAGGACGCCTATCAAGCACGCCACTTCAAAATCATTGTAAGAAGAAACTCCATCCAGGTCATCCAGGGCCATCGGAATATCCTTCGTGTCGATGACGACCAGCGAGTGCCGGTCGACATCATCCGATACCTTCCTCATGGCGCGCAGCTGACCGTCGTAGAACGGATTAATGAGGGCCACGCGCAGGGGCGTCAAGCGGTAGCAGTCCCGGAGCATCGTGATATTGAACGAACCCTGCCCGAGCAGAAACTCATAGAAGCTCGTCTCCATAGCCTCTATCTCGCCGTCCGACATGTGGACGCGCACGAGTCGCTCTTTTAGCTCCTCGACGATAGGCGAGAGGCCAAGCTGCTTGTGATCTCCGATGATCAGGGTCTTGCCCTTGATTTTGCCCAGGACGAGCAGGAGTCCGGCGATAGACGCCACGCTCCCCTCTTCGACGATGCCGATATCGAACATAAAGTGTTGTTTGTCGGGGCCTCTCTCACAGGGGGCCGTATCTTGCTGGTTCACTTTCATGTCCCGAGCCAAGAAGCGGTCGATGGCCAACCCCACACAGGTCCCGCCCACGACGGCCTGGCCGCTCGCGATCTGCCAACGCACGTTAGCGACCCAATCTTCGTAGTCTAGCCTGTACTGCTGCTCTGTTTTCTCGTAGCTCTTCAGGGCCGCCTCAAACTCCTCTACCGCCGCGTTGTCATCGTCCTTCGGATCTTCGGGGGGCCTAGGCCGCGCGGGTCTATCGGCATAGAGCCAATCCTCTCGCAGGGCCGGGTCAAAGGCCTTAGGATGGTTGCCCACCCGATAGACCTTGATCCCCATGGCTTTTAACTGAAGGAGGATATTATCAACGGCCCGATTCGTCCAGGCTGCCACGAGCTGGGTGAGACCCAGACACCAGTTCAGATAGAGTATCTCGCCGGCCACTGTCGTCTTGCCTGTCCCCGGCGGCCCCCAGCCCAATTCGATCGAAGCACCGTTGAGGGCTGCTGCGACGAGCTTCATCTGTTCGGCGTTCGCCGGGATCTTCTTGTTGTGGGGGACGATCGCTGTAACCCGCTGGTCTTGGGGCGTGCCCACTGACGGCATGAGACCGAGTGCGGTCTCGGCCAAGGGGTAGGACCTATTGCTCCTTCCTTCCATCCCGAGCATCAACTCGCGCAGGAAACGGATCTGCGCATCGATCGAAACGGGGTTGTACTTTTTGATGATGATGCCGGACTCAAAGACATGTTTTTTGCCAGACGGGTCGCGCTGTTTCAGTCTCTTAAGGTCAAGGCCCCTGGGCGTCGTGACCACCAGATGATTGGGCTCTGCTATGATGACCATCGCCTCATACCTTTGATCAGAATGGTCGAAAGCAATCTGGACAAAATCCTCTTCCTTAAGCGAGATCGCACCCTTTTCGCTCTCCAGCGCAACACCTCTGAAGACCAGAAAAGGCACTCCCTGCCTGTACTCAACCCAGGGCCTCTGGTTGAAGATGAGGCGGCTTTCGGATGCCGTCTCTTCTTCGTACTGGGAAAGGGCATGCAGGTATGTTTCAGCCGCCTTCAGGAGGCCGATTGTGGCGCTCTCCTGCCCAGCTATGCCGCCAGAGGAACCCTGCCTGTTACTGACTATGGCGGCGACCAGGTTGTCAGCATCATAGCCGTAGCCGGCAGACGGAGGATTGAAGAACCTCCAGTTTTCCGCATCGAGGTCCATTTCAACGAGTAGGGCGTCTGGGAAACGATGGTGGACTCTCTCTCTGCAGTCGCCCGTCCACCTCCGGATGATATAGACGTCGCAACGAACCTGCTCTGCTTCATCAATACTCATATCAAGAAGCTTGAAGATATTGGCACCGACGCAGAAGGTATCATGGTCGACCACCTTTTTTGAGGCGCGGCTCAGCGCCCGAAGGACCTTATCCACGGTTCCTCCGTAAAAATCCACCATCGCCACGGAGACGACAGGCAACTCGGTGATCCCGTGCCGGACATTACCCTCATAAAGGGGCAACCAGACAAGAGACTCGGCTCCCGGAATGAGGGGTTGATTGATCGTCTTAAGCTCCTCGACGACCTGACGTGCGACGAATGCCGCGGCGGCCTCGGGCGTAATGTCGCCGCAGACACGCGCCTGCTCCCCCGGCTCGAGGACACGATGTGAGTAGCTCTCGCGGCCCCGCCATCTTCCTGCTCCATAGAAAGTGGAGTGTTCCGCGACGATGTGCGCCGGTTTGATGATCTCGTGTAAGGTCTTGCCGTCCCGGCCCCACTCAAATACCTTTTTATCCGGATACGCGCGCTTATACTGATTCGCATCTTCGAAGTAGTCTGGCTCCATGACGATGACGACATCCGCGTCGTTAGCACTGTCGTAGCTGGACGAACAAGTGGTGCCTCGGAATCCGATCTCCTCAAGGGCCTTTTGGAGACGTGCGGCCTGTTCGTTCCGCTCACGCCTTGCGGCAAGAATGACGACCTTGGCCTTGTCAAGATGGAAACGCTGGCGAAGACGGAGGGCCTCGGCTTCCTCCTTCTGGCGATCCTCCTTTTGGCGCCGACGGTTCTCTGTCGCCGCTAAGGCGGCGTTGTGTGCGAGATGATCTTCGTAATTGCTTTTTTCCACGAACTGAACAATGTAATAATCCTGCGAAGCGTAGCGGCTCGCCTTCTCGACCTCTAAGACGCGGTAGGAAATATCGAAAAACGCCTTCATCTCACCCAGGACCTCGATAAATTCCTGGGCAGCGGAGTGATGGGGCGCGAAGCTCGCATCCTCCAAGATGGGATGGAGGATATTCCTCATCGTATCTATCATGCTCTTCACATACCCCCAATTGCACGCCGCCGCCCTTTCATCAGCCGTACGCTTAAGGCGGAATTCCTCATACCTCGCCATTTCGTCGAAAGAAATGGTCGCCCTCATCTCCAGTTTATACCTGACGGAGAAATTGCTGTCCGGCTCTGCCCCGATCTCGATACTGATGAGCGTCCCAGAGCGCGGCGAAAGTTCGGCCTTCAGGAAACGGCCCCTTCGCCGGGACAGACGTTGCCGGTCGAAGGACCACTTGACCCATTTTGGCCTTTCTTTGCCGGAAACCCGGCGCTCATAGGTGAAGGTCTCGACGTCACAGACCACCGTAGCCGGATCACCGGCCGTAGGGACCAGGAACTCCTCCGAAAACAGAACGCCGCCCCCAAGGCGACTCATGGCGACTGCCATGTCGTCACCGATGGTCACCCCTGTGTCAAACCGAATGTCGCTATAGGCCTTCGCGACGTATATCTCGATATCACCCTGAATATCTGTTGCCCGGCCGCTCAGCGCCGTCCTATATATCTTCTGAAAAACAGACAAGAATCCGAACTTCGTGCTCTCCTGCCTTTTTTGGTCATCGAGAAAACGGTGGACGGCTTCTCTTCCACCATCATCCAATAAGGCGTAGGCGACAAAAGCAACCATCAGACCGTTCACCTCCCGCTGGAAAAGCGAAATGTGTTCTTCTGAGCGGAAAGCCCATGCCGCGTGAGCCTCCTTGGCCAAGACAATCTTCAGCATCGGCTCGCTGTCGAAGACGGCCCTATCCACAATGAGCCCCATCGTCCCGACGCTCGCGCTTTCGAATCCGGCTCCTTCGAGACCAACGACAAAGACCTTGCCCTCTTTCAGCGACTCAGCCATCAGGCCACAGATCGTCTTCCATTTAATACGGCGTGCCAGCTTAAACGGCTGGGCCTGTTTGAACGCGTCCTTTAACCGTTTTGGATTCAATCTGTCGGATAGGCCGCTCAACCCATCAAGGGCCTTTGTCAGCGCGACGCTACGCCCATCCGATGGCGCAAGGATACAATCTTTCAGCCCCCCCGATAGACAACGGCGCAAAACGGCGTGGACGGCAGAAGGGATGCGAACCGCTGCCGGCTCCGCCGACTCCGGCCGGGCCTTATCGCTTTTCTTGGCCTTCAGCGGTATTTGGAACGATAAGGGCCTTTTTGACCCTGGGGTTGCACCATCCGCCGGCGAGCTGACTACGGTAAGAGACCGAGGCCCCAAGGGCCGTTCCTGATCCGAGGGCTTTATCACCAACCCTGATGAAAGACCGGCAGGTCCGGCCTCGAAAGCGGTCGAGACGAAGTATCTGGCTCTTAAGGGGTTTATTCTCCCGGAAGGGGATCGCAAGGCGATGGAGGACAAGCGCAAGGCGGGGGAAAGAATCACAGGGATCACGCGGGGCAAGGCCCCGCTGGCGCCGATGGAGACCATATAGGCGAAGAGGTCTCTCTTGTAAAACGGAACGCCGGCAGCCGACAGAAGCGCCGGTAAGGAACCCTGCGCCGTCAGACCTCTTGGGACCCCTGTCGTCATCGAAAGGCTATCGAAACGGTACGCCCTGAGAGGAGAGGATGCCCTGCCGGCGTGATTTTGGCGAGGCTCGCTGCTATCCTGCCAAGGTGCCCGGTCGCGGTCTTTCCCCCTTGTCTGAGCCGGCGAGGAGACGCCAGCTGCGGGCTTCTGCCGTGCCTCTGACGTGGAAGCGCCTTTTTTGTTCGCCGTCTCTATCACGCTCTCTACGGCACCTTTAAGCAGACGCCGGGTATCGGGTGAGCGGATCCATTGCAGTTCTCTGGAATACCCATATCTCAATAAGAGTGTCTTGAGCAGGCTCAACAAGGCCGGATCCTCTTCTCTGGACAGGTTATAAAGGACCTTGGGCAAGGGGTTTTCTACGCTGTACTCGGGGCAGACGTCTGTCAGGTCTCCTGTTAAAACAGGATCAGGCGTGGCCTCCAGGACTTTCCACAGATCACCCCATTCCGGCCCCTGAGGCTCCTCATCGCTCTTCCATGGGGCCGCATCGGAGGAGGGTCGTGTGCGCGGCGACTCGGTCTGGAGCGAAGACACGGGGCGCGGTTTCTTCGCTGTCCTCTCTTTGAGCAACGCCGCCTGCCTTTGGGCCTCAAGGACAACCTCGCGGGATAGGCTCAGAGGTCTGACATTGTAGAGCTCGTGCCAGCCCGTATCTTTCTGCATCCTTTGGGCGCGGCGCAACAACCCTTTCATAGAATCCATCGGGGACATCCCTTTTAACTCGGCGGCGACCAACCAGACCGTCGCCTTCAGGGAATGGATATCCTCTTGTGTCTCCTTGAACTGCTCGGAGCTCTTCTTGCCCAACAGGACCAGGGCCTTTTCGATATCGGCGTCCAATTCCCTAAGGTGGGTCTCTATGAAGCTGATATCACCCAGGAGTATCTTCAGGTTGGTCCGGACCTCGCCCAAGCAACAGAGGTGTTTGGCAGACAGTTGTGCCGGAATCTCCGAGAGGTACCCTTCGGCGAACCCAAGCAGCGCCTTGAAGTTCCGGTGGCACTCTTCGATAAGGACGAAGTGGGGAGCGTGGGGCTGCTTGGAATCGTCCCCTGGAAGCTCGTTACCACCCTTTTTCCACCCTTTCTCAAGGATAATCTTCAACTTAGGATTGTGGGGACGCTTGTGCGTGCGGTTGATATTGTAAAAATAGTGCTTGAGGCTGGTTAGCGTCAGCCCCGAAACGACTTCCTGCATAGCCCAAAAGATCTCATCAAGCGTCATGGCGCCCTTAAGGGCCATGAAGGCCGCGTCTTTTTCTTCCCACCCTTCCTCCTCTGCTTCTCTCACATTAACAATCGTCAATGCGGGATTGGAGGGACACCGAGAGCTTTTAAGATATGCCTTCAGCGTGGGGAGATTCAGCTTCGGCTCGACCTTCTGCATGGCCTCCAAGATTTCATCCCGCGACATTTCGCCTGCGAGGCTTTTGAAGGCCTCATCTCTGCGTTCCAGCCGCTTATCGGTGGAAACCGTTAAATTCGGATTGTCAGGACGGCGGGCGGAATACAAATAACCCTCGAGCGCGGCGAATGTCAGCCCCGGCTCGACCTCCTGCAAGGCCTTCCATATTTCCCTGCGTGTCATTTCGCCTGCGAGACTTTGGAAGGCCGTAGCCCTCCTCTCCAATCTCGTCTTCTGCAATTCCTTCTTCTCGCGCCTTCCTTTCGTTTTCTTAAAATTGATGCTGTTATTGCGAGACGTATCTTCCGCCTGCGCCGGCGAGCCGGCGGCCGGCGAGGAGATGGATGAAACGCCGGGTTGCTCCTCCGCCTTGCCATCTTTTATGGTCTTGAGCAAAATGAAGGTCTCAAAAACGCCTTCGGCATAAATCCCGGTCGTAAACTCATCGAATCCTCGCTTTTTCCAAAAGGCGCGCAGCCGGGGATTCTCCGGGCAGATCCCTTGCGTCTGCATCGAAACGATCCCAAAACCGCTATGATACAAATAGGGTTCCACGCGTCCCTGATACCAATCTGTCCCTATCCCCCTGTTCCGCAACTCCTTCATAAGCAAATAGTTGCGTATCTCCGCTCTTACTTTGAGGCGACGGTACCAGCCTGCGATATACTCAGGGTCCGTCCCCTGCCTGAAAAATTCCGTCTTCTCCGCAGAGAGACGATCCGGCAAAATAAGCTTCGTGTCTCCGTTTTTCCAGGTGCTCGGCACATCAATCCTGAGTTGTGTCTCAACGCTCATGTCCAATTCCGCAACAGTCCTATCGTCCTGCGTCAAGACGAAGTGCATTCTCTTCGGCGTCAACGTCACCGTCCGCACCTTCAGCTCATCCGGAGACATGCCCAACTCTTGAACAAGTCTCTGCTTCGGGAACAAGGCATCGGCATCAACCGTGGTATCGAAAACAGTCCCCCCCGGACTCGCGTCTCTCGGCGCGCGACCCGAAGTCGCCGGTGAAGAGGTGAGACGACCACGAACACCCCGACACCAGGATGCATCGGGCACTTTCAGAACAACCTTGCCGATGACGGCATTGATATGGGTGACTTTTATGATCAGCTCGTTGCCCGTTAAGACGTTGTAGACGACCAGGTTCACCGGATGCGCTCCCTTGGTGACCGTCAGACGACAATTGCCTCTGTCGGCCTGAAATCTTTGCGCCTCTGCTTGAAGCTGGTCCTCCTGCCAATTACCGTCTGCGTCAAAGAACTTGCTTTCTTGGGTGACCCAGTCTTTTTGCAAATGGATCATAACGCCGCGGGAACAAGATACAGTAAAAACAGCTGTAAATACTCTCTGTCTATATCTGTTGAACCCTGAAAAAGTCTGTCTTTTCCCTAGACCAAGCGTAAACTCCGCATCCGGAGCCTGAGGATCGAAGCCGCGAACGCGCCAAGCCCCGCCTTCCCTGAGCCCATAGGCCCTTACCTGCCTGCCCTTGCCGTTGCTTTTGGCTTGCCTTCTGGCCTGATTGAGCCACGGACGCCATCTCTTCAACATGCTGTCCATCGGGGATCCGGAAAGATACTTTCTTTGTCTCAACAAAGACCTGACATCCTCTCGGTGCTTCGCCAGCACTCTCCATTTGCCGGCCTGAACAAGGGTCCGGACGGCTCTCTCGACCTTATCCGCAAGGCCTTCGGATACAACACCCTTATCCGCCTCCGCTACGGAGCGCTTGAGGATATATTTGGCGGCCGAGGCCGTGAGTTTGCGGCCGGGCGAAACAGGAAGTTCCGCCGGCGAGGAGGCGGAGGTGTCACTATCGGGAGATTCGGCGTCTTTTTCGCTTCCATAAAGCTCCCGGAGCAAGGTCACGTCGTCATCGGCCGGTTGCCGAGGTGCCTTGTCTTCTACGGGAGCCAGTCTGTAGGGCGCAGCGCGGCCTTCGAGCATGACGAAGAGTTCCCGGGCCACATTGGGTAGAAGATAATCCTTCTTCCGGACGATCGCGCGGACCTCCTGGCTGATCAGGCCGTCCGCGTAGCTGGACGGATCGGCCAGACGCCAGTGGAGGACGAGGTATCCGAGAGCCGCTGCGTTATGGCTCAGCCGCAAGAGACCGGCAAAGAGCATCCGCACGTTCCTGCGCAGGCGCTCAAGGTCGCTCCCCTGCCAGGCACTGATCGTTATCAACGCGGCCTTGCGGACCCGGCTGATCATCCCCAACATCGCGGAAGAAATATCGACGGCGCCCCGTGTTGCCAGGGGCCTGCTCTTTTGGAAAACGCCATATCTGCCCCAATACACGCTCAATTGACGATAGGCCTTATCGTGGCGCGCATCCGAGACGGCCGCCTGCAACTCCCTCAGGAGGAAGAGGATATTCTTCTCAAAGATATTCTTCTCGATGACGGCTGGTTCTCCATCGATATGATACTGTTCCCTCAGGTCCATGACCGTTCGGCCGATGTCTACGATCCAGTTATAGGTAGCGAAGAAGGCCATGCAGGTGAACATCTCCTCGGAGAGACGACGCAGACTGCCGATCAAGGCCGGCTTATCGTGGTCCTTTTGATACGCGGCGAATGCCTCGGCCGCCCCATGGGTGAAGATCCACCTCGTCAACAGCTGCGGGCTCCTGCCTTTCAGCGGGTCGTCGAACAGATGATCCAAGACCAACCTGAATGAGGTAAGAGCGTCGGCGGCGTCCTTATCGTCGTGCGCCACCTTCTGTTCGAGCATCTTCTCCGCGGCCGCCAGCAGGGCCGCCACCACATCAGTCTGGACGATGACCTCCCGGTAATCTCCCATCCGCGGCATGAGCTCCTCCAGGATCCGACGGCTGGCGACGACGGCGTTCTCGTCGCTCCTGGCCTGGACGAGGATGTCGCTGAGGATCTGGTTGGCCGTCCTGTCTATTGATGCCGGCGAGCTAGAGACCTGATGGCTGTCAACGATGCTTTTATAAAGATCGAAAAGATATTCTTCATTATCAAAGAGTGTGTCGCTGTCTATTCTTATTATGCGCGAGCGTGTGGCGGGGCCAGATAAGACATTGATGTCCTCCTGACGCAAGACAAGGAGGGCATCTTCAAGCCCATTCCAGCGATAAAACGCTTCCCCGGGATCCTGTGTCTTTCGTGGATCCACCAGGCATTCGACCTGCACGTCAAGATCGGACTTCGCAGAGAGCAAGCCCTCGGTAAAGCTGCCTATGATATTGACGACGAGCTGACGGTCAACTCTATAAGGTCTCATGGCCTTGCGTAAAGCTCTCTGCCAGGCCTGCAATTTGTCCCTCAATAGTGCCGAGCTCAGGGGGAGTGCGGGATTGCCATTCCGGTTCACCAGGACGCTGCGCTTGACGGCGGGGCGATTTTTTACCTCCGCCTCCGTCGGCGAGGAGGCGCTTTTTTCGTCTTTCGATGGTCCCGTGGTCGCCGCACCCAGACAACCGGCGGCCTGCCGATGGGAAGATCTGAAATAACGGACCATCCCTATGAAGAAGCTCGCCAGGATGAAAGCGATCCTGCATGCCAACACGGGTATCCTCTCCGAGACCGGCGAAGAGACGGTATTTAGCCCTTCAACTCCACTCAGGACTCCCTGCAGTCGCTCGTGAGCTCCTGAGCTGCTGAGCTCGTCAGCAAAACCGTTTATGCCTGGCGTGTGCGAGACGAAACCACGCTCAGCCGCCGGCGAGCTGGCCCGTGCGTCATCGGCGCTTGCTTGGATAGTGATGCCCGAGTGATGGAAGTATCCCTCGGTCGGGGCTCCCCCCAGCTTGGCGGTTATCTTGTTCAATTCTCTGCCAAAGACGTTTTTGGGGTCTATCCCCACCCAGGCAGCGAAGTCATTGATATAGGCCCTCATCTCCTGCTGATAGGCTATGGCCGGCCTGCCGTCTACGCTGTCAATGAAGATGGCGGGGGCTCCTTTGGGAGACAGGCCCAGGAAGAGACGGTCGTAGCCGACAGCCGTATCTTTCCCTGGGGGCGTGAGGATGAGATAGTGGGTCCCGATGTCCAGGAGGAACTCAAAGATCGCCCTGGCATTGCGCCCCAGGGACGTGCAGCTGTTCACCTCGTTGCCCAGGAAGGTGTCCCGGCCCGGCCTCCGGGACCAGAAGCCCATGCGATACGCGAGGCCGGAGGGTGGCTTCTGCTGGCCCTGTTCCGAATAGTCGGCAATCTCCGTGAGGATACGGTGTAAATCTGCCACCGGTTCCGGGATCTGACCGGCAGGCAGGGTCTGCTGGAGACCTTCCAGGAACTTCAAGAGCTTCTTGAGGCTGCCGGTGTTCTTGAGCACGCCGGCCCTTGAGGCCAGCTGGGCCGGTTCGCAGGTGAGCACCTTGGCCCAGGCGCCCAGGGACGCCAGGGCCTCGGTAAACCTCTGCTGGAAGACATCCGAGCGGCCAGGCCAACCTTCAAACCAGCTTGAAAAGGCCTCATAATGCCTGCGCAGGTCTGTGAGGATATCGAGGGGTGTCCGGGATACCCAGGCCTCGGGGTTGATGCGGCGGCCGGGGAACTTCTCCGGATGCTGCCACCTGTCCACGTTGACCCCATGTTGTCGGGCCAGGGCAAGGAGGTTGGCGTTGTGCGTCTGGATCCTTGTGACGGCCTCTCTCATCTCTTCAGGGTAGTCTTCAGGGTCGATCTCAGAGAAGCGCTTGGGGTGGACCAGGGCGTCAAACCAGCCCTCCAGGGTCGACTTGAGGATGAGGTTGAAGAAGGTGCGGTCTTGTTCGCTCCAGAGGGCCTGTGTTGAAAGGAGCAATCCGAAATAAGAGAAGTCCCAGTCTTTCAAGAAGTCCGGCCTCTTTGCTGTCTGGTCAATGTCGTCTACCGTAAGGCCGAATCTGAGGGCCATGGTCCTGATGAGAGACCGGGCCAGGGCAAGGAGGATCTGCCCGGAGTCAGAGGCCTGCAGGGCCTGGCCGTAGACCTGCGCCTCCATGCCTACCTGGTGAGAGGCGTTGGCGAAGCCGGCTAGCTGTAATAGGAAGGCCGGGTCGCTGACGTAGAGGTTGCCGGTGCGCTGGATGAAGGCTCTCAGGAGCATGACATAGGGCGCCTCGACACCGCTGAAGACGCGCAGGGTGTCTTGCAGGAGCGGCAGATACCCCCTCTGGAGGTTGTTCGTGACCGTCTGGTCGGCCAGGCTGGGAGAGATGAACTGGAGGCTGGCGAGCCCGGTCCCCAGGTCGTAGAGCGCAGCGGGGTAGTCCATCCTGTGCTCCTCGTCCTGGGCCTGTTCATTGGCCTGCTCAACCAGGGCCAACAGGTCCTGGCCGCGGTGCGCCATCTGGTCCCGTTCTGCGCTGCTGACCCCTGATCCAAGCGCGAGCATCTGAAGCTTGAGCCAATAGACGCAAGGCAGGCCGTGTTCAGAGGCAACCTGTAACTCAGACTTAAGGTACACCTCGGCAGCCGGATCTATTGTTCTCAGGAGGAGGTCGGCGTATGTGGCCCACTCCCTGGCCTGCCTGAGGTCCTGAAGGGCCTGGGTGATGTGTTCAGCATCCATCAGATGCTTGTCATAGAGCTTAAGGACGACGTCGGCATACAAGTCCCACCAGCCAGCCTGGGCGAGGTTGGCAAGGGCCTGGGTGATGTGTTCAGCCTTCATCAGATCTCTATCAAGGAGCTTAAGGACGACGTCGGCATACGAGTCCCACCGGCCGGGCCGGGCAAGGTTGGCAAGGGCCTGGTCTGTCTTTTCAACGGCTGCGTCTCTATCCATCAGATCTCTATCAAGGAACTTAAGGACGACGTCGACATAAGAGACCCAGCTGCCGGGCTGGGCGAGGTTGGCAAGGGCCTGGGTGATCTGTTTAGCCTTCATCAGATCTCTATCAAGGAGCTTAAGGACGACTTTGGCATAAGAGCTCCACCAGCCAGCCTGGGCGAGGTTGGCAAGGGCCTGGGTGATGTGTTCAGCCTTCATCAGATCTC
>CAZUQR010000024.1:0-16013 GCA_964622605.1 uncultured Planctomycetia bacterium
GCGGAACTTGCGCTCGTAATCGAGCTCCATGCCGTACGGGAAGTCTTGGTAGGTGTAGAAGATCACGGGGATATCGGCGTCCGAGTACTTCAGGAGCGCCTTGGTGAAGCGGCGGCGCAGGTCGTCGGAGAGGGTGGCGTATTTCTTGAGCTGAATCTCGAGGGTCTTGTTGTCTTTGTTCAGGTGGAAGTACCCCGTCGTCTTTGAGGCGACGCTGAAGTCTTCATAGAGGCCTTGCTTGATCTCTTCGGGGTAGACGCGCTTGCCGTTCGTCTCAAGGTACCGGTCTTTGCGGCCGCTGACCCAGACGAGCGGCAGGTGTAGGTCGGGCATCATGGCTGAGAGGCTGAGGTCTGCCAGGATCTTCGTCATCGTTTCGTAGGGGATGATGTCTCCGCGGTCCCTGGAGTTGTAGCGTAGAAGCGGGATGAGCATGTGGGGGGAAAGCATCGAGAAGACCAGTTCCTTATCCGTGGCGTCTTCTGGCAGCGCCTCCAAGAAGAGTCGGTGCGGGTAGTAGTGAAAGAGGATCGGCGGCACTTTGGCATCGGCGCCGAAAAGCGCGTGGCGGAGATTTTCGTCCGTCTGTGCCTTGCGGCGCAACGCGATCGTCTGCTTCGATTCATGGAAGAGGTTGAGGTCGAGCTCGGCGATGCCCATGGTGGCGCCGATGAGCCGGCCGTCGGGCGCGTCGGGGTTGAAGTCCATGAGGTCGCCCAGGTAGGAGCGGAAGGACTCCGAGAACCAGTCTTCGCCGGAGATGAGGCTGACGTTGTATTTTTTCCAGCTGAGACCTTGCTCGATGCCGTCCTCCAAGATTTTTTTCAGGAAGTGCGGGTCGCTGACGATGAGAACTTGGTCGAACTTGGGGCCGAATTTTTTTAAAATGGCCAGCGCCATGTCCGGCCGGACGCTCGTTTCCGCGAGTTTGAGGCTCGTGTGGACTTTGACCCCCATCGGGATGCAGTTGAGAAGGAGGGTTTTCTTCTCGCTGATGCCAAAGACGTACTCGAGCGCGGTGTCGATGGACGTAGCGGTGTCGCGGTAGTTGCGCGGGGTGTTGATGCCGAAGGAAAAGGCTCCGGAGAAGCCGGAGCTTGACATCGCCAGTTTCATTTCGTCGATGCCGCCGTCCATGCAGAGGTCTTCGATCTCAAAGGCGGAAAAGGTCTCGTGCTTGTCGATGATCGGCACGAGTTTTTTGTAGTCAGCGGCGGTCCGGACGGCGCGCCAGTCGATGCGGCGGTCGGCGAGGATCTTTTTGTAGGCCGGCACGCGCGTGGCCGCGCGCTGGAGCGCTTTCAGGAGGAATTTTTCGCTCAACGCGGCCAGACGTGCCGGCTCAACCGAACGCAGCAGCTCGATCATTTTTTTGCGTCGGCGGCGCCCGAGGGTTTCGGCAAGATTCATCACGTCAGCACCTGAGGAGGTGTTCGAAGTTTTTGGAAAATATCTTTTTTTTGATCTCTGAGGAGAGGCTTAGGGCGTTGATCGCCTCGACATAATCCTTCATCCGGTGGATTTTGCCTTCGTAGGGCATGGGGAAGTCGGTGCCGAAGATGACTTTGTTCTCCCCGATGCGCCGGACGAGCTCCGGGGTCAGGAGCTCGGCGATCTCGTATGGGTAGGCGGCGGTGTCGATGAAGACGTTCGGGTTCTTTTCGACGACCATGAACGCTTCGTTCTGCCATAGCGTTCCTAAGTGCGTGAGAACGATCTTCAGGTCTGGGAAGGCGATCGCGACTTCATCGAGGAGGATGGGGTTCGCCTGCGTGAGCTTAACCATGCTCCCGAAAGGGGTCGAGCCCACGTGAAAAACCACGGGGATGTCCAGGGCCGCGGCCTGCTGGTAGAGTGGCCACACTTCTTTGTCATTCGGAAAGAAATCCTGGAGCGGCGGGTGGAGTTTGAGGCCTTTGAGCCCGAGGTTTTTGACCGCGTCTTCCAGGATTTTCGGCGCGTCTTTCCTTTTGGGGTTGACGGAGGCGAAGCCGGTGAGCCTGTCGCCGTGTTTGCGACAGGTCTCGGCAACGAATTCGTTGGAGGCGTACAGAATCGGCGCTTCACAGGCGAAGAGGACGCCCCTGGCGATGCCGGCCTCGTTCATCTGGCCCAAGACCGTCTCAAGTGAAAGGAGGGGGATCGTTTCCTGGATTCGCTTGAAGGACGCGATGCTCTCCAGGAAACCGAGGTATTTCTCTTTTTCTTGCATGACCCTGTCGATCTCGATGAGATGGATATGCGTATTGATGATATCCATTTGTTAGGTCTCCTGTTCGGGGATGGTGCCGTTGAAAGGGTTGAAGAGCGCAAAGTGCGGGGCGAGCGCAAGCGTTCCCCACTTTAGGGTAATCTTGATGGTTTCCAGGCTCATCAGCACCGCGGTCAGCCACACGATGGGCGCAAAAGACGGAATGCGGCCCGCCCGGATCTTTTCGACGGCCGCGGGCGGATAGAACGTCTCGACGCCCTCGATCTTCTTCATGCGCGCCAGCATGGTGATCTTGAGCTGCAGGTATTCTTCGTCCGTGATGTCCTTGACCTCTTTGCCGATCGTCGGGAAGCCGTAGACCTCCTCCAGCGAAGGCGTGTCCCGGGTGATGACCCTCACGTTGCCGTACGGGATCGCCCATCCCTCGACCAGCGGGATGCCGAGCCGCCTCGCCGCGCGGCTGATGATGAGGCACGGCTTGGCGCTGTCGATGGCGAGCACCGCCACCGCCGCGTCCTTCAAAATTTTGTCGATGTTCTCCTCGGTCACCTGGGTGAAGGCCTGGAGTTTGAGCTGCGAGTCGATCTTCTTTAAGAACGCCTCGGCGATTTCGGTCTTCAGTTTCCCGACGGTGTCGCGGAAGCAGAAGATCTGGCGGTTGAGGTTGGTCGGCTCGAACTTGTCGTTGTCGATGATCTTAAGCGATCCCACGCCGGCACGCGTCAGGACCTCGGCGATGACGCCGCCCAGGCCCCCCAGGCCGAAGACCGCGACGGTGGTCTCTTTGAGCGTCTTTTGTTCCACTTCAGTCACAAGGCCGGCGTTCCGGTCCGTCAGTTGGGCGTAGAGATTTTCAAACATAGCGTCTCCCTAGAAGAAGAGTTTGGCTTCGATGTAGAACAGGTTTTCGTAGCCGGCGAATTCGCTATCGGCCCGCTCGACGAAGAGCTGGGCGCCGGCCGCCACGTCCAGGTTCTCGCGGACGTTGTAGCGTATTTCCGGGTTCAGGAAGGCACTTTCTCCGTCGATGTCGCACAGGATCGTCCCCTTGAGCTTGATCAGGGGCGTCAGGTCGTAGGTGGCCATGATGCCGATGAGGTTCTTTTGAAGCGAGAGCCGGCGGCGTTGTTCGCTCAGGGAGCCGGAGAAGGCGCCGGTATCGCCGTTGGCCAGGCCGTTGTAAAAGTACTCGGCCGCGACGTAGGTCTTGGTGCCGAAGTTATAGTCGCACCCCAGGGCGACCCGCAGCCCCTCGTCGCCGCCGTCTTTCGTGTAGGTGAGCTCGCCGCGGAACCCCGCGTCCTTGAGGTAGCCGTCCCACCCCAGGCCGAAGACCAGGTCGTCCTGATGGTCGGCCGCGATGAGAAAGAGGTCATAGGTGCCTATTTTCTTGTAGCCGCGGACGCCGAAGCTCGTGCCTTCCTCGTCTTCCCCGGGGCCGAAGACGAAGCTCAGGCCCGAGAAGTCCCCGCCGAAGAGCTCGACGTTGAACCCGTCAAAGCCCACGCGCTCCTGGGGTTCGATGTCCGACGGGAGCGGCTGGTTGAAGATGTCCAGCGGGCTGTAGAAGCGCATCCGGCCCCAGTCCACGAGCTGTTTGCCCATCGTCACGCGGAAATCCTCCCCGTGGCAGGTGAGGAAGGCGCGATACACCGCGTATCGGAAGAAGATGTGGTCCTTGTCCGTGACGGTCCTGTCCGTGTCCCAGAAGGCGAGGTCCTTGTAGTCTTTCCGGCGCAGGAGAGTGAACTCCGGCGTGTGGGCGAAGTCGTGGAGGAGGAGTTCGTTGTCGACGGTGATCTGGGCGTCCCAGTGGGCGTTTATCTGCGGTTCCCAGGTGAGGCGGCCCCGCTGGAGGATGCTGAAGAAGCCCTCTTTGGTCCCGGCCGTCTTGGAGAAGGAGGCGAGCATCTTGTAATAGCCGGAGAAACGATTGAGGATGGTCTCGGAGGCCACATCGGCGGCGGAGGCCACATCGGCGGCGAAGGCCACATCGACGGCGGAGGCCGCATCGACGGCGGAGGCCGCATCGACGGTCCGGCACCATCCGGAGGCCGGGACGGCCAAAAGGAGGAGGAGGCCGGCGGCCGCAAGGCGTCCGGCGGCCGCGAGGCATCCGAATGGGTTGGGAAACGGTTTGCTCACAGGGTGGTCTGTCCGATGGGAAACAGTTTCCATGATCTATGCCTCGGATCTATGCCTCGATGCGGCCGTCGTGGAGCTTGATGAGGGTCGTGGCCTTGCCCATGACCATCCTGTCGTGCGTGGAGAAGATGAAGGTCATGCCTAAGTTCTTGTTCATGCGGAACATGAGGTCCATCAGGCCCTCGCCGGTGCGCGAGTCGAGGTTCGCGGTGGGCTCATCGGCCAGGATGATCTTGGGGCGGGCGAGGACGGCGCGCGCGACCGCGACGCGCTGCTGCTGGCCGCCGCTCAGCTGGGCGGGCTTGCGGCCGGTGTAGCCGTCCAGGCCCAGGTCTTTCAGGATGCTGATGGCGTCGTGTTCCCGGTGTTGGCGTGTCGCGCCCTGCAGGAAGGCCACGTATTCGGTGTTCTCCAGGGCCGTCAAGGTCGGGATGAGGTTGTAGGCCTGGAAGACAAAGCCGATCTTCCTCAGGCGGAACTCAGCCAGCTGCACCTGGCTGAGCTTGTTGACGTAGACGCCGTCGACCATGATGTCGCCGCTCGTCGGATAGTCGAGCCCGCCGATGAGGTTCAGGAGCGTCGTCTTTCCCGAGCCCGACGGCCCCGCGATCGCCACGAAGTCGCCTTCCTGGATATTCAGGCTGATCCCGTCGAGCGCCTTGGCCTCGATCGTCGAGCCCTTGGGACGGTACGTGCGCGAAACGTTTGTGACTTCTACGGCTAAGCCCATGTTTTCCTCTATTACTCTATCAGCCGGCGAGGGCGTCGACCGGCTTGAGCCGGGCGGCGCGGTGCGCCGGCACCATCGAAACGGCGACACTCACGACCAGGATCACGCCGACGTATAATCCCACCGAGGCGAGGTCGGCCTTCGGGTGGATGACCGAGCCGATGTAAAAACTGTTGAGGGCGTCCGAGATGGCCGACAGGTCGATGCCGCGGGCGCCGAAGAACCGCGACAGGCCGTAGCCGGCCAGGCCCCCGGCCAGGGCGCCGACCGAGCCCAGGATGAACGATTCCATCGCCACGAGAAAGACGATCTGGTCGGGCTTGGTGCCCAGGGCCGTCATGATCCCGAATTCGCGCTTGCGCTCCAGGACGCTCATCAAGATCGTGTTGAGGATGCCCGTCGAGACGATCAGGAGCACGATGACCAGGATCAGGCCCGTGAAGACCTGGTCGAACTGCAGCCACTGATACGTCATCGGTGATATCTCTTTCCAGCTCAGGACCTCGAATTGCTGGCCGTCTATTTTGTCGCGCAGGGCCTTGACGGTCCGGTCGACTTCTTCCAGGGACGTGGCCTTGATGGCGATCTCGGAGATCTTCCGGTTTAAGACGAGGAGGTCCTGGGCCGCGCTCAGGGTGATGACGGCCAGGCTCTTGTCGACCTCTTCGCCGCCCGCATCCAGGAGACCCGCGACCGTAAAGGCGCTGGCCGACAGGCTGCCGTCCGCGCCCTGGCTCATGACGACGATCTTGTCGTCGAGCCCGACGCTCAGGTTTTCGGCGAGCTGCCTGCCGATGACGATCTTGTCGTCGTCGCCTTCTTCCAGCCAGCGGCCGGCGCGCACGCGCTCGTGCAGGGTCGACAGGTGCCTCTCGTTGATCGGGTCTATCCCCATCAGGAGGACGCCGGCCGAGTTCTCGGCCGAGGAGACGAGCGCGAAGTCTTTGACGCGCGGGGACCAGGCCTTGACACTGGGCACGTCCAGGAGCGAACGGGCCAGGCTATAGGGGTTGTTGATGCTTTTGTCCAGGCCCATGTTTTTCTGAAAGCCCAGCTTATGGATCTGGATGTGGCCGATAAAAAGGTCCGTGTAGTTGGCGACCATCTGGTGGTCGGCGCCGGTGACGAAGCTCTTGAGGAAGATGAGGGCGGCCAGGCCGAAGGCCACGGCGCCGATCGTGATGAGCGAGCGGGCGGGGTTGCGAACGACGTTGCGCCAGGCGATGCGGATGAAGATCGTCATGAGTTAGGCTTTAGCGGTCTCAAACAGTTTCTTCGTAAGCGTCAATTCTTGATGTTCTGCAGGGTGAAGACGCCGTCGTCGATAGGTTCATTATATACCAGGTCGTCGCTGACTTCAATCATGGTGCGGCGGCCCGGTTTTATCTCGGAGACCATCTCCCAGCGCGTGGGGATGAGGCGGCCGCCGACCCGGCGCACGTCGCGGTAGGAGAGGACCTTGACGAGTTCGTCGTCCTTGCCGTAGAACTCGTCGCGCAGGGGCACGAATGTCTGTGTGTCGATCACCATCACGCGCCGCTTCCAGACCACGCCGGCGCGGGGCTTAGGCACAAGCTGGATGCGCACCAGCGGCATCCCTTTGATGGTCTTCCTTGCGATGATGACGTGGTCGTAGTCTTCGACGATGCTGCTTTCCTTGACGAGGTCGTCGTTGGCGAAGTCGCTGCCCATCCAGGGCTGGAGCATCATGGAGGGCGGGATCTTGATCGTGCGCTCCACCTGGGGCAGGTAGTTCCACATCTCGTTGCCGACGCGGAGCGTGGTGATGCCCTTCTCCTTGGCCGGGGAGAGGATCTTCAAGAGCATCCTGTCGCGTCCCTTGCTCTGGACGCGGATCTCCAGCTGTCGCCGCCAGCTGGGCGTGATGACGGTCATGGTATAGTGGCCCTGTTGCGTCTGTCCGCGCATGAGGTCATCCGAGCGCTTGACGATCTCTTTGGCGTTCTGTTCTTCCTGGGTCTGCACGGCGGCCGCAGGAGCGGCCGCAGGCGAGACCTTTCGTGCCTGGACCGTGGGGCACAGGAGGAGGGCCAGGATAAGGGAGGCAAGGGCCAGGATACGGGAGGGGAGGGTCAGGATACGGGAGAGGAGGGCGCCGTTTTTCATCCGCCCTTCCTGATCATGGGGAATGACCCCGTCACAGGCGGGGTCTATTAAGGCAACACGGATCCGACCGGGATGTTTCATATAACCCATTATACCATTATATTTTGCCGGGTTAAAAAGTCAAGTTGACCAATCAGATAGGGTATGCTATTTTGAATATGAATATGTTTGATTCAGAAGGCATGTTTTTCAGAAAAATCGACTCGCCTGATCTCCTCGAGGACGTCTTCAGGCTGCGGTATCAGGTCTACTGCAAAGAGCGGCGGTTTTTGAGCGAGTCCGAGTATCCGCACGGTGCGGAGAAGGACGCGTTTGACGATTTTGCCATCCACTTCGGCGCCTTTGACCAGGCCGGCATGCTGGTCGGCGCCGTTCGCCTGATCCTCTCAGAGTGCCCCGTCTTTCCGATCGAAGAGCGCATCCCGACCCTCGCCCTGGGTGAGAGTCTGCCTTTGCGGGGAGAGTGCGCCGAGATCTCGCGCCTGACGATCAGCAAGGAGTTTCGCCGGAGCCTCTCTTCGGGGGGACCCGGCGGGCCTGCGGGCCTTGCGCAGAGGCCCAGCAGTATCATCCGCAAGGTCAGCCCGGTCACCCTGGGGTTGTGCCACCTCATGTACGTGGAGTGCCTCGAGCAGCAGATCGGTTATTGCCTTGCCCTGATGGAGCGGCCGCTACGGCTCTTGCTCAGGCTCCACGGGTTCGTCTTCCGCCAGGTCGGCCCCGAGATCGACTACTTCGGCCGGGTCGCGCCCTACATGATCGACGTCAGCGCCATGGACCGCCACGAGCTCTTCTACAGCCAGCCCTTCGGTTTTGAGGAAGTCCAGCAATGACGACACAGCAGCCTGAGACGTTTGAATTCCGGCGTATCACCTCGCCCGGGGTGATGGAGGAGGTCTACCGGCTGCGGTATCAGGTCTACTGCAACGAGTGCCGCTTCATCGACCCCCAAGGATACGAAATATAAAATTAATTGCTTGGGCCGCTGATAGGGATCCTGAAACAGCATATAAAGCAGGAGTTACAGGCCCTAAAGTCCCTGAATAATCGGTTGTCATTCAGGTTGTCATTTAGGTTGTCATTGGCTATAATAGTGCTATGCCCTTTGAGCCAAAATATAAGATCACCAATAAAATCCTTAACAATATCTCCCGTATTATGGCGGGTAGAGAGGTTATCGAACAGTCAAAGCTCATACCTAAGTGGGAGTTGAAGTTAAAAAAAGAAGCTCGGATCCATAACGCTCATTCATCCACGAGTATTGAGGGGAATAACTTAACGCTTGAGCAGGTTGCCGCTTTAGCGGAGAATAAAGATGTTATAGCCACAGAAAAAGATAAAAAGGAAGTTTTAAATTATCTCAAAGCATTAGATTCGATCCCCGAATACGCAAATAAGAAGCTAACGAACATTAAACTTTTGCTTGAGATCCACGAGACTCTTACTACCGGCACCCTGCGGGATAAAAAAGATTGCGGTGTCTTTAGAAATCGTCAGGTTTTTGTAGGCAGGCGTATCTTTGATGGAACAAGTTTCAAGGAGATTGTAGAGTATCTGCCTCCCAAAACAAAGGATGTGCCGCGGCTGGTATCCGAGTTCCTGGATTGGCTCAATTCAACCAAGATACAAGAGATCAATCCTGTGATTCTTGCAGGTATTGTCCATTACGAAATCGCAAGGATCCATCCGTTTATTGATGGCAATGGCAGGACAGCTCGATTAATCGCAGCATTGGTTTTATATAAAAGCGGCTTCGATCATCGAAGATTTTTCGCCCTTGATGATTATTATGACGAAAACAGGGCTGCCTATTACGCAGCATTGAAAACAGCCCAGACAAGAAAAGGCGATATTGCTGAATGGCTTGAGTATTTTACAGAAGGTGTTTTGTATTCGATAGACAAGGTCAAAGACTTTATTGAAAAAACAGGACTTTCTCCAAAGATAGAAAAAGGGGAAAGGATCGAATTAACTCAGAAGCAGATAAAAATTTTAGAGCGGATCCAAAAAAAAGATAAGGTTGGCAATAAAGATTTGAGAGATATGTTCGGCATAACACGTCAAGCGGTACTCAAAGAGATCACTAAATTAATAGATGCAAAACTGATCGAGCTGGTAGGGAAGGGCAGAAACGCCCATTATAGGATTTCGGATTAATTCAGCGGTTGCCTAATAGCTGCTTTGAGTGCCCCGCGCATGCGCGGGGGTATCTACATAGATAAAACCGCGCCTGTAACGGCGGTCGGTTTTGAGGAAGTCCAGCAATGACGACGCTGCAGCCTGAGACGTTTGAATTCCGGCACATCACCTCGCCCGGGGTGATGGAGGAGGTCTACCGGCTGCGGTATCAGGTCTACTGCAACGAGTGCCACTTCATCGACCCCAAGGATTATCCCGACGGCATCGAGACCGACGGATACGACAGGCACTCGGTGCACTTCGGCGCCTATGACCTCGAGGGGCGCCTCGTCGGTTCCGTGCGCCTGATCCTGCCGTCCTCCCGGAAGTTCCCCATCGAGGAGCACTGCCCGACGCTGGACGTCGACCCGCTCAAGGTATCCCCGCGAAAGAGCGCCGAGATCTCGCGCCTGACGATCAGCAAGCTCTACCGCCGCAGGGCCCAGGACGGTCTTTACTATGAGCCCCAGGCCCAGGACGTGGCGGTCCGGGACAAGGGGCAGTATTTCATGCGTCGCGTGCGGCCGATGGCCTTCGGGCTCTACCGCGAGATGTACCACGAGTCCAAGCGCCTGGGCATCCGCTACTGGTATGCCCTCATGGAAAAGACCCTGCGCACCCTCCTGAAGATCCACGGCTTCGTCTTCGACCCGATCGGCCCCGAAGTGGACTTCTACGGTCTCGTCACGCCGTACCTCGCGGACATCGTGGAGCTTGAAAAGAACGTCCACGAGAAGTTCCCGCAGTTCTACGACTACTTCATGGAGCACCTGGAACCGCAGTTGCAGCCGAAGCTCTGAACCTCACCAAGGCTTAGCCATGGCCCCCAACATCTTCCAAGCCTTCGAAGAGAGCTGCCGGGCGCATCCCGCCGACGTCGCCGTCAAGCTCAAAAAACAGGAAGGATACGAGACGCTGACCTATGGCCAGCTCCTGGAGCGCGTGCGCGGCCTGCGCGCCGTCTTTTGGCGCCGGGGCATCAAGGCGGGCGACCGCGTCGCGCTCTTGTTGAGCAACGGCCCGGACTGGCCGGCGGCCTTCTTCGCGGCGATGTCCCTTCAGGCCGTGGCCGTGCCCATCGACGCGCAGATGTCTCCTCAAGAGGTCAGACAGATCATGGGGCACGCCCACATCAAGCTTTTGGTGACACAGGAGAAGTTCGGCGTGGCCCTGAGCGAGATCCTGGGCGACGTCTCGGTCGAGGTGCCTTTTTTCCTCGACATGCCGTGGGAAGAGCTGGCCGGGGAGGCCGTCGGGCCGCCGCCGGCCGCGGACTACGGGGCGCACAAGCTCGCCGCGCTCTTTTACACGTCGGGCACGACATCGGCGCACAAGGCCGTGATGCTGACGCACGCGAACATCCTGTCGAACGTCGCCTCCATCCGCGCCGTCCATCTCCTGCGGTCCGACGACGTCATCCTTTCGGTCCTGCCCCTCCACCACACGTATCCCTTCATGGTCACGTGTCTCGTGCCGCTCCTGGGCGGCGCGACGGCGGTCTACCTGCAGAGCCTGATGCACCACGAGATCTTCGCGGCGCTCCAGGAGAACCGCGTCACCGTCTTCGTGGGCGTGCCCCAGCTCTACGCGCTCATCGCGCGCACCATCGCGGAGCGCATCAAGAAGTTCGGCGGTCTCGTCACGTGGTCGGTGGACCGCGTGATGGACGTCTGCGCGCTCGTCTCGCGCCTGAGCGGCCGCAACGTCACCAAGAACGTCCTGCGCAGGCTCCACGAGACGATGGGCGGCCACCTGCGTTTCATGGCGAGCGGCGGCGCCAAGCTCGAGCCGGAGGTCGCGCGCAGTTTCTTCCGTTGGGGCCTGCCGGTCGTCGAGGGCTACGGCCTGACGGAGACGGCGCCCGTCGTGACCTTCAACCCGATGAACGCCGCCAAGTATGACTCGGTGGGCAAGGTCCTGCCGGGCGTGACGGTGAAGGTCGTCGAGCGCGGGGAAGACGGGTACGGTGAGCTCGCGGTGCGCGGCGGCAACGTGATGCTCGGCTACTACCGTGCGCCGGCGCTGACGAAAAAGGTCCTGCAGGACGGATGGTTCTTCACCGGAGACCTGGGCACCCTCGATAAGGACGGCTACGTCTACGTGACGGGCCGCAAGAACGAGATCATCGTCCTGCCGAACGGCAAGAAGATCAATCCCGAAGAGGTCGAGGCCCACTACGGCGCAAGCCCCTATATCAAGGAGCTGTGTGTCCTGTATCCGCATGGCGGCCAGGAGGCCGGGCACCTGGTCGCGGTCATCGTCCCCGACGAGGACCTCCTGCGCGCGCACAAGCACGTCAACATCGGTTTCAAGATCCGCTGGGAGCTCGACACCTATTCGCAGAAACTGCCCGCCTACAAGCGCATCCGCGGTTTTGTCCTGACGCCGGAGTCGCTGCCGCGCACGCGTCTGGGCAAGCTCATCCGTTATCAGATCGAAGAGAAGTACGCGGCCGGCGGGTACATGGAAAACATCAAAGAGCGTAAAGAGGAGACGCTGACGCCTTTTGAAGAGACCGCCTTGAAGCACCTGGGCCGCCTCCTGGACCGCGAGGTCCACCTGGATGATCACCTGGAGCTTGATCTGGGGCTGGATTCGCTGGGCCGCATCGAGCTGTTGAGCTCGCTCCAGGAGCTGGTCAAGGTCGGCATCGATGATTCGCTGGCCCTCGAGCTCTTCGAGGCGCGCACGGTGCGCGACCTCATCAACAAGGCCCACCAGGCCCTGCCGGAAAGCGTTTTTGAGGGCATCATCAAGAGAGACGAGACCGTCTTTTGGTCGCAGGTCTTGAGAGAGCCGCCCAACGCCAGGAGCCTCGAGCGCCTCAAATTGTCTTTTGACGCCTACGAGCGCGTCATCGCCTATATCATGGCGTGGGTCCTCAAGCTCCTGATGCGCGTCTTCTTTTCGGTGCGCGTCAAGAACAAGGAGCGCGTCCCGGAAGAGGGTCCCTATATCGTTGTCTGTAACCACGTCTCTTTCATCGACGGTTTTTATCTTTTGTGCGCGATGCCCAACCGCGCGATCCTCAACACCTACTTTGTCGGATTCGGCGCGATCTTCAACAAGCCCCTGGTCGCCTGGGCCGTGCGCTTCTTCCGGCTGATCCCCATCGATATAAATATCGACATGGCCGAGACGTTGCGCGTCTGCCGTTACCTCTTGGCAAACGGGAAGAACGTCGTTTACTTTCCCGAGGGCCAGCGTTCGGGTGACGGCAAGATCAAGGAGTTCCGCAAGGGCGTGGGTATCCTCATCAAGGAGTCCGGCGTCCGTGTCCTGCCCTTTTATCTTGAAGGGGTCTTTAAGGTCTGGCCGCGCAGCCGGCCCCTGCCTCTTCCCGGCCGGGTGAGAGTCCACGTGGGCCCCGTCGTCGACCCGCAGGCCCTGGGCCTGGGGGTCTCCGGAGATCCCTATGTCGCCGTCGCAAAGGGGCTCCAGAAGCGCGTTGCGGAGCTCATCCCCGATAACGAGTGACGGCTTCGTTCCCTCACACCTAACCCTTTAAACTATATACACTTTTGCTCTTGACAAAATCGTAATCATATGTTATATTTTTGCACCTTACCTAAATATGGGGTCTCACTCTTTAATGGAGCACATGACGTCCCCCGAAGAGATCAAAGGAAAAAAGATCAGTGTCGTCGCGATTTGGAGAGCGGCGGTCAATCTCGTCGTCTCTGAGCCGCGCGTCCTCGTCCCCTTCGCCGTCCTGGCGGCGGTCGAGATCGTCCAGCTCTTCATCCTGGCCAACAGTCCTCACTTTCCCGTCAACAAGATCATGGCGCCGCTCATCCAGCGCATCTGGGGCGGCGTTTTTCTTCACTATCCCTATATCTACGAGTTGCTGCCGCGGCTCGTTTATTATGCCAAGATGGCCGCGGGGGTCTTCGTCGGCGGGGTGACGACCGCGATGGCGTGCCTCATCATCCTGCAGGTGGAAAGTGACAGGAGGGTCTCGCTCAGAAAGGCCTTTCGTCAATCCATGGGACGCTACGTGTCCCTCTTTTTATTGATGCTCCTCTTATACGTCGCGGTGCACTACGCGATGAAACAGCCGCAGCTGCTCCTGGCCGCGCTCTTCCACGGCAAGGCGAAGCTCCTGTTCCTGGGCCCGCGGCCGTGGTTCGAGGTGATCCTGCCCACGTTCCTGTTTTTGCTGGCCGTCATCCTCCAGGGCTTCTTCGTTTTCTCCATCCCGTTCATCGTTATTAAAGGCAAAAAGTTCCTCGCCGCCCTGTGGAGCGGCGTGGTCTTATTCGCGAAGAACGCCCTGCGGACGCTCGTCCTGGTGGGCGTGCCGATGCTCCTGTATATCCCCGTGACGATCGTGCGCAGCAACACCAACACCCTGGCCGACAAGTTCGGCCCCGAGTCCATCGTCTTCGTCCTCTTTGTCGGCGTTCTGATCGCGACCTTCATCGTGGACGCGCTGGTGACGGTGGCCACGACCCTCTTCTTTATCGAGGCGACGGATGCGTAAACTTTTACGGATGCCTAAACTCTTGACGGTCCTTTTGGCGCTGTCGGTGACGGGGCTCCTGGGCTGCGAGGGTCCGAGCTTCAGGGCCGAGCGCAAGATGTACAAGGCGCACAAGCTCGCCGAGAGGGTTTTCAAGAACCCCAGGTCCACGCCGCCGATGCAGTTCGAGGAGGCGGTCGGGGCCTACCGCAAGATCGCCTCCGAGTATCGGGGTTCGGTCCTCGAGGTGCAGGCGGAGTTCAGCATCGGCCACCTGTATCTCGTGCGCGGCAATTTTGAGGAGGCGCGGGCGCAGTACAAGAAGCTGACGCTCGATTGTGAGGAGAAGGGCAACCTCTGCGCCGAGGCGCACTTTGCCATCGGCAATACCTATGAGGTGGAACAGAGTTGGCCGCAGGCGGAGGCCGAGTACAAGTTCATCATGAACACGTTTCCGTTTTCGGCCAAGAGCCTTGACCTGCCGCTCTACGTCATCCGCCACTACCTCAAGGAGAAGGCGGCGCCGGACAAGGTCGGCGCGGCCGTCGACCAGGCCGTGGCGTACTACACGAACCTGAAGGCCGATACCGAACAAGAAAAGGGAGATTTTGTCTTGCAGGGGCTGGTGTCGCGTTCCTATATCGAGGGGCAGAGGTGGCTGGATGCCCTCGACAGCCTCGACAAGCTGACGCGTGATTATCCGGACTTCAATCCTGAAGAGGCGCTGTGGGTAAAGGCGCTCATCTACTCCAACAAGCTCAGGGACAAGGAGAAGGCGAAGGAGGAATTACAGAAGATCGTCTCCGACTATCCCGAATCCAAGCTCGCCCAGAAAGCCACCATCATTATCGACAGAATGTAACCGGGGGTACGAAAAATTGGGGGTTCGTATGACAAAGGTAAGCCTATCGGAACTTAATAAAAATCTTTTGAATGATACCCTGATGCGGCTCAAGACGCTCCTGCAGGCCGAGACCGCATCGCTCTTCGTCTTTGACGGCGAACGCCAGGAGTTGGTCCTGAACGCCGTCCTGAACGAGAAGAAGGTCCAGTTCACCGGCATGCGCCAGCGCCTGGGCGACGGCATCGCCGGGAGCGTCGCGAACCGGCGCGAGGCGGTCCTGGTCAAGGACATCCACAAAGACCCCCGTTTCTCCCCCCAGCCGTTCCACCGTTATCTGACGAATTCCTTTATCTGCGTGCCGCTGACGAGCCCCGAGGGCCTGCTCGGCGTCGTGAACATCTCGGACAAGAAGACGGGCGGGGCCTTTTGTGACGGAGACTTTGAGCTGGCGTGTCTGGTGAGCCGGCTGATGGCGCAGGTCATCGAGGTGGAGCTGCGTTGCGGCAAGCTCGCCGGGGAGATCAAGGCGCTCAAGGACGAGAAGGAGAAGAGTCGGCAGGAACGGCTCTTTTTGGAGAAGTTCGCGTCCCTGGGGCGTCTGGCCGGCGGCATCGTGCACGAGATCAACAACCCGCTGGACGCCGTGACGCGCTACACGAACCTCTTGATCGAGAAAGACCCCGAGAAGAATGTCGCCCGGGAGTATCTCGATGAGATCAAGGTCGGCTTGACGAGGATGAACAAGATCACCCGGTCGCTTTTGGAGTTCTCCCAGCAGCTCAAGGACAGCGAGCGGCGCGAGGTCGTCGACGTCAACGCGGCGGTCGAGGAGGCGTTGTCGCTCTTCCGCCACGGCCTCTTCGCGGGCAACGTCCGGATCCAGAAAGAATACGACGAGCTCTTGCCCCGCATCCAGGACAAGGGGCTGTGCCGCGTCTTTTCGAACATGATCAAGAACGCCTTCGACGCCATGCCCGAGGGCGGGACGCTGACGATCAGGACGGCCCGCGACAACGGGCATATCCTCATCGCGTTCCGCGACACCGGCACAGGCATGGACCAGGAGGCGCAGGAGAAGATCTTCACGCCGTTTTACACGACCAAGGCGATCGGCAAGGGCGTGGGCCTGGGGCTGCCGATCTGTTTCGAGGTCGTCCAGCGTTACGGCGGCAGGATCGACGTCGAGAGCGTGCCGGGCCTAGGCACGACCTTTTCGGTCCGCCTGCCCCTGGTGGTGGCGGCGGTGGCGGCGGCCTATTAATTTGAAACCCCGTTTGGAAACGGGGTTTGGAAACGGGGTTTGGAAACGGGGTTT
>CAZUQR010000024.1:16113-29778 GCA_964622605.1 uncultured Planctomycetia bacterium
GTTTGGAAACGGGGTTTGGAAACGGGGTTTGGAAACGGGGTTTCGGGGTCAAATGAGCCAAAACGGTATCCGCATATTGGTGGTTGACGACGACGCGCTCGTGCGCCGTTCGCTGTGCGAGGTCCTGTCTTTTGAGGGCTACGCGTGCAGCAGCGTCGAGGAGGGCACGGAGGCGCTCAGGCGCCTCAAGGAGATCCCTTACGACATCCTCATCTCGGACATGAAGATGCCGCGCATGAGCGGCCTGGACCTCCTGAGGGCGGTGAAGGCGCAGTTCCCGGGCGTCAACGTCATCATGGTGACGGGTTTCGGCAGCATCGACACGGCGGTGGCAGCGATGCGGCTGGGCGCGGTCGATTACATCACCAAGCCCATCATCGATGACGAGATCAAGATGGTCATCAGCCGGATCGCCGAGAAGAAGAAGCTCCTCGATGAGAACGTGTATCTGCGCATGAAGGTGGAGAGCGTCCAGCGTCAGAAGTGCTGCGATATCATCGGAAAGAGCCTGAAGATGCAGAAGATCTACGACCTGATCGGGGTCGTCGCCGCCACGAAGACCACGGTCCTGATCAGCGGTGAGAGCGGCACCGGCAAGCGGCTGGTCGCCCACGCCATCCACCTCAGCGCGCCGGGCGCCGAACAGCGGCCGTTCGTCGAGGTGAGCTGCGGGGCCCTGCCCGAGACGCTGCTTGAGGGCGAGCTCTTCGGCCACGTGAAGGGTGCTTTTACCGGCGCCATCAGGGACCGCGTGGGCCGTTTCGAGTCTGCGGAGGGCGGGACGATCTTTTTGGACGAGATCGACGCCTTCACGCCTGCGTTGCAGGTCAAGCTCCTGCGCGTCCTGCAGGAAGGGGAGTTCGAGCGCGTCGGCGAGACCAGGACGCGCAAGGCCGACGTGCGCATCGTCGCGGCGACCAACCAGAACCTGGAAGAGTTGATCCGTGACGGCAAGTTCCGCAACGACCTTTATTACCGTCTCAACATCATCTCCATCGAGATCCCGCCCCTGCGCGACCGCAAGGAAGACATCTCGCTTTTGGTCGAGCACTTCATCGAGAAGCATGCCAGGGATCTGAAGAAGACCATCAACGGCATCAGCGATGAGGCCCTGCAGAAGTTGCTCGGTTACTCCTGGCCGGGGAATATCCGGGAACTGGAGAACGCCATCGAGCGGGCGTGCGTCTTGACGCGCGGGGTCATGATCCAGACCGGCGACCTGCCCGAGAATATTTTGAACTCGGCAGAAAAGCTGGCGCCGGCCGTGGGGACGGCCGGCACCAACGGCGGCTCGCTCAAGGACGCGCTGCGGGACCCGGAGAGAAAGCTCATCGTTGACGCGCTCGACCGGGCCGGGTGGAACAAGAAAGAGGCGGCCAGGGCCCTGGGCATCAACCGCACGACCCTGTATAAGAAGATGAGCCAGTTCGGCATCGATGTGAGCAGGAAGAGGACGTCGTGACGACCCGACGGGACCTGCCCAACGGCAAGCCGGTCTTGACGGACCTGATCGGCCCGCGCGAACTGCAGGAGATGCAGGACAGCTTTGGCGAGGTGGCGAACGTCTCGATCCGCACCGTGGACCCGCAGGGGAGCTTCCTGACGCAGATGAGCCACGCGCCGAGCCTGTGCGCCGAGACCGGCAGGAACGCTTCCGGACGCGCCGCCCTGTGTTTGTCGTGCCTGCCGATGTTCCTAGGCGGTGAGGGGATCGTCGATGAGGAGCTGAGCTTCGATTGTCTGCCCGGCCTGCGGCATTACCTCGTCCCCCTGAAGGTGAGCCGTTCCCGCAGCGAGGCGCTCATCCTGGGCTACATGATCATCGGCCCCATCATCTTCATGAAGCGCCGGGAGAAGGTGGCCTATGCCGAGGCGGCCGAGCGTCTCGACATGAGCCTTGACCAGCTGTGGAGTCTCTTGCTTGAGCTGCGCGTCTTTTCCTATAAAGGCATCCGTTCTTTCATCGACATGGTCGAGCACCTGACCGGTCGCCTCCTGAACCTTTCCTTCGGCAAGTGGACGATCCAGGATAAGCTGCGTAGCGGTGTGAGCGATCGCGTCTTTCGCGGCGAGGCCGGCGAGGGACGCGACGGCGTGGACGAATTCTTGAGGCTTTTTTTGGATTTGGTGATGAACGTCACCAACGGCAATCGCGGCTCCCTGATGCTGTGGGACCAGGATAACGAGGTCCTGAGCATCCGCGCGGCGCAGGGGATACCGGAGGAGGTCGTCGCCCGGACCAGGGTGCGGCCGGGCGCCGGCGTGGCCGGCCTTGCCTTCGAGCAGAAGCGCTCGTTCCTCATCAGCGAAGACGGCTCCGACCCCGTCATCGCAGACCGCCTCACCCAGCCCCAGATCTTTTCCTCCCTCGTCGTGCCCATCAAAGCCGGTGACACGGCGCTCGGCGTCCTCAACGTCGCCAGTGACCGCCGGATGGCGGTTGCGTTCGACGACTCGAGCCTGGCGCTCGTCACCCGCGCCGCGGGCCTCGCCGCCGTCGCCATCCAATCCCTCCAGCGGTAGACTTTCCAGCAGCAGCCAGGCAACTTCTCACTACCTTACATGCTCAGACGTTATCTATTCACCTGCTCTAGTCAGCTAACTTCTCGCTGTCGTTACGAGTAGGGTAGTGAGATGTTGCCTGCCTGCATCAGTACCTGTATCAGTAGTTACGAGTAGGGTAGTGAGATGTTGCCTGGCTGTATTACTATGGCTGCATCACTATTCGGGACAGGGGGGTGTCAGCTGAGGAGGTCGGCGCGGCGCTTGGGGGCGCTGGGAATGTGCAGGCCCTCGCGGTACTTGGCCACGGTGCGGCGGGCGATGTTCACCTTTTCGGATTCGGCCAGGATCTCGGCGATCGTCTGGTCGGAGAGGGGGTGGGTCTTGTTTTCTTCTTCGATGATCTCGCGGATGCGGCACCTGAGCCGCTCGGCAGAGACGTCCTCGCCTTGCGTATTCTTGATCCCCGTGGAAAAGAAGTTGCGCAGGGGGAAGATGCCGATCGGCGTCTGGACGTATTTATTCATGATGATGCGCGAGATCGTGGATTCGTGCAGCTTGGTCCGGGCCGCGATCTCTTTCAGGGTCAGGGGCTTGAGCCGTTCCATGCCCTCCAGGAGCGCTTCTTTCTGGATATCGGCGATCAACCCCACGACGCGGCGGATGGTATCGCGCCGCGTCTGGACCGCGTGGATGAGGCGCGTGGCGTTCCTGATCTTCTCGCGGATGAAGTCCTTGGTCTTGTCGTCCACCGTGCGTGCGCGCAGCATGCCGCGATAGGAGGCGCTGACGCGCACGGTCGGCACCCTGTCGTCGTCCGTGATGACGACGAGCTCGCCGTCTTTTTCCTCGATCGTGACGTCCGGGATCACGTATACCGCCTCGTCCGAGGCGAAGGCCCGGCCGGGCTTGGGTTCGAGGCTGTGGATCCTGTGGATCTTTTCGGCAAGTCCCTCGCGGCTGCACTTGAGCTTGTGGCAGATCTTGTCAAAGTGGTGTTCGGCGAGCTCATCGAGATAATTTTCGATGAGGTTCTGCAGGATCGGGTCTTTTTCCTGGCGGCGCCGGAGCTGGATGAGGAGGCACTCCTTGAGGTTGCGCGCGCCCACGCCGGGCGGGTCGAAGGTCTGGATGAGCCGCAGGGCCTCCTCGAACTCTTCCTCGGTGAACGCGATGGGCGGCTCGGGCGTCTGGATCTCTTCCATCAGGTAGCCGTTCTCGTTGATGTGCATGATGATGTGCATGCCCAGGGCGACCTGTTTTTCGTCCCGCGCGCTGATGCGCAGCTGGCGCAGGAGGGTCTCGTTCAGCGTCTCTCTGGGCCCCGGCACGGGCCGTTCGTAGTTGGCGATCTCCCGGGGAAGGACCTCCCGGCTCAAGCCCGCGTAGTCGTTTTCGTCCTCGGACGCCGAGGCGGCCTTGAGGCGTTCTGGGAGGGTCTCGGCGGGGGACGTGGGGATGACCTCTTCCAGGACAGGGTTTTCCTGAAGCTCGGCCTCAACAAGCCGCCTGAGCTCGAGGACCGGCAGCTCCAGCGCCTTGATCGTCTGGCGCAGGCTCTGGGAAAAGACGGCCTTTTGGCGTTGTTCGAGCCTGGGTTTGTTCACCATACCTTAATTATAGCACATTCCGATCGCCGGGTCATTTTCCCTTCGGCAAAAGGCGTGCCGAACGGGGCAAACTTCTTGCATTCTGACTCTGGCGGAGTAAAATAATTCCCATGAGTCCAGAGGGGGATAGGACGAAAGTCCTTATCGCAGACGATGATTCGGATATCTGTGCGTCGTTGCGGCGATACCTGGAGCGGCGGGGGTATGCCGTGGACGTCGCCTTTGACGGCGCACAGGCCCGTGACCTGATCGAGAAGGAGCGGTTCGATTTCTTCTTTCTTGATTGCAGCATGCCGGAGCTGACGGGGCTGGAGCTCTTGGAGTCGGCCCGGCGCAACAACCCCGGGGCAGTGATCGTCATCATCTCGGGATTTCCTTCGGTGAATGACGAGATGCTCCACGGCATGGGCGGGGACCTGTTCGTGCATAAACCTATCCAGTTTTCGGAGATCGATAAGATCCTCGCGGCAAAGGGCGCTGGTCGGCCGAGGCGGGGCGGCCCATCCGCGCGCAACGGAAGGGGCGCTGGTCGGCCGAATAAGGCCGACCGGTGAGCGCGACGGCTCAAGATGTGAGGCCGGCCGGGGCCGCGGAAGCGGCCACATTGAGCTTGGATGACGAGCGATGCACGCGAATGGGGCGACCGCCGAGAGGGTGAGGCGGCCCGGGGGCGCGCCAAGCGTCCACGCCGAACCGTGGGTGTCGAGGACAAGGGAGGGCACATGAAGACATGGGGTATTTTTCTGTTGGCCGGGTTATTCATGACAACGATGGGAGAGGGCGTCGCGCGCGCCGGAGAGGACGAGCCGATGGTGGTTTTGGAGACGAACCAGGGGATAGTCACCGTGAAGTTGTTCCCGGACGCGGCGCCCAAGGCCTGCGAGAACTTCCTGGGGCTGGTGAAGAAGGGGTATTACGACGGCATCGCGTTTCATCGCGTGATCAAGAATTTTATGGTCCAGGGCGGCGACCCGACGGGAACGGGCGCGGGCGGCGCGTCGATCTGGGGTAAGGGTTTCGAGGACGAGGTCTCACCGGACGTGACGTTCGATAAGCCAGGGATCCTCGCCATGGCCAATGCCGGCCCCAACACCAACGGCAGTCAGTTCTTCATCACCGTGGTGCCCACGCCGTGGCTCAACATGCGCCACACGATCTTCGGCGAGGTCGTGGAGGGGTATGACGTCGTCAAGAAGATCGTCGAGGTGCCGGTCGGCGCGCAGGACAGGCCCAAGGAGACGCAGAAGATCATCCGCGCCACCGTCAAAGAGCCGTGAACCCTGTCGCAACGCCCTTTGGCCACGTGGTGGCGACACAGCCTCCATGCCGTGGTCAAGGGGTCGTGACGCTATGATCGATCTGAAGGATGCCAGAGAGCGCAACCGGGCGCTGTTGACCTTTACCGTCGGCGGCTCGTTCATCATGTGTCTGTGGATGGGCGGGCCGTACCTCATCTTCCGGTTCTGCGACCCCCACATCGGAAAGTTCTCTCTGGGTGCGTGGCGCTGGGTAGGGGGTGTCTTCGGGACGCTGGGGTATGCGCTGGCCGTCTGGTGCGTGATGCTCTTTATCCGTGTCGGAGAGGGCACGCCGCTGCCCTTTGTCCATCCTCAGCGGCTGGTCATCGTGGGGCCCTACCGGTACGTGCGCAACCCCATGGTACTGGGGACCGTCCTCTTTTTATTCGGTAACGCCCTCGTCCTGGGGTCCTATGGCGTCCTCATCTACGCGGGCCTGGTCTTTCTGGCGATGCACCTCTTTGTGATCGTTGAGGAACGTTCGCTCGCGCGGCGTTTTGGCGTCGTCTACCTGACGTATCGGGACCAGACGCCTCGCTGGTGGCCGAGGATCCCTCCCCGGTCATGAAACATTTCGAGATCAAGCTGGCAGAGAACTCCGAGGAAGTGCGTTCCGCCCAACGCTTAAGGTACCAGGTCTTCGTGGAAGAGATGGGGTGTCGTTTGTCCTGTGTCCACGACGAGGGGATCGACGTGGACCCTTTTGACGCGCTCTGCGACCATATTATTGTCGTGGATCGGCAGACGGGTGCGACGATCGGGACGTACCGTCTTTTGCGGCGTTCCCGCCTGGGGCCGCAAGGCCGCTTTTATGCGGAAGGGGAGTTTGATATTGCGTCCATCCGCCGGCTGCCCGGCGAGGTCCTGGAGCTGGGGCGTTCCTGCGTGCACAGGGATTACCGCCGGAAGGCCATCATGAACCGCCTGTGGGCCCGGATCCTGGCCTATGGCCGGGAACACCGCGTGACGTATCTCTTTGGTTGTTCGAGCGTGTACACGGCTGAGCCAAAAGAGGTGAGCCGTTTTTATGATATTTTGTCACGCAGGTACGGCGCTCCGTCCGCCTGCCGCGTCACGCCTCTTAAAGGACGCGAGGTTCCGGATCTGACGCCGGGCATCCTGAAGCGGCGCGAGGAGAAGGAAGTGCTGCTGAAGCTGCCGGCCCTGATCCGTTCTTACTTGAAGGTAGGCGCCCGTGTCTGCGGGCCGCCGGCCTGGGATAAGGAATTCGGGACCGTCGATTTTTTTGTTCTCTTGGACGTTGCCGAGATGTCATGGAGTTATATGCAGCGTTTGGGCATCAAGGAGGTTGCGGCGTGAGGGCGTTTTTAAAGGGGCTGGCCTGCTTTTTTTGTTTTTGCGTCTACGTGCTTGCGCAGGTTCTCCTGGCGCTTCTCTTTTTCTTTCTCGCCAAAGGGACGAAGCGGCGCTGGGCCGCCGGCCTCATCCATGTCTTTACGCGATGCCTGACGAGGCTCCTGGGCATCCGGGTCCGCGTCACGGGTGCGCTCGATGCGGTGAGGAAGTTGCGCGGCGCGTTTCTGGCGCCCAACCATTTGAGCTATATCGACGGATTCGTCATGGCGGCGACCTTTCCGTTGATCTTTGTCAGCAAGAGCGAGCTGAAGTCCTGGCCGCTGATCGGCTGGATGACCCGGCTCTCGGGGACGATCTTCGTCGACCGAAGCCGCCGCAATCACCTGTTGGATTCCATCCAGGAGATGGCCGTCACGCTGGCGCAGGGGACGCACGTCCTGTTTTTTCCCGAAGGCACCACCACGAACGGCGAGGTCCTGCTGGCGTTCAAGAGCGCCGTTTTTGACGCGCCGGTCCGGGCCGCAGCGACGGTGGTCCCGGTGAGCATCGTCTATCACGGCGTGGACGGCGCGCCCTTTTCGCGCGCCAACCGGGACCGGATCTGCTGGTACGGGGACATGACGTTCTGGGACCACTTCGTCGGTCTTTTGCGATGTCGTTCGGTGGACGTCTCCCTCGAGATACATGAGCCGATCTGGGCGGATGTGCTCGCGGGGTCTTCGGATGTGCGCAAAGAGCTCTCCGACCGGACGTACGCGGCGGTGGCCGGCGGGATCCGGCCTTTGGTTTAAAGTAAGGGAGGGCCTTATGGCTCGGGCACGCATCGATCAACAGGGGGTCCTTCCGCCTTTTATGCTGCGTGGACGCGGCGGAAAGGTGTTCGATAGCGTTGACTTGAGGAAGAAGAAGAGCCTGGTGCTCTTCATGCTTGCGCGGCCCAGTGCGTCGTTTCTGTTGGGGATGGAAGAGGCCGTGGCGGACATGAGGGACCGCGGGGCCGAGGTCGTGGTCGTCTGTCCGTGCCCGGCAGAGCACGTCGAGCAACTCCACCGTTCCCACCGCCTGACCAGCATCCTCCTGGCCGACGAGCAAGGCTCGGTCTTCGACCGCTTTGTCGAGGCGGCCGCCGGCGAGCCGGCCTGCGCCCTCTTCGTCGCCGACCGCTCCGGCACCGTCTACTTCCGCTGCGCGGGTGAGGGCTCCGACGCCCTCCCGTCCTGGGATGACATCAAGAAGGCCATCACCTTCGTCGAAAGCCAATACACCATCCCCAAGTGAGACTCAAAGGCCAGATCTTTCAGTCTCAAGCTTGATCATGATGAAGTCGAATGATATCGTTATTCAGGCCAAGGGGTTGCGTAAGACATTCCGCGATGTCGTTGCGGTCGATGGCATTGACTTTGCAGTGCGGCGGCAGGAGTGCTTCGGCTTCCTGGGGCCCAACGGCGCCGGCAAGACCACGACCGTGCGCATGGCGCACTGTTTCATGGTGCCGACGGCCGGGGAGCTTTCCATCCTCGGTTACGACGTCACCCGGCATCCGCGGCTCGTCAAGGCGCAGCTGGGCGTATGCCCGCAGGAGAACAATCTCGACCCGGACCTTACGGTCTTCGATAACCTGCGGGTCTTCGCGCGGTACTTCGATATCGACGGCACCTTGGCGCGCCGCCGCGCCGGGGAACTGCTGCAGTTTATCGGGCTGGGCGCCCGGCGCAACGCCGCGATCGAGGAGCTCTCCGGCGGGATGAAGCGGCGCCTTTTGATCGCGCGGGCGCTCCTGAACGAACCGAAGGTCCTTATCCTGGATGAGCCGACGACCGGACTCGACCCCCAGGCGCGCCACCAGATATGGGAGACGATCATCCAGCTGAAGAAGCGCGGCACGACGGTCCTCTTGACGACCCATTATATGGATGAGGCCCAGCACCTGTGCGATCGCCTGGTCATCATGGACCGCGGCCGCGTCCTTCTTGAGGGGTCGCCGCGTCAGTTGATCCATGACCACATCGGCGCCAACGTCATCGAAATCGGTTCGACGGACCCTTCCGTCGCCGAATACCTCAAGTCCCGCAATGTGGCCTTTGAGCGCTCCGCGACCCACTACTACATCTTCGTCAAGGACGGCGGCCGCGAGTTCCGGGAGCTGGCCGCCTGCGGCCAGGCCGACGCCTGCGTCCTGCGCACGGCGAACCTCGAGGACGTCTTCCTCAAGGCCACCGGCCGCGAGCTGCGCGACTAAAGTGGAACTAACCAGCCAGACTCTTTTAGTCCCACTCTCCGGGACTTAAAGAGCCTGGCTACTTAGTCCCAGATACTATGCTAAAAAATATCAGCAGGCGGTTTTGGCGGGTGTGGCAGCGCAACTTCGACGTCTACCGCGCGACGTGGAAGCTCAACTTTATCCCGCCGCTCCTTGAGCCGCTCCTGTATCTGTTCGCGTTCGGCATGGGCCTCGGCGGCCTCGTGAAGGAGGTGCTCTACGGGGGCGGCACCGTGACGTACCTGCGTTTCATCGCGCCGGGCCTGGTGGCGACCGCCGTGATGAACCATGGCTTCTTCGAGACGACGTATTCCTCGTTCGTGCGCATGTACTTCCAGAAGACCTTTGACGCGATCCTGTCGACGCCGCTGATGATCGAGGATGTCGTTTTCGGCGAGGTGGTCTGGGGGATGACGAAGGCGTTCCTCGCGGGCGGCGTCATGTTCATCGTCGTTTCCTGTTTCGGCCTCCTGGAGTTTCCCGAGGCGCTGGCGATGCTCGTCGTGGTCCTCATCGGCGGCTTCGCCTTCTCCGCGATGGGCATGTGTTTTACCGCCGTCGTCAAGAACATCGAGATGTTCAACCTGCCCGTCTTTCTTTTCATCACGCCGATGTTCCTCTTTAGCGGCATCTTCTTTCCGCTCGAGCAACTGCCGGCGTGGGCCCGGGCGCTCGCCTGGTGCCTGCCGTTGACGTATCTGGTCTCGGCGCTGCGCACCCTCGCGCTGGGGATGCCCCTCACCGGCCTGGCGAAGGATATCTTTATCCTGTCTCTTATCGGCTTGGTGGGCGTCCACTTGAGCCTGGTCCTGATGAAGCGCAGGCTCGTCAAGTGAACGCCCCGCCCCTTTTTCCGCAGACGCGGCCTCTTGAACGCGGGGATAAATTTCTCTTTGACGATCTGTTCCGCCGTTTCCCGCCCCGCCTCTCGGAGTATACGTTCACGAACCTCTTTGTCTGGCGCAAGGCGTATCATTTCGCCGTCAGCCGGATGGAGGGGTGCGTCTTGCTCGTCTCGCAGAAAGACGACGCCTGGCGGGTCTTCGATCCTCTGGGGCCCGCAGAGCAGAAATGTGACACGATGAGGAGATGCTGCGACGCCGCCCCGGCGGCGCGCCTTGAGTTCTGCCGCATCTCCGAGGCAACGGCCCGCCCCTTTTTTCGCAAAGACGGTTGGTCGGTAAGGGAAGACCGGGACAATTTCGATTATGTCTATCGGACCGAGGACCTGATCGGGCTCAAGGGAAAGGGCTACGACGGCAAGAGGAACTTGATCAAGAGATTCAAGGAGTCCATCGCCTTTGAGTACAGGTCCCTGACGGCCGATCGCGTGAAAGATTGTCTGTATTTTGAGGAGGAGTGGTGTCTGGCCAAGGACTGCCAGCTCGTCGAAGGGCTCCTGACGGAAAAAGAGGCGTTGGAAGAGATATTGCGGAATTTTGAGTTCCTGGGTGTCACCGGCGGCATGTTCAAAGCGGGAGGTAAGGTCGAGGCGGTGACGCTGGGTGAGGCGCTCAACCCCGAGACGTTCGTCGTCCACGTGGAGAAGGCCAACGGCGCGCTGATCGGCATCTATCAGGCGATCACCCAGGCGTTTTGCGCCGCTGCCGCGGCCCCCTATACCTACGTGAACCGCGAGCAGGACCTGGGCCTCGCCGGCCTGCGCAAGGCCAAGGAGTCCTACCACCCCTGCGCGATGGAGAAGAAATACGTCATCACCCGCCTCTGAAAGCGAGACCTTGGTTCGTTTCGACTTTGGCGCGGCGGCTGCCGAGCGCAGGACCCGTCGCGCTTTGAGGGCGCAAGACCGAAAGGCCTGGCCTTTTAGTCTCACCGAAAGGTCTGGCCTTTTAGTCTCACGTTGGTATATAATTGACGTGCTATGTGGATGCGGTTCAAGGCAGGAGAGGTCGTTATTGAGGCACAGCTGAACAACTCCAGGACGGCGAAGTTTCTCTGGGACCGGCTGCCGGTGCAGGGCGAGGTAGAGCTCTACGGCGACGAGGTGTACTTTTACCTCGCGGCGTGCACGGGGCCGGAGGAGAAGTTTACGGCGCCGGTCGTGGAGCTCGGGGCCGTGGCCTACTCGCCGCAGGGGCCGTGCCTGTGTCTTTTCTTCGGGTCGACGCCGGCGAGCCGCGAGGGGGAGTGCCGGCCGGCGAGCATGGTGACGGTCATCGGCAAGATCATCGGCGACCCCGAGCGGCTGCGCCATGTCAAACTAGGCGATAAGATCGAGGTGACGAGGGCATGAGCGCAGGATGGGTTTTATTGATCGGCGGTATCGTGCTGGGCGCAGGGTTGGCGGCGGTCGTTTCCTGGATGCGGCGGCGCGCCGCCAAAGGGGCCCAGGCGGAGATGGAAGAGGCGCTCAAGGGTGCCTTTGCCCAGTTGTCCCTGGAGGCATTGTCCAAGAACACCGATGAGTTTCTGAAGCTCGCCGGCGAGAAGTTCAGGGGCGCGATGGAGCGCAGCGACCAGGCCATCGAGACCAAGAAACAGCTCATCGACCAGACGCTCGACGAGATGCGCCGGGAGCTGGCCGGCGTCCAGGGGCTGGTGCGCGCGTTCGAAAAGGACCGCGAAAACAAGTTCGGGGAGTTGAGCGAGTCCCTGAAGAGCGCCGCCGAGCAGACCGCCAAGCTCCAGCAGGCCGCGGATCGGCTCAACAACGTCCTGTCCGACACCAAGCAGCGCGGACACCTGGGTGAGAAGATGACCGAGGACATCCTGCGGCTGGTGGGTTTTGTCGAGAGCGTGAATTTTTCCAGGCAGGAGGTGCAGGGCGAGGGCCGGCCGGACTACACCTTCTTCCTGCCGCGGGACCTCAAGATCAACATGGACGTCAAGTTCCCGCTCAACAGCTACAAGAAGTTCCTGGAGGCGCACAGCGCCGTCGAGAGTGACACATATAAAAAACAGTTTTTGACGGACACGCGCCTGCGCATCAAAGAGGTCACCTCCAAGAATTACATCGACCCCGAGCACGGCACGGTGAACTATGCGCTTTTGTTTATCCCCAGCGAGCAGGCCTTCGCGTTCATCCAGGAACAGGACCCGGCGGCCTTCGAGGAGGCGCTCAAAAACCGCGTGATCTGCTGTTCGCCGCTGACGCTCTACGCGGTCCTGGTGACGATCCGCCAGGCCATCGATATCTTCGTCATCGGCCAGCGCACCCAGAGTATCCTGGAGTGTCTGGGGGCCTTCAACAAGAACTGGGACAAGTTCGTGGCGTCGTTCGACGACCTTGGCAAGAGGATCGACGGCGTGAAAAAGGAATACGATAACCTGACGACGACGCGGCGCAACGTGCTGGAGAGGTCGCTGCGCAAGATCGACGACATGCGCGAGGCCGAGGCGCCGGGCGGGGCGTCGCGTGAGGCGTCGGGCGAGGCGCCGGGCGGGGCGTCGCGTGAGGCGCCGGGCGGGGCGTCGCGTGAGGCGCCGGGTGAGGCGTCGCGTGAGGCGCCGGGCGGGGCGTCGGGTGAGGCGCCGGGTGAGGCGCAGGCCGAGGCGCAGGCCGGGGCGCAGGGCCTGGAAGAGCAGGGCGATGCGGATTGACGTTAAGGTCATCCCGAAGGCCGCGCGTTGCCGCGTCAAGGAAGAGGCGGGCCGGTTCAAGGTCTACGTGACAGCCGCGCCCGAGCGCGGTGAGGCGAACGCGGCGTGCCTGAAAGCATTGAGCGCTCACTTCGGTGTCCCTTTAAAAAACGTGACGCTGCTCCGAGGGCACCGCTCTCCGCACAAGGTCATCTCCATAGAACGCTAATCATGTCTCTATCCGGATTGATGGTTCGCCGTGAGGCGGGGTGTTTCAGCGTGCCGCTCCTCGAGGGGATGGGGTTCTTGGCGTCGTGGACGACGCGGGAACATGATCTTGGTTTTGAGGCGAGGGGACGTTTGGCCGCGTTGCGGCGCCTCGGCATCGACGCGAAGCGCCTGGTATGTCCGTCACAGGTCCACGCCGACCGGATCGCGGCGGTGGGCCGCAAGGAGAGGGGACGCGGCGCCAACAGCCGCCGGACGGCATTAAAAGATACGGATGCCCTGATCACGGACACGCCCGGCACGATCCTGTCGGTCTTGACCGCAGATTGTCTGCCGGTTTTTCTGGTGGCGGGTGGCGGCCGCGCGGGTGGCGACCAGGCGCGCGGCGGCCAGGCGGCCGGCCTCATCCACGCGGGCTGGCGCAGCCTTAGGAAGAGGATCGTCGTCAAGGCCGCCAGGAAGATGGCGCGGGAGTACGGCATCCGGCCCCGCATCCTGACAGCCGTCCTGGGCCCGGCCATCCGGTCATGCTGTTATGAGGTTGGAGATGATTTCTTGAGCATCTTCCCCGCGTCGGCGACCCGGCGTCGTGGCAAAGTCTATATGGATCTTGCCGCCGAGGCCGCCCGCCAGCTGGCGACGGCCGGCGTGCCATCTAACCGCATATTTGACAGTAGGTTATGTACCTGTTGCTCCGGCCATCTCTTTTACTCCCGGCGCCGCGACACAGAGGAGACCGGCCGCAGTTTGTCGACACTGGAGATCCTGAAGACATCCGCCTAAGGTCCAGGAACGGCAGCCCCGTCACGGCAGCCCCGTCACGGCAGCCCCGTCACGGCAGCGCCGTCATGACAGCTCAGGCACGGCAGCTCAGGCACGGCAGCTCAGGCACGGCAACTGAGGCACGGCA
>CAZUQR010000025.1:0-25354 GCA_964622605.1 uncultured Planctomycetia bacterium
CGAGGCGGGGCGGCCCATCCGCGCGCAGCGGAAGGGGTCCCACGGGGGGATGGGGCGCTGGTCGGCCGAATAAGGCCGACCGGTTAGCGCGCCGGCCGAGATGTGAGGCCGGCCGGGGCCGCGGAAGCGGCCACACCGAGGTTGGATGACGAGCGGCACGGATGGGGCGAACGCCTCGGACAGGACCCGCCGAATCAGGTAAATAAATGAGGATGATGTAAACCATGGATGAAGGCTTAACCCATATATTTAATAAGCGGTCGGGCGTGAAGTCGCTTGGGACGAAGGTGGTCGGGCGCAAGGTGTATGCGTATGACGTGGTGACGACGACGAATGACCTGGCGCACTTCCTGGCGCGGGAAGGCGAGCAGGAGGGCGCGGTCGTTGTTGCCAGGGGGCAGACGCAGGGCCGGGGCCGGCACGGCAAGGAGTGGCTGTCGCCGGAGGGCGGCCTGTACTTTTCCTTTATATTGCGGCCGGGGCTCGAGCCCGAGCGGGTGTCGCGCGTCACGCTGAGCGTGGGGTGGGCGGTGGCCGGGGGCCTGCAGGAGCTGGGCGTGGGCGCGGTCTCGGTGAAGTGGCCCAACGATGTCCTGCTTGAGGGCAAAAAGGTCTGCGGCATCCTGACGGAGATGAGCCTGACGGCGGACAAGGTCGGCTACCTCGTGGTCGGGGTGGGCCTGAACGTGAACACGGCCCAAAAGGACTTGCCGGAGGGCGCGGCGTCGCTGGCGGCCGTGTCGGGCCGGACGTTTGACATCGATGACCTGGCGCATATACTGTTGAAGAGGATCGATACCGGCTACGGCCTGCTTTTGGAGCACAAGTTCTGTCACATCCTCGACGACCTGCGGGCCATGTCCCAGATCTTTCTGGGGGGCCGCGTTCGGGTCACCAACGGCGAGCGCGTGGTCAGCGGGTATGCGATGGACTTCGATGAGGACGGCGGGCTGGTCGTGCGCCGCGATAACGGCACGCAGGTGAACGTGCCTTCGGGCTCCCTGGAGATACTGTGAAAAAGACCATCTTGACGGTTGACATAGGCAATACGAATACGGCCTTCGGCCTGGTGCGCAGGGGGCGCGTGGTGGGGTGGCTCTCTTTACCCACGCAGGCGCTGAGTGAGGCGGTGGTCGGCCGGGTGGTCCGTAAACTCGTAGCGCGCTCCCGGTCGCGCAAGGGGCCGGGGCCTGTGTGGCCTGTGTCGGCTGTGTATGCCTGCAGTGTGGTTGCCTCTGCCAATGCGAAGGTGAGAAGGGGGTGTGGCAGGGCCCTGGGTGTTCCCGTGTATTTCACGGGTGAGGATGTGGCCGTGCCCATTAAGAACCTGTACAGCAGGCCGCGGCAGGTGGGTCAGGATCGCCTGGTGGGGGCCTATGCGGCCCTGAAACAGTATGGCCCGGGTCTGATCGTCGTGGATTTCGGGACTGCCATTACCTTTGATATCGTCTCGCGCAACGGGGCCTACTTAGGTGGGCTTATCGTGCCGGGTTTTAAGATCATGCAGGAGGCGCTGAAGATGAAGACCGCGCTCTTGCCGTATGTCGAACTCAGCCGGCCGGCTGAGCTGATCGGACGGGATACCCGGAGCAGTATCCGCGCCGGGCTGGTCTACGGGGTGTCGGCTTTGTGTGACGGCATCCTGGCCCGGCTCCTGAAGACGAAGTGCAAGGGGTACCGGATCGTGGCGACGGGAGGGGATGCCAGACTCCTCCGGCCGTATTCGCGTTACCTGCGGCGCTTCGACGACACTCTTATCCCTAAGGGCCTTGCTTTTGTGGCAGAAAAAAAAGCCTGAAAAAAAATGCTTGACAAGTTCGCTATCTTTTTCTAAAATTAGCACTCGAAGCAATGGAGTGCTAATAGGGCTTTGGCGGCTTTGGTCGCCTTTTTTTAGATGCATAGTTAGCAGTCAGTATAAGTGGTTGCCAAAATTAACCAACGAATGGAGGAGGGTGTATGAAACTACAGCCATTGAGTGACAGGATCATTATTAAGCCGCTCGAGGCCCAGGAGAAGACCAAGGGCGGGATCATCCTGCCGGATACGGCGAAGGAGAAGCCGCAGGAGGGCAAGGTCGTTGCGGTCGGACACGGCAAGGTGCTTGACAGCGGGGAAGTCCGCAAGCCCGAGGTCAAGGTCGGCGACGTGGTGCTGTATGGCAAGTACTCCGGCACCGAGGTCACGACCAAGGAGGGCGAGGAATATCTGATCGTCCGCGAAGAGGATATCCTGGCGATCGTGGGCGCAAGCGAGTCAAAGAACAAGAAGTGATCGATCCTAAAGGACCTTTGAACAACCGGAGGAGAGAATGGCAAAACAGTTGAAGTTCAGCGATGAGGCGAGACGCGAGCTCCTCGCCGGAGTTGAAGAGTTGTCCAAGGCGGTCAAGGTGACGCTGGGCCCCAAGGGCCGCAATGTCGTTTTGGACAAGAAGTTCGGTTCCCCGACCATCACCAAGGACGGCGTGAGCGTCGCCAAGGAGATCGAGCTCGAGGACCCGTTCAAGAACATGGGCGCGCAGATGGTCAAGGAAGTCGCCGAGAAGACGTCCGACGTCGCCGGCGACGGGACGACCACCGCGACGGTGCTCGCGGAGTCTATTTACCGCGAGGGTTTGAAGAGCGTCACGGCGGGCATCAACCCGATGGGCCTGAAGCGCGGCATCGAGAAGGCCGTCGTAGCGGTCGTCAACGAGTTGAAGAAACTTTCGACGTCCATCAAGGACAAAAAAGAGGTGGCCCAGGTCGCCGCCATCGCGGCGAACGGGGATGAGAAGATAGGTTCCGATATCGCCGAGGCCATGGAGAAGGTGGGCAAGGACGGGGTCATCACGGTCGAAGAGGCCAAGTCCACGGCCACGACCATGGACGTGGTCGAGGGGATGCAGTTCGACCAGGGGTACCTGTCTCCGTACTTCGTCACGGATGCCGAGCGCATGGAGACGGTCCTGGAAGAGCCGTTCATCCTGATCTGCGAGAAGAAGATATCCGCCATCAAGGACATCCTTCCTCTCCTGGAGAAGGTCGCCCGTTCGGGTAAGCCGCTCATGATCATCGCGGAGGACATCGAGGGCGAGGCATTGACGACGCTCGTCGTCAACAAGCTGCGCGGCACCTTCCAGTGCTGCGCCGTCAAGGCGCCGGGTTACGGCGACCGCCGCAGGGCCATGATCGAGGATATCGCCATCCTGACGGGCGGACGCGCCATCACGGAGGACCTCGGGATCAAGCTCGAGAACGTCGATACCGGTGACCTCGGCCGCGCCAAGCGCGTGAAGGTCGACAAGGAGAACACGACCATCATCGAGGGCGCTGGCAAGACCCAGGCCATCAGCGGCCGCATCGCCCAGATCAAGAAGGAGATCGACGACAGCGATTCGGATTACGATAAAGAGAAGTTCCAGGAGCGTCTGGCCAAGCTCTCCGGCGGGGTGGCCGTCATCAATGTCGGCGCCGCGACCGAGACGGAGATGAAAGAGAAGAAGGCGCGTGTCGAGGACGCGCTCCACGCCACGCGCGCGGCGGTCCAGGAAGGGATCGTCCCCGGCGGCGGGGTCGCGCTCCTGCGCTGTGTCGCGGCGCTTGAAGGCATCAAGGGGCTCGATGACGACGAGAAGGTCGGCGTGAACATCGTGCGCCGGGCCCTGGAGGAACCGATACGCCAGTTGACGGCCAACGCCGGCGTGGACGGCTCCGTGGTCGTCCAGCGCGTGAAGGGCGAAAAGAAGAACGTGGGCTACGACGTCAACACCGACAAGTACGTCGACATGCTCGAAGCGGGCATCATCGACCCGACGAAGGTGACGCGCACGGCCCTGGAGAACGCGGCCAGCATCGCGTCGCTCCTGTTGACGACCGAGGCGCTCGTTACCGACATCCCGGAGAAGGACAAGCCGGGCATGCCCCAGATGCCTCCCGGCGGCATGGGCGGCGGGATGTATTGATCCGCTCAAGAACGCTTTTGAGGTGAAAAGTGGGACTAAGTAGTCTGACTACTTAGTCCCACTTTTTTTTATCGGGAGAGACGCTAATAGCTTGACAGGAAAGGGATTTGCGGGTAAAATAACTCAAATTTCTTGCTTGTAAAATCTACCTGTTTGGGAGGGTCGGATGGCGGAATGGATCGGCATAAACAGGCGCGCACGGCGCTGTTACGGGTTTGACGAGGTGGCCCTGGTGCCGGGTATGGTGACGATCAACCCGGCCGAGGTGGACCCTTCCTGGGAGCTGGCGGGCAAACGTTACCGCGTGCCGATCCTGGCCGCGGCCATGGACGGGGTCGTTGACGTGCGCTTTGCGGTGGAGATGGGCCGGCTGGGCGGTATCGCCGTCCTCAACCTGGACGGCGTCCAGACGCGGTATGACGATCCGGGAAAGGTCTTGGACCAGATCGCCCAGGCCACGCCGCAGGAGGCGACGCGGCTCGTCCAGGAGGTCTATACGAGGCCCATCAAGGAGAAGCTGGTCGCCAAGCGCGTCGAGCAGATCAAGAAGAAGAAGGCGCCGGCCGCGGTCAGCTGCATCCCGCAGAACGCCGAGCGCTTCGCCGCCATCGCCGAGGACGCGGGCGCGGATATCTTTGTCGTCCAGTCCACGGTCACGACCGTCAAGCACATCTCCAGGGCCTACAAGGCCCTGGACCTCAATAAATTCTGCTCCAAGGCCAAGATGCCCATCATCATCGGCAACTGCGTCACGTATGAGGTGACGCTGGAGCTCCTGGAGACGGGCGCGGCGGGTCTCTTGATCGGCATCGGCCCGGGGGCGGCGTGCACGACACGCGGGGTCCTGGGCGTCGGCGTGCCGCAGGTGACGTCCACGGTCGACGCGGCCGCGGCGCGCGATTACTTTTACAAGAGGTCCGGCAGGTATATTCCGATGATCACGGACGGCGGCATGCGCATCGGCGGGGAGATCTGCAAGGCCTTTGCGGTCGGCGCGGACGCGGTCATGGTGGGTTCGGCCTTTGCGCGCGCCGTCGAGGCGCCGGGCCGGGGCTATCACTGGGGCATGGCGACGTCCCACGCCAACCTGCCGCGCGGCACGCGCGTCCAGGTAGGCACTTCGGGCACGCTGGAAGAGATCCTCTTCGGGCCGGCAAAGGTCGACGACGGCTCGCAGAACCTGATGGGGGCCTTGTCGACCTCGATGGGCTGCCTGGGCGCGGCCACCATGAAAGAGATGCACGACGTGGAGATCATCATCGCGCCGTCCATCCAGACCGAGGGAAAGATCTTCCAGGTGGTCCAGCGCGTGGGGATGGGTAAATGAGCGAGACCCGGGCTTACGGAGCGAAGCGACCGTAAGCGCGAGGCCGAGTTGGTCCCGCCGCAGGCGGGATAACGATGGAGATGGGGGCGCGGAGGCCGGTTTGAACAAGAAGACGCTGAAGAAGAGACCCAAGGGTATTAAAAAGTCCACGAAGGTCAAGAAGGCCCAAAAGTCCACGAAGGTCAAGAAGGTTCAAAAGGTCACGAAGCTCAAGAAGATCAAAGTGGCCGCCGTCAGGCCCGCCCGCCGGTTCGGTAGGCCGGGGCGTGCCGCAGGGCCGAAGAGGCGCTCACGCTTCAAGAAAGAACACCCTGGCGCGCCCGCAGCCAACAGCCTGAAAAATGCCGTCCTGATCCTGGACTTCGGTTCCCAGTACACGCAGCTCATCGCCCGCCGCATCCGCGAAAACAAGGTCTACAGCAAGATCGTCCCGCACAATATCTCCGCCGAGGAGATCGAGAAGATCGGCCCGCGCGGCCTCGTCCTGTCGGGTGGGCCGGCGAGCGTCTACGACGACAAGAGCCCGAAGTGTGACAAGTCCATCTTCAAGCTGGGCATCCCGATCCTCGGGATCTGCTATGGACAGCAGCTGATGGCCCACATCCTGGGCGGGAGGGTGAAGAGGACGCGCGAACGCGAGTACGGCCGTCAGGAGCTCTTCATCGATGACCACGCCGACTTCTTCAACGGCCTGCCGGGCAATATCACCTCCTGGATGAGCCACGGCGATTACGTCACCAAGCTCCCGAAGGGTTACCTGGGTATCGCCCATACGCTCAGCACGCCTTTTGCCGCCTTCTGCAGCAAGGACCGCAAGTTCATAGGTGTCCAATTCCACCCCGAGGTCGCGCACACGGCCCGCGGGTCCCATATCGTCTCCAACTTCCTCTATCGCGTCTGCCGGTGCCGGCCCAGCTGGGAGATGGGCGCCTTCATCAGGGATACGGTCGCGCACATCCGCGAGGTCGTCGGCAAGGACAACGTGGTCTGCGGCCTGAGCGGCGGGGTGGACTCATCGGTCGCCGCGGCGCTGGTGCATAAGGCCGTCGGTCGCCAACTGCGTTCCATCTTCGTGGACAACGGCCTCCTGCGCAACAGGGAGCCGGAGGAGATCAAGAACATCTTTCGCGGTTTGATGCACATGAACCTGGATTTTGTGGACGCGCGCAAGAGGTTCCTCAAGCGCCTGGCCGCCGTCACGGACCCCGAGAAGAAGCGCAGGGCCATCGGCGAGGAGTTCATCCGTGTCTTTGAAGAAGAGGCCAAGAAGATCTCCCGCGTCCGGCACCTCGTCCAGGGCACGCTTTATCCGGACGTCATCGAGTCGGTCTCGGCCACCGGCTCGCCCTCGTCCAAGATCAAGACCCACCACAACGTCGGCGGGCTGCCGCAGCGCATGAACCTGAAGCTGATCGAGCCCCTGCGCGAACTCTTCAAGGACGAGGTGCGCGAGATCGCCAAACAGATGGGCCTCCCGCAGGAGATCATCATGCGCCAGCCCTTCCCGGGGCCGGGCCTGGCCGTGCGTATCGTCGGCGAGATAACCACCGAGCGCCTGGACATGCTGCGTCAGGCCGACGAGATCTTCGTCGGGGAGATCCGCAAGGCCGGCCTCTATGCAGAGGTCTGGCAGTCTTTCGCGGTCCTGTTGTGCATCAAGAGCGTCGGCGTGATGGGGGACGAGCGCACCTACGAGTACGTCGTGGCGCTGCGCTGCGTCGCGAGCAGCGACGGGATGACGGCGGACTGGGTCCGGCTGCCGCCGGAGCTCCTGGCCAAGGTCTCCAGCCGCATCATCAACGAGGTCAAGGGTGTCAACCGCGTCGTCTACGACGTCAGCTCCAAGCCGCCCTCGACCATCGAGTGGGAATAGCCGATTTCGACGATAGCGGGGGAGACTTCCCCTTGCCCCCAGACATTGTCTAGCGTAGAATAGGTATTGATCCACGGGGGAGGCGCTGTGCGTAAATAGACGCCTCCAGGAAAGACCTCATGAAGCCCGCCGATTTCGTCCACCTGCACCTCCATACCCAGTACAGCCTTCTCGACGGCGCCTGCCGCATAAAGGAGCTCATCGCCCAGGCCGTGGCCTTCGGCATGCCGGCGGTGGCCATCACCGACCACGGCAACATGTTCGGCGCCATCGAGTTCTACCTGGAGGCGAAGAGCCAGGGTATCAAGCCCATCATCGGCTGCGAGGTGTACATCGCCTCCAAGAGCCGCTTCGACAAGAGCGAGAACTTCAGCGACAGCTCCAACCACTTCATCCTGCTCGCCGAGAACGAGGAGGGGTACCGCAACCTCGCCAAGCTCGTCTCGCTCGGCTACCTCGAGGGGTACTATTACCGGCCGCGCATCGACAAGGAGGTCCTGGCCCAGCACGCCAAAGGGCTCATCGGGTCTTCGGCCTGCCTCAAGGGGGAGGTGGCCTGCCGCCTCCTCGATAACCGCCTCCATGACGCGATCAAGGTCGCCGACGACTTCCGGATGATATTCGGCGAGGGGAACTTCTTCCTCGAGATCCAGGAGAACCTCATCCCGGAACAGCGCCTGGTCAACGAGGGCATGCTCAAGGTCGCCCGGGAGCTGGGCCTGCCGCTCCTGGCCACCAACGACGTGCATTATCTTAAAAAGGCCAGCGCCCACTCCCACGAGGCGCTCCTGTGCATCCAGACGCAGACGACCCTCGACGACCCCAACCGCATGCGCTTCCAGACGAACGAGTTCTACTTCAAGTCGGCCGAAGAGATGGCGACCCTCTTCAAATACGCTCCCGAGGCGGTGACGAACTCCCTGGTCCTCGCCGGGCGCTGCAACCTGGACCTGGAGTTCGGCAAGCTGCACCTGCCCCAGTTCCGGCCGCCCGAGGGAATGACCAACGAACACTATCTAAAAACACTTTGCGAAGAAGGGTTGAAGGGCCGCTTCGCGGCACGGGTCACGCCGGAGATCCGCCAGCGCCTGGACCACGAATTGGGCCTGATCGAGCAGATGGACTTCGTCGGTTACTTCCTGATCGTCTGGGATCTGATCCGTTACGCCAAAGGCAAGGGGATCTCCGTCGGGCCGGGCCGGGGCTCGGCGGCAGGCAGCCTCGTGAGCTACCTTTTAGGCATCACGGAGCTGGATCCCTTGAAGTACAAACTGCTCTTTGAACGCTTTTTGAACCCCGAGCGCGTCGGCCTGCCGGACATCGACATCGACTTCTGTTTCGAACGCCGGCAGGAGGTCCTCGATTACGTGAACCAGAAGTACGGCAAACACAACGTCGCCCAGATCATCACCTTCGGGACGATGCAGGCGCGCGCCGTGATCCGCGACGTGGGCCGCGTGATGGGCGTGCCCTACGCGGAGGTGGACCGGATCGCCAAGCTCGTGCCGGCGGAATTGGGCATCACCCTGGAAGACGCGCTCAAGACCGACGACTTGAAGCACCTTTACGAGACGGACCGGACGGTCAAGGAGCTCATCAATACCGCCCGGGACCTGGAGGGTCTCTCGCGCCACGCCTCGGTCCACGCGGCCGGCGTCGTGATCGCGGACCGCCCCTTGAGCGACTACATGCCGTTGTGCAAGATCGACGAGGATCAGATCACGTCGGGCTTTTCCATGAAGTCGCTCGAGAAGATCGGCCTTCTGAAGATGGACTTTTTGGGCCTGCGGACGCTGACGGTCATCGACGAGGCGGTCAGGATCGTCAAGAGGACCCGGGGCGTCACCATCGACATCAACGCCATCCCGCTCGATGACGCGAAGACCTTCGAGCTTTTTGCCGCCGCCCGGACCATAGGCGTCTTCCAGCTGGAATCCGCAGGCATGCGCGACCTCCTGCGCAAGCTCGTGCCGACGGTCTTCGAGGACATCATCGCGCTCCTGGCGCTCTACCGGCCGGGGCCCATCGGCAGCGGCATGCTCGACGATTTCATCAAGAGGAAGCACGGCCTCAAGCCCATCAGCTACGACCACCCCATGCTCGAGAAGATCCTCAAGGACACCTACGGCATCATGGTCTACCAGGAGCAGGTCATGCAGATCGCCTCGGAGCTGGCGGGCTTCAGCCTCGCGCAGGCGGACCTGTTGCGCCGGGCCATGGCCAAGAAGATCCCCCAGGAGATGGAACGCCAGCGCCACCGTTTCGTCGACGGGTGCGTCGAAAAGCGCATCTCCGAGCGCGTCTCCAAGAAGATATTCGAGCTGATCGAATACTTCTCCGGCTACGGCTTCAACCGCAGCCACTCCGCGGCCTACGCCGTTATCTCCTACCGGACGGCGTTCCTCAAGGCGAACTATCCCGTCGAGTTCATGACGGCCCTGTTGACCAGCGAAAAAGAGCATACGGACAAGGTCGTGGAATACGTCAAGGAGTGTCAGCGCATGGGCATCACCGTCCACCCGCCGACGGTCAACGAGAGCTTTTCGAAGTTCACGGTGGAGGACGCCTGCACCATCCGTTTCGGCCTCTTGGCGGTCAAGAACGTAGGGCAGGGGGCCATCGATTCCGTCGTCGAGGCGCGACGGCGCGACGGCGCCTTCCCGGCCCTCGAGGATCTCTGCGAGCGCGTGGACCTGCGGTTGGTCAACCGCAAGGTGGTGGAGAGTCTCATCAAGTGCGGGGCCATGGACGGCTTCGGCCTCAGGCGCGCGCAGATGATGAGCATGCTGCAGGAGTGCCTGGACCAGGCGGCCAAGACCCACAAGGACCGCTCGAGCGGCCAGCTCTCGTTTTTTGACGGAGGCCTTGCCGAAGACGCGGGCTTCCAGCGTTTCCGCGTGAAGATCCAGGACATCAAGGAGTGGCCCGACGTGCAACTCCTGGCGTTTGAGAAGGATATCCTCGGATTTTACATCAGCGGCCACCCCATGGGCCGCTATGAACACCTGGTCCGGCCCTTCTCCACGTGCCCTGTCAATGAACTGTGCAGCCAGAGGGACAACCAGGATGTGCGCGTCGTGGCGCTCATCACCAAGATCAAGCCGACGGTGACGCGGGCCAAGGGCGAGAAGATGGCCATCCTGCGCGTCGAAGACCTCACCGGTTCGTTAGAAGTCCTTGTCTTTCCAAATACTTATAAAGAGGTCAGCCGCAACCTCATCGCCAATGCCGTCGTCCTGGTCCAGGGCCGGCTCTCCCTGAGAGAGGAGGCACCCAAGATCCTGGCCGGCAACATCACGCCCATCGATGAGTCCTACCGCATGATAACCGCCATAAACATAGATTTGAGCGGGTTTAAGGAAAATATCCTCGTTTCGCTCAAAGACCGTCTGGCCGCCTCTCCCGGCAGCACCCCCGTCTACCTCCACATGGACTCTGCCCAAAAGGAACGACTGAAGGTCCTGGTTTCGCGCGAGCTCTTCGTGCAGCCGCGGCCCGAACTCTTTCAGGACATCGAAGAACTTTTGGGCGAGAAAAGATTTATATTGACGTTGTAACTCTTTAGTGATAAATTATTTATAAAAATAAACGAGCATGCGTGGCCTTTCGTTAAGGGGGTGAAAGCGATGACCAAGAAAGACATTGTCCTCAGGATCGCTGACGAGACAGGGATCAAGCAGATTGACGTCAAGAAGGTCGTGCAGAAGACGTTTGATCATATCGTCTTGAGTCTTATCCGCGGCGAAAAGGTCGAGTTACGTAACTTCGGTGTTTTCAAGCTGAAAGAGCGCCGAAGCCGAACGGGTCGCAACCCCCGCACGGGTCAGGTGGTCCCTGTTCCGGCCAGAAAGGTCGTTGTCTTTAAGGCCGGCCTGGAGATGAAGAAGAAGATTAAATAGGTAAGGATCGCTGACTCATGAAAGGACGCGTCAAGTGGTTTTCCGCCTCCAAGGGGTTCGGATTCATCGAATGTGAGGACGGCCAGGATATCTTCGTTCACTTTTCGGCCATCCAGGGCGAGGGCTACAGGAATCTGGAAGAAGGCGACAAGGTCGAATTCGAAGTCACCACAGGACCCAAGGGTCCCCAGGCATCCGGTGTTGTCAAGAGCACGTAATCACGCCGGCACCCTCCAGCGCGCTTTGAAGAACCTCCACACGCACATCAGGTCAATTCAGGACCGAGAGTCTTTCCGTTTGACGTCCGCCTATGTTATTTAAGTCCCCCCGCGGCACAAAGGACATCCTTGCGGCTTCCTCGCGCCTCTGGCACGAGCTGGAGGAGACGGCGCGGACCGTCTTTCGCACGTTCGCCTACCAGGAGATCCGCACGCCGGTCTTCGAGGATGCCAAGCTCTTTACGCGCTCCCTGGGCGATCTGACCGATATCGTCCAGAAGCAGATGTTCATTATCAAGAGAGAGACCGATACGTTCGTGCTGCGGCCCGAGGCCACGGCCTCCATCGTGCGCGCTTACGTCGAGAACACGATGTACAACGTGAACACCGTCACCAAGTTTTTTTACATGGGGCCGATGTTCCGGGCGGAGCGGCCTCAAAAGGGAAGGATGCGTCAGTTCCACCACATCGGGTGCGAGGCCATCGGGTCCTGCCATCCGTTTCTCGATGCCGAGGTCATCATCCTGTGCCGGGAGCTCCTGACGGCGCTGGGGGTCGGGGATTTTTCGATCGCCCTGAACACCATCGGCTGCGTGCAGGACAAGAAGAACCTTTCGGTCAACCTGCGCGAGGCGCTCGTCCCTTTGAAAAAATCTTTCTGCGAGGACTGCCAGACCCGCATGACGAAGAACATCTTCCGCGTCCTGGATTGCAAGAACCGTCAGTGCCGGGAGATCATCCTCTCCAAAAATATAGGCCACGAGCACGTCTGTGCGGATTGCAAGGAGCACTTTCGCCGCGTGCGCGCGGCGCTGGATGCCGCCGGGGTCCCTTATCGGATGGATCCCCTCCTCGTGCGCGGGCTGGATTATTACACGCGCACGGTCTTTGAGGTGACGCATCCCCAACTGGGCGCGCAGGATGCCGTCGGCGCGGGCGGCCGCTACGATAACCTCGTCAGGGAGCTCGGCGGGCCGGACCGGGGCGCGGTGGGGTTTGCCCTGGGCGTGGAACGTCTGTTCATCGCCCTGGGCGTCGCGCAGGACGGAGCGCCGGAACCGCCGGGTGAAGACGTCTACATCATTCCTTTGGGCGAGGCCGCTACCAGGGCCGGTTTCGATCTGCTTCGGGAGATCCGCGCCCAGGGCATCAGCGCGGACATGGACTACATGGAAGGGTCGTTGAAGGCGAGCCTCAGGCGCGCGGACGCCCGCAAGGCAAAGAGGGCCATCGTGATCGGCGATAACGAATTGAGCCGGGGGATCGCCCTGGTCAAGGACATGGCGCAGGGCACGCAGGAAGAAATGGCGCTGTCTGATATCGTCGCGAGGTTAAAACCATGCTAAGGACGCACACCTGCGGAGAGCTCAACAAGGGCCATGTCGGCCGGGAGGCCGTCCTGTGCGGCTGGGTGCACCGGCGCCGGGACCACGGCAAGCTTATCTTCATCGACGTCCGGGACCGCTACGGCATGACCCAGGTGGTGTTCAGCCCCAGGGACGCGCCGGAGGCGCACAAAGAGGCCAACGAGCTGCGCGCGGAATTCGTCATCCGTCTGAAGGGCTTGGTCAATGCGCGGCCGCCCAACAACGTCAATCCGAAGATCCCGACGGGCGAGGTGGAAGTCATTGCCCGGGAGCTCGAGATCCTCAACGCGTCGCTCACTCCCCCTTTCGAGATCGAGGACGACCTGGAGCTCTCCGAGGACGTGCGGCTGCCCTATCGGTATCTCGACCTGCGCCGGCCGAAGATGGCGGGCCTCGTCGCGCAGCGCCACAGGCTCAACCAGGTCCTTCGGAGCTTTCTGGACGCCGAGGGCTTTCTGGAGGTCGAGACCCCGGTCCTGACCAAATCCACGCCCGAGGGCGCGCGGGACTACCTCGTGCCGTCGCGCGTCAACCCCGGAAAGTTTTTCGCCCTGCCGCAGTCCCCGCAGCTCTTCAAGCAGCTGTTGATGGTCTCGGGCATCGACAGGTATTACCAGGTCGCCAAGTGCTTCCGCGACGAAGACCTGCGGGCCGACCGTCAGCCTGAGTTCACGCAGCTCGACATGGAGATGTCCTTCGTCACCGAAGACGACGTCTTCGACGTCAGCGAACGTCTTTTTGCGGCCCTCATCAAGGCCCTGAAGGGTATCGACGTCAGGACGCCGTTTCCCAGGATGTCTTACCGGGAGGCGGTGAACAAGCACGGCTCGGACAAGCCCGACGTGCGGACGGACAAGGACGACCCGAACGCCTTTGCCTTTGTCTGGGTGGTGGATTTCCCGCTCTTCAAGTTCAATGAGGAAGAGAAACGCTGGGACAGCGAGCATCATCCGTTCACGTCCGTGCATCCCGGGGACGTGGAGGCGATGAGGGCGGGCGACCTGGCCAAGGTGCGCGCCCGTTCCTACGACTTGGTCCTGAACGGCAATGAGATCGGCAGCGGCTCCATCCGTATCCACGACCGGGGGATGCAGCGCAAGATATTCGAGATCCTGCGGATACCCGACGAGGAGATCGCCGGGCGTTTCGGTTTCCTGCTCGAGGCCTTTGGGTACGGCGCGCCGCCGCACGGCGGCATCGCCTTCGGGATCGACAGGATCCTCGCCATCGTGTCCGGCTCACCGAGCATCCGGGACACCATCGCGTTCCCGAAGAACCAGAAGGCGGTCTGCCCGTTGACGGGCGCGCCTTCACAGGTCTCGGCACAACAGCTCAAAGAACTTTTTATCAGGTCCGTCGCACAACGGGGGAAGGCATGAAGAGAGTGATAAGGTTGTTGGGGACAGGGACGCTCGCGCTGATGCTCGCGGCAGGGTGCGGGACGCGCGTCAGGACATACGTTGTCGAGAAGGAACGCGTGGACCAGGACCTGTCCGGCGGAAACGCCGGATATCTCGCCGGGGCTTCGGACCCGGCAGCGTTGAGGCGCGAACGCAAGCTGACGCGACAGACGTACGTGGCGGAGGTCGAGCTGCCGGCCGCAAGAGGAAAGAAGGCGGCGGGGTTGGTCGAAGAGGTCGCTCACGAAGGCGAACAGCAGCTGATCCCGGAGTCGGGACCCGCAACGGTCGAGGAGGGCGCGCCGGCTGCCCACAAGTCCGCCGTCACGGATTATACGGTCAAGAACAACGACACCCTGGCGAAGATCTCGCTCGAGGTCTACGGCACGTCGAAGAAGTGGAAGAAGATCTACGAGGCGAACACCGATCAGCTCAAGAGCCCGGACCGCATCTACGCCGGCCAGGTATTGAAGATCCCGCAGGAGTAAGGATGTTCCGTATCGTCAAGATCGAGTCGCAGCATGAGATCCGCGATTTTTTCGGTTTGCGCGACGAGAACGCGCGCGTCCTGGAGAGCGAGTTTGACGTCAAGATCGCGGCCCGGCCCGACGGTCTCAAGGTGAGCGGTTCGAACAAGAGCCGGCTCGAGAAGGCGACGTTCATCATCGAAAGCTTCCTGCAGCTCATCCGGACCAACCGCCAGCCCGACAAGCGACAGATGGAGTCGCTGATCCGCTCGGTCCAGGGTCCGGGAAAAAAGGAGAAGGGAAATCTCGAGACGCGCCTCGGCATAACGGACTTTGCCCGTCCGGGCCGCAAGGAAAAGGTCGCCTCTCCCAAGACGAAGGGCCAGACGGAGTATGTCGAGGCGATGAAGCGGTTCGATATCGTCTTCGGCATCGGCCCGGCCGGAACGGGAAAGACGTATCTCGCCATGGCCATGGCCGTGGCCGCCCTCAACGCCGGCCAGGTGCGCCGCATCGTCCTGACGCGGCCGGCCCTGGAGGCGGGAGAGAGCCTCGGGTATCTGCCCGGAGACGTCAACGAAAAGCTGTCGCCTTATCTGCGGCCCCTCTACGACGCGCTCTACGACATGATGGAGGCCGAGCGCATCGAGAAGTTCCTGGAGATGGGCATCATCGAGGTCGCACCCCTGGCCTACATGCGCGGCCGCACCCTCAACGACGCCTTCATCGTCCTCGATGAGGCGCAGAACTGCACCCCGGAGCAGCTCAAGATGTTCCTGACGCGCCTGGGGTTTGACTCCAAGGCCGTGATCACCGGCGACCTGACGCAGAGCGACCTGCCCGGCGGCAAGCCCATCGGCCTGATCCAGGCGACGGAGCTCTTGTCGCCCATCGATGGTATCCACATGACCTACCTGACCGGCGAGGACGTCGTGCGCCACGAGCTGGTCCAGCGCATCATCGAGGCTTATGCAAAGGCCAAACACCATCACCCTTAAAGAGGCGTTCGCCTGGCTGGGGATCGTCGCGGGCTCCGGGCTGTATGGGGCGGCCAGCGGCGTGCCCCTCCTGAGCGTCCTCATCTTCTTCGTCCTGGCGGGCTTCCTGCGCTACCGGGCGATCGACGACGAGAAGCGCACGTATCCCTTCATCAACCTCGCGCTGCTGTATCTTCTGGGCGCCCTGACCATCTTTATCGTCCAGCGCCACACGGAGTTTTCCGCGTACGTGACGCCGGTCGCGGCCTTTGCGATGCTGGCGGCGTTGCTCTACCGCGACCTGGAGCTCGCCCTCATCTTTGCCGTGGGCCTGTCCGTCACGGCGGGCCTCGTCTTCAACAACCTGATCCTGACGGTGGTCCTTCTTTCCGGCGGGGTGGCGGGGTCGCTCTTCGTCTGGAAGACGCGCTGGCGCTCGCGCATCATCGCCGCGGGCTTCTTCACGGGCCTCATCCAGATGCTGGCGGGCCTGAGCGTGGCCTATGCCAGCAGGCCCGATATCCTCGTCAAGTTTTGCGGCATCCAGATGATCAACGGCTTCTTGTGCGCCTTCCTCGTCGCCAGCGCCCTGCCGCTCTTCGAATACCTCTTCAAGGTGGTGACGGACGTCAGCCTCCTTGAGCTCGCCGACTTCAACCACCCGCTCCTGAAGCGCCTCGTCCTCGAGGCGCCCGGCACCTACCACCACAGCCTCATGGTCGGCAACCTTTCAGAGATAGCCGCCGAGGCGGTGGGGGCGAACGCGCTCCTGGCCCGCGTGGGCGCGTACTACCACGATATCGGAAAATTGAGCAAGCCCGAGTACTTCAGCGAGAACCAGGACCGCTACGCCAGCAAGCATGACCATTTGAGCGCGTCGATGAGCAAGCTCGTCATCATGGACCACGTCAAAAACGGCGTGGAGCTGGCCCGCAAGAACCACCTGAACCGCGAGATCGTGGAGTTCATCACACAGCACCACGGGACGAGCCTCGTGTATTACTTTTACCGCCGCGCCATAGAAGAGAAACAGGTCAAGGAGGACGTGAATGAGGAGGTCTTCCGTTACCCGGGACCCAAGCCGCAGACGAAGGAGACCGCGATCGTGCTTTTGGCCGACTCCGTCGAGGCGGCGTGCCGGGCCCTGGAAGAGCCCACGGCCGAGCGCATCGCGGACATCGTCCACCGCATCATCAACAACAAGTTCATCGACGGTCAGTTGGACCATTGCGACCTGACGCTCAAAGACCTCGAGAGGATCGCAGCCACCTTCATCCACATCCTGGTCGGGTTCTATCATTCGCGCGTGGACTATCCGGAACCGCAGACCAAGGACGCCCGTGCCGACCACAAAGAGAAGTGAAGATGCCCGCATCCATGTCCGCTTCCTGTCCGCCCCAAAGGTCCTGACCCGACGGGACATCCACAAGATATTTTGCCTCCTGAAGACGAAGTGCCCTGTGCGTTCTTTGCGGCCGACGTTCGTCTTCGTCTCGGAGCGCCGGATGCGCCGGTTGAACCGTCGCTTTCGCGGCAGGGACCGTTCGACGGACGTGCTGGCCTTTGACCTGGGGCGGCCGCCTGCGGAAAGCGGTCGCGGCCCGGCCGCCGGGGACCACCGCCGCTGTGTCGACATCGTCGTGTGTGCGGACACCGCCCGTCGCGCGGCCCGGCGCCTGGGCGTGCCGGTCAAGGAAGAGCTGGTCCGTTACATCGTGCACGGCGTCCTGCACCTGACCGGATATGATGACGCCACGTCCGGGTCGCGGCGCCGGATGGAGCGCCGCCAGGAGGCGCTGGTGCGTTTCGTGATGCGCCGCATGACCATGACCAGGTAAAGATGAGGTCTCAAGAGTGATCGCGTCCACGCCGGCCTTTGTCCTGAAGAGCTATGATTTCCGCGAGACGAGCAAGATCGCCGTCTTTTTCACCCGCGACGACGGCAAGGTCAAGGGGGTCCTGAAGGGCATCCGCAAGGACCCGCGCAAGTTCGGTTCGCGCCTGGCGTGCTGCAGCCTCAACCACATCGTCTATTACAAGAAGCGCGTCTCCGAGATCCACCTCGTGAGCCAGTGCGACCTCATCGACGACTTTTTCACGACGCCGCGGGACCTGCGGGAGATCGGTATCGTCCACCTCGCCGCCGAGCTCGTCGATTGCCTGATGCCCCTGGAGGACGTCAACCGCGAGGTCTTCGACCTCCTGTTCGAGTTCCTGAACATCCTCGACGACGGCGCCGGGCCGCACCTGGCGATGATCTTCCAGGTCAAGATGCTCGCCCTCTCCGGCTTCAAGCCGCACTTCGACTCCTGCTGCGTGTGCGACGCCCGCCTCAAGGCGGGCTGCACCTTCAGCCACAAGAAGGGGGGCCTCTTGTGCGGCGGCTGCTCGTCCCACGACCCGCGGGCCGAGTCCGTCTATCCGGGGACCGTCTCGAGCATCCTGTATCTGGAGCGCCAGGGCCTGCGCCGGGGGATGCGCCTGGGGATGCACCCGCGCGTGCACACGCAGCTGGCGGCGATGCTTGGGCGCTTCATGCACTTTCACGTCGGAAAACGCCTGAAAAGCGAGAGGGTATTGCATCAGATTCTTGACCTTTCTGGGTCCCTATGTTAAGGTAAACATACGTGGGACGGCACGGACGGCTTTAAGGGACGGCACGCACAACCTTAAAAGGTGCACACGATGAAGATCGTGATCGTGGGACCCGGGGCGATCGGGCTTCTCTTATACGCGCTCTTAGGGCGCACGAAGGAAGATATCTGGCTCCTGGACAAGGACCGCGAGCGCGCCAGGAGACTGGCCAAGAACGGGGTGCGCATCGAGGGCGCCTGCGTCCTGAACGTGGGGGACGTCCGTATCACGTCCGACGCCGCGTCTCTCAAGGACGCGGACCTGTGGCTCGTCTGCGTGAAGTCCTATGACACGCGGGCCGCGGTGAAGGCCTTTGCCCCGCACGTGAGCAAGGACGCGAGCGTCTGTTCTTTTCAGAATGGATTGGGGAACCTTGAGATCCTGGAGGACCGCTTCGGCGGGGCGAGGGTCCTGGCGGGCGTCACGCAGATGGGCGCGACGCGCGCGGCGGAAAATGTCGTGCGCTTCTGCGGAGAAGGGGAGACGGTCTTTGGTTCACTCAACCAGACGCTCTCGGTCGGGATCAAGCACCTGCGCGAGCTCTTCGTGCGCGCGCGGCTGCCCGTGCGGACCTCGCGGGACGTGACGGCCGTCCTGTGGTCGAAGCTGGTGGTCAACGCGGGGATCAACGCCTTGACGGCGATCCTGCGCGTGCCCAACGGCGTCCTGCTGGAACATGAAGGGTCGCGGCGCCTGATGAAGGAGGCGGTGCGGGAGGCCTTCAAGGTGGCCCGCCGCAAGCGCATCAAGCTCCTCTTCGACGACCCCGTGGCCAGGGCCGAGTCGGTCTGTGAGGCGACGGCCGACAACCGCTCGAGCATGTTGTCTGACGTCCTGTCGGGCAAGAGGACGGAGGCGGATGCCATTAACGGCGCGATCGTGCGCTACGGCGAGAACCTGAACGTGAAGATCCCCGTTAATGCCATGCTGTTGGATGTCATCAAGACGATCGAATTGACGGACGCGCACCGGGTGCACACCGTGTCCTGAACAACGGGAGAAAAGCATGGAGATGCTGATAGTTATATTGGTGGTCGGTCTGCTGGCGGCCGTGGGACTGTTTTTTAAATTTTCCACCGATGAGGGGAAGGAGAAGACCAAGACCGATGACGCCAAGGCCAAGCGCATCGCAGACCTGGAGGCGGAGCAGGGGCGCAAGGACCAGGAGCTCAAGAAGGCGCTCGGCGAGATCCAGCGCATCGAGGATGCCTATTATCAGGCAAAGAACGACGTGGACATCGCGAAAAAAGAGAGCTCCGAGCTCACCGCGCGGCTGAAGCCGTTGGAGAAATCGAAGGACGATCAGGGCCAGGCGAAAGAGGAGCTCAAGCAAAAGTCCATGCTGCTGGATCAGGAGACGACGGCGCGCCAGAAGCTGCAGGGTGAGATCGCCCTGCGCGAAAGGGAGCTCGAAAAGACGGCGGAGACTATCCGGGGGCTCGAGAAGAAGCTCGCCGAGGCCGAGGCGCAGGTCAAGGCAAAGACCGAAATGTACGAAGGGCTCAAGGGGCAGTTCGCGGAGCTCGAGGCAGAGGTCCAGAAGTCAGGGCTCAAGGGCGCCCAGGATCCAAAACAGGGGCCGCCCGATGCTGAGTCCCCCAAAAACGGGGATGAACCGCCGAAGCCCGAGCCGCCCAAGCCCGAACCACCGAAACCGGCACCGCCCAAACCCGAGCCTCCCAAGCCTGAACCTCCCAAGCCCGAACCACCGAAACCGGCACCGGTAAAGCCTGAGCCGCCCAAGCCGGAACCGCCGAAGCCAGAACCGCCCAAGTCGCCCGAGGCCTTCAAAGGGGGGCCGGGCGTCGGCTTCACCAAAAGCGAATTAAAACAAGGCATCCCCAGTGATACGGATTTCCTTAAGGCTTCGCCGGCCCCCAAACCGGAGCCGCCCAAGCCGGAGCCACCGAAACCGGCACCGCCCAAACCCGAGCCTCCCAAGCCGGAGGGGCCCGTGGGAGATATCCCTGAAGGGACCTTCAAGCTTACCAACGTCAATAAGCCCGCGCCTCCTGCGTCCGGCGACGAGAAGAAGGAGAACAAGGACAAGGAGAAGTCCAAGTCCCGTCGCGAGACCCTCATCCCCGGGTTCCAGCCGAAGGAGAAGCGCCTCCCCGAAGAGCCGTAATCCGCAACAGGTTTGATGAACAAGTCTTCCATCGAAGAGATCAAGGCGAAGCTGAATCCCGCCCAGTGGGAGGCCGTCACGACGGTCTCAGGGCCCTTGCTGGTCGTCGCCGGCGCCGGCACGGGCAAGACCCGCGTCATCGAGTTCAGGTGTCTCTACATGATGGCGCAGGGGATCGCGCCGCAGCAGATCCTCCTTTTGACCTTTACCCGCAAGGCGGCGCGCGAGATGCTGGGCCGCGCCGCGGCGCATGACCCGCGCTGCCGCCATATCGAAGGCGGGACCTTCCACTCGTTCGCCTACCGGATGATCCGCCGGCACAAGGCGGCCCTGGGCCTGGCCGAGAACATCTCGTTCATCGATGAGGCGGATGCGGCCGACGCCCTGCACCTTCTGGCCGCGCGCGCCGGTTACCTCGAAGACAAGCAGCGCTTCCCGAAAAAGGGCACGGTGCGCGCGATCCTGAGCATGAGCGTCAACCGCCATCAGACGGTCCGCGACGTGCTCGCGAAGGATTACCCGCACTTCCTGGCGCTGGCGCATTCCCTGGAGGAGCTGCGCCAGAAGTTCGCCGAATACAAGATCGCCCGCAACCTCCTCGACTACGACGACATGCTCATCTATCTCAAGTTTCTCCTCGAGAAAGAGGAGATCAATGCCCGGGTCGCCCGGACGTTGCGTTACGTGATGGTCGACGAGTTCCAGGACACCAACCGGCTCCAGGCGGATATCGTTTATCTCTTGGCGAAGTCCCACCAGAACTGCATGGTGGTGGGCGACGACACGCAGAGCATCTACAGCTTCCGCGGCGCCTACTACAAGAACATGTTCGCCTTCCCCAGGCGCTTCCCGGACACCCGCATCGTCAAGCTCGAATACAACTACCGCAGCACGCAGCCCATCCTGGACGTGGCCAACGCGATGATCGAGGGCGAGAAGCGTAAATACGAGAAGGTCCTCTTCACTACCTGCCCCGGAGAGGAGAAGCCGACGCTCTCTTTTTTCAAGGACGCGTACGATGAGTCCGAGGGAGTGGCCGAAAAGATCAAGGCGTACCGCGACGCCGGCGTGCCGCTGTCGGGGACGGGCGTGCTCTACCGCTCGAACTTCCTGTCCTTGCCGCTGCAGCTGGCGCTTGCCAAGCGCAACCTGCCGTTCGCGGTCTACGGCGGGATGAAGTTCATCGAGACGGCCCACGTCAAGGACGTCCTCGCGTTCCTGAAGTTCCACCACAACAAGCGCGACGAGCTGTCGCTCGCGCGGATACTGATGCTCCTGGACGGCGTCGGCCCCAGGACGGCCGAGAGGCTGCGCGACGCGCTCGTGGCCGGCGCCACGCGGGGTCCCGAGGCGGTGGCCGCGTCCCTGCGCGAGACGGTGCGCAACACCGGCCTGCTGCGGGCCCTGCGTCGTCTCATCGAGCTCTTGCATTCCCTTGAAAAGACGGCCGCCGTCGATGAAAAGATCAGGAAGGTCGTCCACTTCTACAAGCCGGTGATGAAGGAGAAATTTGACGACTACCCCCAGCGCGAGGAGGACCTGAAGGCGTTCATGGAGATCGCGGGCACCTACGACGCGCTCGACTCTTTTCTCGTCGACTTCGTGACCCTGGAGCCGCCGGAGAAGAGCACGGTCGCCGCGCGGGCGCGCAAGGACGACGAGCGTCCCGTCACCTTGTCGACCATCCACTCGGCAAAGGGCCTGGAGTGGGAGGCCGTCTTCATCATCGGGGTCGCCGACGGGGCCTTGCCGGTCTCCTACGCCCTCGATGACGAGGAGGCCCTGGAAGAGGAGCGCCGCCTCCTCTACGTGGCGGTGACGCGGGCCAAGCGCCACCTGCACCTGTCGATGCACAACGAGGGCCGTAACGGCGGCCTGTCGACCTTCAACCGCCTGTCGCGCTTCGTGAGCGAGCCGCGGGTGATGGAGAAGCTCGTGACGGACACGACCTGGTTTGAAGACGCGGATGCCGGCGGACAAGAGTGCACCGTCGGGCGCACGGTCGCCGTGCAAGACCTGTGCCGGCGCATGCTGGACTACTTCGAGGGAGACGATGGCGAAGATTATCTTTGATATCGAGACGGTGGGGCACGCGTTCGACGAGCTGGACGCGACGACACAGGCGCACCTGCTGCGCGGCGCCAAGACCGAAGAAGACGAGCAGAAAGAGCGGGACTCCCTGGCCTTTTATCCGGTGACGGCCCGGGTGGTGACCGTGGCGATGTTGGAGGAGGAGTCGGACAAGGCCTTCGTGTACTATCTGACCCCGGAGGAGGCGCCGCAGAAGACGAAGCAGGACCAGACCGAGCTCGTCTCGGTCTCGAGCGAAAAACAACTCCTGGAGCTCTTCTGGGCGCGCCTGGCCAAGTACGACCAGTTCGTCACGTTCAACGGGCGGGGGTTTGACTGCCCTTTCTTGTTGGTCCGTTCCGCCATCAATAAGGTCAAGCCCACCAGGAACCTGATGCCTGACCGTTACCGCTCTCAGGTGCATATCGACCTGATGGAAAAACTGACCTATCTGGGCGCCACGCGCCGGCGCTTCAGCCTCCACACGTGGTGCCGGGCCTTCGGGATCAAGAGCCCCAAGGAGCAGGGGATAGAAGGCGGCGACATCAAGGATCTTTTCAAGGAACACCGATACCTTGATATAGCCAGCTACTGTCTGGGCGATGTCTTTGCGACCCGCGAGCTCTTCCGCGCCTGGGACGCTTACCTTAATCTCCCCGGTTGACGAGACGCCGGCCTCGTTCTATTTGCCTTGTCAGCGGCACGCATTTCTTGTATCATAAAAGGGTTATGTCAAAAGGAACGCTGCGGGTGCAGCGGATCACGCCGAGGGGTTTTTGCGCCTACGGTCGCGTCATCGGATATCCCCGGCGTCCCCGGGAAGGCCGCGGACGCAACCTCTTTTGTGTGGTCCTGCGCGAGCCCAAGGCCGGCTGGCGCATCGCATACCTGGTGGTGCGCGATACGTCTATCCGCCGCCTGGAGCAGCACCCCGGGAGCTTCGAGAGCTTTGAGCCGGTCCAGGGCCGTTGCCTGCTCTTCGTGGCGCTGCGCAAGGACCCCCGCGCCATCCGTTGCTTTCGCCTGGACAGGCCCGTGGTCCTGAAGAAGGGCCTGTGGCACGGCATCGTGACGCTGGACCGCGAGGCCGACGTCAAGCTCACGGAAAACAACCGCGTCACATGCGTCTATTGGCCGTTACCCTTCGCGCTCGGTCGAGGCGGCCGGGGCCGCGGAAGCGGCCTAGCTAAAGTGGAACACAGGAGCCTGGCTCCCATGTTCCACTTTCACGGATGGGGCGCCCGCCGAGGACGCGCGGTTTAACGAGCGCACAAATGGATGACACGCTGCGTTATCAAGAGCATCTCAGGCAAGCCCAAGCCGGTTACGAGGCGAGGTGCGTCGGCTGCGGTGCGTGTTGCGGGGTCTACGAGAACGACCCCTGCGTGAAGCTGTTCCGCGATGCCGACGGCCGGTACCGTTGCTCCGATTACGCCAACCGTTTCGGTCTCCAGAGGACCGTCAACGGCAACACCTTCACGTGCGTGCCGTTTCGCCGCATCCGCTTCGGGTCGTGGGCGGGCTCCTGGCGCTGCGGACATAAAAGGAGTGCTCGATTGCCATGAAGAGCCTCACGGATTATCTCTGGTTCAACACGAAGACCGCGCGGGCCTATATCAACATCACGCCCCAGGTCGAAGGACTGGTGGCCAAGAGCGGCATCAAGGAGGGCATGGTCCTCGTTTCGGCGATGCACATCACCGCCGGCGTCTATGTCAACGACGAAGAGGACGGCATCATCCACGATATCGACGAGTGGGTGGAAAGGCTCGCCCCTTTCAGAAAAGATTACCAGCACCACCGGACGGGCGAGACGAACGCCGACGCCCACCTGAAGAGCCTCCTCATCCACCACGAGGTCGTCGTTCCGGTCACCAAGGGCGCGCTGGACCTTGGTCCCTGGCAGCAGATCTATTACGCCGAATTCGACGGCCGGCGCCGCAAACGCGTTATCATCAAGGTCATGGGAGAGTAAGGGTGGGAGAGTAAGGGCATACATTTTCCCGAACAACCTCGAAACTGTTTCCAACGTCACGGCTCCGGAATCGGTCGGGCGGGGCCAAGGGATCGATATGTCAAAGACACGCTCGTTTGAAAAAGCAGCGGGGATCCTGAAAAAGGCCCGGAGCATCGCGATGTGCGTGCACATGTTTCCGGACGGTGACGCCCTGGGGTCCATGGTGGCGCTGGCTTTGGCGTGCCGCCGGCTGGGCAAGCACGTCACGCTCTTTTCGCCGAGCGAACTGCCGCATCGCTATCACTTCCTGCCGCTCTACCGCCGGATACGGACCGCTGCCCCGCGCCGCGGGTCGTTTGACGTGGCGGTGGCGATCGACTGCGCATCGCACGCGCAGCTCGGTTCCCTGTATGGGGCCGTCTTCTCTAAGGCCAAGACGACTCTCGTCATCGACCACCACCTCTTCCGGCGCCCCTTTACGGACGCAAATTTGATCGTAGAAGAGGCGGCGGCCGTAGGAGAGATCATCTATGACCTGGTGCCCTACCTGGGCGTGGCCCTCGATCGCCGGATGGCAGAGGCGCTCCTCGTCTCCATCATCGTCGAGACCGGGTCGTTTCGCCACCCGTCCGTCACGAGGAAGACCTTCATGGTCTCGGCGGACCTGGTCGGCCGCAACCTCGATTATTACAAACTGGCGGAGCACAGCTACTGGTGCCGGACGCAGGCCGAGGCCCGTCTGCTGGGGCTGTGTTTTTCACGCATCAAATTTTACAAGCGCGGGGCGCTGGCCGTTTCCTATATCACGGATAGGGACATGAGGCGCTTGGGCGGTTATCCGGATGACGTCGACCCGATCGCCGATCAGATCCGGACATTCAAAGACGTCAAGGTCGTCATGCTGATGCGGGACATGGACAGGAACCGCTGGCGGATCAGCCTGCGCTCGAAAGGACGCATCAACGTCGGCCGCGTCGCCGAGGCCTTCGGCGGCGGCGGTCACGCCGACGTGGCCGGTTGTTACGTGCGAAAGACGCAACGCGACAAGCGCCTTTTGATCCGCCGCCTGATGAAGCTCGTATAAGGAGATG
>CAZUQR010000026.1:0-24862 GCA_964622605.1 uncultured Planctomycetia bacterium
CCGCAAGTCGGGGTTCTGATCGCCGGCGAGGCAGGCCGTTTGTCGAGGCAGGCCGCTCGGCGAAGCAGGCCGTTCGGCGAGGCAAGTTGTTCTTTGAGATTACGGGGGTGAAAGGGCTCGACTTGGGTTTGTTCGGTCGAGGGAGCATGTAGAGGTTGCAAGGAGGCCTCTTTAAACACCTTGCACAAACTAAACGCAAAGTCAGAAGATGAGCGTTTGCTGGATGAAGCGAATGCGATCGTCAGCCCCGTGTTAGAGGCCGGGCAACCGGCTGAGGCAGAGAGCTTGCTCTCTGGTTCAGAAACCTCTAACGTCGGGTTGCCGGTTGCGCCCGCCACTCCGGCGCTAGCTCTCGTTCGATAAAACGAGACCACGTACCCGCTTCGCCTGGCGGCGGGCTACGTGCCGATTACAGGCTGGTCCTGTTGATGCGCCTCTGGTCAACGGGATGAGACACGCAGAGGCCCGCTGGTCCGTATCCTGTCTTTCGGAGCCGGACCGGTTCAATTAATAGAAAGACCAAACATGTAGCGCCCTCGGTTGGAGAACGCAAGGACGCGGGTTCGATCATAAGGTCGACGCCCGGAGCGATCCGGGCTGAAAAACCTGGCTTACATCAGGGAAACCCTACCGTGCCGCCGACGAGAAGCGTCGGGTGGGACGCGGGCAATCCTGAGGGGTGCAAGCCCTGCAGAGACTGCTTCTTTTTTAAGAAGCGATAGGCGCACCGCGCCGGCGCGCGTCCCCGCGCGCCGGCAAAACAACCGCCTATAACACGCCAGGCCCCCTGCCACCCGTCGCAACTCGGTTGCGGCGGGTTTTAGTGAGGCGGGGGTGAAGAGATAGTCCACGCTGGCCCGGAAGGGCCAGGTCACGTGTCCCGCCACCTCCACCAATTTTTTGCGACAGAGCAAAAAATTGGTGGATGCCGGAACAAGCGTTGCGACGCGACGAGCGGAGCAGCTTGTTCCGGCGCCACCTCCTTTTGGTAGCCATGGAGACGTAAAGAGATATTTGAGAAGATTCCGGAAGGGATGATCGTTGAGACTGTCAGGTTCGGCCTGTCTCAAATGAGCCAAGGCGGTTCGCGCTTTGGCTTTTTGTTTTGGTCCCCGCGAGTTATAATGGGAAGGAACGGGACGTGAGCGGGGCTGAAAAGGGGGACGGACATGGCAGAAGATTACCGTGGCATCGATCGGCGCAGGTTCAAGAGGCTGAAGGTCGATTTTTCGTTGAGATATCAGATCCGGCGGCCGCTGGAAGTCGCGATGAAGGTCGGCGGCGAGAAGATAGAGGCCCAGATGCTCGACCTGAGCGAAGAGGGGATGGCCATCAAGACGCCGTTCGACACCCCGCTCGGGACCGTGCTCCTCATGAACTTCACGCTCGTCTACGCCTATGAGGCATACGAAAACATCATGCAGGATATGGAGATCGAGGGCAGCATCGTGAACCGGACCGAGCTGCCCGGGGGAACGTTGCGGCTCGGCATCCACTTCTCGCGGATCAAGGCGGAAGACCGCAAGGTGATCATCGACTTCGTGAGCTCGTCGTCGAAGAAAAGATAGCACCTCTCCCATCAAGGAATGTCCGTCCCGGATCATCCATCGCTCTACGTGCACGTCCCGTTTTGCCGCAGTAAGTGCGGGTATTGTGCGTTCGTCTCCTTCGGCGACAGGCCGGGCGAGGTCGAGGCGTACCTGGCGGCGCTCGGCGAGGAGGCGGCCCTCTACGACGCCGAGGCGGTCGCGACCGTGTACGTGGGCGGCGGCACGCCCTCATGGCTCACCGCGGCGCAGCTGGAGCGGCTCTTCGAGACGCTGCGCCGGCACTTCATCTGGGCGCCGGACGCGGAGGTGACGCTGGAGATGAACCCGGCGACCTTTGATCCGGAAAAGGCGCGATGCCTGGCGCAGCTCGGGGTCAACCGCGTCAGCCTGGGGCTGCAGTCGTTTCATCAGGGTAATCTTGCGTGGCTCGGCCGGCCGTACTCGGCCGATGAGGGTAGGCAGGCCTTTGCCGTCCTGAGGAAGGCGGATTTCAAGAACATCAACGTCGATATCGTCTACTCCCTTCCCGGCCAGCCTCAGGAGAGCATCATCAGCGACATGGAAGAGGCGATGGCGCTGGGCCCCGAGCACCTCTCCTGTTACATGCTGGCGATCGAGGCGGGGTCGCGCTTTCATGACGAGCGTGTCCGCGGCAACGACCCGGACACCCAGGCGGACGACTTTCGAACGGTCTGGGAGCGGCTGAGCCGCTCTGCCTGGCAACCCTATGAGATCAGCAACGCCGCCGGGGAGGGGTTTGCCTGCCGGCACAACCTGAATTACTGGCGGGGCGGCAATTACATCGGTCTGGGGTTGTCGGCGCACTCCCACCGGGAGGGACACCGTTCCTGGAATACCTCGGACCTCGCGGATTATCTGCGCGGGGCCTGCGAGGATCCGCACAAGCTGAAGGTCGGAGAGGAGTTTTTGGAGCCTTCCAGGCGTCTCCTTGAGACCCTTCTCTTCGGCCTGCGGCTGAAGGAGGGCGTGGATCTTGGGGCGTTGGAGCGCCGGTCCGGCGCGGTGCTCGCGCGCGAAAAGAAGATGCGCCTCGATCGATTCGTGCGGGACGGTTTTCTGGTCTACGAGGGCTCCTTCTTGAAGGCAACGGCCAGGGGACGGCCCGTCCTGGATGAGCTCTGCGGTTCGCTGATATGAGTCTTCTCTCGGTCCGGCAAGAGGTTGCGCGTCAGGCCCGGGGCAAAAATTTTCAAGAAAAAAGTTTAGCATTTCTGCGCCTATACTTTATAATACTGGGGAGCACTTGTGTCCACGATAGAGGGGGAGGAAGGAGTATGGCTTGTTGAGGCAGCGGATTTCCCGGCTGTTGGTCCTGGTCTTTCTCTTTTCCGGTTGTGCCCAGTGCCTCTTGATGAAGTCGGAGTATTTTGACATAACGGGCAAGGTCTTTACCCCCAAGCCGGCCGATAGCGACATGCCCATCCTGATGGCGAACCCGACCATGGAATACGAGAAGATCGGCACGGTCCGGGCGTGGGCCCGGTACGGTACGGACCCAGAGGTGATCAAGGAAGAATTGAAGAGGCGTGCGCGGACGGCCGGGGCGGATGCCCTGATGGAGGTCCAGATCGCCGAGGACGAAAAGGCGGATTTCGTCTTCTGCGGCAAGATCTTTACCACGAAGCGCAATGTCAGCGGTAAGGCGTCGGCCGTCGTCTATCGAAAGGCCGCCGGCGAGAGCAAAGAAGACAAGGCGCGCCATCCTGCCTTGTATAATCTATGAGACGTCCGTGGCTGCTTTATAAGACCGTCCTTGTCGGACCCTTTCTCGCGCCGGCCCTCGTCTTCGCGCAGGAGGCGGTGGGAGGGGCGGCTCCGGAGGGCGATCTGGGCGTGTCGGTCACGGCCAGCACCATTTACATCGTCGCGGTCTTTGTCGGCATCATCACCTCGGTCGTCCTGACGCGGATCGCCCGGGCCAACACGCGGCTCAAGTTCGCGACGACAGGATACAAGGCCAAGGCTCTCGAGTTAGAGGACGATATCACCGCGTCGCTCTCCGGCGCGGGGCTCGCGCGGGAGAGCCGCGCCGAGGTCGCCCGCAACATCGCGCGGAGCGTCGAGCAGAGGGTCTCGCGCCACGTCGAAACGGTGACGGGCCAGATCAAGGACAAGTACGAGAAGACGATCGTCGAAAAGGACAGGCAGCAGGAGATCGTCCAGGTCAAATATAAGAATCTCGTCAAGGAAAAAAACCAGACCGAGGCCATCGTCCAGAGCCTCGCCGAGGGCCTCGTCGTCGTGAACAACAAGGGCGAGGTCGTGATGATGAACCCGGCGGCCGAGAGGCTGCTGGGGGTGAGCAAGAAGGAAAAGATCGGCAAGGCCCTGACCGAGGACCTGAGCGGCAACGAGGTCGTCTCCCTCGTCCGGGACGTCAAGGGCCAGGGCGAGCGGGTCGTGGAGCTGGACTCCGCGCAGGCCGAAACGAAAAAGATCATCCGCTCGAGCAGCGCGCTCGTCGAAAACGAGAACGGCCTGACGGTCGGCATGGTCTCGGTGCTCACCGACGTCACGAAGCAGCGGGAGCTTGACCGGCTCAAGTCGCAGTTCGTCTCCTCCGTCACCCACGAGCTGCGCACGCCGCTCGTGGCCACGCAGAAGGCCCTGGACGTCATCGTCACCAGGGCGGCCGGCCCCGTCAACGAGGATCAGGCGCGGTTTCTCGATATCGCGCGGCGCAATCTGGAGCGCCTCTACGCGTTGATCAACGACATCCTGGATCTGTCCAAGATCGAGGCCGGGAAGATGAAGATCGACGTCGCTCCGGCGAGCGTCGAGCAGATGGTCGATGACGTGTGTTCGTCGCTCGGCAGCTGGGCGAACTCGAAGAGCATCAGCCTCGTCAAGGACGTCACCTCCGGCCTGCCGCCGGTGGTGATGGACGTTGCCCGCGTCATCCAGGTGCTCAACAACTTGGTGAGCAACGCGTTGAAGTTTACCCCCAAGGGCGGCACGGTGACCGTCGAGGCGAAGCCCCGGGGGGGCGGGGGGCACGTGGAGATCAGCGTCGCCGATACGGGCATCGGCATCGCCAAGGCAGACCTGGACAAGGTCTTCGAGAGGTTCCTTCAGGTCGGCGAGCGGCGTCCGACGGACGTGGGCGGCACGGGTCTGGGCCTGTCCATCGCCAAGGAGATCGTCGAGCTGCACGGCGGGCGCATCTGGGCCGAGAGCGAGAAGGGGCAGGGGGCGAAGTTTTCCTTCGTGCTGCCTGTCCGGTCCCCCGAGGCATAAGAAAGACACGCAAAGGTCCATGGCAGAAGAAAAAAAACCCATTCAGGTGCTTTTGGTCGACGATGAGACGGACTTTACCGAGCCGATCGCCTTCTGGCTCAAGTCGCGCGGATACGGCGTGGCGACGGCCATCAACGGCGAAGAGGCCGTTCAGATGATCCAGGGCAGCCGTCCGGACATCGTGTTTCTTGATATCAACATGCCGGTGATGGACGGCCTGGAGGCCCTGCGCCAACTCAGGAATATCGACAAAGAGCTTCCGGTGATCATGGTGACGGCCGCGTTCGGCAGCGAGGACAAGATCACCCGCGCCAAGGAGTTGGGGGTGTCGGGTTTCTTTGCGAAGAACTACACGTTCGATCAGCTCGTCCAGATGATCCAGGTGACCTTACGCACGCACCGTGCCCTGCGCCTCGGCAGGGACACGTTGCCTCCGCAGGCGGGCTAAAACGGGCTAAAAAGGTCTTTCCCGCGCCCTGCCTGGGAGCGAGGCCCCGCGAGCGAGGCTGCGGCTCGCTTGAGCATAATCTGGCTCAGGACAGCGTCGCTGGACACATGATTTCCCGTGAACGAAAAAGACAGACGGGACCGCCGGATACTGGTCCTGCTTAAAAAAGCGTACCCGCGGCCGAAGGTCGCCCTGGATCACAGGACCCCTCTTGAGATCCTGGTGGCGACGATCCTTTCGGCGCAGTGCACGGACGCGCGCGTCAATACGGTGACACGGGGCCTCTTTCGCGTGTATCGTACACTCAAAGATTACGCGCGCGCCGACGTGAGAAAATTCGAAGCGGCCATCCGCTCGACGGGCTTTTATCGCAACAAGGCGAAGAACATCATCGCCGCCGCCGGCAAGATCATCGCCGACTTCGGCGGCCGCGTGCCCGCCACGATGCCGGAGCTCTTGACGCTGCCCGGCGTGGCCCGCAAGACCGCCAACTGCGTCCTCTACGGCGCGTTCGGCAGGAACGAAGGGATCGCCGTGGATACCCACGTCTTGCGCGTGAGCAGGCGTCTGGGCCTGACGCGCCACGACGACCCGGTGAAGGTCGAGCGGGACCTGATGCAGTTGTGCGTCCGGGGGGAGTGGGGCCGTTGGAGCCTGCGGCTGATCCGGCACGGCCGCCGCGTGTGCACGGCGCGCGCCCCGCAGTGCGGGACGTGTGGCGTCAAGAGGCTGTGTCCGTCGAGCCTGGTAGGACGGGTCCCTGGCCGGGATCACAACTTGAGCGCCGGGGTATCCCGACGCAAAGGGTCATAGATGCGCAAAAAAGCCGTTAAAAAGTTATCGGTAGAACAAGGGGAGTTGCTGCTCAAGGATCTCCTGCCGTTTTTGTCGAGGGGGCGGTTCGTGAACGTCGCCACCTGCAATGAGGAGCGCATGCCCAACGTCGCGCCCAAGATCATCGCGAAGGTCGACAAGAACGTCCTGTACCTGGTGGACCACGTCATCGGGACGACCTATGTGAACCTCAAGAGCAACCCGCGCGTCTCGCTCGGGCTGGTGGACGAGAGGAACTTCACGGGGTATCAGCTCAACGGCACGGCGACGGTCATGGAGCGTGGACAGGAGTTCCAGGCGCTCACCGAGGAGTTCCAGCAGATCAAGACCGATTTTACCGTCCAGCGCATCCTCTACAACGTGCGCTCGGGCACGCAGACCCCGCCGGTCGAGCTGGCGCTGCCCGAGAAGTTCGCCATCATCAAGATCCGCGTCATCGAAGTGGTCGAGATCGCCACGAGCGGCGACCTGAAGTCGCGGTTCGCTCTTTAACGCGCTATGAGACTTCTCCTCGATCGTGACATCGAGATCTACAAAGAACTCATTGACGCGGCCAACGTCGCGGTCGTGGCCTTCGACGCCGAGGGGCGCATCCTCATCTGGAACAAGGCCGCGGTGGAGCTGACGGGCTACTCCGTGCGCGAGGCGACCGGGCCCACGCACGTCATCGAACGCCTCTATCCCGACGTATCCTACCGCCAGAACGTCCTGCAGACGATCGGCGCGGCGGTCAAGACGCCCTTCAAGGATATCGAATGGATCCTCAGGACCAAGCGGGGCGAGCGGCGCTGCGTCTCCTGGTCCGGCATCCCCGTCAAGAGCCGCGACGGCGCCGTCGTGGGGAGCTTTGCCATCGGCATCGACGTCACGCGCCGCAACGCGATCAAGGAGCGTGAGCGCGAGTCGTTCCGGGCGCTCCTGAAGTCCGTCCGGGTCCACGAGAACATCAAGTCCCGCTACGAACAAGTGATCGCATCGCTCAAGTTCGAGGTGAATGCCCTGTGCCGCGATCTGTCCCGACCACCTCGTTACCCCGCCGACTGAAAGCCACCCCCGTAAAGACAGGCAGGTGTGTCTTTACCGGCGGGCTCTCACCCGGACGCCCGTGGCGCGGGGCTCCCTTGAGCGTGTCTTTCCTCGTCTCCTGCCTCGTCGTGACCGCACCGCTCGCCGGGTGCGTCAATCCGTCCCTGCGCCTGGCCCCCGAGATCCCCCACCGGATCTCTTTCAACGCCCACGCCTACGAGCGCCTCTCCTTGAAGGAGTTGCGCGGAAAGGTCGTGCTCTTGTTCTTCTGGACGGGCAGCCATATCGGCTGCCGGTCGGCCGTGGCCGGAATGAACCGTCTCTACGAACGCTACCGGCCGCGGGGCCTTGAGATCGTCGGCGTCCACTCGCCGAACTGGGAGAGCTTCGAAGATTCCGCCTCTTACGTCTTTGACCAGATGCAGGAGGGCGCCGTCAAATTCCCGGTGATCATGGACGACGACAACCGGATCAAGAGGACCTATGGCTATCTCGTCGTCCCGTCGGTCTTTCTCGTGGACCGGCGGGGTTTTATCCGCGCCAAGTGCGCGGGCACCCTGGACTTCGACCATATCGGGGTGTTGCTGGACCAACTGCTGACGGAGGACGGCCGGCCGCTGCCGGCAGAGCCTGCGCCCGAACCGACGACGCCTAACAAGAGGTTCATGGGATATGAAGAAGGTCCGACGGGATATTGACCGTTGCCGGTTACAGTTCCTGGGCGGGGTGAGGACCGTGACGGGGTCCAGCCACCTGTTGACCACGCCCAAGTCCCACGTCCTGATCGACGCCGGGCTCTTCTACGGCCGGCGCGCGGAGTTCTACCGGGTCAACACGACCTTTGCCTTTTTGCCTCAGCACATCGATGCCGTGGTCCTGTCGCACGCCCACATCGACCACTGCGGCAACATCCCGACGCTTTTTAAGCACGGCCTGCGCGCCAAGATCTACGCGACCTCCGCGACGCGCGACCTGTGCAAGCTGATGCTCGCCGACAGCGGTCACATCCAGGAAGAAGATGCCCGTTACCTGAAGAAGCTGGCCCACAAGGCGCGTTCTCGCCGCCGCGGCCGCGAGCGCAACCACGAGGCCCCGGAGGTGCGCGGGCCGCTCTACACTCAGCGCGACGCCCTGCGCGCGATGACGAAGTTCCGGCCGCTGCACTACGGCCAGCGCTTCAAGGTGACGGCGGACACGACGGCGACCTTTTACGACGCGGGACACATCCTGGGCGCGAGCGTCATGCTTCTCGAGGTGCGGCTTTCGACCGGCGTGCTGCGGCTCGGGTATGCCGTGGACCTGGGCCGCAAGGAGCTGCCGATGTTGAACGACCCCGTCGTGCTCTATGATCTGGACTACCTGATCCTCGAGTCGACCTACGGCGGCCGCAAGCATTCTTCCATCAAGGAGGCCGACAAGACGCTCTGCGACGTCATCAACCGCACGGTGGCGCGCAGGGGCAAGATCGTCATCCCCGCCTTTGCCCTGGAGCGCACGCAGGAGGTCATCTATTGCATCGCGCGGCTCCTCGAGGCCCGGCTCATCCCGTCGATACCGGTCTTCGTGGACAGCCCGCTGGCGACGCGCGTGACGGACGTCTTCCGGCGCAACGTCCATTACCTCGATCGGCACGTCAAGGACCTCGTCAAGAGCGGGGCGAGCCCCTTTGATTTCGTGAACCTGCGTTACGTCCAGAGTCAGGCCGAGTCCAAGGCGCTCAACGTCGACAAGCGGCCCATGATCATCCTCGCGGGCTCCGGCATGTGCGAGGCGGGCCGTGTCCTGCACCACCTGAAGAACACCGTCACCGAGTCGCGCAATACCGTCCTCGTCGTCGGCTACATGGCCAGGGACACGCTGGGCAAGCGCATCGTGGACAAGGAGAAGGTGGTGCGCATCTACGGCATGGAGCACGAGCTCAACGCCGAGGTCGTCGTCATCAACGCCCTCTCCGGCCACGCGGACCGGGATGACCTGGTGCGCTATGCCCGCGAGGCAAAGCCCAAGCAGGGGGTATTCCTGGTGCACGGCGACGAAGACGAGACGCGCGCGCTCTACGACGCGTTGACGGCCGAAGGGGCGGCCGTCAGCATGCCCCAAAAAGAAGAGGAAGTCGTGCTGCGGTGCCTGCGCCGCTAAAACGTCGGTCTTATGAAAGATCCCCTTGGTGAACACCGCGTCCTCTCGAGTACGCGCCGCGCCTTTTTTAGCAAGCGCCGCGTCCTCTTTGGCAAGCGCCGGCTCCTCCTGGCGGGCGTTTTTCTTTTCCTGCTTGCCGCAGCCGTCCTCCTTTTTTTCAAGGACCGGCTCGTCCTCGCGGTGGTCACCCGATACTTCGGCCGCGCCCATCCGGAGTGGGCCGTGCGCGTGAAGGGGTTGGACGTCGGCTGGCGGCGGGTGCGTGCCCAGGCGCTTACCTTCAAGGCCCCGGCTGCAGGGCCTGGCCCTGTCTGGTCAGGCCGGGTGTCCGGCATCACGCTTTCTTACCATCCCGGCCGACTCTTGGCGCCGTTCCCGCTTGCGCTGAAAGAGGGGGAAGGGACCCTTGAGGTCTTATCGGGGCCCGGGTTGCGTGTGGAAGGGGCACAGCTGGGTTGCCGGCGCGCACCGGGGACGAAGACGCTTCTTCTCGACGCAGGGTGCCGCCGCCTGCTCTTTTTTGACAAGGAGGCGTCGGCGATCACCGGCACGGCCCTCCTTGTGGAGGAGCGTCTTTCCCTGACGCGTCTGGAGGCCCGCCTTTTGGGCGCGGCCGTCACGTTGAGCGGCCAGGCGTCTTTCAAGGCTCCGTCTTTCGATATGGAGGGCCAGGTCGATGTGCAGGGGCTGGACGTGGCACAGTTGATCCGTGCCCTCAAGCTCCGCGAGCGGATGGACGCGACCGGCATCTATGGCGGCCGGCTCTCTTTTGCCGTGCGCGGCGGGCAGGTCCGGTTCTTGAGCGGCGCGCTCATCAATGAGGGGGGCGGCCGGTTCCATGTCTCGGACGCCTCGATGCTCAAGGGTATCGGGGTCGGCGAGAAGGCCGGCAATATAGTCGTTGAAAATTTGAAGGATTTCCCTTATGATAAGGGAAAGATTGTCTTCAGTTTGGAAGGTCGTAACGTCAAGCTGGACTTTATGTTAGATGGCTCTGCCGGGAGCCGGCAGATGGAGGTCGTCTGGCACGGCCTGGAGGAGGGGGAGCGTCATGAAGAAAGCGATTAAATGGTGCGCGGTGATGATGCTGGTGGTGGGGTGCGCGCGTGTCAGGATCGACTCCAAGGACCCCATCAAGCTGGACGTGAAGATGCGCCTGGATATCTATCAGCACGTGGCGCGCGACGTTGATTCCATCGAGGACATGATCGCCGGCCCCCAGGAGAAGGAAGGGGCACAGGTCCTCCAGAAGACGAGCCTCCTTGATTTTATCGTCCCGGCCGCTTATGCCGGCAAGCTTGCCGATTTTCCCGATGAGGTCGTGGTCGCTATCGAGCGGCGCAAGGAGCGGCGGGCCGGCATCGTGTTGCTTGAGTCCCAGGGGTATATCGGTGAGAATGAGAACGGGTTCATCGACGTCTTTGACAAGGTGTCTCTTGACCCCGGCAAGCTGACGATGGTGGAGGAGGAAAACAAGGACCGCCTCGTCATCTTTGAGTACGTGGCAAAAAAGAACGGCGCCTCCGTCGGAGAGACGGGCAGGGTCTTTGCGGACCGCATCCAGAAGGACGCGGCCGCGGGCACGCCGATCGAGGAAGGACAGGGGGAATGGGTCGTCAAGTAGACAGGTGCATCACCCCGGCCGGCCGCAAGAGGACCAGAAGGATCCCCGTCCTGCAGGAGCGGCTCTCCAGGCAGGTGGGCCGCGCGATCTGCGATTATAAGTTGATCGAGGACGGCGACCGCGTCCTGGTCGCCTTGTCGGGCGGCAAGGACAGCCTGGTGCTATTGAAGATCTTGCAGTGGCGCCGCACCTTCGTGCCGATCCGTTACGATCTCGTGCCGGTGTACGTGGACCTCGGCGACGGCGCGCTGTCGGTGGATGAATTGCGCCGCCGCGTGGACGCGGAGGGATTAGAGCTCGTCGTCAAGAAGCACGACCTCTTTAGAGGAAGGCGCCGCGAAGAGGTCTCCTGTTTCTGGTGCGCCTGGAACCGGCGCAAGGTCCTCTTCCAGACGGCCAGGGAACTGGGGTGCCGCAAGGTGGCGCTGGGCCACCACAAGGACGACATCGTCGAGACGGTCCTGATGAACCTCCTGTTCGAGGGGGAGATCAGCGCGATGACGCCGCGCCGGGAGATGTTCAAGGGCCGGCTCGTCATCATCCGGCCGCTGGCCTACGCCGAAGAGAGGCTGATCGAGCGTTTTGCCGGCATGTCGGGCCTCGCGGTCCCGGGGGTGCCGTGCCCCAACGGCAAGGTCTCGCAGCGTGCCTTTGCCAAGCGGATCATCCACGAGGCGGGACGCGTCGCGCCGGGGGCCAAGACCAACATATTCCGAAGTCTCACGCGCATCAAAAAAGAGTATCTCCTCGCCGCCGTATGAGCCCCTGGATCGAAAAGCAAAAACAGATCTTCACGTCCCGCACCGAGCGGGCGCACTACTTTCTGAATCTTTTCGTCTTCGGGATCATCCTCCTCCTGTTCGCCCTCGTGCCCTATCACCGCGAGACGGGGCACATCGGATGGACCTTCGTGTGGGGAGTGTCACGCCAGGACGTCCTCTCCTTCCCCGTGCCCACGAACGTCCTCGTTTTTCAATACACGGTGGCCTCCGCGCTCCTGCTTTACTTCGTGTACCTGCAGCGCATGGGCCGGTTCCTGCGACGCCAGAACGAAGAGCTGACGGTGGCCATGACGGGCCTCGAGGTCGGCTTCTGCCGGGAGCTGTTGTCGCGCAACAGGAGCCACTTCATCGAGGTCAATGAGGTGCTCCTGCGGTTGCTGGGCCACCAGAAGGAAGGCTTTTTCGGTCTTGGCTTCGAGGACATCTGCGCGAGCGCCGAGGACGCCCAGAAGTTCAAGAACGTCCTCCTGCAGAAGGGCTCGGTCTTGAGGGAGATGCGCCTGAAGGCCGCGGACGAGCGTCCCGTCTGGGTCCTTTTGTCGGGCCGCGCCGTCAAGGGCGGGGAGGGCGAGCTGCAGTTCTTCGAGTACATCGTCATCGACGTGACGGAGCGCAAGTGGATGGAAGAGGAGATGGCCTCCGCCTACCAGCGCTTCGAGTCCGTCATCGAGAACACGCCGAACATCGCGATCCAGGGCTTCTCCCTCGACGCAAAGATCCTCGAGTGGAATTACGCCTCCGAGGTGCTCTACGGCTACACGAGCCACGAGGCCATCGGCAAGACCCTGTTGGACCTGCTCCTGAACGAGGCGGACGGCCGGGAGTTCCAGCGGCTCTTCGAGTCGATCAAGGAGACCGGCCGGCCGACCCCGCCGCGGGAGTGGTTCGTCCGCAACAAGTTCGGCCGCCACCTCACCGTCTATTCGTCGGTCTTTCCCATCTTGCAGCAGGGCCGCGTCATCGAGATCTACCGCATGGACGTCGATATCTCGGACCGCGTGGAGGCGGAGCGGCGCCTGAGCGAGGTCAAGGACAAACTCGAGGGGCTGGCCCTCAAGGACCCCTTGACCGAGATCTTCAACTTCCGCTACTTCCGGGAGCGCCTGAGCGCCGAGTTCGAACGCTCCAAACGGGCGCTCTCACCCTTGTCGATCATGATGATCGACATCGACTATTTCAAGTCCATCAATGATAGCTACGGCCACCGGTTCGGGGACAGGATCCTCAAGCAGGTGGCCCGTTTCCTGAAGACGGAGCTGCGCAGCAATGACGTCGTCGCGCGCTGGGGCGGAGAGGAGTTCGCCGTGATCCTGCCGGACACCAACCGCGGGGACGCGCTGAGCGTGGCGGGCAAGCTGCTCGAGCTCTTTCGCACCCGGAACTTCGGAGGCGGCGACACGCTCATCAGGCTCAAGGGCAGTTTCGGCGTGGTCAGTTACCCCGAAGACCCGCTCTTCTCCGTCGAGGAGATGATCGACGCGGGCGAGGAGAGCATCTACCGTGTCAAGGAGCGCGGCGGCGACGGGGTGGCGTCCTACGGCCACGAGATCGGCGAGCGCGCGCTTGACCGCGTGACCGACGCCGACCGCAGGCGTTTCATCGATTCGGTCAAGCAGAAGCTCTCTTTCTTTGCGGTGCGCTCGGAGCGCAGCATCCTGGAGGCGGTCTACTCGTTGGCCAAGAGCATCGAGCTCAGGGACCGCCGCACGAAGGAGCACTGCGACCGCATGGTCGACTACGCCGAGAAGGTCGCGCGCTCGATGGGCATGAACGACCAGGACGTGGACAACGTCCGCCGGGCGGCCATGCTGCACGACATCGGCAAGCTCGGCATCTCCGACAAGATCCTCTTGAAGCCGGGCAAGCTGACCGTCGAGGAGTACGAGGAGGTCAGGAAGCATCCCGTCATCGGCGCGGACATCATCTCCGTGGCCGGCTTTTTGAAAGACATCGTGCCCATCATCCTCGGCCACCATGAACATTGGGACGGCAGGGGGTATCCGCGCGGCCTCAAGGGGCAGGAGATCCCCCTGGGCGCGCGCATCGTCGCGGTCGTGGACGTCTATGAGGCCGTTACCTCGGACCGGCCCTACCACAAGGCGATATCGAAAGAAGAAGCGGTACAGATCCTGCGCGAGGGGATGGGTACCCAGTTCGATCCGCAGATCGTCAAGGTCTTCATCGACATCCTCCAAACAGAGCGCTCGTGACGGGCAACACGACAGGAGCTTGCCGACATGATCGGTTATAAGCTGGGCAAGGACGGCACCTTCATCATCAGGGATTATAACCGGGCCAAGCCCTGGTCGAGCTTCTTTCCGGGCATCGCCGGTTGCTGGGGGATCCCGCTGTGGGCCTTTTACGTCAACCGCGGCCAGTGCATCGCGAGTATCGGGATCCGCTCCAAAGACAGCGCGATCATGGAGTTCCAGCCGGCCAACAAGGCCTATCAGCTGACGTCGACGCAGGGGTTCAGGACATTTTTGAAGGTCGGTGTGAGCGGCGGGGGTGTCTTTTACGAGCCCTTTGCGCCGGGCCGTTCCCTCACCGACAGCGCCGTCGCGCAGAGCCTCTTTATCCGGCCGGACAGCCTGAAGCTGACCGATACGCACGCGCGCCTGGGCCTGGAGACACAGGTCGAGTACTTCACCCTGCCCCAGGCTCCCTACGCGGCCCTCGTGCGGACGCTGACGGTCAGGAACACGTCGAAGAAAAAGGTCTTGCGCCTCTCGGGCCTCGACGGACTAAGCGTCATCCTCCCCCACGGGATCTCTAACTGGTTTTTAAAGGAGATGGGCCGCACCATCGAGGCCTGGATGACGGTGGACGAGCGCTATGCCGGGATCCCGCTCTTCAGGTTGACGACCGACCCGGGCGACACCGCGCAGGTCTCCCTTGTCAGGGGCGCGAATTTTTATACCTCTTTTGAAAAGGGGCAGCGTCCGGGTCGGCGGATCGTCTTCGATCCGCGCGCGGTCTTCGGTCCGGTGACGGACCTGTGTCTGCCGTGGCTCTTCGCGCGTCGGGGGCGCTTCGCCTTCCCCGATCCCCAGGTCGCCCAGAACATCACGCCCTGCGCCTTCACGCACTTTTCCTGGGCGCTGGCCCCCGGCCAGAAGCGGCGCCTCACCTCTCTCGTCGGCCACGTCTTTGACGCCGGTGACGTCGCGCGCTACCGGCTCAAAGACATCGACGAGGCCTTCATCGCGGCCAAGCGCCGCGAGAACGCCCGGCAGTGCGATGCGATCCTCGGCCGTGTTTTGACCGTGAGCGGGGAGCCGGCCTTCGACCGCTATGCGCAGCAGACCTATCTCGACAACGTCCTGCGCGGCGGCTTTCCGGTGTCGTTATCGGCGGACGGGGCCACGCGCAGCGTCTACGTGTATGCACGCAAACACGGCGACCTCGAGAGGGACTACAACCAGTTCCTGCTGGCGCCGACGTATTTTTCTCAAGGGGAAGGCAATTACCGTGACGTCAACCAGAACCGCCGCTGCGACGTGTTCTTTCATCCTGCGGTCGGCGACGGCAATATCCGCGCGTTCCTCGACCTGATCCAGCTCGACGGCTACAACCCGCTCGTCCTGCGCGGGGAGCGTTTTGTCGTCCCGCGGGAGGTCTTCTCGAAGAGTCCCCTCGCCGGGGCCCTGGACGACGGGGAGGCCGGGAAGCTGGCGTCACTCCTCGAGGAGCCCTTTGGGCTGGGTGAGGTCTTCCGCTACCTGGAGGATCGGCGCGTGGCGGTGACCTGTTCTTATGAAGAGTTCGCCACGGGACTGCTCGGCCTGGCGACGCCGGTGACCGATGCGGCGTTCGGCGATGGATACTGGTCGGACCACTGGACGTATAATACGGACCTCCTGGAGAGTTTCTTCGCGGTCTTTCCGGACCGGATGCGGGCGCTCCTCTTCGAGGACGCCACCTTCACGTATTTCGACACGTACGTCTTTGTGCGGCCGCGCAGCGAGCGCTATGTCGTCGCCGACGGTCCGGTGCGCCAGCACCACAGCCTCGAGGCGGATCAGGAAAAAGACAGGATCATCCACCAGCGGCCGCACGACAGGCACTGCGTGCGCACGCGCCACGGCGAAGGAGAGGTCTTCAGGACGACGCTCGCGGCCAAGCTGCTGTGTCTTCTTGTCAACAAGCTGGCGACCCTTGACCCCGCGGGGGTGGGCGTCGAGATGGAGGCAGGCAAGCCCAACTGGTACGACGCGCTCAACGGCCTGCCGGCACTCTTCGGTTCTTCCGTGAGCGAGACGTTTGAGATCAAGCGCCTCATCGTGAAGTTTAGGGAGTGGGCCGAGGTCTGCCGCGTGCCCTGGGAGCATCCCATCGCGCTGCCGGCGGAGGGGGCGCGTTTCTTTGACGCGCTCAAAGAGCTGCTTGAGACGTCGAAGTCGCCCCACGATTACTGGGACCGGTCCAACGCCGCCAAAGAGCTCTTCCGTCAGGAGGTGCGCCGCGGCGTGAGCGGCGAGATGGTCTCCAGGAGCTGGGGGGATTGCCTCGTCTTTTTCGACCTGGCGCTCAAAAAGGTCGATGAGGGGTTGTCTCGGGCGCGCGACCCCCAGGGCAAGAATCTTGCCACGTACTTTTCTTACAACGCGCTGGAATACGATTGCGTGGCGGATGCCGACGGGCGGTCCCGCATCTCGGTGCGACGGTTTGAACAAAAGAGGCTGCCGCTTTTCCTGGAGGGTTTTGTCCACGCGATGCGCGCTTCCGGAAAGGACGACGCCGCGACGTTCTATGAGGCCGTGAAGAAGAGTCCCTTGCGGGACAAAAAACTGAAGCTGTACAAGGTGAACGCGTCGCTGAAAGACGAAGGTTTCGAGTTGGGCCGTTGCAAGGCCTTCGCGCCCGGCTGGCTTGAGAACGAGTCGATATGGCTGCACATGGAGTATAAGCTTCTCCTGGAACTCTTGCGCAACGGTCTCTATGACGCCTTTTACAAAGAGATGGACCACGCGCTGATCCCTTTTCAGGATCCCCGGGTGTACGGGCGCAGCATCCTGGAGAACTCGTCGTTCATCGTCTCGAGCGTCCACGCCGACCGGTCCCTGCACGGACAGGGTTTTGTGGCCCGCCTGAGCGGCTCGACGGCGGAGTTCCTGCACATGTGGCTCCTGATGAACGTCGGGCCCCGGCCTTTCTTTATGGACGCGGCGGGCGCGCTCAACCTGCGCCTGGCGCCCGCGCTGCACCGCCGGTTCTTTACGAAGGTCAGCCGTCGGGTCCCGTTGGGCGAGGGGGGGGCGCTCGAGGTGCCCAGAGGAGCGTATGTCTTTCTCTTTTTGGGCAAGACTCCTGTCGTCTATCGCAATCCAAAGAGGAAGAGCACGTTCGGTGCGGCCGGCGCGCGCATCCAATCGATTTCTTTAGTGACGGACGAGGGGTGCGTGCACACGTTTGCCGGCGATACGATACCGGACCCGCACGCCGCGCTCGTCCGTTCGTGTCGGGCGGCGCGGATCGAGGCGGACCTGGCATAACGTTTGATTTTAAGGTATCGGGGGGTATAATGGGTCTCATGAAGAACGCCGTTTTTGTTTCTTGTCTCGTCCTGGCGCTCGTCGCGGGCATGGCCGGGTGCGCGTCTTTTTCCGAGACGGCCGACCTTTACCGGGCGGGTGTGGCGGCCTTTGAAGACGGCCAGACGTACTTTGCGATCATGCACCTGCGCCGGGTGATCGAGGAGGCCCCGGAGTCTCCTTATGCCCCGCAGTCGATGTTCGCGCTCGGAGAGTATTATTTCGACAACAATGATTACTTCAACGCCATCAAGTTGCTGTCGAGCTACATCCACCAGCACCCGAAGGACAAGGGCGTGGTCTTTGCCAAGGTCCTCATCTATAAGATGATCACGACCTTTAAGGCCGAATCCGCCCTGAACGAGCAGGAGGAGGCGCTCATGAAGGAGATCCGAAAGGAGCTCTTCTCGCAGCCGCTCTTCCTTGTCTTTTACGATAAGAAGTTTCCGCGTTCGTACAGGTCCCTCTTTCACCACGCATACCTCGTCTACGATTACGTCGACCGGATAAAAGTCTTCCGCGATGACAAACTCTTCCTCGAGCTCTCCCCGTAAAACGCGCCGGGGACTCCTCTATGGCGCGGCCGGGGTCATTCTCGGAGTCCTCGCCGTGAACTGTGCCGGGACGCTCCTGGCCATCCGGATGATTGCCGTCACCCGTGCCGAGATGGCTGCGGCCACGGACTCTACCCTGGGCGTGCGGGGCGTCTCTTTTAACATCTTTAAGGGGTTGGCGCTCACCGGCGTCACGATCCACCGGGACCTTGAGCTCCTCTTCGACGCCGAGCGCCTCGACGTGGGATTTGAGGGCTTTTCGTACCTGCGCCGGCCGCTGCGGATCAAGGACGTCCGTGTCACGACGCTGCGGTTGGTCACGGCGCGGTTCACGCAACTCCTGGACGTGGGCAGGCGCCTGGCCCATCGGCAGATGCCTTTGGCCTTTTATGATACGTTCCAGTTCGCGTGCCGCGACGTCTTTTTCGACGACACCATCCATCTCAACGTCTCGGGGTATCTCAATGCCGTCAACAGTGAGCTCTATACCCTGCGCGGCCAGGTCGCCCTCTTGAAGGTCCGTTACGCGGCGTTTCCGGATCTTGAGGTCTTGGAGGGCAGCGCCTTCTACGAGCCCTTTGATTATGAGTTTCAGGCCTCGCGCAGCGAAGAGCGCCTGGAGATCGCGCCCATCGAATTGAGCAACGCCCATCTCAAGATGTTCGGCCGGGCGACCGCCGAGCGCATCACGAGCGAGGACGCGGTCGTCGATCTGAGGCTCGAGATGGCGAACATCCTTCTTGACGATCTGCCGGTCTTGAACCGCGGCAACGTGCGGGCGCGCGGCGTGCTGGACCTCGTGGGCGTCATGCGGGGTGAGATCCTGTGTCCGGAGACGGCGCTCTCCGTGAGCCTCAAGAACGGCGCCTTCACCTTTCTGGACTCCTTGTCTTTTTCGAAGATGGACGGCAAGGCCGTCTTTTCGCGCCATCAGTTTTCAGGCAAAGACCTTTTCTTCGAGCTCAACGGCGTGCCGTTTGCCGCCGACCTGACGCTCTCGGCCGAGCGGCATCCGCACGTGGCCTTGTCCCTGCGGTCGCTCTCCCAGGTGGCCGGCGCGCCGCAGCTCACCTGGCAGATGGACGCCGACTGGAAGGGGGATCACCTGCGCGGCGCCGCCGGCGGGTCGGTGCGTTACGCGCGCCATAATACGGTCCAGCAGCTTGCCTTTGATTTTAGGGATTTTCGTTTAGGGCACGACGAGGACCTGTATCTTTATTCACGGTATTTTGACGTTGGTCTGGAGGCCTGGGCGGTGGATGACACGGCGGCGGCGCCGGTGAGCATCTTTCAGAGGAAGGCGCAGCTCGAGTACCTCTTCGGCGTCCTGCGCAAGCTGCCCGACGCCTTCGGATTGAAGCACGTCAAGGCCAGTTGTTACGGCGGCAATCTGGAGGGGGAGGCGTACTTTATCCCTTCCGATGAAGAGCTCTTTGTCAAGGGCGAGCTCCACGTGCGGGACGTCACGATCCGCAAGTACGTCTCCACGTCGGCCCCGAAGTCGACGCTGACGCAAGGGCAGCTCGAAGGCGACCTTCGTTTTGACAACCGGTTGACCGATCAGGTCAAGGGGCAGGTCTTCGTGACCAACGGCGAGATCGAGCGTCACCCCATCCTCAACGCCGTGGCCGACTTCCTGGGCATTGCGTCGTTGAAGCGCCTGCCGTTCGGCGACCTGTCGATCTTCTTCAACGGCGGCCGCGGGGATTACAGCGTCCAGGTGAAGCTGGCGTCTTCCCTCGTGAACGCCGAGCTCGAGAGCAAGGTCCAGGCCTACGAGACGATGGACGGATATCTTTCGGCAAGCCTGAGCTCGCAGCTCCTGAAGGAGTCGCGGACCTTCAAGAAGCTCTTGACCTATCTGAAGCACGACGAGCCCTTTGTCGCGTTCCCGTTCAAGATCTCTTCGTACATCAGCAGCCCGCGCATCCTGTGGCTGAAGAACGAGTTTAAAGAGAAGATCCAGAACCTGCTGCCGGAGCGCAACAAGCGTTATCTCCAGGGTCAGGTCAGCACTCTTATCGAGAAGGTCGGTGAGTAAGGGCTCCTCTTTGTCTGCCCGGGAAAGAGTTACAAAACTATTTGCAGGACAGTATCGGAGTTGTTCGGGAAAGTGTATAGCGGAATGAAGAGGCGTAGACGCAAGGCCGGGTTAAGGGGTTTGAGGATGGCCATCTTGACGGTGAGCGACAGGTGCTCGGGCCGCCGGCGCCGCGATGAGAGCGGCGCGGTGTTAGAGCGCCTCGTGGCACGCACCGGGGCCCGCTGTGTCGCCCGTGGCGTGGTGCCGGACGACAGGAAGGCGATCGCGCGGCACCTGCGCTCGTTGAGCGTCGAGGCCGACGTCGTTTTGTCGACGGGCGGCACGGGGGTGGGTCCACGCGACGTCACCCCCGAGGCCACCCGCTCGGTCCTCGACAAGGACATCCCGGGACTCTCCGAGGCGATGCGTTCGGCCGGCATGAAGAAGACGCGTTTCGCGTGCCTGTCGCGCGGCCTGTGCGGCGTGCGCGGCCGCACGCTGATCGTCAACCTGCCGGGCAGCCCCAGGGGCGCGGCCGAGTCGTTCGCGGCGATCGCGGACCTCATCCCGCATACCCTGGCCATGGCCCGCGGCGAAGGCCATTGACATCGACGGTCCGCCGGCGCGACCGTATCCCGAGCCGGACGGGAACCCTCTACCGGCAGACGAAGTTTTTCGCCGTCGGCTACGGTTTGCGACGCGCTACTCGGCGACATAAAGCTTCGCCTGCGCACGCGTCGCAACTCCTTGCCGACGTTTGCCAAAAAACTTTTTATTGTCTGTCGGTAGAGGGTTCCCATCCTGCCTGAAAGGGTCGTGCCGGCAGCTAGCACAAGGCATCATATGATATACTGGCAATTGTTCCTGGCGTTTTTTAAGATAGGCCTGTTTGCCATCGGCGGGGCGTATTCGTTCCTGCCGCTGACGGAGCGGGAGGTCGTGGAGCGCTACGGCTGGTTGACGCCGGGGGAGTTCCTGGAGATCTCCGGGATCGTCAAGATGTTTCCGGGCGCGATCTCGGTCAAGTACGCGACGTACGTGGGCAACAAGATGGCCGGCATGGGAGGGGCACTGGTCGCCAACGCGGCGAACCTGCTGGCGCCGGTGACGCTCGTCCTCTTTGCCACCGTATTGTACAGGAAGTACCGGGATATGCCGGGGGTGGGCAGCGCCTTCGGCGCCATCCAACTGGCCGTCTTTGCCCTGATCATCGCCGCGGCCTTTAAAACGGTCCAGCCGCAGCTTCTCGTGCGTGGACCGGCGCTCCTCCTGGTCGTTGCCGCCTTTACCTTGTTCATGTACACGAAGGTCGAACCCATGTTCGTCATTATCGGCGCTGCCGCGCTGGGCGCCTTTTTGCGTTTCGTCTAAAAAGACCATGCCTCATCTGTGTCCCTTTAGCTATCACGCGCCCAAATCTCTTAAGGAGGCATTGACGCTCCTGAAGCGTCCGCAGGGCTGTCTATTGGCCGGCGGGACGATCCTCTTGAACACCCTCAAGAAGACGAAGAAGGGGCCCCAGAACGTCGTGGGCTTAAGCCGGATCAAGGCGCTCGGCGGCGCCAAGGAGACGGAGACGACGCTGACCCTGGGCGCCATGGCGACGATCGCCGAGATCGAGCGTCTGTCGGCCGTCGCGGACGGATTTCCTTCCCTGTCCGCCGCCTGCCGGCAGCTGGCGACGACGCCGGTGCGCAACATGGCCACGGTCGGCGGCAACATCGCCAGCCGTTTCTTTTGGGCAGACCTGCCGGCGGTCCTGATGTCGTTGGAGGCGCGCCTCATCCTGGAGACGCCGGCCGGCCGCAAGGAGATGTCCGTCGATACCTTTGTCTCGCGCACGCCGAGCGGACCGTTCATCCTCTCTTCCATTGAATTGCTGAAGGGCCGCCGGGCTGCGTTTTACCTGCGCCACACGCGCACGATGCCCGTCGATATCCCGGCGATGGCCGTGGCCTTCAGCGCCCAAGACAGGGACGGCCGCCTCGCCAACGTGCACCTCGTCCTGAATTCCGGGGTGGCGGTGCCGACCCGCCTCAAAGAGACTCAAAAGCTCTTTGAGGGAAAGGCACCCCGGGACGTGAAGCCCGCCGACCTGCGGGCGGCGCTGGCACAGGACACGTCCGGCCTGCGGCTGGATGATTATAAGCGCCTGTGCCTGGAGCTCGACGCCGGCAAGATCATCGCGCGGCTTAAAAAATGAAGACGATCGCCTTTACGCTCAACGGACACAAGACCGAAGTGGACGTCCCCGATAACGAGCTCCTCATCGAGACGCTGCGGGAACGCCTGGGGCTTTTGGGCACGAAGCCCGGCTGTCTTGAAGGAGAGTGCGGGGCGTGCACGGTCCTCTTTAACGGCAAGAACATCCTGTCGTGCCTGAAGCTGACGGCCGACGCCGACGGCGCCACGATAATGACGATCGAAGGGGTCGCCGAGAACGGCGCGCTCTCGGGCCTCCAGCAGTCTTTCATCGATCAGGGCGCGGTGCAGTGCGGCTATTGCACGCCGGGGATGATCCTGGCCTCGAAGGCGCTGTTGGACGAGAAGCCCCGGCCGACGGATGAAGAGATCGTGCGCGGCCTGGACGGCAACCTCTGCCGGTGCACGGGTTATATCAAGATCATCGAGGCGGTGCGCGCCGCCGCTTTCAAAAAGGGACCATGAACCGCGAGACCCGCAAGACGACGAGTCCGGTAGGCAAGGCCGTGCCCCGTATCGACGCCCGGCCCAAGGTGACGGGGGAGGCGCTCTACGTCTATGACATGCGTCTGCCCGGCATGCTCGTCGGTAAGATGCTGCGCAGCCCCCACGCGCACGCCAAGATCCTCCAGATCGATACGTCGAAGGCCGAGCGGCTGCCCGGGGTCAAGGCCGTCGTGAGCGCCTCGGACACGGCGAAGATCAAGTTCGGCTCCAACGAGTACTTTTTTCCATACACCGTCGACCAGTTGCCGCTCGAGGACGAGAAGGTCCGCTATATCGGCGACGAGATCGGCGCGGTGGCGGCGGTGGACGAGGCCACGGCCGAGAAGGCCTTGTCTCTGATCGACGTGAGATACGAGGTCCTGCCCGCCGTCTTTGACCCGGTCCAGGCCATGAAGCCGGGCGCGCCGGCGATCCACACCTCGATGAATAATATCGGGGTGATGCTGCCGGTGCAGTACGGCGACGTCGAGGGCGCGCTCAAAGACTCCGACTACGTCCACGAAGACGTCTTTTATCTGCCCAGCGCCGCCCACTGCTCCCTGGAGCCGCACGTGTCCGTCGGTCAGTACGGCATCGCCGAGGAGCGCATCACGCTGTGGACGTCGACCCAGGCCCCCTTTAAGGTGCGCGAGGCGCTCGCCAAGACCCTCAGGATGGAGCAGGCCGATATCCGCGTCATCAAGCTGAACGTCGGCGGCGGTTTCGGCGGCAAGCTCGAGATGCTGCCGATGGATTTTTCGGCGTGCCTCTTGTCCAAGAAGGCCGGGGGCCTGCCGGTCAAGATCGCCTGCACGCGCCAAGAGGAGTTTTCCTTCACGCGGCGCAAGCACCCGATGATCTACAAGCTCAAGAGCGGCGTCAAGAAGGACGGGACGCTCATGGCCATCACCGGTGAGGTGATCGCGGACGGCGGCGCCTATTGCAGCTACGGCCCGACCCTGATCGCCGCCTCCATCATGCGCATCTTCATGGTCTACAAGATCCGCAACTTCCGCGTCTTTGGTTTCCGCGTCTACACCAACACGCCCATCTGCGGGGCGATCCGGGGCTTTGGCGGGGTCCAGTCGGGCTTTGCGGTGGAGTCGCACATGGACATGCTCGCGCGCGGTATCGGCATGGACCCGATAGAATTCCGCCTCAAGAACGCGACGGACCCCGACACCGTGACCGTCAACAAGCTGGTGCTCTCCACCAACGGCCTGAAGGAGTGCATCCGTCGGGGCGCCGAGGTAAGCCGCTGGAAGGAAAAGTACGGCAGAGGCAAACAGAGCGATGCGGACGTGGTGCGCGGCATCGGCATCGGCATCGCGGCCGACGTGATGGGCTCCAAGATGTATAAGGCCCACGAGTCCGCCGGCACCATCATCAAGGTCGAGGAGGACGGCTCGGTCTACGTCTTCACCGGCGCGGCGGACATCGGCCAGGGGTCGGACACGGCCCTGGCGCAGATCGCGGCCCAGGAGCTGGGCGTCGCCTATGAGCGCATCCGCATCAAGGCCGCGGACACCGAGACGACGCCGTTTGACACGGGCAGCTTTGCCAGCCGCGTCACCTTTATCTCCGGCAACGCCACGAAGAACGCCGCCGGCGACGTCAAGCGCCAGATCCTCGAGGTGGTCGCCCGCGAGAAAAAGCTCGACAAAGAGGATCTCGATATCCGCGACGAAGAGGTGGTGCAGCGCGGCGATAACGCCGCCGTGATGAGTTTTGACAAGGCGGTCGAGCTTTGCTACTCTTTTGATTACGGCCACCTCCTGATCGGGCGCGGGAATTACAATCCGAAGACGACGCCCATTGATTTCCGCACGGGCGAGGGGAATATCTCGGGCAGCTACGGTTTTGAGGCGCAGATCGCAGAGGTGGAGGTTGACAAGAAGACCGGCCGGGTCAAGGTCTTGAAGGTGACGGACGTCCACGATATCGGCTACCCCATCAATCCGCAGAGCGTCCACGGTCAGATCGAGGGTTCGATCCTCATGGGCGTCGGCTACACCTTTCACGAGGACCTGCGTCTCACCGAGGGCAGGGTCCTGAACCCGAATTTTTCCAAGTACCGCATCCCGCGCTCGACGGACAAGGTCGATATCGCGTCCATCTTCGTGGAGACGAAGGACCCGCAGGGGCCGTTCGGCGCCAAGGGGATGGGGGAGGCGTCGCTCTTACCGACCGCCGCCGCCCTGGCCAACGCCATTCACGACGCCGTCGGCGTGCAGATCAAGGAGTTGCCCATCACGCCGGAGAAGATCCTGGCGGCCCTCAAGGCCCGCCAGAAAGAGTGAACTAAATGATTTATATGCCCAACGAAGATTCCTTCTCCGCAGACAATCAGAAGTTTTTCGGCAGATGTCGGCAAGGGATTAGGACGCGTGCGCAGGCGAAGC
>CAZUQR010000027.1:0-1107 GCA_964622605.1 uncultured Planctomycetia bacterium
CGCGCGGGTTATACGGAAACGGGCGGGTCAGATCTCCCGGCGCCCCTCCAGGGCGCGGGCCAGCGTCGCCGGGTCCGCGTACTCCAGGTTGCTTCCCACCGGCAGCCCGATGCCGATGCGCATCACCTTCACGTCCAGCGGCCGCAGGAGCTTCGTCAAAAAGATGGCCGTCGCCTCACCCTCCGTATCGGAATCCGTGGCGATGACGACCTCCTTCACCGCCCCCTTCTTGACCCTATCGATGAGGCTGTCGACGCGCAGGTCGTGCGGGCCGCGGCCCTCCAAAGGTGAGATCGCCCCCAGGAGCACGTGGTAGGCGCCGTGGAAGGTCCCGCTGCGTTCGATGTTCTCGACGTCCTTGGGATTTTCGACGACGCAGATCACCTTCTGGTCGCGCCTGGAGTCACAACAGATGCTGCAGACTTCCGACTCGCTGAAATTATTGCACCGGCTGCAGAAGCGGACCGTCGCCTTGACGTTGGCGATCGCCTCGTTGAGCGCCCCCACCTCCTCCCGCGAAGACTCAAGTAATCGGTAGACGATCCGCTGGGCGCTGCGCCGGCCGATGCCGGGCAGCTTCATCAACTCTTCGATCAGCCTCTCGATGGTCGTCAGACTATAGCCCATGCTTACTTGATCACCTTGCCCTTAAAGAGGTCGAGGGTCGATCTAAGGAAAGGCGTCTCTTCCACGGCCTCCTCCTGCGGCTCCGGCGCCGGCTCCATGTCCTGGACGATGTCTAATTTGAGGCGCAGGCGCGCGCCGCACTGGCCCTGGATCGCCTCCACCAGGATCTGCAGGTTATCCTTATGGGCGAGGGCCTCCTTGAAAAATACCGACCGCTTGGCAAAACCGATGGTCAGTTGGTCGGCTTCCAGCGCCACGGGGCGGCCGTGCTTGAGATACGTGGCCAGGGACATCTTCTTCGCGGCCACGGCCTGCGTCACGCGGCCCCAGGCCTCCAAAACGGCATCCAGGGAACACCGGGGCTCCTGAAACGACGTCAGGGACGCATCCGCCGCGCCCTTCTCTTCCTTGAGGACCGCAAAGTGTGACTTCGCGTCCTGGGAGTGTGACTTCGTGTCCTGGGGGTGTGGCTTCGTGTCC
>CAZUQR010000027.1:1207-22640 GCA_964622605.1 uncultured Planctomycetia bacterium
CTTCGTGTCCTGGGGGTGTGGCTTCGTGTCCCGGGACTGTGCCTTTGTATCTTGGGAGTGTGACTTCGCGTCCTGGGCCGGGGGACGCTCTTCCGACGGGGCAGCCGCGCCCTTGGCGGCGGCTTTAGGATGCGGCAACTGCGCGAGCTTGACCGCCAGGACGTCGAGCGCGATGCGCGCCGAGTGCAGCCGCCGCGCCATGTCCTGGGCCACGAAGAGGTGGCCCAGCGACGTCACGATATGAGACAAAGACATCTTCCCGGCCTGCCTGCGGACCCGCTCGCACTCGTCCGCCGGCAGCTCGACGAGCCCTGCCTCCCCGGGTGATACCCGCAACACCATCAGATTGCGGTAATGCTCCAAGAGGCCGTCGAGAAAGGGACTAAGGTCCTTGCCCCGCGCCACCACCTCGGCGATCTCACCGAGGGCCGCGGCCGCATCGCCCGCCGCGACCGCCTCTACGAAATCAAAAAAGACCTTCTGTTCGATGACCCCCAGCACGGCCACCACGTCCGATATCCGGGCCTCGCCCGAAGAGAACGAGATCACCTGGTCGAGGATGGACTCGGCGTCCCGCATGCTCCCCTCCGACGCCTTGGCGATGGCGAAAAGCGCCTCCTCGGACAGGGATACCTTTTCGGCGGCGACGATCTCTTTGAGCTTCGCGACGATCTTGGGGCCCGGCAGGCGGGCGAAATCGAACCGCTGACAGCGCGACAGGACGGTCGCCAGGACCTTATCCGGCTGTGTCGTCGCAAAGACGAACTTCACGAAGTCCGGCGGCTCCTCGAGCGTCTTCAGGAGCGCGTTGAAGGCCTCGGGCGTGAGCATGTGGACCTCGTCGATGATGTAGACCTTGCTCTTGCCGGAGAGGGGAGAGAACTTGACATTCTCGCGCAGGGACCGGATCTCGTCGATGCCCCGGTTCGAGGCCCCGTCGATCTCGATCACGTCGAGGCTGCGGCCCTCGGCGATCTCCGTGCAAGGCGCGCACGCCCCGCAGGGCTTCTCGGTCGGCCCCTTCACGCAATTGAGGGCCTTGGCCAGGATCCGGGCGCAGGAGGTCTTGCCCACCCCCTGGGGCCCGGCAAAAAGATACGCCTGCCCCAGCCTTCCGGTGCGCACCGCGTTCTTCAGGGTCTTGGTGACGTGTTCCTGGCCGACGACCTCATCGAAATCCTTAGGCCGCCATTTGCGAGCAAATACGAGGTAGGACATTATCGGGTAAGCAACGAGAGATTAAAAAAAGAAAAATGTGTCAGCGCCGTCCCTGAATGTTCATCATACCATTAAACAGAGGGTGTCTCAAGGACGTTGGCGGAAACTTTTCTAAAGGCCAAGCTCGCGGGCCTTTTCCAGGTCCCGCCCTGCCCGCTCGGTATCGCCGAGCGCCTCGTAGGCCCGGCCGCGATGCCAATAGGCCGGGCCATTGCCGGGCTCGGCCTCTATCACCCGCGTCAGATCAGCGACCGCCTCTTGTGTCCGGCCCCGCTTCAGATAAAGGAGGGAGCGATCGTAGGAGGCTTTGGTATTGGAGGGGTCCAGGCCGAGCGTCCTGTCGAAGTCCTCAAGGGCGCGCTCCACCTCTCCCGTGGCCGCATAAACCAGACCGCGATGGTGATAGGTATCCGGCCGGTCGGGGTCCATGTCGACGGAACGATTCAGATCACGCAGCGCTCCGGCATATTCCTTTTTTTGATAGAGGATATAACCGTGGACATCCAACCCTTCAGGCAGGAACGGCTTGATAAGCAATGCCTCCTCTGTGTCCGCCGCCGCCTTATCCAAATCGCCCTGCTGGGCATAGACCATGCCCCTGTTGAGATACGCGATGTAGGCCTGCGGATCGATCTCGATCGCCTTGGTGTAATCGTTGATCGCGGCCTCCGGCTTGCCTTCTTGCGCCCAGTATTGGCCGCGGCGGATATAACCGGACGGCCCGTCATTCAAGGTAAAGCCCTTCAGGAATACCTCGGCCAACTCTTTCTCGTGGTCCCGGCGGCTCCTGCCGCCGCCAAAGTCATAGCGGTCCCGGGCCGCAACCGGTCCCCGTCGCCGCTTTTCCCTGGGCCGGGCCAGGACCGCGCCGGAGACATCGAACTTCTTGATAAGCTCCAGATTTTTTCCGTAGATCAGGTCCTCGGACTCCTCGGCATAATAGTAGTAATCCGCGCGGCCGTCGGGTCCGTACTTCTCCTCCCTGTTAAGCCACCACAGCCCCTTTTGCAAGACGTAAAAGTTGACGCTGGGGGAAAAGAGCCAATCGTCGCGCAGGTGCACGCTGAAAGGTCCGGGAGCATTGTCCTCTTCCAGCTTGGAAATGATATCGAGCATCTCCCGGGTAGAGGCGTCGTACTTCCAGATGTGATAATGCGTGACATTGAGACAACCCACGTAGTGAAGGCACAGGGCCGAGGCAAAGATGTAATAGAGCGCCGTGCCCGGAAGACGGATAAAGGCCTTGGTGTTGCGCCGGGCCTCTTCGGCCAAAAGAATGACGATCAGAAGAAAGAGCGGGATATAAGAGATCGCCCACCTGCCGCAGGGATAGGTCAGCTTCAACACCTTATGCTGCACGACCAGGGCCGCGGAATAAATCAACAGCAAGGCGGCCAGGCACAGAAGAAACCGGTCCAAAACACTGAGCGGCTGCCTCCTGATCCAGCGGACCGCCAGGGCCAGACACGAGAGCCCTGCCAGCGCCAAAAGGACGATGAGGACCGCAAAAAAGAAACCCTGTGCAAAGACGGTCTTCCCATAAGCGGTCGCCTCGATGAGTCCCCGCACGGTCTTCTGCCAGAAACCCTCGCTTGCGAGGAGCCTGATCTCGCTGTCCGTGAGTATCTTCCTGCCGGGGACGAGATAGACGGCGAACAAAAACAACAGGCCCGGACCCATCGAGAAAAAGACTCTCTTTAAAAAGACGCTGACGCCGCGCGCACCGGGCCGTTGCGGACCGCCAGAGAAAAAGGCGTCGCGGACTTCGAGTGCGGCCAGCACGCAGAGCACCGCCACATATATGTTGATAAAGGTCAGATGCGCAAACACGGCCAGGGCCGACAGGGACGCGGCCCCAAAGGCATTCGGACCGTCCCGGCGGGAACCGGCTTCTTTGATCCTGCGTAAAAGGTAATAGAGCCCCATGGCCAAGAGACCCAGGCCAAGGGCGTATCCGCGCGCGCACGAAAAAAAATCCAGCAGTAAAGGGTGCAGGGTCAGGAGGCCGACCGCCAACAGGAGACGCGGCCCCCTCAAGAAGACCCGGCAGATCCGGTAGATCGCCGTCAGATAAAGCCCGGCGCCCAATAAGGCGGGGATCCTGATGACAAACTCCGAAGGGCCGAAGAGTCCGGTGAATATCTTGACGAGGAAGGTATTAAGAAAGTGATTGTTGGGCATCAAAGGGTGGGTATAGCCCATGACGCCCGTAAACGAATTCAATAACTGGATAAAATACGTGATCGCCTCATCGTGGGTGATGCTCAACCGCGCGGCGCGGATACAGGAATACAGGAAGACGCAACACAAGAGCGCCAGGGAAATCGGCGCATAGAGGTCCTGTTTCCAGGAAGGGGGGGCCGGGGCGGCCGGCAGACGCGAAGGCGAGGCCGGGACGGCCGGAAGAACGGCACCTGCCGTCGAGGCGCCGGCCTTCCGGCTTACGTCTTTATGTCTTTTCTTTTTCGCCATGGGGGAGTCTATTTAAGAACGGAGTGGATCAGAAGGGGTATCTTGGAGAAGTCATCGCCTTTATAAAAGACCTCCGAGGCGCCGGGGGCGCCGCCGAGCCGGCTCTCGATGTCTCCCACATAAGCGCTCATCATGACGACGGGGATGGTCGCGTCCAGCTTTCTGATCTTCGCGAGCGTGGCCACGCCGTCATCGCCCGGCATCGCCTTGTCCAGAAAGACCACGTCCGGCCGCGCCGAACGGATGGCCTCCAGGGCCTCATCGCCCCGACGAGCCACCGTCACGGCGTATCCTTCTTTCTTCAGCCAGAACGCCAGGGTCGTGGTGAAATCAGGCTCGTCATCGACCAGCAGTATCTTCGTCCCTTTTGTCATCGGCCCTCCCCTTGTCTTTGCGTGCCCGGGGGACGCCGTTTAATCACGGCGCAGGATCCCGAACCATCTCCTCCCGGAGATCTTCACCGGAGACCCCGTCTCGTCCAGCCGCCGGACGACATCCTCCTGCCCCATATCCTTTGCGGCATCCATCGCCGTCCAGCCGTAGCTGTTCTTCGTCTCCACGTCGATGTCTTCGCAGGAGAGCAGCGCCTCCACGATATCCACGTGGCCGTTCTTCGCCGCCAGCATCAGCGCCGTCCAGCCATAACTGTTTTTTGCATTCACATCCAGACCTTTGGCTTCACGAAGCAAAATATCCACCGTCTCCTTGTTTGCCTTCAATGCGGCAACCATCAAGGCCGTCATGCCAAGGCTATTCTTGGCATTTACCTCAGAGCCCTTAGAGAGCAACAGTTCGACGATCTCCTCATATCCTCTGCTCGCGGCCCACATCAGGGGCGTCTCTCCGTCGTTCGTCCTCGCGCTCACGTCGGCGCCTCGAGACATCAGCAATTCCACGATCTCCTTGTTGCCGCAGAAGCAGGCAAAGATCAGGCTCGTCAGGCCGGAATTCGTCCGGGCATCCACCTCGGCCCCATGGTCAAGCAAGAGCTTCGTGATCCCCATGAAATCACGGGCGACCGCCCAGAACAAGGCCGTCCAGCCGCCGTTTGTCCTGACATTGACGTCCGCGCCCTTAGCCAACAGGAGCCGAACGATCTCTTCCTTACCCTGTGCCGCTGCGTAGATCAGGGCCGTCGTTCCGGCCCTGTTTTCCCGGTTGACGTCCGCTCCGTTGGCAAGCAGAAACTCGACCATCTCCTTTTCAGACGTGACGTGCATCAGGATGGTCAGGCCGTGGCTGTCCGGCGCATTAATGTCGGCGCCGCTCCTCAAAGCCAAAACCGCCCTCTCCGCATCCGCGGCCTTGACGGCGGCAAACAGACGCTTGTTCGCATCCTCGCCGGCAAAGGCGCAGACTCCCCCCAACATGAAAAACAGGAAGACGTGCGCCAGACAGGCGCGCCTTGCCGGTCTCCCCTGGGTGTTATTCCGAGGATAAGGATTTGGAAGGATGTCCGGGAAGAGCATGATCCCGCCGTTGACCTCACGCTGCGACAATCAGACCCACAGCGCCCGGCGTTCGCCTCGAGTCCCCGGGAACGCCGCGCGTGCGTCGTGGTGCGTCGTGTGACGGAAGTCCTAGCGTTGAGTCGTGACGCTGAGGTTATCAAAGGCCGCGTAGCCGACGCCCCAGGTCTGGAAACCCACGCTGCCCTGCGTGTACGTGGAATCGCGGACCGCCAGCACGGCGCCGTCGAGGCAGCCGTCTGGTTTTTGAAAATCCAAGACCCCAAAATAGATGCCGTACCCTTCATTGCCCTTGCCGTAGCTCAGAAGGGGGACGTCGACCTCAATCGTGCGGTCGGAATCGTTCAAGTCGTTGACATAGATCTGGTTGGTGCCTCTGGCGCCCTCCTCGCCGCCTATCAGCACGCCGTCTTCGATACTCTATCTTTTTTGCATTAGGGGGACCGACTCTCCGGACTGCCGTCACCAAGCTCAAGTCTGCGGGGGATGGGGATGGGAATGGGGATGGGCTCAACGGCCCCCCCATGCACCGAACAGGTGATGACGGTTTGGTATTTGGTGCTGGTTCTCCTAAAAGGCGCCCAGGCGTAGGTGCCCCCCGCTGGACACCGGGGCAGACTGTTCAGATAGCCCCCGGTCACGAGGTCCTGGAGATTTTGCGAATGTCCACTTTCGCGCGCCCGATACAGCTGTTCCATCTTTTCGATGAGTTGGCGGTTGTGCGCGCACAGCGATAGTTCGACGCTCATGCGGCTCCTGAGCATGTTGGGAACGACCATGCCTCCGGCCAACAGACCCAGGATCGCGATGACGATCATGATTTCGACGAGCGTGAAGCCCCTGTTTCTCATCAGCGTTCTCCCGGATGCCTGGCCCTGGGCGCGCCGCTCTTGAGATCACCCCCCAGAAAGGCGAGTCCGTGCTGTCCGGGGAGCGGACAGATGTACAGCAACTCGTCCTCCTTCTCCACAAGGAGATATTCCTGTTTGCTGGTCGGGCAGACGAATGGCCTTTTGAGCAGCCCTGCTTCGTAGAGTTCGGAAAGCGCCGCCGGATATTTGTTATGAAGGGCATAATAACGGTCTGCGGCGGCGCGCAGGACCCACAGGCGCCGGACGCATTCCTGGGCCCCGGTGTCGTCTTTTGAAACGCCCCCCATGACCCAGGTGTCGGGTTCCGGAAAAAGGCGCAGTTCGCGAACGATGCTCGCGTAGAGGCGTCCGCACAGCAGCACCGCGACGACGATGCCTGCCACGCGCAGGAGCATCCGGGCGCGCCGGATCGTGTTTTCCTTCTGGGCGGCGCGCTGCCTTTCCCGGCTCTTTTGCTGTTCCTGCTCAGCGAAATCCACAACGAATTCCTTGAAGGATTCCTTGAGATTGCCGTTTTCGCTCGAGTCCATCATGGGCCTTCGTGAAGAGTAAAACCTAGATCAAGAACCTGCTCTTCTATCATAATATACGCTTTTCCTTAGACCGCAATAAAAAACTTACCGCTTTAAATCCCTCGGCGAGACCGTGACTCGCTGGCAGCTTTTGCGGACCCGACTGCAACCAATTCGAACCGAGTCAGAAATCATGGTCAAAATCATCATTCAGTCGGATCAACGGACACCATTATACTGACCCCTATCCGGAATAGGAACGGATGTCTGCCTGCCGGCATGGCACTCCCAAAAGGTTTAACAATACCTGATACTAAACACTCTTAAAATATGCCAAGCTCGACCCTCCGATCCTGACAATATTCCTTCCTAATGACCTCCATTCGCATATCAGCCTAACGACACCAGCATGCGTGTTATCACAATCGTGCCAGACAAATGTACCTTTTCCACCGCACAACTTGAAACACTTGTCAGAATCATTCTTGCAATATTCATACGTATGCGACCCGTCAATAAAAAAGAAGGTAGGCTTACCATCTGGCTGAAAATCCCAAGAAGCCGTATCGACATAATACTGCCTGATCCTTTTCTCGCAAGAACATCCCTTAAATTCTCTTCCTACAACGCGTTTTCTAATAAGATGATGATCGTCTTTCACAAGCCCCTTTATCGTATCTTTTTCAATAGAATAATCCTCGGGTAGATCAACCGTATGGATGATGGCGTCTTTCAGATTTTCTGCCATTATTCTTGTCGTATGACCGTAGAAAGTCCCTATCTCTAATACCTCCTTGGGACTTTCTACGGCAAGAATAGCAATGAGACTCATGGCATCTCTATACGCCAACATACCATCTTCATATCTACCCACCGTTACTTCTATAGAAGCCTTTTTACATCCCATGATATCTTCTAATTGTGCTACGGGGATCGAATTGAGCGGTCGTGATATCAAAAACGATTCCTTGCTTTCGAACGGGTTAACGGCATAAAACACTCTTCTAGCAATATTCAAAAAGCCCCTCGAGCCAAAACGTAAAATACGCCATAGGATGGCCAGATTTAAACTCATTACAATTCTTAAGACATCTCTCAGGATATTCCTGTATTTTATGGTTTCGATGGGCATCTTAGGATATTCCCATAACAGGCCTCACAAGGCTTAAGAAAAATACCTTAAAAAGCAAAAAGCCGTTTCAGGGACATTGGATCCTCTTGAAACGGCTTTCGTATCCTTGCCATATGACTACTTGATTTTATTAGATGTTGCGGAAATGTTGATGGGTCCCCATAGTACCGGCTACACTTAGCACAAAAAGACTGCCGGAGATGGAGGGATTCGGTCCGGCTCAACATCCCAACCCGCTCATTTATAACAAGTTATGGCGTAACCGCGTATTCTTCCAATACCTTGCGATGTTCGCTCATTATACAAGTTTTTCCCACGTCTTACAAGATTTTCCCCTTGGATGGGCACAACTTGGTCTCGATGGAAAAACTTTCATCGACGCACACCAGATTTTTCCTTCAAAAACATTTCATATCTCTTAAGAAATAATTTATCTTTTTCACGCCCCGCGAGTTTTTTAGACTGGAGTAATTTTCGTAATTTGGCTACTTTCACGGGAATGTTTTCTACCATAAAGACCGTGGCGCCGCCTTCCATTTGATCAAAACGATAACCCGAAACCGCGAGAATCAATTCAAACATAATCCCATAAGGATCGACGGCTGAAATCGTATTTTTCTCTGCAACCACTTTTTTGACGAAAGCGTCCTTTAGTTCTTTTCCTTTCACGGCCAGGTTATAATCGAGTCCTTTGAATACCTCTAAGGCTTTTTTCACATTGCCGATTGCCGGTCTTACGAATATATCAAAATCCTGGGTCACAAAGGCCTCTTTGGCATTTGAGGCGTAATAGTTAATGCCTGACATGCCTACGACAACGTATTCAACTCCCCTTCGATTAAATCTGTCTATAAGCTCCGCGTAGGGGTCATGTATTTCTCTCTTTTTCATTATCGGACCTTCCGTGCTTTTTTATAATGCGTTTTTTGAGCCAACATCACCCTGTTCACCCATGACTTATCCATACCGTCATAGTTGCTTCTCTCGATATTATCCAAAGCTTCTTCCAGGTTTTCGTTTTTAAAAACAAGGCGGCGCTCTTCCTCTTTAACGAGGTCGTCGAGGCTTATATCTAATATACGACTGATCTTGTTTAACATTTTTAACGACGCCCCCCTTGTCCCGGATGCCATAGCGGACATATTGGCACGGTGTATGCCCAATTCTTTCGCAAGAGCGGATAATGTAAGTCCGCGTTCTTTGGCTGCTTCTTTTAGCTTAAAAATCATGAAGTAATCCTCGCCCTTCAGGAGATACCCCCGCGCATGCGCGGGGCACTCAAGGCAGCTTCCAAAATGTTATCATAATATGATAACATTGTCAAGCCCCCCCAAGAACCAGCCCGGGCCTTATCCTTCTTCGTTCTCTTTCCCTCATTTTTTGCGCACCATTTTCGCAAATAAAAAACCGAACCTTTCGGTCCGGTCTAATCAAACGACTCAAAAATCTTCTACGGAGAGGGAGGGATTCGAACCCTCGGACCTTGTGGGTCACGCGCTCTCCAGGCGCGCCTGTTCAACCGCTCCAGCACCTCTCCAAAATTTCCGCTTAATTGCTCTTGGCCCGCTTTCGGCGGAAAAAATCCTTCAAGAGCGCCGCGCACTCCGTCTCCAGGATGCCGCCGGTCACCTTGATCCGATGGTTGAGCCTGCGGTGGTGCAGGATGTTCACGGCGGAGCCGCCGGCGCCGGCCTTGGGATCCCAGGCGCCGAAGACCACGCGAGGGACGCGCGCCAGGACCAGGGCGCCCGCGCACATGCTACAGGGCTCTATTGTAACATACAGCGTGCAGCCGCTCAACCACTTGCCCTTGAGGTACTCGGCGGCCGAGGTCAGGGCGATCATCTCGGCGTGGGCGGTCGGGTCGTGCAGGAGCTCCACCTGGTTATGGCCGCGCGCGATGACCCTGTCCTTCTGGACGATGACCGCGCCCACCGGGACGTCGTCGGAGGCCCCGGCCTTGCGGGCCTCGGCAATGGCGTATTTCATGAAAAAGGCATCGGAGGACATGGCATTTTAAGCGCGAGGAGGCGTCTCTTGGATCGACTTCGAGAAGCGAAGACGCCGGTTGGGACCAAAAAAACATGCGCCCAAGTGGGCTCGAACCACTAATCCCCAGTTCCGTAGACTGGTGCTCTATCCAGTTGAGCTATGGGCGCAAAATCGGTAATACTCTCTTCGAATGATAGGGGATTATACCCGCTTTCCGAGGGGCTGTAAAGCCCAAAAACCGACTCCGTGAGCCATTCACAACCTCATTGACGCTTAATTTTTTGGCTGGGGCCCGGATATCTTTTTGGCCAGGACCTGGATATCTTAAAGTTATCTTCGATAGGACCGCAGCGCCTTCAGGAGGTCTTCCGGGACCGCCGCGCCCAGCGCCCTTGCCCGGTCGCCGTGCTCGGCGGCCCGTCCGTACTCCCCCATCTTGAAATACGCGATGGCCAGGTTCAGATGGCTCGGGGCGAAATCGGGGTTGAGCGCCACGGCCTTATTGTAGGCCGCGAGCGCCTCGTCGTTACGACCGAGCTTTTCATAGGTGTTGCCGAGGTTATGGTGGATGTCGGCAAAGACAAGGTTCAGGCGCGCGCCCTCCTCCAAGACGGCCGCGGCGTCTTCAAAGCGCCCCTGCGCGAAATAGAGGACACCCAGATTGTTATAGGCCTCGATATAGAGCGGATCCAACTCGATCGCCTTCCTGTAATTTTCAGCGGCCGGCCCCTCCCGCCCCTGACGCTTATACAGATTGGCCAGATTGAAATAGGAGAAGGCGCTCCCTGGATCGCTGGCGATGGCCCGCCGGTACAACGCGACCGCCTTGTCCTGCGTCGCGGGGTCCGTGGCGTAGATATTGGCCAGGTTGTTCAAGAGCCGCGGACTCTCGGGCGCGTGGGCGACAACGGCCTCGTAGAGCAGGACCGGTTGCCTCCAGACGTGGTTCTGGCGCACGGTCAGGACGGCATAAAACGCCACGGCGCTCCCTATGAGGACGTAAACGCACCGGCGCGCCCCGGCGCCCTTCTGCGCCCAGCGGTCCAGCAAGAGGGCAACCGCCAGGAAAAAACCGACGCTCGGCAGATACAGCCAGTGCTCGGCCATGTAGGCATTGACGGGAAAGATATTGGCGACCGGCGCCAGGGTCAACAGGAACCATCCGGCGGCAAAAGAAAGAAGAGGGTCATCGCGGCGGCGCGCCCTGACAAAGAGGACCACGGAGCCGGCGAGCAGGACGACACCGAAGAGGACCCCCGGATCCAGGAACGAAAACCGGGGCTGGCCGTATTCCATGTGAAGGCCGGACGGCCAGACCAGGAGCCGCAGATACTGCGCATAGGCGACAAAGGCACCGGGGATCCTTTGCAACAAGGGCACGGTCACGTCCATCTCGCCGGCAAGATGCGCTGAAAAGGCGCGCCTCAAGACGAGATACCCCGCCGCCAGCGCCAGCAAAGACAGAAAACCGGCCGCCTTGACTCTTGTCCTGGACGTGACGTGATACAGCAGGACCATGAGCGGCAAGAGGAGCGCGATCTCCTTGGACAAGAGGGCTGCCGCCGCAAAGACCATCGAGGCGGCATAGAGGCCGGCGCGCGGCCGCCTGACATAACGGATATAAAACGTAAGACACAGGAAGATAAACACGGCGGCCAGCGGGTCCGCCCGGCCGGAGACATAGCAGACCGCCTCCGTATGGACGGGGTGGACCACAAAGAAGAGGCCGGCCCACAGCGCGACGCGCGGCGGCACCGCCAGCACCAGGAGAAAGAGATACACGGCCAGGGCCGCCCCGATATGCAACAGCGTATTCGTCAGGTGGTAGCCGGACGCATTGAGCTGCCAGACACGAAAGTCCAAGGCGTAGGTCAACACCTGCAGCGGCCGGTAAAACGCCGTCATGCGCTTCACGCCGCCGAGGATGTTTTCGCTGAAGACATTCTTGATGTGCGCGAAATCCCTGATGTAGGTATTCTTGACGACCAGGACCTCGTCGTCCCACACAAAGGTGCCCTGCAGAATATTCGCGTAGGCCAGGAGGCCGAGCGCCGCAATCAGGACCAGGGCCGCGAACAAAAAAACGGGCCTGACGGCGGGCACTTGCTTTTGCGCGGACGGCTGGGGTCCCCTTTTGTTCTTCTTCACGGCGTCTTGCCCCCGGTGTCCGGTCCGACGTCTGCCGCGGCATCCTGCCCGGAGGAACCCACGGCCGCCTCCAGGTCGCTTTCAAGGCGCGCATCGACCCTGAATCCGAGGGCCTTGGCCTTCTCGAGATAGCGACGGGCCTGTTCGTAGTCCTTCGCGCCGTGGCAATAAATCGCGAGATTATGATAGCCCCGCGCGAAAGAAGGGTCGGCCTCGACGGATCTCGTGAGGGCCTCGAAGGCCTCCTGCGAGCGGCCGCTCCTCATGCACAGGACCGCCAGATTATTGTACGCCTCCGCGTAACGGGGATCGACCTCGACGGCCTTACGGTACATCCCCTCGGCTCCGACGAAGTCCTCCTGCCCCTGACGCATCAGGCCGATATTGTTATAGGTCGCGCCGTTGTCGGGGTCTATCGCGATCGCCTTTTCATAATAAGCCTCTGCTGCATCAACGTCCCCTTGGCCCTGAAAAATGAGGGCCAGGTTCATGACGGCCTCAAGGGAACCGGGATCGATCTCGAGGGCCTCTTCGTACGCCTTAACGGCCAGCTCCGGTGAGCCGCTCATCTGATACATGGCCCCCAGGTTGATACGGGCATCGACGTAGTCGGGGTCGAACAGGGCCGCCTTTTTATACATCTCGGTGGCCTCCTCCAGGCGACCGGTCTTGCGGTAGATATTTCCAAGATTGAAGTAAGCATAGGCGCATTCCGGGTCGGCCTCAAGCGACTTCTCGTAAGAGGCGATGGCGTCCCCTATCCGGCCCATCGCCTGATACAGGCTGCCCAGATTGTTGCGGCCGCCGACGTGAGCCGGGGCAAGGTCAAAGAGCCGCTTATACATCGCCTGGGCCTCTTCATACCGGCCGACCTGTTGATAGGCGAGCGCCAGATTGGCGTAGGCATCGGGGTTCTTCGGGTCCCTCTCGATCGCCTGACGATAGTAATCAAGGGCCTTACCCTCCCCCGCCTTTTGCTTGATGGCGCCCAGATTGTTGTAGGCCTCCACGCACCCGGGATCGATGTCCAGCGCCTTCTCGTATAACCGCACGGCCTCGCCGTAATCCTCCTTATCCTGGGCGAGATTCCCCAGGCCGGCATAGGCCAGGGCATAGTCCGGACGCACGGAAAGCGCCTTCGCGTAAGCCGCGGCCGCCTCCTCGGGCCGGCCCGCCTTTCTGTGCGCGTTGCCCAGATTGCGGTAGGCCTCGACGTATTGGGGATCAAGGCTCAAGGCCTTGTTCAGGTGCGCGATCGCCTCCTCCGGCTGACGGCGCCGGCTGTAGACAACGCCCAGATTGTTGTAGGCCCCGGCGTTGTCGGGCTTCAAGGCGATCGCCTTGAACAGATACGCCTCGGCCTTATCGAGCTCTCCTTTTTCCTGATAGGTCGTGCCCAGATTGTTGGCCACCCGCCAGCTGTACGGCGCGTAGGCCCAGGTCCGCTCATAGAAAAGGACGGGATCTCTCCAGTAATTATTATTGTGAATAAAGGTCAGTGCCCCGTAAAAACCGACGAGCGCGGCGATGAGCCCGAGGCTTAACTTCTTGAGCCGGGGATGCCGATAAAGAGCATAGAGGCCCTGCGCGACGAGCAGGAAGATGCCGATGGAGGCTAGATACAGCCAGTGTTCGGCCATGTACGCGTTAATGGGAAACAGGTTCGAAAACGGCAGCAGGCCGATCAGGAACCATCCGATCCCGAAAGCCGCGAGCCGCGAACGGCGCCAGGCGAAGGCGAGGCAGCCCAGGGCCGCCAACAAAAACGCCAGGCCGCCGGCCGCCTGAGGATCCGTCGGACGAAAGAAGACCGTGCCGTATTCCATGTGGAGATCCGCCGGCCAGACGAGAAGACGCAGATAATTCAGGAAGGCCGCAAAAAAGCCCGGCAGCCTCGCCCCCAGAGACCCCTGGTCGGATGCGTGCGGCATGAGAAAATCCAGCGCCGTGAAGCGCAGGATCCCATAAGCGGCGGCGAGGACCAGGACGGCGCCAAGGGACGGCCCGTCGATCTTCTTTTTGAAGACCCCGTGATAAAAAAGGATAAGGGCGGGCAGGATAAGGCCGCTCTCCCGTGACAGGAGACACGCCGCATAGGCGATCACGATCGCGAAAAAATTGGCGGCAGCCGGGAAGGGACGCCTGATGTAGACGAAGAGGGCGCCGAGCATGAAGAGGACGGACATGGGGTCCGAACGGCCCGAGATATAACTGACGGCCTCGGTGTGGACCGGATGGACGACGAAGAGCAAAGACGCGATCAGGGCCGGCACGGCGTCCTCGAACAACAAAAAGGCAAGAGAGAAGACCATCAAGGCGACCGCGATGTGCCAGACCACGTTGGCCACATGATAACCGACGGGGCACAGGCGTCCCAGGCCGTAATCCAGGGCAAGGGTCACCATCATGAGCGGCCGATAGAGGGCGCTCTTCTCGCCGCCGCTGGCCTCGACGTCCTCGGTGAAGAGCCGGCCCGTCTGGTCCAGCGACGTCACGTGCGGGTTATCCTGAATCAAGAGCTCGTCGTCCCAGATAAAAGGCCCCCGCAGGGCGGGACTGTAGATCGCGAGGGCGATCAGGGCGATCAAAAGGATGACGGGCAAAGGGACGCGAAAGAGGGGTCCTCGCGGCTGGTCTTCAGAAAGGAGACGGAGTTTTTTCCTTCTGCTCTTTTTCACGGAGGCTAAACGGGCGTGGGCAGATACACGGCATTGCGGGTATTGATGGCGGCCAAGACGGAAAGGATGGGACCGAAGACGAACCTGTTATCGAAGACCCAGTTATGGACGAACATCACGCGCCCCTCAAGGACCGTTAAGAAGACGGCGCTGCCCCCCACCTCCAGGCCCAGAAACTCCTCGATGCGGTCAAAGAGGCCGGGCGCCAGCATGAAGATCACGCTGAGAATCGTCGCCAGAAAAGAAAAAACGACGAGCGCCGCTTTGATAAAATAGAAGGTCATGTCCATGGAGTTGCTCCTTCCGGGATGTCGGTGCGTGGCGTGACGTTTCCAGGACTCTATTTTCTTAAAGATTACGCCCCTTGTCAAACTATTAAAAGGAGGAACTCACGCGCCCCCGGTGAAAAAAACGGTGATCCATCGGTCCGCATATACCGGGTCGCCGAAGTGCCGTCTATAAAAACGTTTGAGCTCATCGAAAAAGGGATACTCCGATAACACCAGGACACCCCGCCTGCCGAAGCCCTCCTGCATCGGGTCCTCATGCAGGATGATATAGCGCGCCTTCTCCTTTATCTTCTGCGTGTCCAGGATATCGATGATCGTGTTAAACCTCAACTTAGCGCGGCAAGGGATATCGTTCAGGTAATCATCGAAGATAAGGTTGCCGTAGACCATCGTCGGATGGGGCTTCATCCCGCTTGATGTCATGACCGGCAGATACCCGGCGATGACATCCTTTTTATGCAACCGCTGATAGTAATAATGGAAATTAAAGTAGTGCCCGATGAGCATCGGGTATTCCAGGATGCTGAAGGGCCCCTCTTCCCGGGCCAACCGCGCGTAGAAAGGCGAGATGTTCTCCTTCGCCAGGACGACCGGAAAATACTCGTCGCGATAAGGCTGTGCGTTCGCGACGTTGCGGTAATCCTGCTGGAACGCATTGTGGTGCGGGAAATTATTCACGCGCGCATAGACGGGCAGAACGGGCCCTGTCAGGAAGTACCAAGACAGCGCGGCCAGGAGTAGGACGGACGCCGGCGCAGCCCCCCTGCCCCCGAACAGACGCCTGGACCCTTTCTCCAGGAGCCCTAAAAGATCCTCCAGGCCCAAAGCGACGAGCAAGAGATACAGGGGCACGAGCACGATGGCGTAGCGGACGACCGTGAGGCCGCTGTCGATCCAAAGGGATGCCATGACAAAGACCACCCCGGAGACGACCGCGGCTACGGATGCGAGGAGTCCCGCTAACAGCCGGTCCATCCGGTAAAGGGGGCGCATACCCATGAGGGCAAGCACCGCCATCAAGGACAAGACCCCTTTGTTCGCGCTCCCGCTCATCAACAGGAAGACATTGAAAAAGATCCCGGGGCTGGAATGAAGGGTCCTGAGGCGGGGAAGGAACATCTCTAAAAACGAACCGTTCAACACGGTCGGCAGATAAAACAATGCCATCAAGGTCCCCGCCGCCCCAAAAGCAAAGAGCCCCTCCTTCGCGCTTGTGGGACCGCCGGCGCGCGGCGCGTCTACCGGGCCGCCGGCGTCCGGGCGTCCGAGGAGAAACCTTCCAAAAGACGAGGCGAGGAGCATCCAATATAAGAGACACGCCAGGAAGGTAATGACGCAAAAAAGATGGAAGGCGACGCCGAGGGCCGCCGAGCCGATAAAAACGAATTTGCTCCTTTGGCTTTTCGTCGCGATCCAGAAATAAAAGGAAAAGACGCAGATAAACTGAAGGAGCATCGTCACGCTGTAGGCGCGGCTGTACCGGCTGTAATAAATGAGCAACGGCGAGACGGCGAGAAAAAAGGCAAAGAGGCCCGCGGCGCGGTCTTTGAAGACCCTGCGGACAAACCACGGACAGACGAGCAGGGCCAGGATCCCTGCGACAAGGGATGGCAACCGCAGGATGACCTCATCCCATCCGACCGTCACCAGCGCCAGCCGGCGGTAGAGCGAGTAAGGGATGCTGGCGCCCGACAGCTCAAGATGCGTCGCCAGATACCGGAAGGTCTGCGTGCCGGCCGAAACTATCCCGTGCCACTCATCGTCCAGGGGGATCTGACGGCCGATCCCATAGAGCCTGAAGAAGCAGCCGATGAGAAAGGACCCCGCCGCCCACGCGACCCATCTGTCTAACGTTATCTTTTTCATCGGGGGAAAAGACCTCATGCCCTTCTCATCTGTCGAGCGCCCGCGGGGAGGGCGACCTCACGAGTAGCAGCCTCAAAAGACTACGTGTCCCCTGCGGCCTCCTTCAGCGCGTTGACAAGACCCGCATCGCTCCAAAGCGTCAATTCATCCTTCCAGTATGAATTCAAGGATTTCCGGGGCCCTTCTTTGACTCCTTGACAAGATCAGGTGCGCCCCGGTATCCCGACAAGATCAGGTGCGCCCCGGTATCCCGACAAGATCAGGTGCGGCCCCATATCCCAACTCGTGCGCCCGCTTTATGTCCTTGAGACATTTTTCATGTTCTTTCTTCCGGAAATAAACTTTCGCCCGCCCGACATAAGCCGGCCCAAAGTCCGCATTGTTTTCTATCTCCCTGGAAAAATCCGCCAGGGCTTTGTCGTCATCGCCCATGACAGCATACAGAAGACCCCGGCGATAGTGCGCCAGGGGCATGTGGGGATCGATATCAAGGGCCTTATTGACGTCGGAAAGGGCGCGATCGTAATCCTTCAGGCGGTGATACACAATGGCCCTGTTATGGTAGGCGGCGGTCAAGGCCAGCCGCGTCTGCGCCGTCCTGCGGAATAGAGGCGATGACGTGTCTTTCGTGTCGGCACCCCGGGCAAGGCCGATGGCGATCGCCTTTTCGTAATCGGCAAGGGCCCGCTCGTAATCCCCTCTCATCGCATAGGCATCGCCGCGCTCGCTATACGCCCTGGCCTTCCGGGGCGATTTGGCGATGATGTCATTCCACAAGGCGAAATTATCCTTCCAGACGAAATTTCTTCTGTAAGTCAAGGTCCCGTATCCGGAGCTAAGAACAAGCAGTATCGCTATCCATCGGGCCGTATGCCTGCCCCTGAAAAGATAATAGAGGCCTGACACGAGCAATAGACTGAATCCCGCCATCGGCAGGTAAAGCCTGTGCTCGAAGATAAGGTCGCGGATGGGCAGGATGGACGACTCGGGCGCCAGCGTCAGGAAAAACCAGAAGACGCCGAAAGAGACGATCCTGTATCGTCGGAATGACCTCAGCGCCGCCGCAAAGATCGCGGCCAGGGCCAAAAGGCTGACCAGGACAGCCGGTTCCATCAGGCCCTGGGCTAAGGGGTAGTCGTAGTCCAGATTTTGGCCCAGGGGCAAAAAGAGAAGCCTCACATAGGTGATCAGCACCCTGAGCTGCGTCAGGAGATATTCCAAGGGAGAAAAGGGCATCACGCCCTCTATGGTCCGGCGCATCTGGACAAAATCTACGGACCGGGTAAGGGCCATGGTGAGGGGAATGACGCCGAGGCAAGCGAGAAAAAGCGCGACCCTCTTCCAGGGGATGCCCTTTGGGGCCTTAAAGAAACAAAATTCGTAAAGCAAGATCATCAAGGGAAGGGTGACGGTTATCTCCTTCGTGAACATGGCGCAGACGACCGTTACGAGAGAGCCCACATAAAAAAATCCGGCGCCCCTTCCTCCCTTCTCTTCCAGGAGCCTCGCCCGTATATAGAGGCAGAGCGCGGCCAGATAAAAAAATGCGGCCATGGACGTCGCGCGCTGGGTAACGTAGGTCACCGCCTGGGTCTGGAGGGGGTGCGTTGCAAAGACGAGGGCCGCGAAGAAACCCAAAAGGCCGGCGCGGGAGGCGATCGCATCGTCCCTGAGGGCGGGGGTCGAAAACGTCAGGAGAGCAAACCACCAGACCAAAAGGCTCGAGCCTACGTGGACGATCAGGTTGAAAAGATGATATCCAAAAACGCGGTCCTGGCCCAGGGCGTGGTTCACCGCCAGGCTGAGGTAGGTCAGGAAACGGGTGGGCCAGTAACTCCAGATAGCGCCCAGATGAAGCGGGCTTCGGAGCGAAGGATTATGGACGATCGTGCGCAGGTCGTCAAAATGAAAGGCGCTGTCGAACGTATTGGAATAGATCAAGAACAGCGGCAGGGCCAGGAGGAAAAAGACGAGGAAGGGCGAACGAAACCAGCGCTCCGACCGACTCTGGAGAGGCACAGGCGTTTCCTGGGAATGGGGCCTATCGGATCCCATTTACAAAATTGAACCCAAGGGACCGAAAACAATAACGCAACGGTTCGAATCGGTATCACTGGCGGAGAGGCCGGGATCCGGTCTGGAACAATATCCCAACTACTTCAAAAATAACAAGTTATGACGTAAATGTCTTCTGTCCCGACAACTTCTCTTGTCTACACGTTATACAACTTTTTCCTGCGTTTTACAAGATTTTTCCTACGGGATCTCTTTCCCGCCTTTCCTTCTACGTCCGATAAGGTTCGAGCGCCTTCAGGAAGCCGGGGTCGACCTGCGCCCCGCGCTCCCTGCCCTTATCGCAGTTCTCGACGGCGGCGTCGTACTGCCGGTCGTTATAATAAGCGACGGCCAGGTGGATATACCCCATCGCGTTATCCGGCTCGATCTCCAGCGCCTTCTTTAAGGCCGAGACCGCCTGGCCATGCCTGCCCATCGAGGAATACACGGCCGCCACGTTATGATAGGCGCCGACGAAGCGCGGATTGAGCTCCAGGGCCTTCTGGTAGGCCGCCACCGCCTCCTCTCTCTGGCCCGCGTTCTGATGGACCACCCCGAGGCCGTAATAGAGCTCGGCGCTCGGATGAAGCGCGATGATCTCCTGATAAATGGCGACGGCCTCTTTGAGATCGCCGAGCATCTGGTAGACCGCCGCAAGATTGATACAGGCCGCCTCGTGGTCCGGCTTCAGGGCGATGGCCCGCTTATACGAGGCGGCGGCCTCCCGGAACATCTTCTTTTTACGGTAAATATTTCCGAGATTAAAATGGGGGTCCTCATAGCCGGGGTCAAGGGCGCTGGCCTTGCGGTAGGACGCGACGGCCTCATCCAGGCGACCCGTCTTCTCATAGACGCTGCCCAGATTGTTATGGGCTCCCGGATAATCCGGATTAAGGGCGATGGCCTTTTCGTATAAGGCGATGGCCTCATCGTACGCACCCTCGTTGACGAGCGTGACGGCGAGGTTGTTGAGCGCCTGGAGATTCTCGGGGTCGGCATCGAGGATCTGCCGGTACGAGGCGATGACCTCATCGCCTTTGCCCATCTCCTGGTAGACGGCGCTCAGATTATTATAGGCGACGGTATAGTCGGGGCTGATCTCCATCGCCTTTTTGAATGAGGCGATGGCGTCCTCCAGCCGGCCCATCTTATGGTACGCGACGCCCAGGTTGTTATAGGCCTCGCGGTAATCGGAACGCAGGGCGATGGCCTGCCCGAACAAGCCGACCGCCTTTTCATATTCGCCTCTGTCTCTATAGACGTTGCCGAGGTTGTTGAGCATCTCGGGATTGTCCGGAGAATACCTCAGGGTCCTGGTATAAAAAACCAACGGCTCGCTCCAATACTCGTTCTGCCGGACGGTCAGAAAAAGATAAAAGGCGAAAAGGCCCAGCAATAACGCGACCCCCGGGAGGCGTGTCCCCTGCCGCGTGCCGAGGCGCTTGGCGGCCAGCGCCACGGCCAGGAAAAAACCCACGCAAGGCATATAGAGCCAGTGTTCGGCCATATAGGCATTGATGGGAAAGATATTGGAGACCGGCAGGAGCCCGACGAGGAACCAGCCGATGGAAAAAGAGACCAGGGGCCGGCGGGAACGCAGGCGCAAGAACAGGATGACCAGCGCGGCAAGGATACCCAGTCCCGCGAGCGCGCGGGGATCAAGAAACGAGAACAACCGGCTGCCGTACTCCATGTGGAGGTCGAGCGGCAAGGTGAGCAGTCCGACATAACCGGCGACGGCGACGAAGAAACCGGGCAGCCTCCGGGAAAGAGGCGCCATGTCCGATACGTAGGACAAAAGGTCCCTCAACACGGTCAACCTCAGCAGGACATAGAGACAGGTGACCGCGACGATGGAAAAGAACTCCTTGTTCCGGATCTTCTTCTTGAAGACAAAATGATAAAGCAAGAGCAACAGCGGAAAGATGACAGCCACCTCCCTCGATGCCAGGGCCGCCGTGTAACTCAAGACCATGCCGGCCCAGAGAAGCCCTGCCGGCCGGGACAGCTGCCTGAGATACAAGACGAATGCCAGCATGAGAAAGAAGAGCGCCAGCGGATCCGAGCGTCCGGATATATAGCTCACGGCCTCGGTATGGACGGGGTGGACGACGAAGAGGGCGGCCGTCATCCCGGCGAGGAGGCGATCGCCGCACAGGGTGTAGATGAACGCGAAGACGCCCGCCGCGGCCAGGATGTGCCACAGGACGTTGGTCACATGGTAGACCGTGGGGTTCAACCGTCCGATGGAGTAATCCACCATATACGTCAGCGTCTGCAGCGGACGGTAGAAGCTGTACGTGTCGCCGGCGCCGGCACCGATGTCCTCCGTGAAGATCTTCCCAACATGGGACCAGTCCTTCACATGAACATTACCGGTCACCAGATACGAATCATCCAAGAGGAACTGCCCCTGGAGGGAATTGCCGTACGCCAGGAAGCCCAGGACGGCGATAAGGAGTATCACCATCACGAAAGGCCTCGCGGCCAGGGGCTTAGAGACGGGCCGGGAGGAGCGCGCCGGGGCCTCCTTCAGCGTCTTCAAGAACTTCCTGACCTTGCGCTCCCTGAGGTTCAGATCCCTGGCGATCTCGCCGACGGGCTTCACCTTGATATTCTTGAGGATATAATCCTTATCCCGCTGATCCATCACGACCCACCAGGACCTTAAAAGAAAAACCGGACCCAGGGGGCCCGGCTGTGAATTTCACATTCGCTTGTATCTTCCT
>CAZUQR010000027.1:22740-24790 GCA_964622605.1 uncultured Planctomycetia bacterium
AAAAACCGGACCCAGGGGGCCCGGCTGTGAATTTCACATTCGCTTGTATCTTCCTTGAGAATGCTTCATCGGCTCAAAGAGGTAAAACATAAATCATGGTTACGGCGTCCCGGCGTTCCTCCGGGACATCCGTCCTGTTTCGCCCTGCCTCAAAAAATTTACGGAGAGGTCGGGATTCGTCCTGCCACTTTTCCCTAACCTCTTCTATTTCAAAATACTACAACTGTTGTCGTCTATCTCAAAGGGAACCGCAGAGTCCACACATTACACGACTTTTTCCCACGTTTTGCAAGATTTTCCCTTTGGATGGGCACACAAGGAGCACGGAGACCATCGATCCTTCCTGCGGGGGTCTGGAGGCGGCAAAAAACCCGATGCTACTTTTTCGGCGCGTAACGCTCGGCAAGCTGACGCAGCCACTCATTATCCGCGCCGGTCCCCATATAAACCGTGCGATGTGGGAACGGGATCTCGATGCCCAACTCATCGAAACGGTTCTTCAGGCGCCGACGAAACTCCCGCGCCACCTCCCACTGCTTGATCGGCAACGTCTTGATGCGAAACTTGATCGTGACCTGGGAATCGCCGAAGTCATCGACACCGAACATCTCCAGATCGGCGAGGATCAATCGGCCGAAGTATTTATCCTGGCGCATCTCTTTGGCCAGGTCCTTGATCACATCCATGACACGATCCACGTTCTCTTTATAGGCCACGCCGATATCAAAGAGAGCCTGAGAGTAGTCCTTCGTGAAATTGATAACGGTCTTGATCTCCCCATTAGGGATGACGATCACCCGTCCCTCCAGGTCGCGCAGCGTCGTGATACGCAGATTGATATTTTCAACGAGACCCGCGTCGTCTCCGATCTTCACCACGTCGTTGATGCGGAACTGCCCCTCGACGAGAATGAAGAAACCATTGATCACATCCCGGATCAGATACTGCCCGCCAAAACCAAACGCCAGACCGACGATGCCGGCGCCGGCCAGCAAAGGCGCCACATCGAATCCGAACACCTTTAAGACCATATAGCCGATGACAAGAAGGATCGCGATGGTCCCCAGCCAATGAAACAAACGGCTCAGGGTCTTGACCCGCAAGGTCACTCCGCTTTCGCGAAGCCGGCCCTTTTCGGTCACCAGGTTTTCAAGCTTTCTGACGGAGAACTTTATTACCGCAAAAAAGACAAGGCCCATAACGATAAGGATCGACGCCTCGATCCCTTTTTCCGCCCAACTCTTCTTGGCGGCCTTCTCCTTTTTGATGTTCTCCAGGGAGTCCTTAAGTTGCTGCACCTTGGCCTGCACGAGCTCCAGCCCCCGTTGGGCCACCGCCGCCTTGGAGACCGTCGCGTCCAGCCGCGCCTGGTACGCCGAGACCTCTTCATCGAGCTTCTCGGATTCGGTCGTCAACGCCTTGACCTTCTTGACGAGCTGCGGGTCCTTCTTGACGACGACCTGCTGCTTAACGGCCTCGAGCTCTTCCTTGACGACCTGGGCCGCCTCCTGCTTCACCTGGACCTCTTTTTCCAATATCTCTTTTTCTTGCAGCACCTCCTGCGCCTGCGCCTGAGCCCCCTCCAGTTGTTCTTCTTTTTTCTTGACCACCTCTTCGGTATTCGCCAGGCGTTTCTCGATCTCCTTGACCTCGGGGCTCGCCGGCACGATCGCCTCTTTTATGTCTCCGGCGACCTTGAGGATATCGGCGGTCGCGTCTCCCGTGTCCGGCGCTTTTTGAGAGGAGACCGTTTCGTTGGTCGGCGCATCCTGCTGGGCCCAACAGACAGAACCGAAACAGGTTAGCACAACAGCTATCAGTAAAAAAAACCTGCTCCATGGCAATTGGCGGCGCTTCATCAATATTCCCTTCCTCATTGACCTCATGGTGGCGGAGCGTCCACAACGCTCGCTACGGCAAAACATACATTAAGGTACGGCGTCCCGGCGTTCCTCCGGGACATCCGTCCTGTTTCGCCCTGTCGCAAACAATTTACGGAGAGGTCGGGATTTGAACCCGAGGGCCCGGTTACCCAGGCCAACTGCTTAGC
>CAZUQR010000028.1:0-14454 GCA_964622605.1 uncultured Planctomycetia bacterium
TCTCCTTTTCTCTCGACACCTAAGGTTGGGCGTGGGCACTTGGTGCGCCCCGGGTGAGCCTCACCGACTCGGGCGGTGAGCGCTAACCGGTCGGCCTTATTCGGCCGACCAGCGGCCTTTTCTCTCGACACCTAAGGTTGGGCGTGGCCGCTTCCGCGGCACCGGGCCGCCTCACCGACTCAGGCGGCTTGCGCTAAACGGTCCGACTTATTCGTCGGACCAGCGGCCTTGCTTGTCCGGTGAAAGGTTGGTCTTAAAGATCCGCCGACCTTACTTGGCGATGGCGATGCACCCCGACTTCACGAGCTCCACGATCTTGAAGTCCTTGATGTCGTCAAGCAATCGGCGGATGTCCTGGGTGCTGGCCGCGATCTCGACGATCACGCAGTCTGTCTTCTTTTCGACCAGCGCCCCGCCGTATCTTTTCAGAATCTTATTCAGGGACGTCTGCCCCTTCTTGTCCGCCTCGATCTTCACGAAGACGAGCTCGCGGTCGATGTGCTCCTTCTTGACGAAATCCTGGACGGTGATGACGTCGATGAGCTTGTGGAGCTGTTTTTTGATCTGCTCGAGGACCCGCTCGTCCTGGGCGTTGACCACGACCGTCATGCGCGAGACCGACGGGTCCTGTGTCTCGCTGACGGTCAACGAATCGATGTTGTACCCGCGCGCGGAGAAGAGCCCCGCGACGCGCGCCAGGACACCGAACTTGTTTTCGACCAAAATGGACAGGGTATGTTTCATGACTTCTCTATCGGCGTCCTACGCCATGCCGTTCATCATGCGGTTCAGGGCCTCGCCGGCCGGCACCATCGGGAAGACGTTCTCCTCCGGCTCGACGACAAAATCCATCACCACCACGTTATCGGTGGCCAGCGCCTCCCGGATGGCGCCGGGGACGTCTTCTTTTTTCGTGATGCGCATGCCCTTGGCGCCGTAGGCCTCGGCCAGCTTCACGAAATCGGGGTTCTTGAGGATGGTGCCGGAGTAACGCTTCTTGTAGAAGAGCTCCTGCCACTGGCGCACCATCCCCAGGTAGCCGTTGTTCAGGATGGCGATCTTGACCGGCAGCTTGTTCGTGACGGCCGTCGCCAGCTCCTGGATGTTCATCTGGATGGACCCGTCGCCGGCGATGTCGAACACGATCTTGTCCGGGCAACCCATCTGGGCGCCGATGGCCGCCGGAAAACCGTAACCCATCGTCCCCAGCCCGCCGGAGGACAGCCACGTGCGGGGCTCGCTGTACTTGTACCACTGGCACGCCCACATCTGGTTCTGGCCCACCTCGGTCGCGATGACCGTCGGTAAGTCCTTGGTCGCCTCATAGATCTGCTCCACCACGTACTGAGGCCGTAGGCGGTCGTCGTGTTTATAGAAAAGAGGGAACTCCTTCTTCCACTTATCGATCGCGTCCCACCACGCCTTGATATCGGGGACCTTCTTCACCGCCTTCGTCAGCGCACAAAGGACGCGCTTGGCGTCGCCCACGATCGGCACGTCCACGCGGACGTTCTTGCCGATCGACGTCGGGTCGATGTCGACGTGCACGATCTTGGCGTTGGGCGCAAAGGCGTCGATGCGGCCGGTCACGCGGTCGTCAAAGCGCGCGCCGACGGCCAGGATCAGGTCCGACTCCATCGTGGCGTGGTTCGCATAGGCCGTGCCGTGCATCCCCAGCATCCCCAAGGACAGCCGGTGCGACGACGGGAAGGCGCCCAGCCCCATGAAGGTCATCGTCACGGGCGCGCCGGTCTTCTCGGCAAAGGTCAACAGTTCCTTCGAGGCGCCGGAAGAGATCACGCCGCCGCCCACGTAGATGAGGGGCCGTGCGGAGCGCTCGATGAATTTGGCGGCCTTCTTGATCATCCCCGGGTGGCCCTCGTAGCGCGGCTGATAGGACCGCAGGGACACCCCTTGAGGCCAGACAAACTCGGTCTTCGCGTTCTGCACGTCGACGGGAAGGTCGATCACCACCGGACCCGGCCGGCCCGTCGAGGCGATATAGAAGGCCTCGCGGATCGTGCGGGCGAGCTCCTTGACGTCCTTCACGAGATAGTTGTGCTTGGTGATGGGCCGCGTGATGCCTGTCACGTCCGATTCCTGGAAGGCGTCGTTGCCGATCAGCGCCGTCTTCACCTGCCCCGAGATCGCGACGATCGGGATCGAGTCCATGTGGGCCGTCGCGATGCCGGTCACGAGGTTCGTCGCGCCCGGCCCCGACGTCGACATGCACACCCCCACCTTGCCCGTCGCCCGCGCGTAGCCGTCGGCGGCGTGGGCCGCCCCCTGCTCATGGCGCGTCAGGATGAATTTGATCTTGGCGTCGTACAGGACGTCAAAGATCGGCAGCATCACGCCGCCCGGGTAGCCGAAGATCACCTTTGCCCCTTCGCGCTCAAGACACTCCACCAGTATCTGGGCACCACTCATTATCGCCATTATTCCGAAACTCCGTTTAGAAACCCCGTTTCCAAACCCCGTTTCCAAACCCCGTTTAGAAACGCCGTTTCGAGTTAAATCTTTAACACCGCTCCCTGGTCGGCCGAGGTGACCTGCCGGGCGTAACGGGCGAGGTACCCGCCCTTCACGCGCGGCCGGGGCGTCTTTAGCCTCTTCAGCCTCGATTTTAACTCTTTTTGAGAAATTTTCAACTCCAATTTCCGACGAGGAATGTCGATCGCGATCCTGTCGCCTTCGCGGACGGCCGCGATGGGGCCGCCGACGCTCGCCTCGGGCGCGATGTGGCCGATGCAACAGCCGTGCGTGCCGCCCGAAAAACGGCCGTCCGTGATCAGGGCGACGCTGTCGGAAAGACCCATCCCCACGATCGCGGCGGTCGGCGCCAGCATCTCGCGCATCCCCGGTCCGCCCTGAGGGCCTTCGTAACGGATGACGACACAATCGCCCTCCTTGATCCGGCCGCCCAGGATCGCCTTCTGGGCCTCCTCCTCGCAACCGAAGACCCGCGCGCGGCCGGTGAAGCGCATCATCTTTTCGCTGACCGCCGACTGCTTGACCACCGCGCCCTTGGGCGCCAGGTTGCCGTAGAGGACGGCAATACCGCCCTCTTCGTGATAGGCGTCGTCCATGGAACGGATCACCTCGGGGTCGCTGATGACGGCCTTCTCGGCGATCTGGTGCGTGGTCTCACCGCTCACGGTCAGGACGCTCTTGATCCTGGGCTTGATGCTCTTCAGGACCGCCGGGATGCCGCCGGCTGCGTCGAGGTCCTCCATGAAGTGCGGACCGCCCGGCAGGAGGCTGGCCACGTGCGGCGTGTCCTTGCTCAAGCGGTCAAAGTCGCGCAGCTTGAGGTCGACGCCGGCCTCGCGGGCGATGGCCAACACGTGCAGGACGGTGTTCGTCGAACCGCCCAGGGCCAGGTCAATGCGGATGCCGTTCTCAAAGGCCGGACGCGTCATGATCTTGCGCGCCGTCACGTTCTTCCTGACCAATTCCACGATGCGCTCACCCGACTCCTCCGCGATCCGGCGCTTGCGGGCCGATACCGCCAGGGCCGTGGCGCACCCCGGCAGGGACAGCCCCATCGCCTCGGTGATGCAGGCCATGGTGTTGGCCGTATACAACCCCTGACAGGAGCCGGCGCCGGGGCAGGCCTCCATCTCAAAGCAGGCGAGCTCCCGCGCGCTGATCTCGCCGCGCCTGTAGCGGCCGACGACCTCAAAGGCGTCGCCGACGAGGGACAGGCGCTTTCCTTTATAGCGTCCGGAGAGCATGGGGCCGGCGGTCACCACGATCGTCGGGACGTCCAGGCGCGCCGTGGCCATGAGCATGCCGGGCGTTATCTTGTCGCAGTTGGTCAGGCACACGAGGCCGTCGAGCGCGTGGGCGTTGACAAAGGACTCCACCGAGTCCGCAATCAGCTCGCGCAGGGGCAAGGGATAACGCATCCCCGGATGCCCCATGGCGACGCCGTCGCAGATGCCCGGCACGCCGAAGAAAAACGGCACGCCGCCGCCCGCGCAGATGCCGCGTTCGATAAAGCGTTCCAGATCGCGCATGCCGATGTGGCCCGGGATGATGTCCGTGAAGCTCGTCGCCACCGCGATGAACGGCCGGCCCATCTCCTTCTTCGAGATACCGGTCGCGTGCAGCAGCGCCCGGTGCGGAACCCGTTCCACACCCTTCTTGATAGCATCGGATCTCATCATAACCTCCTGTCAATCCCCATCCCCGAATGCGCCTCACGGAGACATTCGGCCGGGTACCCCCTCTCTCGTCAGGCAATCAGAAGTTTTCCGGCAAGCGTCGGCAAGGATTTGCGACGCGTGTGCAGGCGAAGCTTTATGTCGCCGAGCAACGCGTTGCAAACCGTAGCCGACGGCGGAAAACTTCGTCTGACGAGAGAGGGAGTACCCGGCCCATCCTCTCACGTACATACGCTTAATCGTCGCCTTCGAAGTGCTCGGCCTTCTTGTCGTGGGCCAGGGCAAAGGTCTTTTTGGTCTTCGGCGGCTTCACGAACTGCTTGACGAGGACGGCCGTGTCCCTGATCCTGAGCTGGTCGAAGAGGAACGCGAACTTCTCTTCCACCTCTTCGGCGATCTTCGCGCGGTCCTTCAATCCCATGATGTCCGCCTTGAAGGGCCCGAGCGCCTTCTTGCGTGCTTTGTAGAAGAACTGCTCGTCGGTCATGCCCTCTTTGCGCTCGGCCGCGGCGTTCGTCTTGAGCCACGCATACATCTTTTCGTGGAGCGCGGCCGGCAAGAGCGCGCTGTCATAGACCATGTTCTGGAACTGCGTCGCCAGGTGCACCTCGGCGGTGTCGTACGACGGAAACTTGTGGAACTCGTTCTCCGGCAGGGTCGAGGCGCCGTGCTGGACGGAGCCGGCCAGCTTGTACTCTTTCTTGCAGACCTCGGAGATGCTCTTCAAGACATCGAAGTCCAGCTTGACCTTCGCGATCGAGCCGTCGGCCAGGACCTTGCCTCCGTGGCTCGTGCCGGTCTGCACGCTGATCTTACTGATCCCCTCCATCCCCCCGGGGAGTCTGGCCTGATACTGCTTCATGAAGGCGCGCAGGTCCTCGGGCGTCGAATTCTGGCTGCCGACCTCGCCGATCTCCCCGCCCACGGAGATGACCACACCCTCCGGCTGGAGGCTGCGGATATGTTCCGTCAACTGGGCGCAGATCGCGGCATTGACCTCCTGCTGCTCTTCCAGGCTCCCCTTGGAGAGGTCTACTACCGTCGAGCTGTCGATGTCGATGTTGTAAAAACCGGCCTCGATGGACTCCCTGATGAGCGACTTTAAGCCCTCGACCTCGGCCCGGGGATCCTTGGCATAATTCTTGGCGTTGACCTGGAAGTGGTCGCCCTGGATGAAGACGGGACCGCGATGGCCTTCACGCACCGCCGCGGCCAGGACCACCGTCGTGTACTCGAGCGGCTTCTGATCCGTGTATCCCATCTCGGAACGGGCGATCTCGAAGATAAAGGCGCCCGCCTTGATCTTCAAGGCGCACCGGAAGACCGCACGCGCCAGGTCGTACGTCAGGGTGCGCAGGTTCATCGCGGGAACGGTGAACCCGCCGACCCGGCCTTCCCCGCGGGCCCGGTACAGATCATGTATGGAGGCCGGCACGGCGCCGGTCTCAAGGGCGGCCCCCCAGATGGCGTTGACCGCCGCTTCTTTTTTGTCCACGTCCTTGCCGACGACGACGTCGAGCACAAGGGCATCCATCGCACCTGTGTCCATCTCACCTCCGTTCTACCCGCTGCGGGTCTGCTGAAAATCGCCCGGCTCCCCGCCTCGCGCCTTCCTGGGGGCCGATATCACGTTAAAATCTTAATGAGGGCCAGATCCTCTTCTGTGTCCAGGCGATACGGCTTGACGGCCTCCTCCAGATCCACGACGTGGACCCGGTCGCACTTCATGCCGACCGCCTGGCCGCTGTACCCTTTTATCAACAGGTCTACCGCCGCGGCGCCGAGGCGCCCGCCGAGGATCCGGTCTTCGGCCGTGGGCCGGCCGCCGCGCTGGACGTGGCCCAGAACGACAACGCGCGTCTCTAAGTCCGTATCGCCGGTAATGCGGCTGGCCAGCTCGTGCGCCGGGATCGCCCCCTCTGCGACGATGATGATCCAGCTGGCCTTGCCCCGGATGTAGCCTTCGGTGATCTCACCACACAGACAGGACATGTCGAAGGTGACCTCGGGGATCAAGACCTGCTCCGCCCCGCCGGCGAGCGCCGCCTTCAAAGCGATATACCCGCAGTTGCGGCCCATGACCTCTACGACAAAGACGCGCTCCATCGAGTTGACCGTGTCTTTGATCTTGTCGATGGCGTCGAGCGCCGTCTCGATCGCCGTGTCGGAACCGATGGTGCGGTCCGTGCCGTTCAGATCGTTATCGATGGTCCCGGGGACGCCGATGCAGGCGATGCCCCACGTCCGCGAAAGGGCGGCGGCGCCGCGGTACGTGCCGTCCCCGCCGATCAGCACCAATCCCTCGATGCCGTGCCGTTTCAAGATCTCGGCCCCGCGCCTCTGGCCATCCTCGGTCATGAAGTCGGAACACCGGGAGGTCTTGAGGACCGTGCCGCCCTGCCCGAGGATGTTGGAGACCGAGCGGTGCGACATCTCCCTGACCTCATCGTTCAGCAACCCGCTGAAGCCGCGCATGATCCCGAAGATCTTGACCTTACGCGCGAGCCCCGCGCGCACGACCGCGCGGATCGCCGCGTTCATGCCGGGCGCGTCGCCGCCGCTCGTCAAGACACCGATCGCCTTCATAGCCCCTCAACGCTTCTCTTATACGGACACGCTCGTTTTAGGTGCCGAGTTCCCAGCTCGCCAGATACTTGACCTGCTCGGGTGTCAGGGCGTCGATCTTGACGCCCATCGACGCGAGCTTGAGCTCGGCAATACCCTTATCTATCTTTTCCGGAACCTTGTAGACGCGCCGCTCGAGCGTATCGTTGTTTTCTTTCATGAACTCGGCACACAGCGCCTGGTTGGCGAAACTCATGTCCATGACCTGGGCCGGGTGGCCTTCGGCAGCGGCCAGGTTGATGAGGCGCCCGTCCCCCAGGAGGTAGAGCCGGCGGCCGTCCTTCTGCACGAACTCCTCGACGAAGTCGCGGGTCATGCGCTTCTTCCTGCTCGCCTTGTTGAGCCCCGGGATGTCGATCTCGACGTTGAAGTGGCCGGAGTTGCAGACGATCGCCTTGTCCTTCATCGCCTTGAAGTGCTCCGGCCGGATGACGTTGATGTCGCCGGTCAGCGTGCAGAAGATGTCGCCGACCTTCGCGGCCCGGGCGATGGGCATCACGCGCAAACCATCCATCACGGCCTCCAGGGCCTTGAAGGGGTCCACCTCGACGATGATGACGTTGGCGCCCAGCCCCTTGGCGCGCATGGCGACGCCCCGGCCGCACCAGCCGTAGCCGCAGACGACGAAGTCGGTGCCGGCGATCAGCTTGTTCGTGGCGCGGATGATGCCGTCGATCGTGGACTGGCCCGTGCCGTAACGGTTGTCAAAGAGGTACTTGGTCCGGGCGTCGTTGACGGCGATGATCGGGTATTCGAGCGCGCCGTCCTTCTCCATCGCGCGCAGGCGGATGACGCCGGTCGTCGTCTCTTCCGTGCCGCCGACGGGATAGGGGCCCTTTTTCTTGTGGATCGTCGAGACGAGGTCCGCGCCGTCGTCCATCGTGAGATCCGGCCGCCCCGCCAGCGCCGCCTCGATGTGCCCGTAATAGGTCTTGTGGTCCTCGCCCTTGATCGCGAAGACGGGGACCCGATAGTCCCGCACGAGGGAGGCGGCGACGTCGTCCTGCGTTGAGAGCGGATTGGAGGCGCACAACACCGCCCGGGCGCCGCCGGCCTTCAGGGTCAACATCAGGACCGCCGTTTCGGTCGTCACGTGCAGGCAGCAGGCGATCTTCGTCCCGGTGAGCGGCTTCTCCCTGCGGAACCGCTTCTGGATCAGGTTCAGGACCGGCATGTTGTCGCTCGCCCATTCGATGCGCAACTTGCCCTTCTTGGCCAGCTTGAGATCCTTGACGTCGTATTTCAATTTACCCTCTCTTTCCTTCCCGTGAATTGACCCTGTATCACCCCATCCCTCACTTCCGTGATGCGGGGTTCTTTCAAGACGTTATGACCTTGTTTATTCAAATGATCCGTGCTCAAACGCGCCGCCTATTTGTTGACGGCCTTCTTCAGCTCCTCGGTCTTGTCCGTCTTCTCCCAGGTGAAGCCGTCACCGGTGCGGCCGAAGTGGCCGTAACAGGCCGTCGCCTGGAACTTGGGCTTCAAGAGGTCCAGGACCTTGATGATGGCGCGCGGCGTCAGGTCAAAGACCTTGACGATCGCCTTCTCCAGGGCCTCATCCGCGACCCGGCCCGTCCCGAACGTATCGACGAAGAGGTTCACGGGATCGGCCTTGCCGATGCAGTAGGCCAGCTCGATGAAGCACCTCTTGGCGAGGCCTGCGGCGACGATGTTCTTGGCGACGTAGCGCGCCATGTAGGTCGCCGAACGGTCCACCTTCGTCGGGTCCTTGCCGGAGAAGGCGCCGCCGCCGTGCGAGGTGACGCCGCCGTAGGTATCGACGACGATCTTGCGGCCCGTCATCCCGGTGTCCGACTGCGGCCCGCCGACCACGAACTTGCCCGTCTCATTCACGAAGTACTCGGTCTTGGCGTGGGCCAACCCTTTCAGGACCGGCTCCGCGACCACCCGGATCATCTCCCGGCGGGCCTCTTCGGTGATGTGCTTGCCCGTCTTATCGAGGATGTCTTCGGTGTGCTGACACGCTAAGACCACGTTATCGACGCGCTTAGGGATACCCTTCTCATAGAAGACCGTGACCTGCGACTTGCAGTCCGGACCCAGATACGCGAGCGTGCCGTCCTTGCGCACGTCCGCGAAGCGCTTGACCAGCTTGTGGGCCAGCATGATCGGCAGCGGCATCAGCTCGGGCGTCTCGTCACAGGCATACCCGATCATGATCCCCTGGTCGCCCGCGCCGCCGGCGTCCACGCCCTGCGAGATGTCCGGCGACTGCTTGTTGATGGCGTTGAGGACCGCGCACGTGTGGAAATCAAAACCGTATTTCGGATGGGTGTAGCCGATGTCCTCGAGCGTCCTGCGGACCAGGCGGGGGACGTCGACATACGTCGTCGTCGTGATCTCCCCGCCCACGATGATGAGGCCCATCGTGACGTACGTCTCGCACGCCACGCGGCCCTTGGGGTCACCGCGCATCACCGCATCCAACACCGCATCGGAGATCTGGTCGCAGACCTTGTCCGGATGCCCCTCCCCCACCGACTCCGACGCAAAAAAGTAATCCCGTGATGTCATGCTCGACTCCTCCGGTTGGTTGTTATAAGTGGCCTACATGGCATAAAAAGACCTGGTTTTTCTATGCCACATTGCCGTTATAAAGCGCCAGGACCTGCTTATAGGAATCCAGGTGGCCGATATCGAACCAGTGGCCCCGGCGGATCGCAAAACCGCTGACCCCCGTCTTCTTCATGAGCCATTTGATGTAATTGCCGGGCGCATCGTTGGACGTGTCGCGGTCCCCGACGTAATCCTTCAAAAACGCCAGCGACGCCTTCGGAAAGTAGTACAGGCACGTCGCCGCCAGCGTCGAGCGGGGACGCGCCGGCTTCTCCTGAAAGGACGTCACCCGGCCGGACCGGTCCACGGCCACGATCCCGAAACGCCGCGCCGCGGCCTTGTCGCGGATATCAAAAAGCCCCAGGGAGACCCGCGGCTTCCGGCCTTGGGCAAAACGCAGAAAACGCGCCACGCCGACGTCAAAGAGGTTGTCGCCACCGACGACGATGAGGTCCCGGGCGATCTTTCTCTTCCTGACGACAAAGTCCATGTCGCCGATGGCACCACGGCGGTCGGCGTTCGAGGACGTCGCGTCATCGAGGACCGCGACGGGGACCCGGCTCCGGCACCGGCGGGCCCAGGCCGCGAAGGCACCGGCGTACCTGTGGTTCGTCACCACGACGATCTCATCGACGCGGCCGCTGTCTGCCAGGTCCTCCACGATAAAGTCAATGACGCTCTTTTCGGGCGTGACCTTTAAGAGCGGCTTGGGGATGTTGCGCGTCAAAGGATACAGGCGCGTGGCGTATCCCGCCGCCAAGATCACCGCCTTGATCTTCTGTGTCCGTTGGGCCGTCACGACATCTGTCCGTAGAGCCCCGCCGGCTTGCGGCCGCGGGGCGGCATACCGTCCCTTTTAGGGGGTGGATACGGGGTAGATATCCGGGAGGATATCCCGCAGCTTCTTTTTCAGGAAGTTATCGACCTCCGGGCCCGTCGTGAGCCCCAGCGCCTCTTCGGCGATCTGGCGCGCCCGCTCCCGGGTGACGCTGCGGATGATGTTCTTGATCTCCAGGATCGAGGCGGACGGCATGCTGAATTCGTCCAGCCCCATGCCCAAAAGGAGAAGGGCGATCTCCGGCTCGCTCGACATCTCTCCGCACATCCCGACGCTGATGCCGGCCCGGTGCCCCGCCTCGATGACGCCCTTGATCAGCTTGAGCACCGCCGGATGCGTCGGCTCGTAGAGGTAGGCGATCTTTTCGTTCGTCCGGTCGACCGCAAGGGCATACTGGATCAGGTCATTGGTGCCGATGCTGAAAAAGGCCGACTCCCGGGCGATCACGTCGCTCGTCAGGGCCGCCGAGGGCACCTCGATCATGGCGCCGACCTCGATCTCGGGATTGAAGGGGATGCCCTTTCTCTGCAGCTCCCCCTTCGACTCCTCGACCAGGACCCTGGCTTGGCGCAGCTCGTCGATCCCCGAGATCATCGGGAACATGATCTTGAGATTGCCGTGGGTCGAGGCCCGCAGGATCGCCCGCAGTTGCATCTTGAAGATGTCCGGCCGCGCGAGACAAAAACGGATGGCGCGCCACCCCATGAACGGCGACATCTCTTTGGGAAACTGGTAGCTCGAAACGAACTTGTCGCCGCCCAGGTCCATCGTGCGGATGATCACGTGACGTTCCTTAAAAGAGTCGGCCAGCTGCTTGTACGCCTCATACTGCTCGTCTTCCGACGGCAGATCCTTACGGTTCATGTAAAAGTATTCGGTGCGGTAGAGCCCCACGCCGTCGGCCCCGTGCTGCAGCACCGAGGCCACCTCTTCGGGAAACTCGATGTTGGCCGAGAGCGTCACCCGGACGCCGTCCTTCGTCTCGGCCGGCAGGTCTTTCAGGGTCGTCAGGACCTGGGAGATACCACGGATCTTCTCTTCCTGGATCTGATATTTTTTCAGCGTCTCCGCGTCCGGCGCCACGATGACGACACCCGAGGACCCGTCGACGACCAGGAAATCACCGTTCTTGATCTGGACGGTGCCGCTCTCCAGGCCCACCACGGCGGGGATCTCGAGGGACTTGGCCATGATCGCCGTGTGCGACGTCTTGCCGCCGATGTCGGTCACGAAGGCCATGACCTTGTTCTTGTGCATCGAGGCGGTGTCCGAGGGAGACAGGTCGTGGGCCACGATGACGGCCTGATGGTCCAAATCGGTAAAGCTCGTGCGCTTGCGGCCCAAGAGGTTGCGCAGGATGCGCCGGCCGACGTCGTTGATGTCGCTGATGCGTTCCTTCAGGTATTCGTCTTCGATGCGCGAAAAGACGCTGGCGTAGTGCTTCAAGACCTCGTTGAAGATAAAATCGACGGCCACCCGCTCTTTCTTGACGCGCGAGATGACCTCCTCGATAATCATGCGGTCTTCCAGGACCAGGAGGTGCGCGTCGAAGACCTCGCCGTGCTCCACCCCCATCTCCTGGGCGATCTTCTTCTGCAGGGCGATGATCTCCTGGCGCGTCTGGATGAGCGCGTCTTCAAAACGCGAGATCTCCAGGGGCACCTGTCCCTCGGTGATCGGGTGCCTCTCGACGCTCAGGTCCTCGTGGCCAAAGACGTACGCCGGACCGATCGCGATCCCCGGTGCTGCCGGTATACCTTTTAAGATGATCTCATTCATTGGACATCAAGAGAGCTTCGAGTTCGTTGACGGCCGCCTCGCTGTCGATGCCTTCGGCGATGAGCAGGATCTCCGAATCCTTCTCCGCCGCCAGCATCAGGATACCCATGATCGACTTGCCGTTGACGATCTGATCGTCTTTCTGCACCTTTATCGTGGCGTCGAACTTGTTGGCGATCTGCACGAAGAGGGCCGCCGGACGGGCGTGCAGGCCCTGCTTGTTGCGCACCACCACCTTCTTCTCGATGCGTTTCATCATCATCTTGTCGTTCCTCACCCCGTCAGCGCCCGCCGCTCGAGGTTCAGGAGGTTGCCGATGATGCGGGCCAGCTTCGTCGAATCGTGGCGGACGTGGTCCGCCGCGCTCACCAGGTCCTCCTCGATCACGGCATAGCCGAAGTCGCGGATATGGCCTGAGTCCGGGTCCACCGGCACGGCGTTCTCCTTGGCGTACTTCTCGCGCATGGGGACCGGGATCCTGCCGGTGTTGACGATCGCCGCGTCCAGGATGCGGGGGTCCGTCTGCGCGACCAGCTCCTTGACGTGGTCGGAGGCCTTGAAGTCCGTCGTCTCGCCCGGCTGCGTCATGATGTTGCAGACGTAGATCTTTGAGACCTCGGCCGCGATCACCGCCTCGCGGATCTCCCGGATCAGGAGATTGGGGATGATGCTCGTATAGAGGCTGCCCGGGCCCAGGATGATCAGCTCGGCCTCCTCGATCGCCTTGATCACCTCGGGCGCCGCGTGGGCGTTCGTCGGGCGGATATAGATCTTCTTGATGGGCGACCCGGTCTTGGGGATCTCGGCCTCGCCCTGCGTCACGCGCCCGTCGGCGTGCTCGGCCGCCAGCACCACCTTCTCGAGGGTCGAGGGCAGGACGCGGCCGCGGATGGCCAGGATCTTGCTCGACTCCTTCACCGCCTTCTCGAAGTCGCCGGTCACCTGGGTGAGCGCCGTCAGAAAGAGGTTCCCGAAGCTGTGGCCGGAGAACTCCGTCTCTTTTTCAAAGCGATACTGGAAGAGGTCGCGCATCGACGTCTCGTCGTCCGCCAGCGCCACCAGGCAGTTGCGGATGTCGCCCGGCGCGACCATGTCGAACTGCCGGCGCAGCCGGCCGGAGCTGCCGCCGTCGTCCGCCACCGTCACGACCGCCGTGATGTTCGACGTGTACTCTTTCAAACCGTGCAGGAGCATCGAGAGGCCCGTGCCGCCGCCGACGACGACGATGCGGGGGCCATGCTCCAGAAAACGCTTCTGGTAAAGGATGTCAATGAGCCGGCCCTGCTGGTGCGGCAGGATCTGCGTCACGACCGACATCATCATGTTCTTGAAGCCGAGGATCATCAGGGCGATCCCGATGAAGATGTTGGCGTAGTAGACGAGCGTGATGATCTCGGAAAACTCTTTGGGCATCCGGGTCAGGCCCCTGGCGCCGATAAAGATGAGCGCGACGCCCAACAGCGCCAGAAACCCCCAGCGCTTGACGTGCATCCCGGGATACAGCCACTTAAAGAGGTTCCGAAGTCTATATCTTCTTATCATCCTCAGTCTCGATGATGCGCACGATGTCTTTCTTGTCCTTCGCCTGGCGCAGCATGTCGCGGAAGTACTTGTCCTTGATCAGGCGCGATATCCGCGCCAAGGCCTTGAGGTGCGGGCCGGCGGAGTCCTGGGGCGCCAGGAGCAGGAAGAAGATGTACACGGGCTCCCCGTCCAGGGAATCGAAGTCCACGCCCTTGCGGGAGAGGCCGAAGGCCGCGATGAGCTCTTCGACGCAATCGGTCTTGGCATGGGGGATGCCCACGTTGTGGCCGATCGCGGTCGAGCCGAGCGCCTCGCGCGCCACCAAGAGCTCAACGACCTTGCCCTTGTCCTTCTTGTCGAGCTCGCCGGCGGCGATCAAGAGATCGACGAGCTCCTTGATCGCCTCGTCCTTGTCGGCGCTCTTCATGTCAACGGTGACAGCGTCCTCACAGAGAAAGTCCATGATCTTCATACGGATGCAACCTCCTGGTTACGTTCAAGTGACGAAACGGTCATGAGAGTACGTTGGAGTGTTAGGAACGACAGAAGTCCTTCTCAGGCCTTACACAATGGAGCAGAAATAACGGACCGATGGCGCTCGGGTCGGCTTCAAATCCCGCCGGCCGGGAAAAAACGGCAGCGACCTGAAAGCCGCCAGGATAAATATGGAGCGGGAGGCGGGATTCGAACCCGTGACTTCAACCTTGGCAAGGTTGCGCTCTACCAACTGAGCTACTCCCGCAAAAAAGCGGGATCAAACTTATGTACCGCTGGCAGCGTCCTGGGCGGAAGAGGAATTGAACCTCCACGGGTTGCCCCACAAGGTCCTAAACCTTGCGCGTCTGCCAATTTCGCCATCCGCCCTGAAAACGATACGGCATATATATTGAGCCGCCCGCGACTCGAACGCGTCGCCCCGAACCGACCACGAAGCGTTTG
>CAZUQR010000028.1:14554-24108 GCA_964622605.1 uncultured Planctomycetia bacterium
CCCTTGCGTTCTCGTTGCGGAACAAAGTTATTGAGCCGCCCGCGACTCGAACGCGGCACACCCGCCTTAAACATTTGTGTTAGCTGCATGTCGCCATGCAGATCAGACTATCCCATCTCCCACCGTGCTTTTCGCTCAGCTATTAAAGTGGGAGTCTTGATTATAGTCGTTGAACCTTCCCAGAAGGAAAAGGAATAGGACGTCCTCCTGGGCTTGGCTGCGGATTATCTGCATTCAAGGATTATTACTCTAAGGAATGATCAGAGTACCTTGAAATACCCCAGACGTCCCCGCAATTTACAAGATTTTTCGTTAATGGTTACCCATTAACGCCCCCTCGCCCTGAGGGCGGTGCTCTACCGGATGAGCTAGCGGCCCAAATCTTTTTCTATTTCTCAAAGAACAATAAAATCAGGGTCTCTTATGAAAGAAATAAACGCAGGCGCCTGACTAAAACTCAGAGAGCTCTTTTTCCTTGTCCTTCAGGATGTTCTCGATCTCGTGGACGTGCTTGTCGGTGACCTTCTGGACCTCGTCCTGCGTCTTGAAGCGCTCGTCCTCCGGGATCTTCTTGTCGGCCTCGAGCTTCTTGATGATCTCGTTCGCGTCCCGGCGGATCGTCCGCAGCGATATGCGCCCCTCCTCCGCTATGTCCTTGACGACCTTCTTGAGTTCTTCGCGGCGCTCCTGGGTCAGGTGCGGCAGCTGCAGGCGGATGACCTTGCCGTCGTTCATCGGCGTGATGCCCAGGCTCGACTTGGCGATCGCCTTCTCGACCTCAGGGATCGCGCTCGCGTCCCACGGCTGGATGACGATGAGGCGCGCGTCCGGCACGGTGATCGACGCCAGCGACTTCAGGATGGTCGGCGCCCCGTAATAATCGACGTGGATGCCCTCGACGAGATGGGGGCTGGCGCGTCCGGTCCGGATCTCCGAAAAGCCGCGGCGCGTGGCCTCGACCGCCTTGTTCATCTTAGTCTGGGTATCGTGAAGGATATCTTTTGTGCCCATAAGCACCCCGCCTGTTAACGAACGATCGTACCGATGTTCTTTCCCAGAATGATCTTCTTGATGTTGCCCGGCTTCGTCAGGTCAAAGACGACGATGGGCAGTTGGTTGTCCATGCACAGGCTCACCGCCGTCGCATCCATCACCTTGAGCCCTTTCTTGAGCACGTCCAGGTGCGTCAGTCTCGAAAATTTCCTGGCCAACTTGACCTTCAGCGGGTCGGCACTGTACACGCCGTCCACCTTTGTCGCCTTGAAGATGGCGTCGGCGCCGATCTCCATGGCCCGCAGGGCCGCCGCCGTGTCCGTCGTGAAATAGGGGTTCCCCGTCCCGGCGACGAAGATCACCACGCGCCTCATCTCCAGGTGCCGCATGGCGCGGCGCCGGATATAGGGCTCGGCGACCTGGTGCATCTCGATCGCGGTCATCAGGCGCGTCGGCACCCTCTGCTTCTCCAGGACGTCCTGAAAGGCCAGCCCGTTGATGACGGTGGCCAGCATCCCCATGTAGTCACCGACGGCGCGCTCGATCTTGAAGCGCTCTGTGCCGCTGGAGCCGCGGAAGATGTTGCCGCCACCGAGGACCAGCGCGACCTCGACGCCCAGCCGCCTCACCTCGGCGATCTGCGACGCCAGGGAGCTCAAGACGTGCGCGTCGATGCCGTGCGCCCGGCGGCCCTGCAGGGCCTCGCCGCTGAGCTTGAGCACCACGCGCTTGTAGACCGCTCGTTCTTTCATTCGCCGACCTTGAAACGGGCGAAGCGGCGGACCACGATGTTCTCGCCGAGCTTCGCGATCGCCTGGGTCACCAGGTCCTGGACCGTTATCTTTTCATCGCGGATAAAAGGCTGATAGAGGAAGACGTTCGACTTGAAGTATTCCTTCTTGCCCTTGTCGTCCAGGTCCTTCATCTCGTCCTGCGGCACGTCCTGGGGCCCCACGTACCGGGGGTCCGCGGCCGCTATCTGCAGGGCCAGGTCTTTTGTCAGACGGGTAAAATCTTCGTTGCGCGCCACGAAGTCCGTTTCGCAGTTCACCTCGAGGAGCACGCCGATCTTGCTGCCCGTATGGATATAGGCCTCAATGCGGCCCTGGGGAACGCTGCGCGAGGCCTTCTTGGCCGCTATCTCAAGTCCCCTCTTCTTCAGGAGCTCCTGGGCCTGTTTCAGGTCCCCCCGGGCATCATCCAGGGCCTGCTTGCAATCGGAGACCGAAGCCGCCGTCAAATCCCTCAGTTGTCTGATGATCTCGATCGAAACCGCCATGTCGCCTTTCCCTTCACGTTAACGCGTTACTTGTTGTCCGGCTTTTTATCCCGTTGTGCATCGTTGCCTTCTGGCTTCTTCTCGCGCGCGTGGTGCTCGCGGACCCCACCTTCCCGGTCCAAGGAGAGCTTCTTGATCACGCCCTCCTCGACGTCCGGGTCGATCTTGACCTCTTCCTCGACCCCCTCGCCCGTCGCCGCTTCCTGCGTCTCTTTCAAGACGGCCTTCACGTCGGCAAGACGCCTGCGGCCGTCCAGGAGGCTGTCGGCCATCATCCCCGTGATGAGACGGATCGACTTGATCGCGTCGTCGTTGCCCGGGATGGGATAGTCGATCAGATCCGGGTCGCAGTTCGTGTCGATGAGGGCCACGACCGGGATGCCCAGGCGCCGGGCCTCGAGGACCGCCGTCTCTTCCTTCTTGGAATCGACGATAAAAAGCGCCGCCGGCAACCGCTCCATCTCGATGACGCCGGAGAGGTTCTTCGTCAGGCGCTCTCTCTCCTTGTTCAGGAGGGCGATCTCCTTCTTGGTGAGGCTCTCGAAGATGCCGTCCTTCTCCATCTGGACGATCTCCTTGTACCGGCGGATGCTCTTCTTGATCGTCGCAAAGTTCGTCAAGAGCCCCCCCAGCCAGCGGTGGTTCACGTAGAACGCGCCGCTGCGCTTGGCCTCCTCCTCGATGACCTCCTGGGCCTGGCGCTTCGTGCCCAGAAAGAGGACCGGCTTGCCCTGCGCCGCCACCTCCGCGACGAAGCTGCGGGCGTCATCAAGGAGCTTCTCGGTCTTTTCGAGGTCGATGATATAGATACCGCTCTTCTCACCGAAGATGAACGGCTTCATCTTCGGGTTCCATCGTCTGGTCTGGTGGCCGAAGTGGACACCCGCCTCAAGCAACTTCTTGATCGTCTCTGTGGTCAAAGCTGTTTCTCCTTTCCTTTCTTTGTCAGAAAATGTGCCAAGCCCGTATTTTTCCCTTAAAAACCCAATACAAATTCTCTAATATATCATAAAAACCAGTGAATTCAACTAAAATTTGTCTCACCGCGGGTCTTGGCGGACATGCGCCGCGGCCTGCAGCGGATGTCCGCTCTCACACCTGAAACTGTATGTCGTAAAGCCGCTTATACACGCCGCCGGCCGCCAGGAGCTCCTCGTGGGTCCCCTCTTCCACGATGCGCCCTTCGTTGAGCACCGCGATCTTGGAGGCGTTCTTGACGGTCGACAGGCGGTGGGCGATCACAAAAACCGTCCGGCCCGCCATCAGGCCGTTCAGGGCCTCCTGGACGAGCCGCTCGGAGTGCGTGTCGAGCTGGGACGTCGCCTCGTCCAGGATCAAGAGGGGCGGGTTCTTCAGGATGGCCCGGGCGATGGCCAGACGCTGGCGTTCGCCGCCCGACAACTTCACCCCCCGGTCGCCGATAAAGGTGTCATACCCCTGGGGCAGACCCATGATGAAGTCGTGGGCATTGGCCTTTTTGGCCGCCTCTTTGATCTCCTCAAAGCTCGCCTGGCGCCGGCCGTAGGCGATGTTGTCCCGGACGGAGTCGTTAAAGAGGATCGTCTCCTGGGAGACCATGGCGATCTTGCTGCGCAGGGACGCGACGCTGAACGACCGGATATCCCGGCCATCGACGAGGACGGCGCCCTTCTGCGGGTCGTAAAAACGCGGGATGAGGTCCACGAGCGTGCTCTTGCCGGCGCCGCTGGGCCCGACGATGGCCACGACCTCGCCCCTGCGGCACCGCAGATGGATGCCCCGCAGGACCTCGGCCTCCTCATAGCGGAACCAGACGTCCGAAAACTCCACGCCCTCCTTGATCTCCTTGAGCTCCCAGGCCGTCTTGTCCTCGCGGATATTAGGCTCGGTCTCCAAGACCTCATAGATCCTCGTCGAGGCCGCGAAGGCCTTCTGCATGATGGAGGCGACACTGCTCAATTTCTTGAAGGGCCTGAGCATCATCATGACCGACCCCAGGAACAGGCCGAAGACGCCGAAGGACAAAACGCCGTCGATGACCTGGCGGCCGATATAGAGCAGGATGAAGATACCGCCGAGCGCGCCGATGAACTCCGTCGCCGGCCCCAGGGCCAGGGTCCGGCGGATCGACTTCATGTTGAGCTTGTAATAGACCTGGTTGTTGCGGCCGAACTTGCCGGTCTCGTACTTCTCGGCACCGAAGGCCCGCACGATGCGCACGCCCGTGATCGTCTCAACTAACAGCGAGTTGATGTCCGCCATCTTCTCCTGCGTCTCCCTGCTGATCTTGCGCAGGCGCCTGCCGACGAGGACGATGGGGATGGAGATGAACGGGATCATCAGGATCGCGACGATGGCCAGCCGCCAATAGATAAAGACGATGATGCACGAGAAAAGAACGATCTGCAGCGACTGATAGACGAGGTCCGAAAAGCCGTAGGAGACGGCGTTCTCGACCATCGCCACGTCATTGGTGATGCGGCTGATGAGCTCGCCGCTGCGCTTGCGGGAGAAATAGTCGAGGTCCAGACTCTGAAACTTTCCATAGAGCTTGAGACGGATATCCCGCATGACGCGCTGGCCCACGTCCGACATGAACGAAGACTGCAGAAAGGTGAAGAGGCCCTTGAAAAAGAACATCCCGATGAGGAAGAAGACCATGACGTGCAACAGCTTGAGCTGCGGCATGGAGTTGACGCGGGCGATAAGGTCTTCGATAATGAGGGGCAGCTCGGTCGGGACCACGATCTTGCCGTTGTTGAGGATCTTGTCCGCGAACGGCACGATCATGCCCATCGAAACGCCGTCAAAGAGGGTCGAGACGAACATGCAGAAGACCGCCGCCGCCAGCACCTTGAGGTAGGGCCTTGTGAACCGGAAGAGATCGCGGTAGTCCCTGAAGAAATTGGTTTTCATCGTAGGTAAAGACACCAAACCCTTTTCATACGAAACTGTTAGGAAAACGTAAGTCGTTAAGTGCTTTATACTATCACATTTGTTGACATCCCTCAAGGAATTTGTTACAATCCGTGGAACGCGGCCAAAATAGGCCTCGAGAGGGGGGATTATGGCGCAGGAGATCAAGGTCGGGGTCATCGGGGCGGGCAGATTGGGCAGCGTCCACGCGCGGATCTACTCGGAACTACCCCAGGTCAGGCTCATCGGGGTGTGCGACGTCCTGACCGAACGCGCCCAGCTCCTGGCCGACGCCTATGGGGCAAAGGTCTTCCAGGACTACAAGGAGCTCCTGCCGCTCGTCGACGCCGTGACCGTGGCCTCCCCCACCAACACGCACTCGGGGATAGCCAAGTACGCCATCCGGCACGGCAAGCACGTCCTCATCGAAAAGCCCGTCACCGACGACCTGAGGCAGGCGCGCCACCTTACCCGCCTGGCCGGCCGGCACGGCGTCATCCTGCAGGTCGGCCACGTGGAGCGCTTCAACAGCGCGTTCCTCGCCACCAGAAAGCTCGCCCTCCACCCGCGCTTCATCGAGTGCCACCGCCTGAGCCCGTTCCCGCACCGGTCGCTGGACATCGGCGTGGTCTTTGACCTCATGATCCACGACATCGACATCGTCCTGGGGCTGGTCCGTTCTCCGGTGCGGCGCATCGACGCCGTCGGGGTGAGCGTCCTGACGCCCTTCGAGGACATCGCCAACGTGCGCCTGACCTTCAGGAACGGCTGCATCGCGAACCTCACGGCTTCGCGCATCTCCGACGAGCCGATGCGCAAGATCCGCATCTTCCTCCGGGACGCCTACATCTCCCTGGATTACCAGGCCCAGGAGGCCTTCTGCTATAAAAAGGAAAAGACCGCCATCACCAAGACGGCGATCCCGATCGAAAAAGAAGAACCCCTGAGGGCCGAGATCGAGGATTTCATCAATTGCGTGCGGCACAACTGGAGACCCGTCGTCTCGGGACTCGAGGCCTACCAGGCCTTGAAACTCGCCACGCAGATCCGCAATCTCATATGGAAAAGACGCTTGTCATCATAGCCGGCGAGGCCTCCGGCGACCTGCACGCGTCCCACCTCGTCGAAGAGCTCAAGACCCTTTACCCCTCGGCACGTTTCTATGGCCTGGGCGGAGGAAAGCTGCGGGCGGTAGGCGTCAACCTCTGGCACGACCTGACGGCACTCGCCGTCGTGGGGTTTGTCGAGGTCCTCAAGAACTACGGCCGCTTCAAGCGGATCTTCGACGACACGCTCGAAAAGATCGTCGCCCTTCGGCCCGACGCGGTCATCCTCGTCGACTATCCCGGCTTCAACCTGAGGCTGGTGCGAGCCCTCAAGGGACACGGCATCCGCGTCGTCTACTTCATCAGCCCGCAGGTCTGGGCGTGGGGCCGCCAGCGCATCCGGCTCATCCGCCGCCACGTGGACCTGATGCTGGTCCTCTTCAAATTCGAAGAGGACCTCTACGGCGACGGCGCCTTCAAGGTGACGTGTGTCGGCCATCCGCTCCTCGACGCGGTGCGGCCGACCAGGACGCGCGCCGAGCTCCTCGCCGATATCGGCTTCGAAGACCGCGCGCCGGTCGTCGGCCTCCTGCCGGGCTCGCGCGAACGCGAGATCCGCGCTCTTTTGCCGGTGATGCTCGCCGGCAGCCGGCTGATCCATAAGAAATATCCGCGCTCCCAGTTCCTCATCTGCCGCGCCGCCACCGTGCCGCGCCAGTTTTACAAGGACGCCCTCGACGCCGCGACACCGGAATTCCCTTACAAGATCCTGGACGACGACACCTATAACGGCATCGAGGCCAGCGACGTCGTGCTGGTCGCCTCCGGCACCGCGACGCTCGAAACGGCCATCCTCGGCCGGCCGATGCTCATCCTCTATAAGGTATCTGTGCTGACGTGGCTGATGGCAAAGCTGTGCATCCGCATCCCCCACATCGGCCTCGTCAACGTGGTGGCCGGCAAAAAGGTCGTGCCCGAGCTCATCCAGTTCGACGCCAACCCCAAAAAGGTCGCCGCCGCCTTCGGCGCGCTCTGGGAGGACACGGCGCAACTGGAGGCGACCCGCCGTGCCCTCGCCGGCGTCAAGGCCGGCCTCGGCGCCCCCGGCGCCTCCCGCCGCGCCGCCGAAGCCATCGCCTCCTTCCTCACGCCGTAACCCTAGAACAGACACTTTCCCGAACACCTTGGGAACAGTTTCCAGGCGTTCAGGAAACTGTTTCTAAGCCGTTCGGGAAATTCGGGAAACAATTTTGAAATTATTCGGGGAGGTGTCTAAAGGTGTCTGTCGGATGGGTGGGGATGGTACCTGTCCTACTTACGGACCTGCTCCCATAATTTCCGGTACACCTCGAGATCCCTGTCGGAAAAACAGACGAAGCGGACCTCGTCGAAGTCCTTCTCGGATCTCCTGCCGGCGGCGAGGGCGATCCGTGTCGCCTCTTCGATGGGATAGCCGTAGACGCCCGTGCTGATGGCCGGAAAGGCGATGGACCGCATCCCGGCCTCCTTCGCCAGCCTGAAGCTGTTCTCGTAGCAGTTTTTCAGGAGCTCGTCTTCGCCGCGTTTACCGCCGCCCCAGACAGGCCCGGCCGTGTGGATGATCTTCTTGGCCTTAAGGTTCCCGGCGCCGGTAATGACCGCCCGGCCCGTCGGGCAGCCGCCGATCCTGCGACACTCCTCCATCACGCCGGGCCCGGCCGCCCGGTGGATGGCGCCGTCCACGCCCCCGCCCCCGCGCAGGCCCGTATTGGCCGCGTTGACGATGACGTCAACGTCTTCCTCCGTGATATCTGCGCGCTTAATGGTGATCATGACAGCGCCGTCCAATAAATAGGGCAGACACCGTTAAAATAATGGTGTCTGTCCTATTTAATTTCCCCGTTGTAGGACGCAAGGGCCTCATCGATACCGGGATGGCTCACGCCCAAGGCCTTCGCCTTGTCGCGATAGGAGAGGGCCTCGCCGTACTCCTCTAACTTGACGCACATCCAGGCAAGGTTAAGGAAGACATCGGCGCGCTTCGGGTCAAATTCTACGGCCTTCTTGTAAGCGTCCCTGGCCTCCCGAAATCTACCCAGGGCCGCATAGGCCTGAGCCAGGTTGTTATACGCGTTGGCGTAATCCGGCCGCAGGGCGATAGCCTTCTGGTGCCAGGAGATCGCCTCTTCGGGCCGGCCCATCCTCTGAAGGACGAGCCCCAGATTGTTCTGCGCCTCCGGATATTCCGGAGCAAATTCGATGGCCTTATGGTAGTTCTTCAAGGACTCCTCATAGCGTTCCAGGTTCATGTACGCCGCGGCCATGGTGTTGTAGGCCTTCGCGTATCCGGGCTTCTGCGCCAACGCCTTCTGGCACGCCTCGATGGCCTCCTCGTATTTTCCGAGGCGCACCAAGGAGATGGCCAGGTTGTTGTAGGCCTTGGAGTGGGTCGCGTCGATGGTCAACGCGCCCTGGGCGATCCGGGCCGCCTCGTCGCTGCGTCCGAGCTTGTTATACACCAGCGCCAGGTTGTTGTAGGCCTTGACGGCGTCGCTCGCGGCGGCGCTCGCGCTCAGCTCGACGGCCCGCTCGAGGTACGCCACGCCGGTCTCGAATTCACCGATATTGTTATACGCCATGCCCAGAGAATTGTGCACCCGGGAGCTGTCCGGCACGTAACGCAGGAGCCGGTGGAAGAACGGGATGGGCTTGAGCCACGTGGCGCTTTGTCTGACGGTCAGAACGCCCCAGAAACCCGTCAGGACGACGAGCCCGATCAGGGCGGGGATCTTTGTGCGCTCCCGCCGCAGCCAGACAGAAAACCCCCCGGCGACGATCAAGAAGAAGCCGATCGACGGCAGATACAGCCAGTGCTCGGCCATGAAGGCATTCAGGGGGTACAGGTTCGACACCGGCAGGAGGGCGATAAGAAACCACGCGGGCGCAAACAGGACGAGGCTGCGCCTGTGCCCTTCCCTGAAGATAACGACCAAAAGACCCAACAAGACAAAGAGGCCCAGGAGGACCTGGGGATGACCCCAGGGACCCGCCCATCCGCCGTACTCCATGTGCAGATGGAACGGCAGAAGAAGGATCCTGACATACGCAAAGAGCGCCGCCACGAAACCGGGAAGTCTCTCAAAGACCGTCGTGGCGTGGGCCTTGTAATTCAGGAGGTCCTTCAGCAGCGTGAACCGCGCGATGATGTACAGGACCGCCAGCCCTGTCAGGGACAAGAAGAACGGCCAGGAGATCTTTTTCCGGAAGGCATAGTGGGTGAGGAGCAGCAGGACCGGCACGATCAGGACGTTTTCTCTCGAGAAGAGCGCGCACGCGTAGCTGAAGGCGGCCAACAGGAAGAA
>CAZUQR010000029.1:0-23543 GCA_964622605.1 uncultured Planctomycetia bacterium
CTGAAATAATGAGGCGTGTCCAGGCCGGAGGGGTCTGTCTTGTCAGACAATCAGAAGTTTTTTGCCAAAGGTCGGCAAGGTTTTATGGAGTGTGCGCAGGCGAAGCACTTTGTCGCCGGAGCACGCTCCATAAACCGAAGCCGACGGCAAAAAACTTCGTCTGACAAGACAGACCCCTCCGGCCCATCATATAGACCTGATTCACTCCCGTATTGACTTGGAAAGAGGGGGGTGTTATACTGGCTCTCCATCAAACACTTAACACGTAAGGGGTGAACGAAAGCATGCCGGAAGTCGAGGTCAGAAGAGACGAGTCTTTTGAGTCCGCCCTGCGGCGCTTCAAGAGAAAGATCGAGCGCGAGGGGATCCTCAAGGAAGTCAAGGAACGCAAGCACTACGAAAAACCGAGCGAAAAAAAGAGAAAGCGGACGCGGCGCAAGTTCTAGGTCATGTTCGCGCTCTCGACCGCCTGGAACGTTGACCGCTGGCGGAACGTCCCCCTTGTCGATGAGTTCGCCGGACTGTGATCCAGACAGCTGGGGCTCGACTTCTCCCTGCCCGGGGCGCTCGTGCGCGACACCCGCGCGGCCAAGCCCGGGCCCCGGGCATCGCGATAACGAGCCTGCACAACACCTGCCCCTTCCCCGAGACATTCAGAAAAAAGACGCCCTTTCATGAACCGCCCCGCCGCGTTCGCCGGGACCTTTTACCCGCATCGGCCTGACGCCCTGCGCCAGATGATCCAAGGTTTTCTTCTCCAATCGGCGGATGGGGCGAACGCCTCGGACAGGACCCGCCGCGCTGACAAGACCGAAGCCATCGCCTGCGTCGTGCCGCACGCGGGCTACGTTTATTCGGGGGCCGTGGCCGCCCGGACGCTCGCGAGCATCAGTATCCCGGAGGTCTGCATCATCCTCTGCCCCAACCATACGGGCTGGGGCCCGGAGGCCAGCATTATGACCGAAGGCACCTGGAGCACCCCTTTCGGCGACGTGCCGGTGCATAAAGAGCTGGCACGCGCCCTCCTTGAAAGATCGACGTATCTGGAAGCAGACGACACCGCCCACGCCCAGGAACACGCCATCGAGGTCCAACTACCCCTGATCCAGGCCCTGCGCGGGCAACCCTTCGCGCTCGTGCCCATCGTGCTTGCATCGGTCGGCAATTTAGTGTATAAAGATATTGCGTCGGCCATCGCCTCCGCCGTGCGCCAAAAAAAGACGCCGGCGCTCGTGATCGCGAGCACGGACCTGACCCACTACGAGCCGCAGCCGCAGGCGAACAGGAAGGACGACATCGCGATACGGGCCATGCTCGCGCGGGACGACGACGGCCTGGTGCGCGCGGTCAAGGAACACGCCATCTCGATGTGCGGGGTCTTCGCGGCGGCAACGGCCCTGTGCGCCGCCAACCGGCTCGGCGCGACGCACGCCCGTCTCCTCGCCTACCAGACCAGCGGCGACGTCACGGGGGAGTACGGCGCCGTCGTCGGCTACGCGGGAGTGATCATCAGTTAGACCAGCAGAACCGGGGGGAATCGTGACACAGGAACAGCCGGAAAAGAAGGTCGATGAGACCTGGAAAGAAAAGGCGAAAGAAGAAGACGTGGGCCAGAAAACGGCTAAAGAAAAAGACGTGGGCCAAGAGACGGCTGAAGACCGTTTCATGCACGAGCCGACGCTCGCCTTCTTTCTGACGTCCCTGGGGATGCAGGCCTATGTCGCGCTGGGGCTCGTGGCCAACCCCATGACGAACAAGACGGAAGTGAACCTCGGGCAGGCCAAATACATCATCGACACGCTGGCCATGCTCGAAGAAAAGACCAAGGGCAACCGCGACAAGGACGAGACCGAGATCCTCGAACACCTGCTCTACGAGCTGCGCCTCGCCTTCGTGCGCGAAAACACGTCGGGGGCCGCCGCGCCATGATCCCCAAAGACCTTCTCGATATCCTGGCCTGTCCGATCTGCAAAAAACAGGTCGCGCTCCAAAAGGACAAGCTCATCTGCGGCGCCTGCAACAAGGCGTACCCGATCAAGGACGGCATCCCGGTCATGCTGGTCGAGGAGGCCCTGGACGCCTCCCGGGCCGACACCAACCATCCCTAAAAGGTGACTCATGAAAAAGATCCTGGTCGTTCACGGACCCAACCTCGACCTCCTGGGCGGGCGCGAGCCCAACATCTACGGACGCACGACGTTAAAAGAGATCAATAAGAAATTAAAAACGCTCGCGCGCAAGAACAAGATCGCCCTGACGATCGTCCAGTCCAACCACGAAGGCGAGATCGTCGACCTCATCGGCGGCGCCCGCGGCAAGTTCGACGCGCTCCTCATCAATCCCGCCGCCTACACCCACACGAGCGTCGCCATCCGTGATGCCATCGCGGCCTCAAGGGTTAAGGCGATCGAGGTGCACCTCTCCAATATCCACGCCCGCGAGGAGTTCCGCCAGACCTCCCTGATCGCGCCGGTCTGCGTGGGACAGATCTCCGGATTCGGAGCCGACAGCTACCTCCTGGGACTCCAGGCGGCCGGCCTCCTCAATGCCAAGCCGCGCAAAAAGTCGTGACCGTCCGGGAGCGCTTCAACAGAGGGCTGGGACTCCTGAAAGACCTGGGGTGCGACGGCCTCCTCTTGAACAGCCGGGCCAATATCGCCTACATGGCGGGCTTCGACGCGCCGGAGGCACTCCTCATCATCACCCGCCGGGGCATGTCCCTGATCACGGATTTCCGTTATGCCGCCGACTTCAGGCGCCGGGCGCGGTCCCCGCTCAAGGTCATCGAATACGACGACGGCCTCTTTGAAAGCGCCGCCAGACGGCTTTCGGCCGGAGGCGCAAGACGCATCGGCTTCGAATCCCGCCACCTGGTCTTTGAGGCCTGTGTCCTCCTGCACCGGTGCGCCGGCAGGCGCGTGCGCCTCCTGCCATTGAGACAGACCGTCGAGCCTCTGCGCGAGATAAAGACCCCGGAAGAACTCGCTCTGATCAAAAAAGCCATCCGGATCAACCTCCAGGCATTACGTTTTGCCGAAAAGAAGCTCAAACCCGGCGTCACGGAACGGGAGGTAGCGGCGGAGCTGGAACGCTTTATCCGTCGCGCCGGGGCGCGGTCCAGCGCCTTTGACATCATCGTCGCCTCCGGACCCAACGGTTCCTATCCGCACGCCGGCGTCACGGACCGCAGGCTCCGGGGTGGTGAACCGGTGGTCATCGACATGGGCGTGGACATAGAGGGGTACAAATGCGACTTGACACGCACCTTCTTTTTGGGTAAAATACCCCCCATTGTGCGACAGGTAGCGGGGATCGTGGCCGAGGCACAAAAGATCGCCATCCAGACAATCAAACCCGGTGTCCCGCTTAAGGTTGTGGACGCCGCCGCACGCGGTTTCATCGCCAAAAAGGGATACGCCAGACAATTCGGACACGCGCTCGGCCACGGGGTCGGCCTGGAAGTCCACGAGGGGCCGGCGGTCAATACGAAGAACGATCGCCCCGCCAAACCCGGTATGGTCTTTACGGTGGAGCCGGGGATATATCTGAGAGGCAGATTCGGCATCCGGATGGAAGAGATGGTCCTGGTGACAAGGAGAGGGGGGAAGGTCCTGAGTGGGAACGCTTAGCATCAACCAGCTCAAGGTGGGCCTGACCATAGATCTCGACGGGGCGCCCTATGTCGTGGTCAGCGTCGAACACGTCAAGCCCGGCAAAGGCTCCGCCTTCGCCCGGACCAAGCTCAAGAACATCAAGACAGAACTCCTGATCGAGCGGACATTCAAGTCGGACGACAAGGTCAACGACGCCTACATCGAGACGCGCAGCCTGCAGTACTCCTACCAATCCGGCAACTTCTACCACTTTCTCGACACCCAGTCGTACGAAGACGTCGCCATCGAGGTCGACAAGCTGCACGCCACCGAAAAGTTCCTCATCGATGACCTCGTGGTGGACGCCCTGTACTACAACAAAGAGCTCATCGCGGTCAATCTGCCGAACTTCGTCGTCTATACCGTCACGCACACCGAGCCCGGTATCAAGGGAGACACCGCCAAGAGCGGCACCAAGCCGGCGACCCTGGAGGGCGGCGCCGTCATCCAGGTCCCCCTGTTCGTCGAGGTCGGCACGCGCGTCAAGGTCGATATGCGCACGGGCACTTATATCGAACGGGCGTAATCAAACACCCCGGTTTGCCTCCGCTCGCCTTCCCGCGAGCCGGGGTCAATCTCAGGAAGGTCAGCCAAGGAAATCAAGGAGCCCAGGCCATGAACATCAAAGAGATTAAGGAAATCATTAATCTCATGAACGAGAACAACCTCACCGAGATCGAAGTGGAAAAAGAAGGACTGAAGCTGCGCCTCAAAAAGGGTGCGGGCGGTGAGATCATCATGGAAGACCTGCGGCCGAAGATGGTCACCGGAACGATGCCTCCTGCGGCATCCGGGATGTCTGCCGCTGCGCCGTTGGCGCCGGCCGAGACATTACCGGCCGCGGGCAGCGGCAAGAAGACCGTCGAGATCAAGGCACCGATGGTCGGCACCTTTTACCGCGCCCCATCGCCCGAATCCCCGCCGTTCGTCGAAATCAATCAAAATATCGAGGTCGGCCAGGTCGTCTGCATCCTGGAGGCCATGAAGCTCATGAACGAGATCAAGGCCGACATCAAGGGCAAGGTGGTCGACATCCTCGTGGACAACGCAGAGCCCGTCGAATTCGGCCAGCCGCTCTTCCTGATCGAACCGGCCTGACGACACGCCATGTTCTCCAAAATCCTGATCGCCAACCGCGGGGAGATCGCCCTGAGGATCATCCGGGCCTGCAAGGAACTGGGCATCCGGACGGTCGCCGTCTATTCGGAGCCCGACCACGAGTCGCTGCATGTGCGCCTGGCGGACGAGGCCGTCTGCATCGGCCCGGCCTCCCCGACGTCAAGCTACCTCAACATCCCGGCCATCATCAGCGCGGCCGAGATCACGGACGTGGACGCCATCCACCCGGGCTATGGATTTCTGGCGGAGAACGCCCACTTTGCCGAGATCTGCGAATCCTGCCAGATCACCTTCATCGGCCCCACCCCCCAGAACATCCGCCTCCTCGGCGACAAGATGGTCGCCAGGGAGACCATGCGCAAGGCGGGCCTGCCGATCACGCCGGGCAGCTCCGCGGTCGTCAAGACGAAGGAGGACGCCCTGCGCGTGGCCCGACGCATCAAGTATCCGGTCATCATCAAGGCCACGGCCGGAGGCGGCGGACGCGGCATGCGCATCTGCCACAACGATGTGCGCCTCGTGGGAGCGCTGTTGACCGCGCAGACGGAGGCCGAGAATGCCTTCGGCGTGCCCGACGTCTATATCGAGAAATATATCGAGGAGCCGCGCCACATCGAATTCCAGGTCGCCGCCGACCACCACGGCAACGTCATCCACCTGTACGAGAGGGACTGCAGCATCCAGCGCCGGCACCAAAAGTTGCTGGAAGAAGCACCCTCCCCGGCGATGGACAACAAGCTGCGCAAAAAGATGGGCGATCTCGTCATCAAGGGCGTCAAGGCCGCGGCCTACCGCAGCGTCGGCACCGTCGAATTCCTGCTCGACAAGAACAAGAATTTCTACTTCATGGAGATGAACACGCGCATCCAGGTCGAGCACCCCGTCACGGAGATGGTCACGGGCATCGACCTCATCAAGCTCCAGATCCGCATCGCGGCCGGCGAGAAGATGAAGATCCCCCAGGATTCCGTCAAGATCAACGGCGCGGCCATCGAGTGCCGCATCAACGCCGAGGACTGGCAGAACAACTTCATGCCCTCGCCCGGCAGGATCGAACAGCTGAACCTCCCCGGAGGGCCGGACGTGCGCCTCGACACCCACGTCTACCAGGGATACCGGATCACTCCGTTCTACGACTCGCTGATCGCCAAGGTCATCACGCACCGCCCGACCCGCACGGAGGCCATCAAGACCATGCAACGGGCGCTGGATGAATTCCTCGTCGGGCCGATCAAGACGACGGTCCCGTTCCACCGGGTGCTTTTAGACAATCCCGCCTTCAGGAAAGGAGACGTCACGACGCACTTCCTGGACAACTTCCTGAAGACGCACGCGGAGGCGGAACATAAATAATTAACGTGATGTTCGCCGCGCGGCGCGGGAAGGCAAGGGGGCGGCGCCGTGAGGTGGATGTACGGGAAGAGAAGAAAGGATACGTCCATGCTCACGGAAGACAAGGACGACCTGGGAGTGATAAAGATCCACAACAACGTCATGGCGTCCATCGCCTTCATCGCGGCGAACGAGGTAGAAGGGGTGGCGCGTGTGTGCGACGACGTGCGCTCCCTTGTCCTGCGGGGACTCGGCAAAAAGACCCTCACCGGCGCCATCGACGTGCGCCAGGAAGGCAGCGATACCGTCAACATCATCATTCCCTTGATCGTGAAATACGGTTATAATATCCCTGATATCGCCGGCAAGGTCCAGGAGCGCGTGCGCGCCGCCGTCGAAGAGACAACGGACATCACGATCAAGGAAGTGGTCATCAAGATCAAGGGTGTTGAAAAATAATTTTAAAGACATTCTATTCGGGAGGGGGGTCTCATGCGTACGGTCTTGAGCGTCTTTTTTTATACTTTGATATGCGCGTTTCTGGGCGCCGTGGCCCTGGCTGTTGCTTTTCACCTCATCACCTTCGAACAGATCTATGACATCCTGGTCTTCCTGTACACCGACGCACAGAGCCGGTTGATCACCGGAGGGGCCGGGATCCTCTTCATCCTGCTGAGCTTCGCGGCGGTCCAGACCATCACGGGAAAGATCCAGCGCGAGAAGACCATCGCCTTCACGAACCCGAACGGCCAGGTCACGATCACCCTCTCGGCGGTCGAGGACCTGGTCAAGCGGCTCTCTTTCCAGCTGCGGGAGATCAAGGATGCGCGGGCGGTCGTCAAGGCCACCAAAAAAGGCATCGACATCCGCATGCGCGTGGTGCTGCGCGCCGAGACGAGCGTGCCCGACTTCACGGCCAAGCTGCAGAATCTCATCGCCAGCAAGATCCAGGAGGTCTTCGGGATCGACGAGCCGATCATCGTGCGCATCCACGTCGCGAAGATCGTGGGTGTCGAAGACAAACCCAGAAAGAAAGAGGAACGGCGCAACGAGCCGCAACAGGAAGAGATCGGCGTCCCTTATCAGGGCATGAAGTTTTGACACGATGAGGAAACGATATCCCGACATCGAGGCACAGGAGGCGTGAATGAAAATCGGTATCTTGACGGGCGGGGGAGACTGCCCAGGGCTCAACTCGGTGATCCGTGCGGTCGTCCGCAAGGCTCTCAACAACGGTCACACGGTCATCGGATTCAAGGACGGCTGGAAGGGGATCATCGAAGACACGACGATAACGCTTGACCGGGACGCCGTCTCGGGCATCCTGCACAAGGGCGGCACGATCCTCGGCACGAGCCGCACCAACCCCTATAAGATCGAAGGCGCCGTCGATAGGGTCAAGACGACCTTCAGGAAGACCGGCCTCAACGCGCTGGTCGCGATCGGTGGAGAAGACACGCTGGGCGTTGCCAACAAGCTCTCTCAAGAGGATCTACCCGTCATCGGCGTCCCCAAGACGATCGACAACGACCTTTCGGCGACCGATTACACCTTCGGCTTCGACACCGCCATCAATATCGCGATGGAGGCCATCGACCGCCTGCACACGACGGCCGAGAGCCACCACCGCGTCATGGTGGTCGAGGTCATGGGCCGCCACGCCGGATGGATCGCGGCCCACGCCGGGATCGCCGGCGGCGCGGACGTCGTCCTGGTCCCGGAGGTGCCCGTCGACCTCGACGAGGTCTGCGACATGCTGAAAAAGCGCCACGCGCGCGGCCGCAACTTCAGCATCGTCGTCGCGGCGGAAGGCGCCCAGGTCAAAAACAGGGACCTGACGAAGGATATCCCGGTCGACCAGTTCGGCCACAAGATCCTGGGCGGCATCGGGGATTACCTGACGAAGGAGATCGAAAAGCGCACCGGCTACGAGACGCGCGAGGTCGTCCTGGGACACCTCCAGCGCGGCGGGTCCCCGACGGCGTTCGACAGGGTCCTGGGGTCGCGCTTCGGCGTCAAGGCCGTGGAACTCGTGGAGAACAAACAGTTCGGACAGATGGTAAGCCTCAGGGGGACGAAGGTCGAGGCCGTGCCCCTGGAACAGGGCGTGGCCCGCCTCAAGACCCTGGACATGGAGCTCTATGAAACCGCAAAAGTCTTCTTCGGTTAAGACAAAAGACCATATCCGCGACATCCTCAAGGAATCCATCACCGCCAAGGCCTATCTTCTCTACGACGACGCGCTGGTGGACAAGATCGAGCAGGCGGCACGCCGGATCATCACGACCATCAAAAGAGGCGGCAAGGTCCTCATCTGCGGCAACGGCGGCAGCGCGGCCGACAGCCAACACCTGGCCGCCGAGCTGACCGGAAGGTTTGAGCGCGAACGCCGGGCCCTGCCCGCCGTGGCGCTGACGACCGACACCTCGTCCTTGACGGCGCTGGCCAACGACTACGGCTTCGATATCGTCTTCGAGCGCCAGGTCCAGGCCCTGGGCCGGCGCGGAGACATGCTCCTGGCCTTCTCGACGAGCGGCCGCTCACCCAGCATCCTCAAGGCGGTGCGGCGCGCCAAGAAGATGGGTCTGGGGACCATCGGCCTCACGGGAAAAGACGGAGGCGCGCTCGCCCGCTCGGCGGACCTGTCCCTTGTCATGCCGGCCACAGTCACCGCGCGCATCCAGGAGTGCCACATCTGCGTCATCCACATCCTCTGCGCCATCGTGGAACGGGCCTTTTCATGACGACGCGCACCAAGATCGTCTCCCTCGTCCTCCTTAAGAAAAAACTCAAGCGGTTGCGCCCTCGGCGCATCGTCTTCACCAACGGATGCTTTGACCTCCTGCACTACGGGCACGTCGCCTATCTCGAGGCCGCCAAGAAACGGGGGGACGTCCTGGTCGTCGGGCTCAACACCGACGCCTCGGTGCGCCGCCTCAAGGGCCGCGGCCGGCCCGTGACCCCGCAAAAAGAGCGCGCGGCGGTCCTGGCGGCCCTTGCCTGCGTGGACTATGTCACCCTTTTCAGCGACGACACGCCCCTGCGGCTCATCGAGGCCGTGTGCCCGGACGTGCTCGTGAAGGGAGGAGACTGGAAGACGTCGCAGATCGTCGGTGCGTCCTGCGTGACCGCCTGCGGCGGACGCGTGCTGATCCTGCCTCTCGTCAAGGGCCGGTCCACGACCGGCCTCCTCAAACGCATCAAAAACCTCTAGGGCCGTTCGATGAGACGCCGTGCCGCATCACGAAGATCCGCCCGCCTTGAGACCGCGGCGCTGCGCATCATCGACGCCAACCTCAACCGCGCCAAGGAAGGGCTGCGCACCTGCGAAGACATCGCCCGCTTCACGATCAAAATGCCCTCGGTCCTGCGGACGGCGGCGGCGCTGCGGCACGACGTGGGCCGCATCTTTTTGAAGGGTCGCCTGAAACGCGACCGGTTGCTGGCGGCGCGGGCCGTGGACAGCGACCCCGGCAGGGAGTATCGCCTGGGCCCCGGCCGCAAGAGACTGACGGACGTCTTCCTTGCCAACAGCCAGCGCGTAAAAGAGGCCCTGCGCGTCCTGGAAGAGATCACAAAAATTTTCGACGCCTCGGTGAGCACGCGCCTTCAGAAAGCACGCTTTCGATTCTATGACTGGGAACAAAAGACGGCACGCCGCCTCAAAGATCTGCCTCATCCTCGATAAAGAGGCCTGCGGTCACCGGCGCCTGGAAAAGGTGCTCTGCCAGGCCCTGCGGGGAGGCGTGGACTGGGTGCAATACAGGGACAAGGTCTCTGCTTCGTGGGAGATGATCCCGGAGGCAAAGAGACTCCTGGCCCTCACCCGGCGCCGCAGGATCCCCCTGATCATCAATGACCGTCTCGACGTGGCCCTGTCCGTGAAGCCGGACGGCGTCCATCTCGGCCAGAGCGACGCGCCGGTCCCGCTGGCCCGCCGCCTGCTGGGAAAAAAGGCGATCATCGGCCTCTCGTGCCACACGGCTGCCGAGATAAAAAGGGCCCGGCGCCTGGACGTCGATTACCTGGGCTTCGGCCCGGTCTTTGCCAGCCGCACAAAACCCGGCGGCAAAGAGAAGGGCGTCGCCGCGCTGCAAAAGGCCGTGCGCCTCTCGCGCAAGCCTGTCTTTGCCATCGGAGGGATAACGCCTGAGCGGCTCACCGCCCTGCGCGGCATCGACGGCCTGAACATCGCCGTCGGCCGCGCCGTCTGCCGCGCCAAAGACCCGGCGCAGGCGGTCCGGCGGCTGAAAATGAGACTGACCCGTGTACGAACATCTGTTATGCGATAAACGGTTCAAGGAGACGCTGGCACGCTGCGCCCGGGACGAAGGGATCGCGGCCAGGGACCTCGCGCAGGCTGTCGCGACGGGCCGGGCGGTCATCACGCAAAACAACGCGCGCCGCCTGACGCGGCCCTGCGCCATCGGCAAGGGGCTGTCGACCAAGATCAACGTGAACATCGGCACCTCACCGGAGCGGCCGAGCCTGGTCCGCGAGCTCAAAAAGCTCGAGGCGGCCATCGAGCTCGGGGCAGACGCCGTGATGGACCTGAGTCTCGGCGGAAACCTGAAGAAAAACCGGCAGACGATCCTGGAGCATGCGCCGATGCCCGTGGGCACGGTGCCCATCTATGAGGCGGCGGTGCGCATCCAAAAGAGGCGCGGCTCGTTCCGGAAGATGGAGCCGAAGGATCTCCTCGACGTACTTTGGGAACACGCGGCCGACGGCGTGGACTTTGTCACGATCCACTGCGGCGTCAACCGCAGAAGCCTCGACGTCTTCCTCAAGAACCCCCGGCTCATGGGCGTGGTGAGCCGCGGCGGGGCGCTGCTCGTCAACTGGATGTGCCGCAACAATAAGGAGAATCCCTTCTTCGAGCGCTTCGATGAGGTCCTGAAGATCGCAGCCTCCTTCAACGTGACGCTGAGCCTCGGCGACGGCATGCGGCCGGGCTCCATCTGCGACGCCACCGACGCCGTCCAGCTGAGCGAGCTTAAGGAACTCGGTGAGCTGGTGCACCGCTGCCGCCGGGCGGGGGTTCAGGTCATCGTCGAAGGGCCGGGCCACGTCCCCCTGGATCAGATCGAAGAGAACATGCGGCTTGAAAAAGAGATCTGCGACGAGGCGCCGTTCTACGTGCTGGGACCTCTCGTCACCGATATCGGCCTGGGCTACGACCACATCAGCGGCGCCATCGGCGGGGCGCTGGCCGCGTACCACGGAGCGGACTTCCTGTGTTACCTTACGCCGGCCGAGCACGTCAGTCTCCCGTCCGTCGCCGATGCGCGCGAAGGGATCATCGCCTCCAAGATAGCGGCCCACGCGGCAGACCTCGCCAAGGGGCTGCCTGCGGCGTGGGAGAAAGACGCCCGGCTCTCCAGGGCCCGCCAGCGACGCGCCTGGAGCGAACAGATCCGCCTGTGCCTCGATCCCCGCAAGGCGGCCGCCTACCACAAAAAGTCGCGGCCGAAGCTAAAAGACACCTGCACGATGTGCGGAGAGTTTTGCTCGATCCGCCTCATCGATAGATCCAGGAAACCCCTCTCGTCCCGTTCTTCACGCGGAGATTGACGAAGGGCACGGGGAATGTTAGAATACCGGGATATTTGGGACTGGTCCTGTGTGTCCCGGCCCCCGAAGACGTTCGGCCGGGAACGGGACAACATCAGGTGGAGTCGGATTTTTGCGAGCGTAGTTCAGTGGCAGAACACCAGCTTCCCAAGCTGGTTATGTGGGTTCGATTCCCATCGCTCGCTTTAAAGATCATAGGTTTGACGCGGATACAAGCGAGTGTGGGTCTCCCCCTTCGGGGGGCTCGCTTTAAGCTCGCTCGCTTTAGGCGCCGAGACACGCATTTTCAAACGGGCTTTATTTATATTTATACAATAACGATGATGCGCAACGCCGTCCTTTCTTTTGCCGTCGCGGCGAGTCTGTGCGCCTGCGCCGGCGCCCCCACGGCATCCTCTCGTCTTGACGCTCACGCAGCTGTCCTCACGCCCCCGGCGGGCTACGTCCTGTACGCGGTGCGGCCCGGCGAGACGCTCTGGCGCATCGCCCGGTACCGCCATATCGAATTGGAAGAGCTGGTCCGGCTCAACAAGATCGCCGACGTCAAGAAGATAGACGCGGGCCAGGTCCTCGTCGTTCCACAGGCATCCGAATCGAACTTCATGTCCTCGCGCTCCGAGGCCCTCGACTTCGTCTGGCCCGTCGAGGGAAAGGTCATCGCGTATTTTAAAGAAAAGGCGCACGGCGTGGCCAACAAGGGCATAGATATCCAGGCGCGTCCGGGCGAAAGGATCCATGCCGCCCGCAGCGGCCGGGTGGCCTTTATCGGCAAGCTGCCGGGTTACGGCACGATCCTCGTCCTCGACCACGAGGACGGTTATGTGACCGTCTACGGCGGCGCGCGGGACATCGCCGTCGCTATGGAGGAGACCGTCGCCCAGGGCCTCGTCCTGGCGCACGCCGGCGGCGGGGCCCGGGCCCAGAAGGGCCAGGTGCACTTCGAGATCCGCCGACGGCATAAACCGCAGAATCCACTCTTCTTCCTGGACTAAAACATGGAACGCACGACCGGACTCGCCCGAAAGGAAATCCAGGCATCCTTATACAAGCGGGTCCTGGACTTCGCACAGGGCTACCGCCAGAACGTCGCGGTGATCGGCGAGGAGCTGATGGGCAAGACCACGCTCCTCAAGGACCTCCTCAGTCAGATGAACGACCCGGAGGTCGTGCCCGTCTACGTGGAGGTCGTCCCCTACGAGTTCGCCCTCTTCGTCAAGAGGGTCCTCACCAGCCTCCTGTATCACTACCTCAAACAGACCCAGCTCATCTCCAGCCGCGAGAACCTCGAGGTCATGGTGGAGCGCGCCCGCGGCTGCATCCCCCAGAGCGTGCGGCTCATCACCGATATCCTCGCGGGGCTTGAGCGCGAAAAAGAAGACCACCTCTTCAAGGAACTCTTCGAGGTCCTGGACTTTTTCTTACACGAATCGCGCAAGAAGTGTGTCTTGATCATCGACGAATTCCACCACCTCCAGAAGCTCAACACCAAGAACATCTGGGAGGAGCTCAGCAAGAAGATCATGTTCCAGAAGAACTGCCACGTCATCCTCGCGAGCTCCGCCAGGAACGAGGCCCGCGCCATCCTGACGAACGAGCTCTCGCTCTTGTTCGGCAACTTCGAGACGCTGGAGCTCAACATGCTCAACGCCCAGGAGAGCACGACGCTCATCGCCTCGCGCCTCGAACACCTCGACGTGCCTGCGCCGATCATCGCCTTCTTCATCCACTTCACGGGCGGCCACCCGTTTTATCTCAAGATCATCGCCGACGAGCTCGGCTTCGTCTGCCGCGCCCAGGGCAAGAGCGCCTGCGACAGGGAGGACGTGATCGAGGCCTTGGAAAGGCTCATGTTCTATGATTGGGGGCTTTTTAACCTGAAGTTCGCGACCCACCTGTCGCTGCTGACCACCGGCCGCAATAAAAACGAACTCGTCTATCTCCTGGACGCTATCGCGACGGGCAAGAACCGCATGAGGGACCTGGCCGGGTACCTGCGCCGCCCCAAGAAAGAGATCACGCAAAAGATCAACCGTCTCGCCGAACTGGAGATGCTCACCAGGAACGGCTCGTTCTACCTCGTCAAAGACCGCCTGATGTCGTTCTGGCTGCGCTTCGTCCACGCCGAGAAGCTCTACAGCCTGACGCCCGACCACCGCGAACAGGCCCAGCACTTCCGCGCGCACTGCGCCGCAGAGCTCGACGGGTTCATGGAGTCCTGCCGCCAGGACGTCGCCCATCGCGTGCTCGACCTCTTCAACCGCTTCGAGAACGACGAGATCCTCTGGGAAAGGAAGAAGGTCCAGTTGTGCGCCTTCAAGGAGCTGCGGTTTGTCCGGTTCGAAGAGACCGACACGTGTGTCGGCATCTTCGGCAAGGCCCAGGACGTGCAGTGGCTCACCGCGGTCAAGAGCGGCGGCATCGAGGAACGCGACGTCAACGCCCTCCTCAAGGAGGCCGCCAAGCTCAACCTCAAGACCGTCCAGAAGATCCTGATCGGTTTCGGTCCGGTCGAACGCAACGCCAAGTTGTTGGCCAAGGAATTCCGCGTCCTGACGTGGGATATCGCCCACATCAACAACCTGCTCGACCTGTTCGGGCAGCCGAGGATCGTCGCCTGATGCGCCTGTGCGTCATTTCGGACACCCATATCCCGGACCGGGCCGCCGAGCTGCCCCAACGCGTGGTCGACGACATCAGGGCCGCGGACCGGCTTATCCATGCCGGCGACTTCACCAGCATCGAGGCCTATGAGACGATCCGCAAGCTCAACAAGAAGATGACCGCCGTGCGCGGGAATATCGACGAGGCCGCCCTGGCCGAGCGCCTGGAGCGCACCGTGACCTTCCGGGCCGGGCGGTTCAAGGTGGGCGTCATCCACGGATACGGAAAGGCCGAGCTCGTCCTCGAAAACCTCCAGAAGGACTTTGACGCAAGCTACGACCTCGTGATCTTCGGCCACGCGCACGCGCCGTGCTCAGAGAAGATCGGCGAAACCCTCTTTTTCAACCCGGGCAGCCCGACGGATAAGATCTTTGCGCCGTACAACTCTTATGGCATAATAGATATCAGCACGAGCATCGTCCCGAAGATCATCCGATTATGAGACCCGACATCCTCTGGGCGCCCTGGCGCCTGACATACCTTAAGGACTTCAACAAGAAACAGAAAGGCTGCCTCTTCTGCCGGGCCCTGCACAGCCGCCGGGACCGCGACAGTTACGTCTTCTTGCGCTCCCGCCACGCGATCGGCATCCTCAACATCTACCCCTATAACAACGGCCACGTGATGATCGCCCCGCGCCGCCACGTGGGCGCGATCGGACGGTTGAAGACGCACGAGCTTTGCGATATGATGGAACAGGTGCAACAGACCACCCGGCGGCTCGACCGCCTCCTTGAGCCCGACGGCTACAACATCGGGATCAATATCGGCCGGCCGGCCGGCGCCGGCATCGACAAGCACCTGCACGTTCACGTCGTGCCGCGCTGGAAAGGGGACACCAATTTCATGCCGGTCTTCGGCGGGACGAAGGTCGTCTCCCAGTCGCTGGATGCGTTGTACCGTCAGCTCTGCCGCGGGGCGAAGGGAAAATGAAAAACATCGTCACATCGGAAGAATACCGACTGGCCCCGTACGCGATGAAGGCCACCCTGAGCCGCGGCCGCAAATACAAAGAGCCCGAGCACCCCTACCGCACGCCCTACCAGAGAGACCGCGACCGCCTCATCCACAGCGCGGCCTTCCGCCGCCTCGAATACAAGACGCAGGTCTTTGTCAACCACGAAGGCGATTACTACCGCACGCGCCTGACCCACTCACTCGAGGTCTCCCAGATCGCCCGGACCATCGCCAGGGCGCTACGGCTTAACGAGGACCTGACCGAGGCGCTGGCGCTGGCCCACGACCTGGGCCACACACCCTTCGGCCACGCCGGGGAAGAGATCCTCAACAAGCTGATGAAGAAACACGGCGGCTTCAACCACAATCTGCACACCTTGAAGATCGTCGACGAACTCGAAGAACGCTACCCGGACTTTCCAGGACTGAATCTGATGTGGGAGACACGCGAAGGGATCGTCAAACACACGACGGACTTCGATAGCGCGCGCATCCCGCGGGAGCTTGCCCCCCGCGAGGCGCCCACGCTCGAGGCCCAGATCGTTAACATCGCCGACGAAATCGCCTATGACAACCATGACCTGGACGACGGACTGACGAGCGGCCTCATCGGAGAGACGAAGCTCAACGACGTGCCCCTGTGGGCCAGCGGCCGCGCGGACATCGAGCGACGCTACCCGAACATCAGCCGAGCCTTGAAAAAATATCAGATCATCCGCGGGATGATCGCCCTCCTCGTCGACGATTGCATCGCGGAGTCCCGGCGGCGCCTGTCCGCCGAACACATCAAGAGCGTGACGGACGCCAAGAGGCACCGCGGCCGCCTCATCGTCTTCAGCCAGAAGACCAAAAAAATCCGCCAGCCGCTGCGGGAATTTCTGAAGGTGGAACTCTACCAGCACTCCCGGGTCAACCGGATGTCGGACAAGGCCAAGCGTTTCATCACGGAGATCTTCCTGGCCTACGTCAAAAACACGGGCATGCTGCCGCAGGAACTCCGGGACAAGATCAACAAAAAGAAAGTGAACAAGTATGTCGTCGTCTGCGATCACATCGCGGGGATGACGGACCGCTACGCCCTCAATGAGCACAAGAAATTATTTGACCCTCACGAAAAAGTATAAGACGCTCCTGTCGGCCCTGCACTCCGTCTACCGGCTGATCCATTCGAGCTACGAGCTGCCGGACCTCGTCTTGAAGCTCACGAAGCTTCTCGTGCAGATCTTCCGGGCCGACAACTGTACCTTTGCGATCCTGGACAAGCCCAGGAAGAAACGATCCAAGCGGTGGATCGTCCTGCGTTGCGGACTGTCCCACCTCCGGCACAGCATCTCCAACAAGCGCGTCGCCGTCAAGAACCAGATCGAAAAACACCTCATCGACACCAGCGCCGCGATCAAGAAGGATTACCTGATCGCCACGCCCCTCATCAGCGAGGACGTGATGGGTACCATCGTCATCAGCCGCAGCGGGCACTGCCGCCAAAAAGAGGGGGCCTTCGACACCTACGACCTGGAGGCCCTGATGACCATCGCCGGACAGGTCATCCTCGCCATCAAGAATATCGAGCTCTACCAGGAACAGGAAAAGATGGTGATGGGCACGATCAAGTCCCTCGTGCGGGTGCTCGACTCCCGGATGCCCGCGGCCTATACCCACACCCCGTATTTCCTGCGGCTCGTCACGGCACTGGCCCAGGAACTCCACCTGCGCAAGGACGACGTGATGAGCCTCAAGTACGCGAGCATGCTCCACGACGCGGGCAAGGTCAACATCCCCGTCGAGATCCTCACCAAGGCGACCCGGCTCACGGGCGAGGAGTACGACATCATCAAGCACCACCCCGTCAAGGGGGCGGAGCTCTTCAAACACATGAACATGCTCAAGCCCGTCATCCCGATCATCCTGCACCACCACGAAAAATATGACGGCACGGGGTATCCGTCCCGGCTCAAAAAGGGACAGATCCCCCTGGGCGCCCGCATCATGGCCGTGGCCGACGCCTTCGACGCCATGGTCTTTGGCCGGCCTTACAAGGAGCGCGTCGATGCCCAGCGGGCGATCGATGAGATCAAAAAACACAGCGGCGGTCAATTCGACCCGCTGATCGTCAAATGTCTTATCCATATCATCCACAATAAGAAATTAAAAAAATACTTGAATTTGAACGGGTAGAAAATATAATAAAGACAAATGAAGAATACGGGGAACCAACAGATAGAGTTCGATGTCTTTCCGAAAAGTGCAAAAGACAATTATTCGTATCTGTCTGATATAAAAAAAGATACGCACTCCGGCACTCCTTCTTTTACCGTGGCCCTGCCGCAGCAGAGCGTCATCATTTTGGTCCTCTGCGTGGTGATGCTCCTGGTCGCGAGCTTCACCCTGGGCGTGGAGCGCGGCAAGCTCGTCTCCAGGAACACGGCCTTGGCCCCGGCGGCACCCTGGGAGAGGGTAGCGGCGACCCCAGAGGCCGGGACGGCGCCCCAAAAGGCCGTGGCCACGACACGACAAGACGCCGCTCCCGCGCCCGCAACGGCGGTGGACAAAAAGGACGGACCCGGGACGGAAAACTACGTCATTCAGGTCGCCTCCCTGAAGACCAAACAGGCTGCGAGCCGCCTTGCCGAGATGCTGACACAAGAGGGCTGGCCGTCTTTTACCAAGACATCGGGCGATTATGTCGTGGTCCTGGCCGGCAGCTTTCGAAAAAGGGAAGAGGCGCAGGACCGCATCGGCGAACTCAGGAAAACGTACACAGACTGCTTTATCAAAAAAATCTAAAGGATATGTCCATACACCCCTCATTAGGCTCGGCGGTAAAAGGCAAACAGGCAAAGTCCGTCTTAAAGAGGTCCGAACGCATCAAGCATATGATGGCCAAGGGCCTGTGGAAAGACGACAGCAAGATCTTCGGCCTGCCGAAAATCAAGGCGGTCCGCCTTAAGGTCAAGAAGGAGAAGGCGGCTGAAAAACCGGCCGAAGAAGGCGCCACTGCCGAGGCCGCCGCACCCGCCGCCGCACCCGCCGCCGCGGATCAAAAGGCCAAGGCCGCCCCCAAGAAGTAGTCTCGCTTTTTTCGCTCGAACGAACACGAGAAAAAGAGAATCGACGGCCCCCAGGGAGGCCGCGGCACCGAGTCCTATGGGCACCCTTGTCTCTTTTGTCCTTTTCATACTGGCCATCATGGTCCACGAGTTCGCGCATGCCTTCGTGGCCAACCGCCTGGGCGACGCGACGGCGGCCGAACACGGCCGCCTCACGCTCAACCCCCTGGCCCACATCGACCCCGTCGGGACGATCCTCCTACCGCTCCTCCTGAGCGTCACGGGCGCGCCCTTTGTCATCGGCTGGGCGAGGCCCGTCCCCGTCAACTTTGCGCGGCTGCGCAATCCCAAAAAAGACATCGCCTGGGTCGGCGCCGCCGGTCCGCTGGCCAACCTGCTTTTGGCCTTTATCGTGGCGCAGGTCCTTCGGTTCCTCCAGCACGACGGACCGCCCATCGTGCTGGCACTCCTTGCACAACTCCTCATGACGAATATCTTCCTGGCCCTCTTCAACCTCATCCCGATCCCGCCGCTGGACGGCTCGCGCATCGCCCTGGGCCTCCTGCCGGCCAAGGCGGCAGGGCTCCTCCTGGGCCTGGAACGCTATGGAATCTTGATCCTTATCGCGCTATTATATACGGGTGTCCTTAACTCTATCCTCTGGCCGGCCGCGGCCCTGATCATAAAGGTCTTCTTTTTCGGAGCGCCATGAAGACGATCCGCGTCAAGACACAGCAACGGACCTATTCGATCCTCATCACCGATGATCTGCGGCGCGATCTACCGCCTGCCGTCAAAAGGTGCGACGTGGGCTCCCACGCGGTCGTCGTGACCTTTGTGAAACTCAAGCGCGTCTTCGGCCCGAAGGTCAGACGTGCCCTGGCCGCGGCCGGAAAAAAGACGACCTTCCTGACCGTGCCGGACACCGAGAAGAGCAAGAACGCCCTAGAGGTCCTGCGGCTCACACAAAAAATAGCCCGATGCGCGCAGGGCAAGGACGTCTTCCTCGTGGCATTAGGCGGGGGGGTGGTGGGGGACCTGGCGGGGTTCGTGGCCAGCATCTACAGGAGGGGCATCGCGGTCATCCAGGTCCCGACGACGCTCCTGGCGCAGATCGATTCGAGCATCGGCGGCAAGACGGCGGTCGACGCGCCGTGGGGCAAGAACATGCTCGGCGCCTTCTATCAGCCGAGCCTCGTCGCGGCGGACATCGGCTTCCTGCGGCGCCTGCCCGAACGCCAGCTCCTGGCCGGGCTCGCGGAGGCCGTCAAATACGCCCTGATCAAAGACAAGAGACTCTTTGTCTTTTATGAAAAGAACCGCCGGCGGATCCTGCGGCGCGACGCCGGCGCGCTCAAAGAGATCGTCTCCCGCTGTGCCGCCATCAAGGCGCGCGTCGTGGAACAAGACGAGTTTGACACAAAAGACATCCGTATCATCCTCAACTTCGGGCACACCTTTGCCCATGCCTTCGAGGCCGCTTCGGACTACCGCTTATCGCACGGTGAGGCGGTCAGCCTGGGGATGGCCTGTGCGGCGGACACGTCGCGGGAGCTGGGCCTGCTCAAAAAGAGTGACCACGAACGCATCCTGGCGCTCATGGCCGACATGAAGCTGCCGGTGCGCTACCGCCGGAAGATGGCGTGGTCCCGCATCCGGCGGGCGATCGCCTACGACAAGAAACACAAGAAAGACAGACGCCGCTTCGTCATGCTCAAAGGGATCGCAACGACTTGTGTCGTGGAGAATATTTCCGAAGGTCTCTTGCGGAGGATGATCCAGGAAAGACTTACAGGGATCTCATAAAGATACGGCGGCCGTCAAACTCAAGCTCCACTTTGTCCGGCAATATCCGGACCACCTTCACGCCCTTCACCACCCCGCCCTCGGGAACGATCTTGCCGTTGATAAGGGCGACGTTACCTTCTCCTTCGCTGTAAAGAATGCCGGCGAGCGTGAGTGCCGGCATCTCCCTCTTGGCCTGCGTGACGGCGGCGAGGCTCGCCACCTCTTCCTCTTCAGCGGGCGCCTCTTCGATGACCATCTGGGGCCCAGGTTTGCTGATAGGAAGGATCGAACGCTGTGTGTCGTTCCCCCGGCGATCCGTCATGACCTTAGCCAAAAGAGAAAAGAGCAGCCCGGCCGCGGCAAAACCGAAAAGGACGATCCCGACGATGAGAAGGATGGGCAACCCCGGCTTCTTCGTCGCAGGCGCTCCAGCCTTTTTTACCCCCTGTCGCACCTCAGCCTTCAGTTCGGGGGCCTGTTTCGTCTCAGGCTTCGACTCCGGCTCCGGTGCCGCCTCGGGCTTCAGCTCAGGAGTCTTCCTCACCTCGGGCGTCACCCCGGGCTTGGGTCCCGGCTGCGGATCCTGCGGCGCAGGCGACGGGCTGTCCCCCTGTGCCGGAGGCGGCGGAGGCTTGGCGCCTGGAATATTGTAAGGATAGTCGAGATTCTGGTCTGACATATGATAAGAGTATAACACGACGCTCTTTACATTGTAAAGTCCTGAAACAAAAGAAGCGGCACGGGAATGAGTTGCATGATTCCTGCCCCAGGGCCTGCTGCAAACATTAAAAATTGACACGGCGGGGAAGAGTATGGTATGCTGGTTACGTTTGCGGGGCATTAAATATGGAGACGGCTGAAAAAAGACTGGGCAAGAGACTGCGCGTCAACCTTCCTCTTGCCTATCAGCATCTCGGGCAAGACAGGAATTTCGGCGAGACGGTCGCCAAAGACATCAGTGCCACGGGGATGCGCATCAACGCCGGCTCGTTCCTGTCCCCGGGCACCAATCTCCTGGTCAAGCTCAGGTTCCCCGAGGTCAGCAAGGTCATCGAGGCCATCGCCCAGGTCGTCTGGTCGCAACGCATCTCATTCTCCGACCAGTATCAGGCGGGGCTGCGTTTTACGGAGATCAACCCGCTCTTCCGCAAGTGGATGGAAGAATACATCCTCATCAACGAGGCCTTATCCCGGTAACGTCACCAAGGAGCGCATCACGTGAGCAAAGAAGGTAAGAGGGTCAACTGCGCGAAGTGCAACAAACCCTTGAAGCGCGTCAAGCGCTATTACCGCAACGGCAAGTATTACTGCAATAAAAAGTGCTTTGCCCATGCCGCTAAAAAGAAATCCGAGCCCCAACAGTAGGGACAACGGTGCGCAGGATCGCCGGCGCTATCCGCGTGCCGCCAAGAGCCTGGCGATCAAGCTCAAGGACAGGGACGCGGATTTCGTCACCGAGACAAAAAACGTCAGCTGCATCGGCGCCTACTGCACGGTCAATGCCTACGTTGCGCTCCTGACGAAGCTGCGCATCACGCTGATCCTGCCCAAATGCAGGCAGGTCAAAGCCTCCAAACCCATCGTCTGTGAAGGGACCGTCGTGCGCGTCGAGAAGTGCCCCCCGGGGATCGAGAGCAACCGGTACAACATCGCGATCTACTTCAACCAGATATCCAAGGGGGACATGAAGACCATCGACCACTACGTCAAGAACCACCTGAGTTCCGCCGCACCCGTCTGATCACTCCCCCATGGGTCGCCTCCCCCGGCCGCTTGCCGCCAAGGTCTTCACCGGTCTCATCTGGCACGACGACAGGATCCTCGAAAAGGCCCTCAGGGCGCTCAAGGCGTCTTTCGGCCCGACGGACTTTTCCAGTCCGGTCTTCGCCTTCGACGTCACCGATTATTACGCCGGGGAGATGGGCAAGGACCTGAAGCGGACCTTCGTCGGCTTCCGGCGCCTGATCCGACCGGAGCACCTGGCCGCGGCCAAAGACAAGACGAACGCGATCGAAAGACGCCTGGCGGCATCCGGGAGGCGCCGCATCAACATCGATCCGGGCTACGTGAGCCTTGCCAAGCTGGTCCTGGCCACGACCAAGAACCACAGCCACCGCATCTATGTCGGCCGCGGCATCTTTGAGGAGACCACGCTCGTCTTTTACAAGGGTTCTTTCAGGCCGCTGGCGCACACGTATCCTGACTTTCGCCTTCCGACCCACATCGGCCTCTTTAACGCCCTGCGTCGCCTCTATGCCCAACAGATCACCACGACCTATGGCCGCCACGCGATATCGCGATGCCCTTGAGAACGGGACGCTGAAAAAGAAGGCCGCTGAGGCCATCAGGTTGCTTGCGGCCTGCCGCATCTGCCCCCGGCAGTGCGGCATCGACCGGCTGAAAGACGAGACGGGGTTCTGCCGCACGGGCCGCCAGGCCGTCGTCTGCAGCGCCTTTAGCCACCGGGGCGAGGAGCCGCCCATCTCGGGATCCCGCGGCTCAGGCGCGATCTTCTTCACCCACTGCAACATGCGCTGCGTCTACTGTCAGAACTACCGGTTCAGCCAGGAGGGAGAAGGCCGCCGCGTCGCGGCGCGGGAGCTGGCCGACACCATGCTGCGCCTCCAGAGGAACGGCTGCCACAACATCAACGTCATCACGCCGACCCACGTCATGCCGCAGATCCTCGAGGCCCTGTACCTCGCCGCCCGGGACGGCCTTGACATCCCCCTCGTCTACAATACCTCCGGATACGAAACGGCACAGGTCCTGCGCTTGCTCGACGGTATCGTGGACATCTACCTCACGGACATGCGCTACGCCCGGGAGGCGCCGGCGGTCCGGTATTCCGCAGCCCCCGGCTACCCCCGCCACAATCAGGAGGCGGCACTCGAGATGTTCCGACAGCACCCGGCGGCCTCCTTCGATGAAGACGGCGTCATGACGCAGGGGCTGATCGTGCGCCACCTCGTCCTGCCCGGCCGTCTCGCCGGCACCGAAGAGATATTCGCATTCATCGCCAAGCGCCTGTCTCCGGATGTCCCCGTCAGCCTCATGAGCCAGTACCTGCCCGCCTACGTGGCGTGCACGCACCCCGCCCTTGCGCGACGCATCAGCCTCCAGGAGTACGAGGCCGCCGCAGCGCTGTTAGACAAATTCGGCCTGGTGAACGGCTGGGTCCAGGAGTCCCGGGGCCTCCAGCGCTTCGCCGGCACCCACATCAAACGCAATATCTGAGTATCTGAAGGATCACAAGGGGCTTCCTCTTTGTATCAGACGAAGTTTTTCGCTCATCGGCACGGTTTACGACTCGTTCGTCTGGCGACATAAATCTTCGCCGCCGAACTCGTCCTAAAACCTTGCCGACATCTGCCGAAAAACTTCTGTTATGTAAGGTGTCAAGCTTTGGCTT
>CAZUQR010000030.1:0-23241 GCA_964622605.1 uncultured Planctomycetia bacterium
GTCCGTCCTGCGTCCATTCTTTGAAGCGGAAAGGGCCTGTGCCCACGGGGTGGAGGTTGAAGTCCGACTCGGCCAGGTCCTTGTCTTTTAAGAGGTGCTCAGGCGCGATGTAGCGCAGCATCCTGTAGATAAAAGAGACAGACGGCTCCCTGAGGATGACCTGGAAGGTATGGGAGTCCGGCGCGCTGAAGGATTCAACGATGTCAAAACACTCCCTGTAAGGAGAACCGACCGCAGGATCGGCCAGTGCGTTATACGTGAAGAGGACATCCCGGCTCGTCAGCTCTGCGCCGTCGTGAAAACGCACACCCTTGCACAGGTGAAAGGTGTAGATCCGGCCGTCCTCGGACAGGTCCCAGGAACAGGCCAGGTCCGGCTCAATATCTCCGGCTGGATTTATCCGGACAAGGCCGTTAAAGATCAATTGAACGAGGGTGGCTGACGCTGTTTGTATCGTACAAAACGGATTGATGGAACATGGGTTGTGGTAAACGCCCCAGGTAAGCGTTCCGCCACAGCGGGAGGTGGAATCAGGGGTAGAAACCGGCCGGCAGGATAACGATAGTGTCATACTCAAGAACAAGAGAATGGGGACGTATCTTCGCAACTTAACGACAGGTTACACGCGGGGATGTCTCACAAAAGAAGAAGACGGGCGCGACAGGTCTCTCTCTTAAGCTGTGGACCTTTTCTCCGAAGCTGCGGACCTTTTCTCCAATGATTCCTTGATGAGCGTCTTGATCTGCGGCAATTCGAAAGGTTTGGCCATGAGGCCGCGGGCCCCCAGGCGCATGGCCTGGCTCTTTATCTCCGGCGTCCCGTAAGCCGTCAGCATGACGACGGCAAGGCCCTTGTCCATCTTGCGGATGCGCCTGAGCGTCTCGATGCCGTCTATCCCGGGCATCTTCAGGTCAAGGAGGACGAGCTCCGGCCGGTCTGTCTTGATGATCTCAAGCGCCTCTTCACCGCTCTGGGCCGTCAGGATGCGGTACTCCGAGAGCGTCTCCGAGAAGAAGTTCCGGATGACCTCTTCGTCGTCAACGATGAGGATGCTCTTGGGGCCGCCGAGCTCTTCAAGGCTGATCTCCTCCTCTACGGGCTTGCCTTTCAGTTGGCTCATCAACCACCTGTCGATCAGATCGCGCCTGAACCGCCACTCACTGGCAACGCGGAAGGCGGGCATCTTGCCTTCTCTGGCCAGCTTGTAAATAGTCATCTTGTTCATCTTCAGATACGTTGCGGTCTCTTTTATATCCATCATATTGTCTGACATATAAACCCCTTCAAGAAACTCCCTCTCGCATTACATTAGATTAAATTTTATACTAAGATATAATAACCTATGACCAAGTATAAATCTATATCCTTTACCACCCCTCTGTCAAGGGGTTTCTTCTGGGGCATGCACCCCCTTTCTTTTTCACCCCGCTACCCTCAAGACCGCATAAAACGGGATAATAAAATCCTCCTGCGTCCCGATTTTTCAATCAAAGCGCAGGAGGGCGCGCTTCTTGGCAGGATATTGCAGGGCCTCGGCAGCCTCCAGGCCCGTCTCGATCGCGCGGTCCATGGAGAGATTCCGGAAAAGGCCGGGGCTGCCGGTCAAAATGAGGTCTTCCCTTTGCGAAAGATACTCGTAAACGATCGCCAGGGGATCGCGGTAACCCAGGGCGTAAAAAGGGTAGCTGTGCTCGGCGAAGGTCGAGAAGTCGGCGCGCACGCGGCCGGCGATATCCAGACCCATCCTCTTCATGTCCGAAACGACGCGGCGGAGCAATTCCCCGTCGGGCATGGTCCAGAGCGCGTCGTCTTTCTGGCAGGGGATCTCAAAGACGCAGGCGGTCTTGCCGGCGGGCGCATTTTTCGGACACCACCGGCTCACCTCCTGGACCCGGAAAAAGACATACCGCTCTTCCGGCACCGTCAGGCCGATCACGGGCAGGACGGCCTCGCCATCCATCATCACGTTAAAAAAACGCATGCTGCGAAAACGCAGGCTCGCGGCCGCCGCCAGGACGTCGTGCGGCGGCTGGGGATGGAGCATGTGGATCAAATCGGGCAACGGTGCGGTCACGACGAGCTTCCTGGCTCCGAAGACGCCCCGAGCGCCTTCGGGCCCGCGGCACTCGACGTAAAAACCGCCGTCCGACTGACACAGGATGCGCTCGGCCGCATGGCCCAAAAAGACCTTCCCGCCCTTCTGCGTGATCTCACCGGCCATCTCTTCGGCGATGCGGCCGATGCCGCCGACGGGATACATGAATTGATCGGCGGGGACGCTGTCTTTCCTCCTGGAGACGCCCAGGTGAAGAAAGTCCCACAACAGCACCGCCATGTTCGTGCCCCGCAGGTGCGGCGGCGCCCCGTCCTCCGAGATCTGCGATAACGGCGCCCCCCACAGCTTGCGGACGTAGGGACCGAAGTAATCCTGCGTCAGGCGGCGGCCGAAGCGATGCACAAACCAATCCAGGAGAGAATCCTCCGGCTGCGGCGTCATCCGCTGATCCCAGCACGCCCGCAACCCCTGCCAGGCGCACGACAATGCCGTCCTGACGCCGAGGTGCCGCAGGAGGTCCAGGGTGCGCGGCGGATAAAAGAAAGAGCGTCCCTTCAAAAATATCCGGCTGCGGCGCGCATGCACCGACAGATCGCTTTCGCAAAAAAAGGCGCCGACGTGATCGCCTGTCTGCCGGCGCTCCGGGACGAAGCGGTGGCCGCCGAGGTCAAAGACAAAACCGTCCCGCCGGATGCTCGCACACAGACCCCCGACCCGAGGCTCCTTCTCGAGGACCAGGACCCCGCGGCCGGCCCGCCCGGCCGCCGCGGCGGCGGCGAGGCCCGAAAGGCCGGCGCCGATGACGATGACATCTGTCTTCTCGATGACCTCAGGCAGCAAAGACGTCTCCCGGACCCGCGTCAAAAATCAAAAATCTTTTTAAATTCTTTCCCGACGGCTTCAAACTCCTTGCCGATCTTCTTGAACTCCTCGACGGTCTCCCCGGACGGCTGACGCACGAGCGGCGCAAGGGTCCTGGGCTGCATGAAGATACCCTTTATCTTCACGTTCTCAAACCGCGGCCGGTCGAGGCGCGTCTTGAAGGAAAACTCGAAAGAGGCCTGCCCCATCGCGGAGAACAACAACGTAAACGCCGCGTCCTTCAGGGCGCCCGACGACATCTCTTGCTGCCGATCAGGGGAGGCATCCGCCGCCGCCCCCTGTGCCTCCGGCTCCTGAAACGCCATACCGTCCAACGACACCCGGCAATCGCCGGCGAGGTCGTTGCCCGCGACCCGAAAGTCTGCGCCCAGCGTCGCCGTCCCCGTCTGGATCTTCTTCTTGAGATACTTGACGTAATAGGGCCCAAAGAGCGTCAAGGGCACGGCGGTGACGTCCAGGCGCAGCGTCCCGTTGCGCGTCCGGAGGTCGACCTCTCCGGTCCCCGCCAGCCGGCCCGGCGCCGCACCCGGCGCCGCCCCTTCGTTCGGGCCCAACACGCCGGAGACGGCCACGTTCATGCGCCCGGGCTCAAGCATGGAGACGCGGCGCACCTCGAGGCGCACGTCCGTCGCCTCGACGCGAAAGGCCGGATCGCTCCCCAGCGCCTCGTCGATGAAAATGACCTGTCCGTCGATGACCTTGAGGTGCTCCACGTAAACGGGCGGCACCTCTCTCCTGGTCCCGGCCGGCGGTGAAGGAACCGGTACCTCTTGCGACGCCGAAGGGGAGGGCGCCTCTTGCGGCGGTGTCTCTTTCGACGGCGCTCCCGCAGGTCCGGCGGGAAGGGGCAGGCCGATATCGATCGTCTCGTCGCTGCGGCGCACCACGCGCACGCGCGGACTCGTGATCAGGACATCATTGAAGACGAAGGCCTTCTTCCGGAAGAAGCCCATCAGGCTGGGGGTGACGAGCAGCCGGCCGAAGGCCACCTGGTCCCCGAAGCGCAGGTCGCGGACCAACAGCGACCACGGAAAGATATACCTGACCTCGGCCACGGAGGCCTTCACGCCCAGGTTCTTCTCGATCTGTGAAATCAGGAGGCCGCGGCTATGCGACAGGCCATACGCCACGATACCGGCCGCCGCCAGCCCGATGACGAGGAGGAAGACGAAGAGGATTTTGAAGAGCCTTGCCATAAAAAATCTGGTGTCCCTGGCGTGATTCGAACACGCGACCCTCTGCTTAGAAGGCAGATGCTCTATCCAGCTGAGCTACAGGGACACGATGCCGAGCTTCCGAGCGGCTAAGGTGGAACCTGACCTGAACTTAAGTCGGGGCGGTGCGATTCGAACGCACGACCCCTTGCTCCCAAAGCAAGTGCTCTAGCCAAGCTGAGCTACGCCCCGATAAATTGCGCTCGCGCCGTCTGCGTCAACGCATTCTAACACCCCCGTCAGACCATTTCAAACAATTTCACGGCGAGCGAAACCCTTGTGCTATAATTGAAAATCGTCATGCGCAAACGCACCCGCCTCATCCTCCTCATCACCTTGTTGCTGTTTATCGGGACAGGCTTGGGCGCCTACCACGCCGCCACGCGCTTCCTGCCCGGCTTTGTCCGCCGGAAGATCGTGGACGGCCTCACCGAGGCGACCCGGCGCCGCGTGACGTGCGACACGGTCAGGCTGGAGCTCTGGAAGGGCATCGTCATCCGCAACCTGCGCGTCTACGACAAGACACGGACCGAAGAGACGGTCCTGTGTGTCGATGAGGCGTCCGCGGCCTTTATCCTCCTGCCCTGGGGCAAGGAACGAAAGCTCCTCATCCCCTCTGTCCAGCTTTACGGCGCCCGGCTCAACCTGGTCCGCGGCAAGGACGGCATCCTGAACATCCAGGACATCATCGACCGTCCGGGAAGGCCCGCCGCGCCGGCCGTGCGGCCGATCCTCAAGAACCTCAGGATCACGGACTCGGAGCTCGTCTTTGTCGACGAGGGGGGCGACACCCCCTCCACGACGATGGTGCGCCTCTTCGAAGGCAAGGCCAGGGCGTCGTGGAACAAGGTCTTCATCGACGCCGCGGCCGAGGTCTCTTTCAACGATAGCACCGTGTCCCTCGCCTGCCACGGCAACTACGCCTACAAGGAAAAACGCTGGGACGTCCGGTTGACCGGCGCGGGCATCGACCCCAAGCCCTTCCTGGCTTACCTGCCGGCGCTGCCGTTCACGTGGAAAGACGGGGTCATCCGTCAGCTCAAGGTCGACACGACGGTCAAGGAAGATACCGTGGTCCTCAAGTCCAAGCTGACGCTCGACGGCGTGGCCGCGGTAAAAGAGGGGATCGACCTGGACGACGGCCTCGCCCATATCGAGGCCACCTACGAGGCGCCGCGAGACAAATGGCGGGAGGGCCGGATCCAGGGCCGATGCCGTGTCGAGGGGGCCGCCTTCCATGTCAGCGACCCGTTCAAGACCGACGGGCGATTAAAAGATTTCCAGGGCGCGTTTGCGTGGCAGGATGAAAACCTCTCGGCGGTCCTCACGGGCACGGCCGCAACCGCCGAGGTCGTCCTCGGTGACGTCGTCCTGAGCGACGTCCGGGCCGATATCCAGACCCGCATCGCCAGGACACCGAGCGCGGACGGTCCGCCGGCGCCCCCGACCTTCACCGCCACGGCACAGGTCCGTGTCGCCCGGGCCGCGGGGCTGGCCCGCGTCAATACCGCCCAGGAGATCGCGGCGCAGGTAATCTACGAGGACGGCGCCTTTCTCTTCTCGCAAGGCCGCGCCAGAGTCCTCAACCACGACATCGCGGCCGAAGGAGAGATCAGGGGCGAGGCGCTCGAGGTCTCGGTCACGGGCACCTTCCCCCTCGCCGACGTCACCCGCTTTCTGAGCGCAGAGACGCCCTGGCCCGACCACGAAATATCGGGTACCGCACAGGCCGTCATCACGTTGCACCGGACCCTTGCGGCCGGCGAAAAAACACAGATCGCCGGCGAGGCCGCGATCAACGATATCTGGCTCAAATTGAATAAATACGACAAGACATTCAGCGCCGAGACGGGAAGGATCCAATTCGACATCCCCAGCCAAACGGTCAGTTGGGATTTCAGCGATATCTCCTATGACGGCGCTTCCTACGCTTCGAGCGGCACCCTCACGGACTTCAGGATGCCACACATCGTCCTGGAGCTCGAAGGGCCGCATCTGAGCCTGCGGGCCGATGCCGTGCGCAGGGCCGACGTGGTCGCCTTCAAGGCATGCTCCGGCCGCTGGCACAACTCTGCGTTCCAATTCACGGGCACGTGGGAGAAAACCGGGGAGATCGTCGATATCGAAGCAGAGGCCCTCCTCGAACTGGCGAACCTGGAATTGCTGCCCGAGGCCGCGCCCCCGGTCCTGAAAAAGATCGCCGGCAAGGGTCCGTGCCGCGTGACGGCCCGGCTCAAGGGGCCGCTCAAGACACCCGCCCTCTGGACCCTGGAGGCCAGGGCCACCAGCGATGCCGTGCGGCTGGCCGGCTATTACATCGAGGACATCTTTCTCGAATATGAACAGCTCGAACGCCGGGGGTTCATCAGAAACGCCACCTTCACGGCCTACGAAGGCACGGGGCTCATCAAGGGACGCCTTGACTTCACGAAAGAGGTCCCCGCCTTTGCCCTGCGCGCAGCGCTCGACAACCTGAATCTCGAAAAACTCAAGGGCGATACCCCGTTGCGCGGAAGGACCTTCTTCGGCATCCTCTCCATGAATGTCTCGGCGCAGGGCACGATCGACGACCCGGACAGCATCACCGGCGGGGGACGCTTCTCGATAAAAAACGGTAATGTCTGGGAGTTCAATCCGCTGCGGGGACTCGGGTCCTTCCTCTTCATCCCGCGCTTCACGAACATCGTCTTCAAGGACGCCCAGGGCGACTACTTCATCCGCGAGGGGCACATCGAGACGGACAACCTGGAATTGATCGGACCGAAGCTGGGCCTGTTGATCGAGGGAAAGATGAGCCTTAAGGGCGAGTTGGACTTTCTCGTGAACACGCAGATCCCGCTGGGGCCGGCGGGCAGGATCAAGGAGATCGCCCAAAGCGTCCAGACGATCACCAAGGCCGGCAGCCTCACGGCCATCCGCGTGACGGGCACGGTCGAAGAACCGAAATACAAGCTCCGGCCCGTCGGGGCGAACATCGTCAAGAAGTTCACGGACCTTTTTTCAAATATCGTTCCCTGAGCGCACAACCTACGCAGCGCAACGACGTCCGTTGTCGGCGCGGATGAGTCCTGTTCAGGAATTTTTTTTCAAATAGGACTCCATGAGCCGCCGCGCCTTTGCAAGCGCGCGGGACCGATGGCTCACCCTGTGCTTGATCCCGGGGCCCAGCTCCGCAAAGGTCTTGTTATGCTTCGGGACGACGAATAACGGGTCATAGCCGAACCCCGAGGTCCCCCGGCAGCGCCGACCGATCACCCCGCGGCAGCTGCCCGAAACGACACCCACCAGCCCCTTGCCGTCGGCCAGCGCCACGGCACACCGATAACGCGCCCCGCGCCTTCCCGCCGGCACCCCGCGTAACGCGCGCAACAGCTTCGCGTTGTTCTTCTTATCGGTCGCGCCGGACCCCGCGTAGCGGGCTGAAAAGACACCGGGCCCGTTCTTCAGCGCCGCCACCTCCAGCCCCGAATCCTCGCCGAGGACAAGCCTTTTGGTGGCAAGCGCGATCGTCGCGGCCTTCTTGAGGGCGTTCTGCTCGAAGGTGGCGCCGTCCTCGACGATCACCGGCAGGCCCTCGTGATCGTCGAGCGACGTCACGCGAAACGGGAGATCCGCCAGGATCTGGCGGATCTCCTCAAGCTTTTTCTTGTTGCGGGTGGCGACGAGAAGCTCCATGGTCCTTTCGCTGTCGCGACTCGGCTGCGACGCGGCCCTACGCGACGTCCTTGAGCAGCTCTTTCTGAAGCTCGATCAGTCGAGCGATGCCTTTCTGGGCCAAGGCCAGCAGGCCGTCCATGTCCGCCTTGGAAAAGGGCTTCTTCTCCGCCGTGCCCTGCACCTCGATGAAGGAGCCGCTGCCCACCATCACGACGTTCAGGTCCACATCGGCGCGGGAGTCTTCCTCGTAATTCAGGTCCAGGAGCGGCTTACCCTCCACGATGCCCACGCTCGTCGCCGCGACGAAGTCGGTGATCGGGATGCGCGCGATCAGGTCTTTCTTGCGCATCGTATCCAGGCAATCCACGAGCGCGATGAAACTGCCCGTGATGGACGCCGTGCGCGTGCCGCCGTCCGCCTGGATCACGTCGCAGTCCAGCTGGACCGTCCGCTCGCCCAATTCGTTCATGGCCACGACCGACCGCAGGGACCGGCCCACCAGGCGCTGGATCTCGAAGATGCGGCCGGCCCGGGCCCGTTCGCGGTGGACGCGCTGGTTGCAGGAACACGGCAGCATGCCGTATTCGGCCGTCACCCACCCCGTACCCTTGCCTTTTAAGAAAGGCGGCACGCTCTCTTCGCGCGTCGCCGAACAGACCACCTTCGTGTCGCCGACCTCGATCAGGCAGGACCCGTCGGCGTGCTTCAAATATCTGCGCGTGACCTTTACCTTGCGCAAGACATCCAACCCGCGTCCGTCACTTCTTATCATGACACCCCTTAATCTGGAAACGCTTTCCAAGTTGTTCGGGAAAGTGTATCCTTTTTTCATGTCCTCACGTAAATATATCCCGGCCGCGGCTGTCGATGCCGACGAGCAAGGGAAAATCTTTCACCGTCAGGCGGACCACCGCCTCAGGGCCCAGGTCCGCGAAACACACCGGCCGCCGCCGCGTGACGTGCCGCGCCAGAAGCGCCCCCGCGCCGCCCGTCGCCAGAAGATAGACGGCCTTGTGTCTCTTCAAGAGCCGCCTGACGTCCGCCGAGCGCCGGCCCTTACCGATGACGGCCCGCAGGCCCTGCCGCAACAGGGGCGCCATGAAGGGATCCATGCGGCCCGCCGTCGTCGGCCCGCAGGCGCCAATGACCCGGCCCGGCGGCGTCCGGGTGGGACCGCAGTAATAAAGGACCTGCCCCCTGATATCAAACGGCAGGCGTCTGTTCTTTTTCAACAGGTCCGCGAACCGCCGGTGCGCCTGGTCGCGCGCGGTGTAGACGTCGCCGCTCAGAAGGACCTCCTGACCGCAGCGCAGGCGCGCGACCGCAACGGGGTCGAGCGGCGTCGATAACCTCACGGCCTTTCTATGTGAGGCGGACATGGGCGCTCCTTAAGGCATGACAACTGATATTGACGCAGACGGGCAGGCCGGCGATGTGCGTCGGGTGCGTCAGGATGTTGACACCCAACGCCGTCGCGTCACCGCCCAGCCCCAGGGGACCGATGCCGGTCGCGTTCAGGCGCTTGTGCACCCGGCGGACCATCGCCCGCAGCGAAGCGGTCCTGGCGCGGGCCGTCAGCGGCCGCAGCAAGGCCTGCTTGCTCAAGAGACACGCCGTATCCGACGCCCCGCCGATCCCCACGCCGACGACGTACGGCGGACACGCGTCCGGTCCGGCCTGACGGACACACGCGACGATAAAATCCTCGATCGCCTCCCGGGGAGCCGTGGGAGAAAAAAGCCGCAGTTGCGTCTTGTTCTCGCAGCCGAACCCCTTGGGCAATACCGTCAACGACAACCCCTTGGATGCCGTCATCTCATAATGGATCGCGCACCCCGAAAAGTGCGTGCCGCCGTCGCGCCTCAGGGGGTCGCGCACGATCGAATCTCTCAGGCACCCTCTGCGGTAGCCCCGTTTCACGCCCTCCCGGACCGCCCCCTCAAGGTCCAGCCCGCGCAGGTCCACGTCCGGACCGATACCGACAAAGACGACGGGCAGACCCGTGTCCTGACAGATAGCCACCCGGTCGCTCTTTGCGGCCCGGGCGTTCTCCAGAAGCTGCCCCAGGAGGAGGCGGGCCCGACGGTTCCTCTCCGTTTTTTGCGCCGTCCGCAGGGCGCGCGTCACATCCGGACGCAACACCACGTTGGCCCTAACACATAGATCCGCGACCGCTTCGCGGACCCGTGCATGCGTTATCTTCACGGCCGCCTCCCGTATTCCCGCGTCACCGTCGTCGTGATGCCGCCCCGCGGATTGAAGCGCGTCGTGATCTTCGCCCAGCGCGGCCTGCAGGCCCTGACAAAATCATCGAGCACCCTGTTGGCCAGGTGCTCGTGAAAGATACCGACGGCGCGGTAGGACGTCATGTACTCCTTCAGGGATTTGAGCTCGGCGCAGTGCTTGTGAGGGACGTATTCGATCACGATGGTCGCAAAATCCGGCAGGCCGGTCTTGGGACAGATACAGGTGAACTCAGGGATCTCGATGTAGACACTATAGCGCCTCTCCGGATACCGGTTCCTCCACGTCTCGATGGCAGGCGTCTTCATCGTCCGGACGCGCCGCTGCAACCCTTCATAACTTGACCTCTTGGCCATATCCGCCTCTCTGGAACTAAAAGAGCCAGGCTCATTAAGTCCCACTTACTGGGACTAAAAGAGCCAGGCTCATTAAGTCCCACCTTGGGGTCCTCATTTTATGCCGGCGAGCTTGTGGACCTGGAGACGCAGGTGGACGTTGACGATGCCGGCGTCCGCCAGGGCGCGCTGGAACCCCATCATCTTCAGATACAGCGCCTCGCTGTCCAGGCCCCATTGCGGCTGAAGGACGACCGGCACGTCGGGCTTGACGCGCCGGATCACGTCACGGGCTGCCAACATATCCTCCTGCAGCGTAAGGTCGCCCACCACCATCTTCACGAAGACGTCTTTGTCTTTGGCCAGACTCAAAAATTCTTCGTGCGCCCTCCACCAGGGCGCCCCGCCGCCCGACGAGGGCAGCTTCATGTCCATGGCCACGATGTCAACAAGGTCCAGGACCTTAACCAGCTCATGGACCAACGAACCGTTCGTCTCAAGATACACGAGGTTATCGACTCTCTTGAAGCGGCTTAAGAAGACCCGCAGGAACTCCGCCTGGCACAGCGGCTCGCCGCCCGTAAGGCTCAACGAATGGTAGCCGCGAAACGCGGCCAGCGCCTCCATGAGGCCGGCCGCGGAGTACTCCCGGAAGGTCGCCAGCCTCGTGTCGCAATAGGAACAGCTCATGTTGCAGCCGAAAAAGCGCACGAAGACCTGTCGGACGCCGGTATAGATCCCCTCGCCCTGGATGCTCTCAAAAATCTCTGCGATCTTCGCCTTCATGTTCATGGCCGGACTCTCTAGGGTCGGACGAGCGGGCCCGCGACAGAAAGGGTCTCTACGCCCGGGCCCGGAAAAGGTCCCTATTTTTTCAAGGCCGGGTCGGGGAGGCCCGCCTCGCGAAACCCCTTGGCGCGCAGACGACAGCTGTCGCAGACACCGCAGGGCCGTGCCCCACCCTTGTAACACGACCACGTCAGCGCGTACGGCACGCCCAGCCGTATCCCTCTCTTGATGATCCCTGCCTTGCTCTGGCGCATCAGCGGCGTCTTGATCGCGATGGCGCGGCCCCTGACGCCGCTCTTCGTGCCCCGGCGGGCCGCCGCCGCAAAGGCCTTGTAAAAAGCGGGCCGGCAGTCGGGATACCCCGAGTAGTCGACCGCGTTGGCGCCGATAAAAACGCAACGCCCACCCCGCGCCTCGGCGCACGACAACGCCAGGCTCAAAAAGATGATATTGCGCGCCGGCACGTATGTTGCGGGGATCGAGGCGCCGCTTGACCGTGCGGTCATGGCGACGTGGGAACGCGCGCACGTCCGAACCCTGATATGACTGTCCAGCAGCGCCGAACCCTTCCAGGGGAGCCTGACCCGGATCACGTCAAAAGGGACGCGGGCCCGGCGGGCGATCCGCTTGGCTGCCGCGACCTCTCTCATGTGACGCTGGCCGTAATCGCAGATCAGGGCGCGCACGCGATACCCCTGGGCGCGCGCCACGTACAGCGTCGTGGCCGAATCAAGGCCTCCCGATAAGAGAACGACCGCCTTCTTCATGGCCGCCGGTACACCGCATAGCTCGTCGCCGTCTCCCACACCCTGACCCAGCCGACCCGGCAGCGCGCCGGACGGATGCGCCGGGTCATCTTCTCGAAGATCCAGCGGGCGATGTTCTCGGACGTCGGGTTCGTGCGGCCGAAGGGCCCGACGCGGTTCAGATGATGATGGTCCAGCTCATCCAGGACGCTTCGCAGGTGGTCTCTGATCATCCCGAAGTCCGCGACCATGCCGATCTTATCAAGGCGTCCGGCCGCCACCGCCACCTCGACCTTCCAGTTATGGCCGTGCAGGGCCTCGCACTTGCCCTGATAGCCGCGCAGGTTGTGCGCGGCGCTGAAGTCCATCGACACGACGACCTCAAACATGATTCACCTTCCTGATACCGCACAGCTCCCTGCCCAGGAAGCGCCGGGCGACGTTCTTGAAGATGGCGACCTCGTCGCTGACATAATACGCGTGGTGCACCCGGCCCCGCCGCGTGCGCAACAGCCCTTCCTGCGCCAGGACCTGACGGACCTCGGCCGCGACCTGCTCTGCCGAATCGATCAGCCGCACGCCCGGGCCCATGATCCGGTGGAGCAACCCCTTGAGGAGCGGATAGTGCGTGCACCCGAGGATGAGCGTGTCCACCTTGCGCGCCTTCAGGGGCGCCAGATACCTTTCGGCGATCTTCCCGGCGACGGGGTCATCCCCCCACCCCTCCTCGACGACCGGCACGAACATGGGGCAGGCCTGGGCGATCACCTTCACGCGCGGATCCAGACGCCGGATCTCTGCCTCATACGCACCGCTGTTGATGGTCGCCCGCGTGCCGATGACGCCGACGCGGCCGTTCCTGGTGGCGGCGACCGCCTCCTTGGCGCCCGGGCCGATCACGCCCATCATGGGGATCTTGAAGTGCCGGCGGATCTCGGGTAGGGCCAGGCTCGACGACGTGTTGCACGCCACCACGATCATCTTGACGTTCTTCTTCAACAGGAAGAGCGTGTTCTCGATCGAAAACTTCACGATCGTCTCTTTCGACTTGACCCCGTACGGGACGCGCGCCGTGTCGCCGAAGTAGACGATCTTCTCCTGCGGCAGGAGCCTGGTGACCTCCTTGACGACCGTCAGCCCGCCGATCCCCGAATCGAATATCCCTATGGGTCTGTCCACGCCGGGCTCCTTCAGTCGTTGTCCTGTCCGCTTGCTTCCGCGTACCTCTTGAAATCCATGATCCCCGCGGCGATGGCCTCGGCCATCTCTTGCCGGTAAGACGGTTCCCTCAGCTTGCGCTCGCCGTCGCGGTTCGAGAGATACCCGACCTCGACGAGAACCGCGGGCATGCGCGCGCCCCGCAACACCACGAACGGCGCCCCCTTGATCCCCAGGAGCTTCATACCCAGGCGCCGCGCCACGGCCTGGCTGATCTTACCCGCCAACTCTATGGACTCTTTACGGTTCTCGGTGAAGATGAGGTCCCACAGCATCGCCTTCAGCGACAGGACCTGCCTCTTGAAGACGCCCGGCTCCACCTCTGCCGGCATGTTCTCGGCCGCCGCCAGCGCCCGCGCGTCGTCATCGACGGCATCCGTGAGATAATACACCTCGAAGCCTTCGATCCAGCGCGCATGGTTGGCGTTGGCGTGGAGGCTCACGAAAAGGTCGGCGCCTATGTTGTTGGCGATCTGGGACCGCTGGGCCAGCGGGATGAAGGTATCGTCGAGGCGCGTCAGGGTCACCTGGAGACCGCAACGCTCCAGCTCCTTCTTGACCCGGAAGGCCATGTCCAGGTTGACGTCTTTTTCGCGCAGGCCCTTGCGGCCGACGGCCCCAGGGTCCTTGCCGCCGTGGCCGGCATCCAGCAACACGTGCCGGATGCGGCGCAGATAGACCTCTTTATCCGTCGCGGGCGGCACCGGCAAGGTGCACGGGACAAAGATCTCGCGGACCTCCGTCGGCGCCCAGACGACGCTCTCTCTGACGATCACCGGGGCCGACAGGTTCCTGATCTCATCGTTCACGACGGCCTTGCGGCTGCCGATGAGAAAGCGCGCCTGTGTCGCTTCCTTCCTGACGATCACGACCTGGCTTAAGGGGTCGAAGTCCCACGTCAGGCCTTCGCGGTCGCACAGGAGGACGAGCGAAAGATACCGCGCCCCGCCGACGACGAGCGTCTCATAACCGAACGTCCCTGCGCGCGGCCCGGCCGCGCATCCGAGGAGCATGCCAGCCGCTGCGACCATGCCGGCCGCTGCGATCATCCCAAGAAAGAAAAAACGCTTCAATGGAGCCCCTCTCGTCCCCTCTTGAACGGAATACTTGAGCGGTCAGCAACCGCGGCCTGATGGCCGCGGATGGATCGGACCGCTCAAGTATGCCACCGCCTCAATGGGGTGTTATCCGTCACAAGGTCCCTCAAGATGCCCAGCCGCATGCGTCCGGACACGGACCGCAAGAGACACATGAAATAGTGCAGCACCCAGCCAAGCCGGCCGGCTACCCGAACGCCCATCACCTTGCCGCACGCCGAGCCGTTGGCCATGGGGACCAGGTACCCCCAGTCGAAGGGCCTGAATTTTTTCACCCGGCCGTGCCCCAGGCAGGCGCGCACCACGTTCGCCGCCGCCACATCGGCCTCGGCGACGGCATGCTGGACCGCCATGCGCAAGGGCCGACCCCGATGCTCGAAAGAGGCGACGTCGCCGACGGCAAAACAATCCTCGGCGCACCGCATCCCGGCATCGACGATCAAGCGCCCCTGCCGGTCCTTTTTATAAGGGAGCGTGGCGACGAAGGCCGGCGGCCGCACGCCGGCGGACCAGATCAACACGGCATCCGTCAGCACGATGCCGTTCGACAACTTCACGGTATCCGCGCCGACCTGGGCGAGCGAACACTCCGGGTAAAGCGCCACCTTCAAACGGCTCAGGTTCACGCGGCAGTAATCCCGCATCCACTCGGGAAGCGTGCTCAGGATATCCTCGGCCTTCTCGACGAGCATGACCGTGCCCTTTTTGACCCTGTGCCGCCGCAGATAAAGTGCCACGTTGCCGGCGATCTCAACGCCCGTATAGCCGCCGCCCACGACGACGAACTTCTTGTCCGGATGCGCACGGACGGCATCGTAAAGGGCGACGGCGTCGTTGGCCGTATCAAGCTTGAAGGCCTGCGTCTGGACATCGGCGAGGCCGTAAAAATTCGTCACCGTCCCACAGGCGATCACGAGGACACCATATCCGAGGACGCGGCCGTCCGCGAGCGAGACCTCTTTGGCGTCCGTGTCCACCCGGACCACCTCGCCCCGGGTGACGTTTGCGCCCTGGCGCTCCAGATAAGGCGCCAACGACTCCTGCACGTGGCGTGCCTTCAGGCGGCCGCCGGCCACATCCGGCAAGGCGGGCAGATAATCAAAGGTATCCTTGGCATCGATAAAAAGGACGTGACGTCCCTCGAGCCGCCGGCGCCGGCGCCCCAGGATACGGGCCAGACGCAGCCCCGCCAACCCCGCACCGATGACAACGATATCCCCCACTCAAACCCCCAAAAGTGACGTCCGAATGACAAACCATATGATAGTATAACTGCCTGCCCTTTGCAATAAGAGTCTCGACCGGGGACGATTCGGCGACCGGCAAAACCCGTTGTCGGGCCATATCTTTTGTGTTAGGATAAACGCCGTATGGAATCTTATGTGCGCCTCATCAACGACGCCCTGAAGCGGCTCTTCCGGGATATCGATCGCCGTTACCGCCTGCGCAAGATCTCTCCTCTCCTCTTCGACGCGTGCCGGGATTTTGTGCTGCGGCCCGGCAAGCGCATCCGGCCGCTCCTGTTCCTCCTGGCGTATCAGGGCTACGCCAAAAAGAGGCGCTCCAAAGACCCGGGCCTGTTTGCCGCCGCCTCGGCCATCGAGCTGCTCCACGATTACATGCTCATCCACGATGACGTCATCGACCGGGCGGCTACCCGACGGGGCAAGCCGACGCTGCACCGCGTCTTCGATAAAAAGGTCAAGACCCTCCACGGCGCGGCGATCGGCGCAAGCCTTGCGGTGGTCGCGGGAGACATCATCTTTGCCCTTGCGATCGAATCGTTCCTGGCTGTCCGGGAAGACCCCCGGCGCAAGGAAGAGGCCCTGCGCCACCTCGTGGCCACGGCCGCCTACACCGGCACGGGCGAGTTCATCGACATCCTCTTCGGCCACACGAGGCTCGCGGCCCTGCGCGAGAAAGACGTCTATAATACCTATATCTATAAGACCGCCAAATACACCTTCGAGTGCCCGCTCCTCATGGGGGCGACGCTCGCCGGCGCCGCGCCGGCAGAGCGCACCAAGCTCTCCCGCCTGGGGCTGAGGGCCGGGGAGGCCTTTCAGATCTACGACGACTTCCTGGACACCTTCGGCACGCAAGAGCTCATCGGCAAACCGGTCCTCTCGGACCTCGCCGAGTCCAAAAAGACCCTGCTCGTCCATGCGGCCTGGCGCCGCCTGAAAGGAGCGGACAAGCGGCGCTTCCGGGTCCTCTTTGAAAAAAAGAAAAAGACCGGCCGGGACCTCGCAACCTTCAAGCGCCTCCTCATCGACAGCGGCTCCTATGCCTTGTGCCTGAGACGCATGAAGGACCTCCAGCGCGAGGCGCTGGACGTCTACAGGGACCTCACCATGAGAAAAAGAGAGCGCCTGCTTTTAGGCGCCCTCATCGAAAGACTCTCGCCGGCAAAGATGCCCGTCACCCTCTAAAGGACTCCCCGCCGCTTTTTTAAAAACCGCTACGCCCTGATCTTCTTCGGTTGACACAGGAACTTCGGACTCACCGCGAGCCGGCCGCACGAATTGCAGATATAGGCGATATCTTTTATCTTGTCGTTGCACATGTGGCGGGCATCCATGATCAGGGAACCGCACCAGTCACAGGTGTGGTCCTGCCCCGTCACGGGCACGCACAGGTGGCCGTGGCGCGTCACCGTCTTGCCACAGGTCCGGCAGGCCTTCACGGCCGCCTTCTTCTTTCGTGCCATCGGACTTCCTTTCTCTCAGGCGACCGCCTGGATGAACATGATCTCGTCGGCGTCGATATAGCGCAGGGAGCGGATCTTCCACGCCCTGCCCTCCTTTTGAAAATCGGCCTCGAAGCGCCCCGCCTCGTAATACAACTTGCCGTCCTCCAGGTGGTCGAAATAACACTTGAAGCCGATGGACACCTCGGCGGCACTCCCCTCTTCTTCTTTGAGCGTTATCGTCAACTGCTTGATCTCGACGCGCAACGGCCGGAAGTCACGGAAGATCTCCTCGGCCGTCTTCAGGAGGACCAGCTTGTTGCGGCCGGCGTCATCCTGATAGAAACGCGACAGGATGCGGCCGTAACGGACCGCGTCGTCCTGCTCGACGCCGGCCACCGCCGCGTAGACCGCCTGCCGGATGCGCGCCTCCTCGGTCTGGGAAAAAGACCGAACGGCCGCGTAGGTCCCCGCGGCCAGCACGGCCACGCTGAAAATAAAAAGGAGTTGTCTCTTGTGGTCCACGGCTACGTGCGCGTGATCTTCAGGATCTTGTAGCGGAGCGTTCCGGCAGGGACCTCGAGGACGACCTCGTCGTCGGCGGCGTGCCCCATCAACCCCTTGCCGATCGGCGACTCGATCGATATCTTGTTCTCGTCAAAGTCGGCCTCGGGGGGCGAGACCAGGGTATAGACGCACTCTTCATCCGTATCCAGGTCTTTGAGCCGCACGGTCGCGCCGACATAGACCTTGTCCGCCGGGATATCTTCGTTTTCGATGATCCGGGCGCGCGCCAGATTGTCCTCCAGATCCACGATCCGCCTCTCCAGATGGACCTGGGCCTCTTTCGCCGCGTCATATTCGGCGTTCTCGGTCAGGTCCCCCATCGACCGCGCCTTGGCAATCTGCCGGGAGATGGCGCGCCGGCGGGGCCCCTTCAGATCATCCAACTCCGCCTTGAGCTGCTCGTAACCCTTCTGCGTCAGAAAAATATCACTCATCGGAGGAAGACCCGGGGGGTCGCTCGCCGACTGATTTGATCCGCTGGGGCGAGACGATCAACTCCACCCGGCGGTTCAGGCTGCGCCCTTCCTTCGTCTCGTTGGTCGCCCGGGGCCTGTATTGGCCGAAGCCCGCCGCGGAGAACCGCAGGGGGTCTAACTTTTGCACCTCCGTGAAATACTTCAAGACGCTTAAGGCGCGCGCGAAAGAAAAATCCCAATCCGACTTCCACTCGAAGATGGCCAGGGGCTGGTTATCCGTGTGGCCCTCTATATAGACGTAATGCCGGGGCAGCGTCGCATCGATCAGGGACGCGACGCGGTCGAGAAGCGCCTTGCCTTCCGGACTCAAGGCATCGCTGCCGGAGACGAAGATCTTCTCCGCGGGGATGACGAGATCCAGCCCGCGCGCGGTCACGCTGATCGCGACGACCTGTTCTGCAACCTCCTTCTTGAAACCCTCCCTGAAGGCGTCCCGGGCCGCCAGGAGCTGGTCGCGGTCGATGTCCTGGGTCTTGCGGAAGAGGTCAAGCTCCTCTTTGATCGTCCGGTTCTCTTTTTTGAGCGCCGCCGCCTTCTCGCGGCTCTGCGCCAGCTGGTCTTCGAGCGTCACGATGCGTTGGTTTTCGCCGGTCGCGCAACCGGCCAGCGTCCACGCAACGACCAAAACCAGACAGGCCCTCCTCTGCATCTTCATCGGTGTCCTGCTCATCGGTGTCCTGCTCATCGCCGTCCTGCTCATCGGTGTCCTGACGTATCGGCCAAAATATTTTCGATCGCCTTCGTCTCGTAGAGGCGTTGAAACTCCCCGATGCCCTTGGGGCCCAGGTACCGGCGCACCGCGCACAGGATGGCCTGGAGCTTCAGATGCAAAAAGGCGTAGTGCGCCTCCAGCTCTCCGGGGGCGACGTATTTCAGATCTTGGGCATCCTTTTCCTTGGCCCCGACATACGCGTCCCACTCCCGGAAGTAGGGCCTCAGGGCGTCACGGCTCTTCTCGTTCAGTCGGTCCGAGACCTTGACGAAATAGCCGGCGATAAAATGGTCGACGTCGAGCTGCGTGAACTTGCGGTCGATGCGGTCCAGCTCGTCCTTCGTCATCTTGTACATCCACAAGAGATAGCGCCTGGCGAGGGCGTGATACGCGAAGCGCGAGAGGCCGTGTCTGCGGTGTCGGCTCTTCACAAGATGATCCTTTCTCCCTTGAGGATCTCGGGGATGGGCTCGCTGTCGATCCGCATCCCGCCGTCGTGTTCGATCTTGATCGTATACAGGATCCCGGGGATGAACTTGGTGCCCGGGGCCTCGATCTGCGCGTTCTTGATGCCGGCGCGCCGCGCCTCGGCCGGGTCCAGGGCATACGCCCAGAACTGGTCCCAGAAATCCCTCTGGAGGCCGGCGGCCGCCGTGTTTTGGAAATCTATTTTATATCCTTCGGGGATTTCGCGCAAGGGGGTCATGTCAAATACCTGTGTCCGGGGGCCGTCCAGGAAGAAGACCTTCAGGAAGAGATACGCGCTCTTGCCCTTGAGCCTGTGGCCGCTTGTGACGTGAAAATCATCGAAGCGCACGACGAGAGACTGGAACTGGATGATGTTGCCGGAAAAGGTGAAGAAGCGCGGCACGAGCGGGTCACCGTGCGCGTCGAACTCGAGGACCTTGATGGTCGTGAGCGCCTCACCGGTTTCCGGATCGTCGCGCACGCCCGTCACCAGGACCTGGGCGATGCGCGAATCAGCCTCCAGGCGCGCGATGATCTGCTTGAGGGCCTCGTTCTCGGACCGGTGCCGCACGATGCGTACCCCGATCCCCACCGCCCCCCAGACGAGGAGCGCGGCCAGCACGAGCCCCAGGACCCTTTTAAGGCGTTCGATCATGGTCAAAAGGAGACGCTGTCCCGGAAACGCTTCAGGCGTCGGGCGACATCCCTTTTCGTCAGCCGCGCGGCGCGCTCCACGCCGAAACCTTCCACGTTGAACGACGCCATGACGGTCCCGTAGGAGATCGCCTTCTTGATCGCCGCGTCGTTGAGGTTTTTTGCCGTCGCCAGATACCCCATGAAGCCGCCGGCAAAGGTGTCGCCGGCCCCGGTGGGATCGACGATCGTCTCCACGGGATACGCCGGCAGGCAAAAGAAAGAATCCTTGAAAGAGACGAAGGCCCCGTGCTCGCCCTTCTTGATCACCACCATCGGCGCCCCCATCTTGCGCAGGCCGCGGGCGGCCTTGATGAGGTGCGTCTCACCCGACAGGCTGCGCGCCTCGGCGTCGTTGGCGACGAAGATGTCGACCTTCTTGAGCAGCCGCACGAGAGAGCGCCTCTTATGATCGATCCAGTAGTTCATGCTGTCAAGCCCCACGAGACGGACCGAGCGCATGCGCTCCAGGAGGTGACGCTGGATATCGGGGTCGACGTTGGCCAAAAAGATATTTTCAATACAGCGCTGGTGTTGTGCGATGCACGGCCGGAAGGTCGCCAGGACCCCCAGCTGGGTGCTCAGGGTGAGCGCCGTGTTCAGGTCGCCGCGGTACTCCCCCTCCCAGCGAAAGGTGGTGCCGTCCTCTATCGTCAAGGCGGTCACGTCCACGCCCCTCTTCCTCAAAAAATCGACGTGCCGGCGGGGGAAGTCCCTGCCCACGACGGCGACGAGATGGACCGGCGTGAAGTGTGAGGCGCTCATCGCAAAGTGGACGGCCGAACCGCCCAGCATCTCCCGGCGCCTGCCGGAAGGCGTCGTGACGGTGTCCAGGGCCGTCGTTCCAAGGACCAGAATGCTCATCCCTGCCTCCTCAAGGCCCTCCTTCTCGGCCGCGCGCGCCTGCCTGCCGACGCACGCCTGCCCGCCCCTGCGCGCCTCTCCAGTCCTGCGCGCCTCTTCAGCCGGGCCCGCCTCCTCATCTTGGCGTAGTGACAAAGGTACGGATACTGCGGCGCGAGCCGGTCGCCCTCCATGGGAAACTCCCGGCAAAAGCGGGGCCGGATAGCGTAGATCGCGCACCGGCGGTCCACGCCCTGAAAGACGCAGCGCCGGCCGCGCGTGACCGTCGTAAAACGGAACCCCGACGGAAACCTCTTGTCGCGGCTCAGATACCGGAACCACGGCTTGGGGATATCCGGATCCTTCCTGAGGATCCGCGCGACCTCCAGAAGATCGATCTCCACCCCGTCGCTGCAGCAACTGCCCACCTTGCACTCCCGGCACCGCTGCGGGTCGTGGATTGCGCCCCTCTCAAGGCTGACCGGCGTGCCTGCCATCACAGCTTGACCTCCGTGTACGCCTTGGCGCCGACGTCCATCATCGTCACGCGCGTCGGCTTGAAGACGATCAGGACGAAGCCGGGATCCCCGGAACCGGAAAAGAACTGGCGCAGCATCATCTGCTTGGCCCAGAGCTCCTCTTTCAACGCTTCCTCGTCGCTGATCGCGGCCTTGCCCTCAAAGCGGCAATGGCTGAGCTTGCGGTCCACGAAGCACATCTCGAACTTCGGGTTCTTCTTGATCTGCTGGATCTTCTGGGTCTGCGGAAAGGTCGCGGCCAGTATCGTCCCATCGTCGCGCAGGATAGGCATCATGGCCCGCACGCGCGGCTGGTCCCCGTCGCACGTCGCCAAGTACCCCATCCCCGCATCCAGCACCATCTGTCGTACTACGTCTTTAGACATGGATTACCCCTTTCTCACCTTCCCGTGATCATCCCGGCTCGCCTCGATCACCCCGGCCCACCGGCGCTCGCCTTCCCGCAGAATGCCCCCTATCACCGGCCCTTACCTTCCTGTGATACGGGGCGCGCCGGGGCCGACAGTCACTTTCTCTTACGCTCTATCAGTTGTCCCGCTATCGCCACCGCGATCTCCGCCGGCGATTCGGCGCCGATAGCCAGGCCCACCGGCGACACGATGCGGCCGAGGTCCTTTTTCGAAAACCCCCTTTTTCTCAAGTCCGCGAAGACGGCCGCGATCTTCTTGCGGCTGCCGATCATGCCGATGTAACGGCTGGGCGTCTTGAGGGCCTCGGCGCAACAGACGGCGTCGAAGACGTGACCGTGCGTCACGATGACGACAAAGGTGTCCTTGTCCGTCACCAGCGGCCGCAGGGCCGACCGGTACGGCGCACAGAGAACACGGTCGGCATGCGCAAACCTCTTTTTGTCGGCGAACTCCCTGCGGTGATCAAGGACGACGACGTCAAAATCGAGCAGCTTTCCCAGATAGGAGAGCGCCAGGCCTACGTGGCCGCCCCCGCAGATCACGAGCCTGTGACGGGGCCTGACCACGTCAAAGAAGAGATCGACGCGGCCGCCGCAGGCCTGCAGGCCCGAGGCCCTGTCCAGGCGATAAGACTTGAGATATGAGGTCTTGTTCTTGAGCGCCCGGCGGGCATCCTCCAGGGCCGCCTTCTCCAGGGCCCCGCCGCCGATCGTCCCCTGGGCGCGGCCGTCGGCAAAGACGGCCATCTTGGTGCCGACCTTGCGCGGGGTCGAGCCGCGGCTTGCGACCACGGTCACGACGACGCCGGCGTTGCCCTTTCCGACCTCATCGAGAATACTGTTGAACAGCGGCTCCATCACCGATATACTCTTTCTATGATGACGTGTATCGTCCTGGCCGCCGGCGAGAGCCGGCGCTTCGGCAGCCCCAAACCCCTGGCGGTCATCAACGGCCTCCCCGCCATCCAGGTGATCGCCGATACCCTGCTGGCAAGCGCCGTCGATGATATCGTCGTCGTCCTCGGCCACGAGGCCCGGGCCATACGGCCTGCGGTCCCCAAAAACAAACGTCTGCGGGTCACCATCAACAAAGACTACGCCCGGGGCATGACCTCTTCTTTTCAGGCAGGGCTCAAGGTGCGCACCGCCCGGGATGCCGACTTCATGCTCCTGCCCGTTGACCTGCCTTTTGTCAAAGCGGCGACGATCGACCTTCTATGCCGGACATTCGGGCAAGAGGCCCCGCTCATCCTCGTGCCGACCTCTAACGGCCGGCCGGGCCATCCGCCCGTCTTTGCGTCCTCGCTCGCCGATGACTTCATGGCGCTCGGCGACGGCGAACCGCTCTCCAGTGTCCAGCACCGCCTCAAGGGAAAGACCCGCTACCTGCCCGTCGAGGACCCGGGCATCCTGCTCACCTACAACACCCCTGCCGAGCTCTCCCGCCTGCTCTCAAAGAAATAGCACAGTTTGCCCAACGGAGATTCCTTCTGCGCAGACGAAGTTTTTCGCTCATCGGCGCGGTTTAGGGCGCGCTGCTCGGCGACAAAAAGCTTCGCCTGCGCACGCGTCCTAATCCCTTGCCGACATCTGCCGAAAAACTTCTG
>CAZUQR010000031.1:0-2178 GCA_964622605.1 uncultured Planctomycetia bacterium
GGTGCGCTTAAAGGTAAGCGCGCGGAGTAGAGTTATTTGACTTTTAACATAGGAGTAGATAATGCCTGAGGTCGTCAACCTGGACGCGGCCCTGCGCGAAGACGCGGAGGTCGGCAAGAGCAATAAGCTGCGCCAGAACGGTTTTGTTCCGGCGGTGGTCTACGGAGAGAAGAAGAAGGCCCTGTCCCTCAAGATCGAGCGGGGGCGCCTGATCCGATTCATGCACGCCCACCACGGCGGGGAGAACATCGTCATCAACCTGACGGTCGCCGCCGGTAAACAGATCCAGGAGAAATCGGTCCTGATCAAGGAGATCCAGAAGCATCCCGTCAACGATGAGATCCTCCACGTCGATTTCAACGAGATCTCGCTGACCAAGCGCATCGAGGTCAAGGTGCCGATCGAGGCGAAGGGCGAGTCGGTCGGGGTCAAGCAGGACGGCGGTGTGCTCGAACAGGTCCTGTGGGAAGTGGAGGTGGAGTGTCTGCCGACCCAGATCCCCGAGAAGTTCGAGGTGGATATCACCGCCATGAAGATCGGCGACGACGTCCACGTGAAAGACCTGAGGGTCCCGGAGGGCGTCGTCATCAACAACGATCCGGAGGTCATCGTCCTTTCCCTCGTGCCGCCGCACAAGGAAGAGCTGGTGCCCGAGGCGGCGGCCGTGGAAGGCGAGGCCCAGCCGACCGAGCCCGAGGTCATCAAGAAGGAAAAGAAGGTCGGGGAAGAAGAGGCCGGGGCCCAGGGCGAAGCGGAAAAAGAGAAAAAAGAAAAGTAAGGTGTTTACCCTGAGCCGCTTGTCCTCGTCGCTCTGCGTGGTCGTCGGGCTGGGGAATCCCGGGCCGGATTACGAACGCACGCGCCACAACGCGGGCGCCCGTGTCGTGCGGCAGTGGGCACAGGGTCAGCGCCGCGCCTTTAAGGCGAACCGCTCTTTCAGGAGTCTCGTCGCGCAGGGAGAACTCGACGGCCGGCCCTTTCTGCTCGTCCTGCCGCAGACGTTCATGAACCTGTCGGGCGTGGCGGTGCGGGCGGTCGTGCGCAGGAAGGCCGTCCCGGCGGGTCGGCTGCTCGTCGTTCACGACGACGTGGCGTTGTCCCTGGGGACGGTCCGGTTCAAGGAGGGCGGCAGCGACGGCGGCCACAAGGGCCTGGCGTCCTGCATCGCGCATCTGGGGAGCCCCGCCTTCGTGCGGCTGCGCATCGGTGTCGGGCCTCGGCCCGACGGCCAGGACCTTTCGGATTTTGTGCTGGAGCGCTTTCGCCGCAGCCAAGAGCCGGCGGCGCGCCACGCCCTGGAGGCGGCGCGCCAGGCCCTGACGCTGTGGCTGGGTCAGGGCACGGTGTCGTGCATGAATAGGTATAACAGAAGACCTGTCTGAGGCGAGGCCTCAAGCAAGGGGCAGGTAAATTGGAGGTCGTTGCATGGATATGAACCAGTACGAGGCGATGTTCATCATCAAGCCGGACCTGAGCGATGAGGAGCGTCAGGCCGTGATGAACGCGATAAAGGACCAGGTCGTCAAGCATCAGGGCAAGGTCTCCAGTGATGAGGTCTGGGGCCAGCGGCGCAGGCTGGCGTATGACCTCTTTGCGGTCGGCGGCGGCACGCGCTTCCGGGAGGGATTGTATTATCTGGTCCGCTTTGAGAGCGCCCCGGCGGCCATCGATGAATTGAAGAAGGGTTACGCCTTGAACGAGAGCATTCTGCGTTCGATGATTTTAAGGACAGAGGCCGCGTTCCCTGCGGCGCAATAAGAGAGGGTGTTATGGCGAATCTCAACAAGGTTCTGTTGATCGGCAATCTGACGCGCGACCCCGAGTTGCGCTACACGCCGAGCGGCACGGCGGTGGTCAATCTTCGCATGGCCATCAACCGGCCGTTCCGGGACAAGAGCGGCGAGAACAAGCAGGAGACGTGTTTCATGACGGTCGTCGCCTGGGACAAGCAGGCCGAGGTCTGCAACCAATACCTGCATAAGGGCAGCCCGCTCTTCGTCGAGGGGCGCCTGCAGTCGCGCACGTGGGACGGGCAGGACGGTAAGAAGCGCTCGGTGGTCGAGGTGCGGGCCGAACGCGTCCAGTTCCTGGGCGGGCCCCAGCAGGGGCGTCGGGGTCCCGCCGCGCCCGCCGGTGACGAGGAAAGCAAGCGCGGGGCGCCCGCCGGTGACGAGGAAA
>CAZUQR010000031.1:2278-13958 GCA_964622605.1 uncultured Planctomycetia bacterium
GCGCCCGCCGGTGACGAGGAAAGCAAGCGCGGGGCGCCCGCCGGTGACGAGGAAAACAAGAGCGGGGCGCGCGAAGGGGCCGACGTCTCGATGACGTCGGGCGTCGATGAGGTCTCCTGGGGTCAGGATGGGGCGGAGGATATGAGTTAATTGGTCGAGCGCACGGAAAGTATCGATTTGCGGGATAAGGATAACGGATAAACGGGAAAGGAAGGCAGATGGTACAGGCACGAGGACAACAACACGGTAAAAGCGGGGCTCGTTCTTTGAAGGGTCCGTCTAAGGGGCGCGCCGGCGGCCGGGGAGGCTTTCGGCGCAGGGAGCGTTCCGAGTTTGGGATGCGGTTCCGGCGCAAGGTCTGCCGCTTTTGCGAGGACAAGAGCGGCGCGCTCGATTATAAAGATCTGCGTCGTCTGGAACGGCTGGTGAGCGAACGCGGCAAAATCCTCTCGCGCCGTCTCACGGGGACCTGCGCCAGGCATCAGCGCATGGTCCAGCAAGCGGTCAAGCGCGCGCGGTTCATGGCGCTTTTGCCGTACATGAAGAAGTAATCAGGATCTTTTCGCATCCCCCGGAGGCAGTCATGACGACGAAGGTCATTTTGAAAGAAGACGTCTCGGGCCTGGGGCACGCCGGAGAGGTCAAGCAGGTCAAAGACGGCTATGCCCGCAATTATCTTTTGCCGCGCAGGCTGGCGCTGGTCGCCAGCGACCACGCCCTGAAACAGGTGGAGCTCCAGACCCGGTTGCGGGAGGCCCGCAAGGACCAGGAGCACAAGCGCGCCCAGGAGCTCGCCGAGAAGCTCAAGGGCGTCTCCCTGACGCTGGCCGTCGAGGTGAACGAAGAAGACAAGCTCTACGGCAGCCTCATCGAATATGATATCGTCCAGGCGCTGGCCGCCGAAGGCGTCGAGGTGGATAAAAAGAGGATCGTCCTCGAAAACCCGATCAGGGACCTGGGGATCTACGACATCCCCATCAAGCTTGGGGTCGACGTCACCGCGACCGTCAAGGTCTGGGTCGTAAAGAAGTGAAGGCAAACCCCGTTTCGAAACCCCGTTTGGAAACGGGGTTTGGAAACGGGGTTTGGAAACGGGGTTTCGGAATGAAGAAGTCCGCAAGGCGCTCTAATAATTCTTCCCTATCGCCCTCGATCCTCGAGCGGGTCCCGCCCCAGAACCTCGAGGCGGAGATGGCGGTCCTGGGGTGCATGCTCATCGAAGAGGATGCCATTGCCCTGGCGATCGAGCACCTGGGCGCGGCCGACTTCTACAAAGAGGCGCACAAGATCATCTTTGCCACGATCGTCGAGCTCTACGATGCGCGCAAGGCCGTCGATCTCATCACCCTCGTCGAAAAACTCAAGAACGATAACGTCTTGGATGCCGTCGGCGGCGCGAGTTACCTCGCGGGGCTGACCAACGTCGTCCCGACGGCGGCCAATGTCACGCACTACGCCCGCATCGTCAAAGAAAAGAACATCCTGCGCCTCCTGATCTCTCACGCCACGCAGATCGTGACCGAGGCGTATGAGACCGAAGACGAGGTGATCGACGTCCTCGACCGGGCCGAGCGGTCGATCTTCGAGATCGCGGAGCGGCGCATCGGTGAGACGGGGTTCCTGCCCTTAAAAGAGCTCGTCAAAGACAGCATGGAGGTCATTGATCGTCTCCACCAGAACAAGAAGCACGTCACGGGCGTCGCGACGGGCTTCACCGATTTTGACATCCTGACGGCCGGGTTGCAACCGTCGGACCTGATCATCATCGCGGGTCGGCCCTCGATGGGCAAGAGCTCGTTCGCCATCAACCTGCTGGAATACGCGAGCGTCGTGGAGAAGGTCCCCGTCGCGTTCTTCAGCCTGGAGATGGCCAAGGAGCAGCTGGTCCAGCGCCTCCTGTGCGCCCAGGCGCGCGTCGATGCCCACAAGGTGCGCACGGGCTTTCTGTCGACGGACGACTGGCGGGCGCTCGCCGACGCGGCCGGCCGCCTCTCCGAGGCGAAGTTTTTCATCGACGACACGCCGGGCATCTCGATCCTCGAGCTGCGCGCCAAGGCGCGCCGGCTCAAGGCCCAGCACGACATCAAACTGGTCGCTTTGGATTACCTGCAGCTGATGCGTGGCTCTTACGGCGCCGAGAACCGCCAGCAGGAGATCTCCGAGATCTCGCGTTCCCTGAAGGCGCTGGCCCGTGAGCTTAACGTCCCGATCGTCGGGATCAGCCAACTCTCGCGGGCCGTGGAGAGCCGCACGGACCACCGGCCCCAGCTGTCGGACCTGCGCGAGTCCGGCGCCATCGAGCAGGATGCGGATGTCGTCGTCCTCCTGATACGGGAGGAGTATTACAATCCGACGGAACACAACCGCGGCCTGGCCGAGGTCATCCTGGCTAAACAGCGCAACGGCGCCGTCGGTTCCATCAAGCTTGCCTTCATCAGGGAGTACACGCGCTTCGAGAATCTCGCCGTGCCCGGGCAGGCCTTTGAGGGTTGAGGCGGTCGTCCCTTCCGGGGCCGCCCCTCGAAAGTTGACTTTCCGGGAGGGCTGCTCTATAATTAGATGATTCTTTTTATTTCTCCGTGAAAAGACTAAAGTTATATCTTATCCTTGTCTTCGCCGCGTGCTCCCTTCTCGCGGCTCCTTGCGTCCGGGCCCAAGAGGATGCCGCCGTCCAGGAGGAGCCTGTCCCCTCACAGGAGGAGCCTGCCCCCTCACAGGCGGAGTCTCTTTCCGCCTTTATCAAGGCCGTCGAGGTAGAAGGCAACAAGTCCATCAGCACCGAGACGATCCTCTCGCGCATCAAGACGCGGGCGGGCCAGCCGTATTACGTCCAGGCCGGCCGGGATGACATCAAGCGCCTCTATGAGACGGGCTACTTCTCCGACATCAGCATCGACGTCAAGGAAGAGGCGGACGGCCTGCGGGTCATCTTCAAGGTGGAGGAGCGCCCGACCATCAAGGAGATCCAGCTTAAGGGGGTCAAGCGCGTCAGCCGCCACGCATTGAAGCGCAAGCTGCGCTCCAAAGAAGGACAGTATCTCAACCTCGCCTATCTGAAGGAGGACCTCGCGGCCATCAAGAAGGAGTATGAGGCCAAGGGGCTGGTCGATACACAGGTCGGCCATGTCATCGACCTCGACCCCGCGGCGAACAAGGCCACCGTCACCATCCAGGTGACCGAAGGGGCCCGCCAGACCATCCGCCGGATCTACGTCGACGGCAACCTCCACTTTTCAAACCGTCGCATCATGGGCCTCATCAAGGCGCGCGCCAAGGCCTGGTGGCTCCTGCGGCCGGGCGTCTTCAAAGAGGACCAGCTCAACGAGGACCTGGAACGCATCAAGGCCTTTTACCTGAAGAGCGGATTTCTGGACGTCCGGGTGGATTTCCGGCTGGACGTCGACCCGGACGGGGGAATCTACCTGCGGATACGCATCGAGGAGGGCAAGCGTTATACGGTCGGGCGCATCGCGATCACGGGGCCGGAGACCTTCAGTGTCGAAGAGGTGCGTGCGCATCTGGCGGCCTGCCTGGAGGGCGGGACGTTCACGTATGAGGCCCTGCGCGAGGACGTGGCCAACATCAAGAGCTTTTACTTCGGCAAGGGGTATATCTTCGTCCAGGTGCGCGAGTCGACGGCGCTGGACGCGGCGACGGGCAAGGTCGACGTCAGCTACGCCATCGTCGAGAACCAGATCGCGTACGTCGAGCGCATCGATATCCGCGGCAACCTGAAGACGCGCGACAAGGTCATCCGCCGCGAGATGCGCATCCTCCCCGGCGAGCGCTTCGACGGGGACAAGCTCAAGCGCAGCAAGGAACGCCTCTACAACCTGGGCTTTTTCGAGGAGGTCGGCTACGACACCGAAGGGGGGTCGGCGCCCAGCCAGGAGAACCTGATCGTCGAGGTCAAGGAGGCGAAGACCGGGTCGTTCAGCTTCGGCGGCGGCTACAGCAGCATCGACCAGTTCGTCGGCTTCATCGAGCTGCAGCAGAAGAACTTTGACTGGCGGAACTGGAAGACCTTCACCGGCGCCGGCCAGGACCTGAAGCTGCGGGGCGAGATGGGGTCGGTCCGCCAGACGTACGAGTTGAGCTTCACGGAGCCGTGGTGGTTCGACCACCCCGTCTCGTTCGGTTTCGATATCTACAAGCGCAAGCACGACCGGGAGGCGGACGTCGGTTACGGATACGTCGAGGAGCGGACGGGCGGCGATCTGCGCTCGAGCAAGGAGTTCACGGAGTACCTGCGGGGCGGCGTGACCTACCGGATCGAGCAGGTGCAGATCTCCGACGTCGATGCCTCCGCCTCCGCGGACCTGAGGGCGGAGGAGGGCGAGAACTGGCTCAGCAGCATCGAGTTCGTCCTGACGCGCGACACGACCGATAACGTCTTCAACCCGACGCGCGGCTATGTCCTGAGCGGTTCGACCGAGGTCGCCGGCAGCTTTCTCGGCGGGACGAAGAACTTCACCAAGTATTTTGCTCTCGCCACGCAGTACTTCCCGGTGTTCGGCAAGTGCGTGCTCATGCTCCAGGCCCGCGCCGGCGTGGTGATGCCCTTTAACGACGAAGAGAAGGTCCCCATCTACGAGCGTTTTTACGCGGGGGGCGCCAACACCATCCGTGGATACGAGGAACGCAGCGTCGGCCCCATCGATGCGGTGACGGCCGATCCCCTGGGCGGCGAGACGCTCTTTGTCGCGAACGTCGAATACACGGTGCCGCTTCTGGATTTCCTTAAAGGGGCGGTCTTTATCGATACGGGCAACGTCTGGGACGAGTCTTCGGATTTCGGCAGCGGCGGGTTCAAGACCGGCGTGGGCTTCGGCGTGCGCATCAAGACGCCCATCGGGCCGCTGAAGCTGGATTACGGCATCCCGGTCGACACGCAACCGGGCAAGGAAGACAGGGAGGGAAGGTTCCACTTCAGCATGAGCCACGGCTTTTAAGGGGCAGGTGGTCGTTGTTCGCCCCGCGGCTCGCGGTGAATCAGTCAATCGGGAGGGGTAGATGAGAATCAGGATCATGGTGGCGACGGTATTCTTGGGGAGCGTCCTGACGGTCCCGGCGTTCGCCGCCGGCAAGATGGCCTACGTGGACCTCTCGCAGGCGTTCGACCAGTACAGCAAGACGCGCGAGTATGACGACCAGTTGTCGACGGTCCAGGAGGGCAAGGAGAAGGACTTAGAGCAGGTCGCCAGCGAGATCAAGGGACTGGAAGACAAGATGTCCCTGTTGAGCGAAAAGGAAAAGGCGGCCAAGCAGAAGGAGCTCGACGAGAAGAGCAACAAGCTGCGCCAGATGAGCCAGGAGATCGCCCTGGACCTGCGCCGCGACCGCGACGAAAAACTCAAGGAGATCCTGCAGGATATCGAGAAGGTGGTCCAGACGTACGCCCAGAAGAACGGCTACGACTTCGTCTTTAACGACCGCGTCCTGTTGTACGGCGCCGCGAGCGCGGATGTTACCCAGGATATCATCGATCAGCTGAACAAGACGGCCAAGAAGAAGTAGCCGAGGATGAAAAAGACCCTTCGGGAGATCGCCGCCCTCGTCAAGGGCGAGTTGTGCGGTGATCCCGATATCGTGATCAAAGGGGCCAGGGGGATACGCGAGGCCGCAGAGGGAGACGTCACGTTTCTCTCCAACCGGCGCTACGCCTGCCTCTTGAAGGAGACGAAGGCAAGCGTCGTCCTCGTGCCACGGGACGTGGCCGGGGCACCGCGTCCGGTCATCCGTGTCAAAGACCCGTCGCTCGCGTTCGCCCAGGTCGTCGGTCTCTTTGCGCCTGCCGAGATCCGTCATCCCAAAGGAATCCACAAGAGCGCCGTCATCGCCAAGACCGCAAGGCTCGCCAGGGGGGTGGCGGTGGGTGCCTGCGCCGTTATCGAAGACGGCGCGAGTGTCGGTGAACGGACGGTCATCTACGGCGGCTGTCATATCGGCCACGACGCGCGCATCGGCAAGGACTGCCTCATCTATCCCAACGTCGCCGTGCGCGAGCGCGTCACGATCGGCGACCGCGTCTTCATCCAGAGCGGCACGGTCATCGGCTCCGAAGGCTTCGGGTACGTCCAGGGGGACGGCGACTACAAGCTGATCCCGCAGGTCGGCACGGTCGTCGTCGAGGATGACGTCGAGATCGGGGCCAACGTCACGATCGACCGGGCCCGGTTTGACAGGACGCTTATAGGCCGGGGGACAAAGATCGACAACCTCGTCCAGATCGCGCACAACGTCGTCATCGGCGAAAACAGCATCATCGTGGCCCAGGCCGGCATCTCGGGCAGCACCCGTATCGGCAAGAACGTCACCATCGCCGGCCAGGCCGGGCTCGTCGGCCACATCGAGATCGGCGACGGCGCGATCTGCGCGGCCCAGGCCGGCGTCATCGGTTCCGTTCCGGAACGCACGGTGGTCTCGGGGTATCCGGCCCGGCCCCACAAAGAGGCGATGAAGGTCTACGCGGCGATGCAGCGCCTGCCGCAACTCGTGAAAGAGATCGCCGATCTGAAGAAGAAGATCAGGGCGCTCGAAGAGCGCCCGGGGAAATAGACATCATGCAAAAGACGATCGGTGGGAGCATATCGCTAAAGGGCGTGGGCCTGCATACCGGTCATCCCGTGACGATGACCTTCAAGCCCCTGGGTCCGGACATGGGGGCTGTCTTTCAGCGCGTGGACCTGCCCGGGGCGCCCATGATCAAGGCCGATATCCACTCTCTGCTTTCAGCCGGCAAGAATCCCCGCCGCACCACCCTGTCTTTGAGGGACGTCGAGGTGCAGACCATCGAGCATCTGATGGCGGCCTTCGGGGGCCTGGGGATCGACAATATCCTGGTAGAGTTGGACAAGAACGAGGTCCCGGGCCTGGACGGCAGCGCGCGCAGTTTTGTCGATCTCATCAAAAAGGCCGGGATCGTCGAACAGGGCGTGCCGCGCCGGGTCTTCAGGGTGAAGTCGGCGATCTGGGCCCGTGACGAGGAGTCGGTGATGGTGGTGCTGCCCAGCTCCGAATTCAAGATATCCTACACATTGAGTTACCCGCAGCCGTCGCTGGGCGACCAGTTCCTGGAGGTGACGCTCACGCCCGAGGTCTTCGAGAGAGAGCTCGTCGGCGCGCGCACCTTCTGCCTCGCCGAAGAGGCGGACGCGCTGATCAAGAGCGGCCTGGGCAAGGGGGCCAGCTACGAGAACACGCTCGTGGTCGGTGCCGAGGGGATCGAAAGGAACTGCCTGCGCTACGAAAAGGAGTTCATCCGTCACAAGATCCTGGACCTGATCGGCGACTTCCACCTTCTCGGGATGGCGATCAAGGGGCACGTCATCGCCGTCAAGAGCGGCCACACGCTCAACACGCGCATCCTGGAGAAGATGCGCGACCAGATGGCCCAGCAGGCGATGGTCGGTATCCGCTCCGTCGCCGGCATGGACGTGTCATCGGCGATCGACGCGACGGCCATCATGAAGATCCTGCCGCACCGGTATCCCTTTCTCCTGGTGGACCGGGTCGTGACCCTGGAGGAGGGCAAGCGCTGCGTCGGCATCAAGAACGTGAGCATCGACGAGCATTTTTTTCAGGGGCACTTCCCCGGCCGGCCCGTGATGCCGGGGGTGCTCATCATCGAGGCGATGGCCCAGGTCGGCGGGGTGCTGATGTTGAGCCCGCGCGAGAACCGCGGCAAGATGGCCTACTTCATGGCCGCCGACAACATCAAGTTCCGCAAGCCCGTGGTGCCGGGGGATCAACTGGTGCTCGAGGTCGAGGTGGGCAAGCTGCGCTCGAAGACCGGCCAGGTGAAGACCCGGGCCTGCGTGGACGGCGACGTGGTGGCCGAGGCAGAGCTGATGTTTGCTTTAGTGGAGAGTTAAGACATGAGCACGACGCAGATCCATCCGACGGCCGTGGTATCGGCCGGCGCATGGCTGGACGAGGACGTGACCATCGGCCCCTACGCGGTGATCGGCGATAAGGTGAAGATCGGGCGCGGGACGAAGGTGGGCAGCTTCTGTGTCATTGAAGACGACACGACGATCGGTGCCCGCTGCAAGATCTTCACGGGCGCTGTCATCGGCAGCATCCCGCAGGACCTCAAGTTCGACGGGTCTGTCAGCTCGCTGATCGTGGGGGACAACAACACCATCCGGGAGTACGTGACCATCAACCTGAGCACGTCGCCGGAACACCCCACGCGGGTCGGCGACAACAACCTGATCATGGCCTACAGTCACATCGCCCACGACTGCCAGATCGGCAATTTCTGCATCCTGGCCAACGGCGCGACGCTCGGCGGCCACGTGACCCTCGATGACAGGGCGGTGATCGGGGGTCTGACCGCCATCCACCAGTTCGTCCGGATGGGTAAGATGTGTATCGTCGGCGGGTGCTCCAAGGTGGTGACGGACCTGCCCCCCTATGCGACGTGCGACGGGCATCCGGCGCGTTTTTACAGCCTCAACCTCGTAGGCCTCAGGCGCGCGGGTGTCAGCACCGTCGCGGTCCGCCACCTCAAGGCCGCCTACAAGATCTACTTTCAGTCGGGTCTCAGCAAGCAGCATGCCTTGGAAGAGATCAAAAAGACCGTCCCGTCCTGTCCGGAGGTGGAGGAGGCGGTGGTCTTCATTTCTTCTTCAAAGCGCGGGATATGTCATTGAGCAAGCTCGACGGTATTAAAAAGATCGGGTTGATCGCCGGCAACGGCAAGTTCCCTTTGATGTTTGCGCGGGCGGCCGTGGACCGGGGCCTCGACGTCGTCGCCGTCGCGATCAAAAAAGACACGTCGCCCTGGATCACGCCTCTCGTCAAGAAGGTCTACTGGCTGAGCCTCAAGGATTACGGCCGCATGTTCGATATCTTCCGGTCCGAAGGGATCGTCAAGGTGGTCATGGCCGGCCAGGTCAGCCCCCGGAACCTCTTTTACCGGGACGTGGGGGACGATACCCTGAAGAGGCTCCTGGCCGCGGTCCGGGACAAGCGGCCGGACACCATCTTTTCCGCCGTCGCGGATATGCTGGCGGCCCACGGCATCGAATTGATCGATTCGACGCTCTTCTTGGACAAATTTCTTCCCGAAGAGGGCGTCCTGACGCGCACCAAACCGGACGAGGGGATGTGGCAGGATATCCGGCTGGGGTTCGACATGGCCAAGCGCGTGGCGGGCCTCGATATCGGCCAGACGCTGGTCGTCAATGACGGCGCCATCGTCGCGGTCGAGGCGATCGAAGGGACGGACGCCGCCATCCGGCGCGCCGGCCGCGTCTCCGACGGGGGCATCGTCGTCGTCAAGGTGAGCAAGCCCAACCAGGACATGCGCTTTGACATCCCGGTCGTGGGGCCGCGCACGATAAGACACCTGGCGCGGGTGCGCGGCCGGTGCCTGGCCATCGAGGCGGGTAAGACATTGATGATCGACCGGCCGGAGTGTATCGCGCGGGCGGACAGAAACGGCATCGTCATCGTCGCGCTTTAGGATTGCTTGACAAACGCGGTGCGGCCCTTTACAATATCTTTGCTTAAAAGGAGGGGGGGACCATGGCAAAAAGGACTATGGGGTCAAAGAGGATCGAATTCAGCATTTCCGCTCCAAGCGCGAATTGGGTGGGGGTCGCCGGCGACTTCAACAGCTGGAACCCGGCCAGCCTGACGGCCAAAAAGGACCGCAAGGGTATATGGAAGGCAATGGCCTCCGTGTCGAGCGGCACCCACGAGTACAAGTTCGTCATCGACGGCAACTGGATCACGGACCCGTCGTGCTCCCGCCGCTCGGTCAATTCCTACGGCTCGGAGAATTCCGTCCTGGTGGTGAGGTAAGATCTACGGTTTGTCGCAAGAAGAGGGATAGCTTGGCGCAAGCAAGCTATCCCTTTTTTCTCTGGTAAGGGCCGTTGAGCGTTTGCAGTAACATCTGCCCACCCTGCGTTTGCAGGCAACATCTGCCCACCTTGCATAAGAGAGAGGGAAATTGAAGTATATTTACGGACCGGTACGGTCGAGGCGGTTGGGCAACTCCCTGGGCATCAGCACGGTGCCCTATAAGGTGTGCCCTTTTGACTGCGTTTACTGCCAGTTGAACAAGACATTGACGAAGACCGACAAGCGGCGGCGCTACGTCGAGGAACGCGTCCTTTTGGCGGAGCTCAGGGATTTCTGGCGCCACAAGCCGAAGGAGACGCACATCGACTGCGTCACCTTTTCGGGATCGGGGGAGCCGACGCTGCACACAGGCCTGGGCCGCTTGATCCGCGATGCGAAAAAGATAACCGGTTGTCCGGTGGTCGTCTTGACGAACGGCGCGCTCTTGACGGACGAACGCGTCCGCCGCGACCTGAAAGACGCCGATATCGTGGTGCCTTCTCTGGATGCCGTGACGCAGGAGGTCTTCGAGAACATCGACCGGCCCCTGCCGGGGCTGCGCATGGAGGAGATCATCGAAGCCATGGTGCGTTTCCGGGAAGAGTTCACGGGCGCGATCTGGGTCGAGGTGATGCTGGTGCGCGGCATCAACGACGATGCGGCCGCCCTGAAGGAGATGAAGAAGGTCATCGACCGGATCCGCCCCGAGAAGGTCCAATTGAACTCTCCCGTGCGTCCGCCGGCCCATCGCTGGGTGAAGCCGGCGACCCGCGCCGCCCTGCGCGAGGCCTGTCGCATCCTGGGCGCCTCCTGCGAAATCGTTTAAAGCCCCTTCCCGCCCCCCGAAAGGCATAGATTTTCCCCCTCCTTTGTGCTATCTTGAAAAAAGTGAGACAAACAGCGAGGCCCATCGTCTCGACCTGAGACGAGCAGCCGGACTTAAGGTCTGGCGACGCGCCTATAGTATAGCTTCCGTTAAAGACCTTGGCGGAGCCGGCACGATTTGTGGCGGACAATGGATACTATGCGCCTATAGCTCAATCGGATAGAGCGCCAGCCTTCGGAGCTGGGCGTTGGGGGTTCGAGTCCTCCTAGGCGCATTACTCTCCTTAGAGGACGAGAACCCAAAGGCGCAGAATCTCCTGGCCCCATATGACAGAACCCCTCCAGATTCCTCAGCCTCAGGCGTCCTCGCCGCCCGTAAAAGAGAAGAAAGGGCGCGTGCGGTCGATCGGGTGGCTGTGGTTTCTCGTCATTTTGGTCCTGGTCGCGGCAGGGCTGTGCGGCGCGGCTGTCTTTTTTCTGCATCAGGAATTCGTGCGCGCCTATGGGGCCCTCGACCGGAAAGTGACCGAGGTCTCCGGCCACCTGACCGGCATCGAGCAAGACGTGAAGGCCTCCCAAAAAGAGCGAGGGTCCCTTTTAACGGACATCAAAGAGTTGAATGTAAAGCAACGCGCCCTTCAGAAAGAAGGACAGGACCTTGTCCGGGGCTGGCAGGAGATACGAGAGGCCACCTTGGACTATCAGGGCAGTCTCCAGACGATCGTGGATGAGCTTCGCCGGCAACAAGAGATCAAGAAGGCGATGGAGAACCCGCCGGCACCGGCCGGCAAGAAGGGGAACGTGATCGAGGCCGAAAAGAAATGAGCAGGGCTGCGCGGTGGATCCTTTCTGTGGTGTTCCTCTGTGGCTTAGGGGGCGTCTGTGCCCGGGCGCAGGAGGCGCCGGATCAAGAAGAGGAGGAAGAATCCTCCTATCGCGAGGCCTCTGATCGCGATGCCTCCGACCACGACTCCTCCGCTCGCGATGCCTCCGACCACGA
>CAZUQR010000031.1:14058-23008 GCA_964622605.1 uncultured Planctomycetia bacterium
TCGCGATGCCTCCGACCACGACTCCTCCGCTCGCGATGCCTCCGACCACGAAATTGTCGAGCAGCGTGTTGTTTCCGGGACACAAGACGAAAAGGTGATCCTCTCGCCCTGGCGGGTGGGGGATGTGAAGGGCGAGGAGCGCAAGGAAGAGGTAAAAAAACGCAGGGAACGCGTCCTGCGTGAAGCGAAAAAGAAGAAGCGCGGCCTGGAGCGGCGCAAGAGGCAGGCACGAGAGCGCACCCAAAGGATCAAGAGGCAGACGGACCCGCTTTATCCGACGATTTATTAGGGCCGTGAAAATCCTTGTTGCAGGCATTATGGTCTTGTGTCTCGTGGGAGCGGCCGACGGCAAAGGACCTTAGGCCTCAGCTTTTTTACATGAAGTATGAAGAATGATAACGGATCCCCTCAGAGTGAGGCGCCGATACCGCCGCCCGAGCTCACCGTCCCCGTCGCCTCTGTCCCCAGAAAGTTCCTGATCTTCTCGATCCTGTCCATCGTCCTCCTCGGGATAGGCGTCTATGCGAATTCCCTCGACGGCGCCTTTGTGTGGGACGACCAGCACCTGATCCGCGAAAATCCCTTGATCAAACAGGGCAACAACGCGCTCAAGCTCTTCCAGGGGAACATCCTGGCCGGTTACGGCAAGGAGTCGCAGGCGTACCGACCGCTCCAGATGTTGACGTATATGGCCGATTACCGCCTCTGGAAGCTCGATCCGCGGGGATACCATGTGACGAGTATCTTCTGGCATATCCTGGCGGCGCTGTGCGTCTTCGGGTTGGCGTTCCGGCTGAGCGCCAACCGGCTGCTTGCTTTATTTGCGGGTCTTCTCTTCGTGAGCCACCCGATCCATACGGAGGCCGTCAGTTATATCTCGGGCCGGTCCGATCCGCTGGCCGCCGTCTTCCTGTTGCTATCCTTCATCGCTTACATCGACCGCCGCCCAGGCCGTGCCGTTGCCATGACGGCGGTGGCCGCGGTCGCCTATGCGGCCGCGCTCCTCTCGCGGGAGGCAAGCCTGGCCTTGCCGGTCCTCCTTTTGGCCTACCATCTGACCTTCAGGGAGAAGATCGATGAGAACAGGTTTCTGTCTCTCATCGTCATCACCGGTCTTTATATCCTCGGCCGCGCGGTCGCCGTGCAGAACCTCTTGTCGAACCCCGCGAACCTGATGACCTTTACGCAGCGGCTCTCCGGGTTCTTTGCGGCGCTGACGCAGTATCTCGGGTGCCTCGTGGTCCCCGGACACCTTCACATGGAATACGGCCTGCCCCGTCTGCCTTTTACGGATCTCAGGACCGTTGCCGGCATCGTCGTGTTGCTGGCGCTGGTCCTCGTCGCCTGGGCGACGGCCCGCCGGCACAAGACGGTCTCTTTTTCTATTCAGTGGTTTTTGATCGCCCTCTTGCCCGTATCGAATATCTTTCCGATCAACGCCACCATGGCCGAACACTGGCTCTACCTGCCGTCGATAGGATTCTTCCTTATCGTGGCGGGGGCCGTGAGCGCCCTCTGGGGGCACCGGGCCACGCGCATCGTAGGGGTCTTGTTCCTGTTGGGGCTGTTGGTCGCCTCCTCGCTCTTGACGAGGGCGCAGAACGGTTATTGGAGACAACCGCAAGTTTTTTATGAGCGGACCTTGCGCTATGCGCCCCAGAGCATCCGCGCGACGGTCAACCTCGCCAACATCTACAAGGATATCGGCCGCCAGGATGAGGCCGTGGCGTTGTATCATCAGGTGCTGGCCGCGCGTCCCGATCACGCGATGGCCCTGAGCAATCTGGCAAACATCTATCGCGATGAGGGGCGGGCCGAGGAAGCCGAGGCGCTCTACGGGGAGGCGATGGAGGCCGAGCCCGACTACGAGCTCTCCTACAATAATCAGGGAAATATCTACATGGACAGCGGCCGTTATGACGAAGCCATCCTGATGTACAAGAAGGCCATCGAGGTGAACCCGCAGTACTCCGGCTCCTACTATAATCTCGGCAATGTCTATCAGAACACCGGGGAGGTCGAGGAGTCCATTAGGTGGTACGAAGAGGCCATCGCCCTCAACCCGGAGTTCGCCGAGGCCTACAACAATCTGGGTAACGCCTACAAGAAGCTCGGCGACGTCGCCAAGTCCCTTGAGGCCTACGAGAAGGCCATCGCCCTCAGGCCCGATTTTCTCGAGGCGCACAACAATCTGGGCACCGCGTATCTGCGTCTGGGCAGGTACGAGGAGGCCCTTGCCGCACTAAAAGAGACGATCGCCCTCCAGCCCGATTATGCGGTGGCGTACGTGAACCTGGCGGTCGTCTCTTATGCCGCGGAGGATTTCGAGGCGGCCGTCCGTTACAGCGACGAAGCACAGCGGCTCGGCGCCGAGGTGCATCCGGAATTCTTGAGGTTGTTGGAGCCGTATCGCAAAAAAGAGAGTCGGCGCATCATCGTGCCGGCGAGATAAGGTGGCAAGAAAAGGGGGTATGCGATGACAGATCATCAGGATCCGGCTGTTGAAAAGAGGAGATTCCCGCGGGTGGCGCTGGACGTCACCCTCTTTTTCAGGATCGATAAGCCGCCGGAGGTCCGGCTGAGGATCGGCAAGGAGACGCGCACCGGCCACGCCGTGGATATCAGCGAGGTGGGGATCAGTTTTCTCGTTGACACCGAGATCCCCAAGGGCACCGAGATGGAGATCAGCTTCAGCCTCATGCTCGAGAAGGCCAAGAGCGAGCGGATTTCCGCGCGGGGGACGGTCGTGTACTCTTTTCCGAGGTTTCCCAAGAAGACCTACCGTATCGGCGTCCTCTTTACCGAGATAGACGACAACGCCAAGAAGATGATCACCGAATACGTCAAGCTTCTTTTCATGCATCCACAGATGAACCAGGACACAAACGAGAGCAAGGAGGGAAAATGAGAGTTAAGGCGTTTGTAGCCCTTATCCTTTTGTCGGCGATGGTCTTTTTTAACGCCGGCTGCGCGTTGTTGAGCACGGCCCTGGCGGCGGGCGCGAGCTACGCCATCTATCAGGCGTCGAAGTAGACGCATCTTTCGTCGATCCAGGGACGGTCTGGGAGCCGGTAGCCTTGGATAAAAGAGGTAGAAGGGGCCGCGGCGGCAAGAATGGGACTAAAACAGCCTGGCTGTTTTAGTCCCACAGCCTGGCTGTTTTAGTCCCATTCGCACGGCGGGATTGCGTTATAATGGTTGCGACCCGGCACACAGGCAAGGGCCGCACGGAGGCATGGCCGGCATCCCGTTGGCGTATGGGGTGAAGGATTCAGAGTGATGACGATCCTCGACGCTGTCATCCAGATCCTTGTCTCGGTCTTCGTGGGGCTCATCCTCGTGTGGGCCCTGAGTTCGTTTGCCGAGATCAGGCTCTCGCACTACCTCTATCAGGCCCTGGCCTTCGTCAACCGGCTCATCGCTTCCGAGCAGACGTTTAATCCCAAGCTCCTGCCCGAGGTCGTCGTCACGGAGGGGTCCTACGCCGGACGCAAGGCCGCGGCGCGCCTGAACATCCTGTCGCCGAGATACCTGAGCTATCGCATCCATGTCCATCTGCTGGTGCAGCCGAGGTTGCCGGTCAAGGCCTATTCCGGCGATCCTCTGAAGCATCGCCATCCTTCGCGGACCATCGTCTGGGCGTGTTCTTTGATCCATCCGCCACCCTATAGCGATATATCGATTGTCTTCAGGGAGCTGACGGCCGAGGCCGAGGCCCTGGAGATGGAAAGCACGTGGTGAAGGCCGTTTAGCCAGGGAGGGGTCATGAGCGTTTCGTGTCCACAGTGCCATGCCAAGGGCGTTATCGTCGGGAAGATCTATAACCAGATCGATTACGTGAATCCGCCCGCCCACTTCCGGCCCGACAACGTCCCGTTTTATGCCATCCTGGTCTCGAATGTCGGCTTGCAGAACCGGTTCTTTGCCTGCACGTTTTGCGGATTTCTCTGGTCCAAGGTCGACAGCCAGAAGTTGCAGCGTTTTATGGCCGGCAAGGAAGGGGTCTAGGCGTGGTGAGGCAGCTCGTCGTCCGGAGGCAAAAGGATGTGTCCCGGTTGCTGAGGGAGCGCCGGCAGGCGCACCGGGACAAGCTCAAGGCATACCGTCCCCTCAAGGCATACCGCCCCAGGCGGGGCAAGTGAGGTAAGACCGGATTTGCCCCAGGGGGCCAAAACTTCTTTTCGTAGATGTAATGGAGGAGGCCCTTTTTGATCTAAAGAAAGTGGATAAAAAAAGAGAGCCTGTTATAATGTAGGACGAAAATACCCTCCGGGTCTATCGTTATCTTAATATTGCAAGACACAGGTTTGGCAAAAGCCTTAAGCGGGGTCGTGCATGATCAAAGAAGTCATCTTTAGCGTCTTGGGCGGGCTGGGCCTGTTCATCTTCGGCATCAGGCAGATGAGCGAGGGGCTGCGCAAGGCCTCGGGAGAGCGCATGCGGCGGCTCCTTTCGAACCTGACCAACAATCCGGTCAAGGGGGTCGCGGTCGGCGCCGGCATCACCAGCCTTATCCAGTCGTCTTCCGTCACCACCGTTTTGGTCATCGGGTTTCTCAACGCGAGCCTGATGACGCTCCGCCAGGCCCTGGGCGTGATCTTCGGGGCCAATATCGGCACGACCGTTACGGGTCAATTGATCGCCTTCAGGTTGACCTCTTACGCCCTGCCCATCGTCGGGGTCGGCATGCTGGTGATGCTCCTCGCCAGGCAAAAACACCACAAGCATATCGGCGAGTTCCTTCTGGGGTTCGGTATCCTTTTTGTCGGACTGAATTTCATGACCGAAGCCTTCAGGCCCTTAGGGCAGGACTCGGTGCTGAAAGACTTCTTTCTCAATTTCAGCCGCAACCCCCTCTTGGGGATAGCCGCGGGGGCGGCCGTTACGGCCGTCATGCAAAGCAGTTCCGTGACGACGGGCATCGTCCTGGCGCTGGCGGCGGCGAACCTGGTGGATCTCAGAGGGGCCATCCCGCTTATCCTGGGTTGCGACATAGGTACCTGTGTTACCGCCCTGGTCGCTTCCTTGGGGACCAATCTCTCCGCGCGGAGGGCCGCCGTCGCCCACCTGACGTTTAACGTGACGGGCGTCGTCATCTTTTTGCCTTTTCTCTTTTTATTTGAGGATCTGGCGCGGCACACGTCCGGCGAGCTGATGCGTCAGATCGCCAATGCAAACACGTTGTTTAAGATCATCACGACATTGCTCTTCCTGCCTTTTATCGGTTCCTTCGTCAAGGTCCTCACGCGTCTCATAAAAGGGGAAGAGGGCGAAGAGGTGGAGGGTCTGCCCCGCTACCTGGAATCCCATCTGTTGGGCACGCCGTCGCTGGCGATCGAGGCCGCCACGCGGGAGATCATCCGGACGATGGGCCTGACCCAGAGGATGGTGGAGCGGGCGACCGACGGCTTCTTCGCGAACGATGCGCGCTCTCTCGCAAAGGTGACGAAGAGCGAGGAGGCCGTGGACGCGCTCCGGGAGGCGATCACCGATTATCTCGTGAAGCTGATGCAGGAGGAGTTGAGCGCGACTGAATCCAAGAAGATACCCGCCCTCATCCATGTCATCAACGACGTCGAAAGGATCGGGGACCACGCGGAGAATTTGATGGTGTTGGCCGAAAAGAAGATCGCCTGCAAGATGTCTTTTTCGCAGATGGCGATCGAAGAGTTGAAGAGGATGCTTGAGGAGGTCACCCTGATGACGGATTCCGCGAAGAGCGTCCTGGAGACGAACGACATCAGGGAGGCCCATCGCGTCCTGGAGCGCGAGGACGAGCTGAACAGGCTGAGGAACCGGTTGAAGGACAACCACGTCGCGCGCCTGGAACGCCGCGAGTGCAACGTTCTGTCCGGCGTCATCTTCATCGACATGATCAGCAATCTGGAGAAGATCGGCGATCACCTGACCAACGTGGCCCAGAAGGTCATGGACGATCTTCAGTGGGGGGCGCAGGAGGAGAAGTAGGCAGGGTCTTCAAATTCGCTTTACAGGAAGCACCGGCTTTGTTATCATACCCCCCTGTCATTTGGCGATTTCTAAGGAGGCCGGCCAAACTCGGTCCCTCACAGAGCTCGGGACCTCGTTCGGCACGGCCACACTTCGGAATTCTTGGATGCGCCCAGAGGGCGCACATTACGGAACTCCTTCGGGCCGCTAGCTCAATCGGTAGAGCATCTGACTCTTAATCAGAGGGTTGAAGGTTCGAGTCCTTCGCGGCTCACCATGTGGCCACGCGCTTTTGCGCGTGGCCCTTTTTTTATCGAAGGAGAAGAACCTAAAAGGGGTTGTTAAGGGGAAAGATCGTTTCCCCTTAAGCGGAGCTGATGCCTCAAGGGAGGGGTGACAGGGAGCGAACGTCGTGAGCGACCACCAAAGGGGAACCGTTAGGTTCCCCATGGGGAGCGACGCCGCCGCAGGCGCAAAGCGACGGTTCGAGTCCTTCGCGGCTCACCATGTGGCCACGCGCTTTTGCGCGTGGCCCTTTTTTTCGCCTTGGGGGCACCATCGCCGCCGGGGTTTTCTGTTGACAGAAACGCCCTTTCGAGAGAATGTAATAGAAAGGCCTTTTCCACAAAACGCAAGACAGGCGCGAATTTTTCCCCATAATCCAAATCGAACGGTGCCCCGTCCCGACGTTATGAGACTAATAGGTCAGACCTATGAGTCTCAAAAAATGAGACAAATAGGCCAGGCCTATGAGTTTCACCAGGCCTATGAGTTTCACCAGGGATTTGCTTATGAAGCGGAATAAGCGCAAGAACATGGCGGTGCCGGCGGGGCCGCCGCCCCTGGACAAGAAAAAGTTGTGGCTGGCGGTCGCCCTCATCGTCTGCGTGGGCGCCCTGGTCTACGCCAACGCCATCAAGGGGGCGTTCGTCCTCGACGACGGCCTTTTGGTCCAGGGCAATACCTATATACGGGAGTGGAAGAATATCGGCAAGGCCTTCTCGGAGGATGTCGGCGAGGGCGGGGGCGGCGACTACAGCTTCTGGCGGCCGCTTCAACTCGTGACCTACATGGTCGATTACACCTTTTGGAAGGCGGACCCCACCGGGTATCACCTGACGAACATTCTCTTGCACGTCCTGGCGGCCCTCATTCTCTTTTGGCTGATCCAGCTTCTTTTCAAAGACCGTCTCCTGGCCCTGCTGACGGCGCTCCTGTTCGTCGCGCACCCCGTCCACACCGAGGCCGTTACCTATATCTCCGGCCGTCCTGATCCGCTCTCGACGGTCTTTATCCTGCTGACGCTCGTCTTCACCGTAAAGGCCGCGGACACCCGCAGGGTATCGCTCCTTTTCCTTACCCTGTTGAGCTATGTGGCAGCGCTCCTGTCCCGGGAAAACAGTCTTATCGTGCCGGTCCTCTTTTTTCTCATAGGGTATGCCTTCCGAAAGAGACTGCCCAAAGCGCACGTTTGGTGGGTGAGCGTTCTTGCAGGCGCCTACATCGTCCTGAGATTCACGGCGCTCAGGTTTCTCTTCAGTCACCACGGGTACCCGACGACGCTCTTAGAGAGGGTCCCGGGTTTCTTTTTGGCCTTCGGCCGATATCTCAGGATATTGGTCCTACCCATCCATCTTCACATGGAATACGGGACAAAGACCTTTCCCGTGACCCAGCCGTTGGTCCTCGTGGGGCTGGTCCTTTTCGCTGTTTCGGTGTTTCTCTTTTCGAGAGAGAGCAAGAAGCGCTCACTCGTCTTTTTTTCGCTTTCCTGGTTTTTCATAACCCTCCTGCCGGTGGCCAACCTTTATCCCATCAACGCCTATATGGCCGAACACTGGCTGTATCTGCCGTCGGTCGGTTTCTTTTTGATCGTCGCGAAGTGGTTTTCGGCGTGGCTGCGCAGCGAGCGGGCCCGCGGCGCGGCCCTGACGGGGTTCCTCATCGTGACGGGTCTCCTGGGCGTCCTCACGCTGAGGCAGAACGCCACCTGGCTTGAGCCCATCGCCTTTTACGAGAGGACGCTGCGTTACGCCCCCGACAGCTCGCGGGCGCACAGCAACCTGGGCATGGAGTACAGCCATCGGGGACAGACGCAAAAAGCGGCCGCCCTTTACGAGAAGGCCATCCAGCTCGACCCGAACAACTTCAAGGCCCACTACAACTTCGGTATTTTGCTCGGGGACCTGGGCGAGAAGAGGGCGGCGGAGGCGGCGTACAAGGCCTCCTTGTCGATCAAGCCGACGTACGTCAATGCGATCAACAACCTCTCCAAGCTCTACACGGAGATGGGCCGGTATGAGGAGGCCGTCGTGTTGGCCAAGCAGGCGTTGGACCACAAGGAGACGCACCTTAAGGCGTATAACAACATGGCGATCGCCTTTATCCGTCTGGGAAGGGAACGTGACGCTGTCGCGGCCAGCGAGAAGGTGTTGGCCCTGGATCCGGATAATGAGAAGGCCCACAACAATATGGGCGCCGCTTACCTGAATCTCAAAGAGTACGATAAGGCGCTGGCGGTCTATGAGAAACTGACGCGGATCGCGCCGGAGTACCCGGAGGCCTACCACAACATGGGGCTGGTGTATGCCGCGATGGGCCGCTGGGACCGGGCAGTCGCCTCTTATGAGAAGGCCATCGCCCTGCGGCCGGATTACGCCCGGGCCTATCTCAACCTCGCCAACGCCTATGAGGCGCTCGGTGAGGCCGACCGGGCCCGCGCGGCCCGCGAGAAGTCCATAGTCCTTGATCCGAGCTACGCGCAGGCCTACGATGTCTTGACGGCGATGAAAGAGGAAGCGGACGAATGAAATCGACACAGAGGCATCCTATCCTGCAGGGACGTCCTGTCCTCGTTAACCGTGATACGAAGTCCGTGACGGCGCTGTCGGTCCTGTTGATCGTCTGCGTCGGGGCGCTCGTCTATGCCAATGCGCTCCAAGGGGGGTTCCTCTGGGACGACGGCAACCTCGTCGAGGAGAACCGATACATCCGCAGCTGG
>CAZUQR010000032.1:0-14668 GCA_964622605.1 uncultured Planctomycetia bacterium
CACCCCTCCCTCGAGGCGACAGCACCGCTTAAGGGGGAACGGTCTTCCCCCTTAACAACCCCCTTTTGGTTCTCGTCCAGGCGGCGCCTCATAACAGCGCCGCTCCCGACAAAAAAGCGTGGACTCTCCTTCAAACCTACTGCCCAGCCTGGACTCGAACCAGGATACTCAGATCCAAAGTCTGATGTGCTGCCAGTTGCACCACCGGGCAATATCCGCTACTCCTCAAATTCCCGCGAGGACACAGGCCCCTTGTTCCTCTCGGCCTCAAAACCCTCCAGGACCTTCTTCTGGAGATAGTCCCGGAAGTTCTGGGTTATCGGATGCGCGATGTCGCGGTGCTCGGCCTGGGCGCCTTCCGAGTCGTGTTCGCCGCCCGTCGGCCGGGCCACGGCCGGCAGCTGCGTCGCGCACTGATTGCAATACTTGCTGCGCACCTCGTTGCGGTAGCCGCACTTCGGGCACGCCACCTTGAGCTTGCGCGAAGGCATGGCGATAAAAAGACCGCTGGTGCCTTCGATGACCTTGATATTTCTGACGACAAAGGCGTTATCGAACGTGACCGTCGCATAAGCCTTCAATTTCTTGTCGGGACTCTCCTTTAGGAAAGTTCTGACCTCGGTAATCTCCATCGCCTTCCCCCCTCCTCCTGCTGCTCAGGCGCTCTACCAGGTACTCGCCAGGAACACACGGCATCTATCTCGAAACCGGCGGCGCACGGCATAAAAAACCCTTTGTGCCCCAGCATAATCCCTCATGAGGACAAAAAGGGTCGGGCCGCTACCGGACATATGCACGCGTCCATAGTTACACGCGTGTAGCGAGTTGTATACTTCAGAAACGAAAGTATATGATTTTAGAACGACTTCCGTTAATCTGTTGTACAGGGCCCCTTCAAGAGACGGGATATCCTTCTTCTTAAGGCAAGGGAGCAACATACTAACACCGCCCCCTTTCTTTGTCAACCCGAAAGTTGCGCCGGCGCCCCGGCCCCAGCGGCCCCCCTTGCCCTGCCTCTTCAGGGCCCCGTAGATCTCTTTCGTCGGGATCCGGACCTTGGGCACTACCAGGACATGCCAAAATTTGAGGCGGCCGGAGACCTTGATCTCGGTCAGGTCCCCTCCCCGGCCCCGGCCCAGCGCCCACTTCCTGCCCAGGACGAAGAAGGCGACGTCGCTGCCAAGCTCGTTCGCGTGCCGGACGAGCTCCTGTCGGGAGAGGTTCAGGCCGAAGAGCTTGTTGCAGGCCAGGAGCGTGGTCGCCGCGTTGCTCGAGCCGCCGCCGAGGCCCGCGCCCACAGGGATCTGCTTGCGGATAGCGATGTAAAGACCCTCCTTGACGCCATAGGTGCGGCACAGGAGCTCCGCGGCTTGATGGGCGAGGTTGCGCCTGTCGCGGGGCACGGCCGGGTCCGTGCAGGTCACCCGGATGCCGCGCCGGCGCGCGCGCCGAATATAAAGGGTATCGGCCAGGGAGATGCGCTCGAACAAGGTAATAAGCTCGTGGTATCCGTCGGGCCGGCGGCCCAACACGTCAAGATACAGGTTGAGCTTCGCCGGAGAAGGCAGGACAAGGGCGTTCATGGAGAGACGGTACCTGCGATGATGGAAAACCTATGGGGCTTGCTCTGCCTGCCGCAGGCAGGCATACGGTGACATCCCGGCGAGTCCTCTTTCTTCATTCTCCCGCGCGGCGGGACACAAGGCGCTGGGCCGCCGCGACGATATCCGGGGCGGTCAGATGATACTCTTTCAGGAGGTCTGGTTCGTCGCCCGACTGGCCGAAGGTGTTGCGCACGCCGATAAAGGCCATGCGCACCGGACAATTCTCTGCGGTGAACTCGGCGATGGCCGAGCTCAACCCGCCGGTCACGGAGTGCTCTTCGCAGACGACAAAACCCTTGGTGGACGCCGCCGCCTTAGAGAGCAGCTCTTCGTCGAGCGGCTTGACGGACGCCATGTTGATCAGCTGTGCCGAGATGCCCTTAGCCGCCAGCTCCTGTTGGGCCTTGAGCGCCTCAACGACCATGATCCCGCAGGCGATGATCGCGACATCCCTGCCATCGACCAGGACGTTGCCCTTACCGAGGACAAAGGACTTCCTCTGTTCGACCGTCGGCACCTTGGCGCGGCCCAGGCGTATGTAAAAGGGGCCCGGCGTCTCGAAGGCCGCCAGGACCGCTTCGCGGGTCTCCGGCCCGTCACAGGGCACGATGACCCTGAGGTTCGGGATCGCCCGCATGATCGCTATGTCCTCCAGGGCCTGGTGGCTGGCCCCGTCGGGACCCACGGTGATACCGGCGTGGGTGGCGACGATCTTGACGTCCAGATTGCTGTAACAGATGGTATTGCGGATCTGCTCCCAGGCGCGGCCCGTGGCAAACATCGCGAAGGTCGAGGCAAAGACGACCTTGCCGCAGCTGGCCAGGCCCGCCGCGGTCGCCATCATGTTCTGCTCGGCCACGCCGAAGTTGAAGAACCGGTCCGGGAACTCCTTGCCGAAAAACGCCGTGCGCGTCGACCCGGAAAGGTCCGCGTCGCAGACGACGATATCGGCACGCCGCTTGCCGAGCTCGACCAGCGTCTTGCCGTACACATCCCGTTGATAAAGCATCTCAGCCATTTTCCGCAACCCTGCCTCGCGAGCCCCATTGTCCGGGACTCCTCGGGTCTCGCTTTCCGCTGTCAGGAGAGCTCCTTGACCGCGAGCTCGGTCTCGTCCTTCTTCGGCGCGCGGCCGTGGAAGTCCACGACGTTCTCCATGAACGAGACGCCCTTGCCCTTGATCGTCTTGGCAATGATGATGGCCGGTTTCTCCTTGATCTTCTTGGCCGTCTCAAGGGCCTTGATGAGGACCGCCATGTTGTGGCCGTCGACCTGAAAGACATACCAGCCGAAGCCGCGCCACTTGTCCACCAGGGGCTCCAGGGCCATGATGTCGCAGACGCGGCCGTCGATCTGGAAGCCGTTGTAGTCGAGGATGGCGCACAGGTTGTCGCAGCGATAGTGGGCCGCGGCCATGGCGGCCTCCCAGATGTTGCCCTCCTGGATCTCGCCGTCGCCCAGGAGACAGTAGGTCCGGTAATCTCTTCCGTCGACGCGGGCGGCCAGACTCATGCCGAGCGCGACGGACAACCCCTGCCCCAGCGAACCGCTGCACACGTCGATACCCGGGGTGTGGCGGTCCGGATGCCCCTGGAGGATGCTGCCGAGCTTGCGCAGACGCAGGAGCTCCTCTTTGGGAAAGTACCCCTGGAGCGCCAGCACCGCGTAGAGCGCCGGACAACAATGCCCTTTCGACAGGTGAAAACGATCGCGGTCCGGCCAGTCCGGGTCGTGCGGCCGGTGGCGCATGACCGAAAAGTACAGCGCCGTCAGGATGTCGGTGCTCGACAACGAGCCGCCGGGGTGGCCGGAACCGGCGCGCGCCAGCATCTCGACGATCATGAGACGCACCTGGCGTGCCTTCTGTTCGAGTTCGCGGATTTTTTTGGAATCAATGACCATGGGGGCGTTGTGTCATTTCCTTCAGGGACTGCCGGACGTCGTCCTGGTCCGGGTCTAACGCCAGGGAGCGGCGCCACCTCGCCCGCGCCTCCTCGACGCGGCCGACCTTCCGGTAGGCCTCGGCCAGATGGTTCAGGATCTCGGGCTCGATCATGAGCTTGGCCGCGCGCTCGAGAAAACCGATCGCCTCCTCGATCTGCCCCAGCCGGAAGTGGACCCAGCCGAGGGTATCGAGGTACGCGCCGCTGAACGGGTTCGCCTGGACGGCGTCCTCGGCGAGCGCGAGGGCCTCTACGAGGTTCTCGCCCTTCTGGGCATACGCGTACGCCAGGCTGTTCATGGCGTCGGTATGGCGGGGGACGCTTTCAAGGACCAGCCGCAGACCTTCTATCGCCTCGTCCTGCCGGCCGGCATCGCTGTCCAAGACCGCCTTGAAGAACAGGATCTCCGGGTCCAGCGGATCGACGAGTATCCCCTTGGCGATATGGGCGCGGGCCTCCTCGTCGCGGCCCATCAAAAAATTAAGCTGAGACAGGATGCGTCTCAGCTTGAGGTGCAGCGCCTTGTTCCCAAGGTTCCCGGCCAGAAGATGTTCATAATGTCGGACGGCGCTGTCATATTCCTGGCGTTGCACATAAAGCAGGGCCAGCACAAAGCGGGCGTTCTCATCGTCCGGGTCCAGGCGCACGCCCTTATCAAAGGCCCGGATGGCCTCGGGGATCTTTTTTAGTCTCAGGTAGTCGAGCCCGGCGCGGACATGCGGCGCGGCACTCGTGCCATCCCGCCGCTGGGCCCTCTCGTAGTGGGCCAGGGCCTGGGCGTTTTCGCCCAAGGCGTCCTTCATGAGGCCGTTGAGATATTCGCTATAGGCGGCGCCGACGCGGCGGGTCGAAGCGAGCGGCACCCGTAAGGGGGGTGACGCGCACGACGACACAACAAGACACCCCAGCAGGCCGCACCACGGCAAGACACGCCGCCTCAGCTTGAAAGAGAACGGGCCAAAGGAAAACGGGCCTTGGGCCCGGCCCCCCTTATCCCCAATCTCGCTTCTTGAGGTGCCGGAGCTTGCGACGCATCTTTTTTCTCTTATGCGTCTTGATCTTTCTTCTTTTTCTCTTACGACCACACGGCATAGGGCTACCCACCGTTTATGGAATAAGTTTGTTGAGCGCGTATTCTATGATCCCTTCGGCGCCCGCCTTTTTCAGCTGCGGGATGAGCCGCCGGACCAGCTTCTCGTCGATGACCGTCTCCACCGCCACCCACCGCTCATCGGACAGATGGGAGATCGTCGGCTTCTTGAGGGCGGGCAGGAACCGCAGGAGCCCGGTGAGACGATCCGCGCGCACGTTCATCTTGAGGCCCACCTTGCCCTCGGCCTCGATGGCGCCGCGCAGAAGGAGAATGATCTCGTCCATCTTCCTCTTCTTCCACGTATCCTTGACCGCCGCCCTGTTGGCGATGAACTGGGTCGTCGAGGTACACAGGGTGACGACCTCCTTGAGGTTGTGCGCCCGCAGGCTCGAGCCCGTCTCCGTCAGCTCGACGATGGCGTCCACGAGTCCTGCGGCGACCTTTACCTCCGTCGCCCCCCAGCTGAACTCGACGTCCGCCTTGACGCGGTTCTTCTTGAGGAAATCCTTGGTCACCTCGACGAGCTCGGTCGCGATCCGCCTGCCCCTTAGATCTTTGATCGTCCGGATGGGGGACTTCTCGGGGACAGCCAGGACCCAACGCACGGGATTCATGCTCTGCTTGGCGTAGGCCAGGTCTGCCAGCCGCACCACGTCCGAGCGGTTCTCCAGGACCCAGTCGTTGCCCGTGATCCCGCAGTCCAGGACCCCGTCCTCCACGTAGCGAGACATCTCCTGGGCGCGCAGCATGATGGGCTCGATCTCGGCATCGTCGATGACGGGGATGTAGGAACGGGAGCTGACCTTGACGTTGAAGCCCGCCTTGGCGAACATCCTGATGGTGGCCTCGCTCAGGCTCCCCTTGGGTATGCCGACTTTGAGTTTTTGGACGGCTTTTGTGCTCATTGGCGGGGCTATTATACATTTGAAAAATTGCTTTGTAAAGGAAAATATGGTGCTGTATAATGCAGACACTTGCGAAGGAGCCTGTGATGCTTAAGCTGTTGCGCAACAAGAAGGTATCAAAAAAGATCTTCTACGTGCTGGCCGCCCTCATCATCCCCGCCTTCGTCGTCTGGGGGTCGGCCAGCGTCATGGACAAGAACAAGGCCCCCAACATCGCGGGCCGGATGTTCGACGAAAAGGTCAGTATCGACAAGTTCCGCGAGGCCTATCAGACGTGGCGCATCCAGCTGCGCTACCAGTACGGCGACAAGGCCAATGAGGTCGCCGCCTTCCTGAACCCCCTCCAGGCGACCTGGGAGCGGCTCATCATCCTGCACGAGACGAAGAGACGCAACATCTGGGTGACGGACCAGGAGGTGGTCCGACAGATCACCGGGATGCCCTTCCTGCAGCGCAACGACCGCTTTGACAAGCAGGCCTACAGCCTCTTTTTGAAATACACGCTGGGCGTCGGCGCCCGGCAGTTCGAAGAGAGCCTGCGCCAGAACCTGGCCATCGCCAAATTCTTCACCGAGGTCACCAAAGACATCTCTGTGACGGACGAAGAGGTCCGCGAGGCCTACGAAAAGGAGAGCGTGACCACGCGCGTGCGCTACCTCGACTTTCCCTATGGCGGTTATAAGGACACCGTGACCGTCACGCAGGAAGACATCGAGGACTACTACGCGACGTCGAAAGAGACCCTGCGCGTGCCGCCGCAGATCAACACGAATTACATCGGCCTTGACTTCAGCGACGAGGAACAGGGGCTCGCCCGGGAACAAATGGGAGAGGCGATCCAGAAGGCCCTGGGTGAGGCCCGCCAGCAGGGCCTGAAGCTGACGGCGCAGAAGCTCGGCTTCGAGATGAAGGAGACCGGCTTCTTCGGATTCGAAGACCCCATCCCGGACTTCGGATGGCTACCGCAGCTCTCGAAGATCCTCTTCGACCTGCCGGTCCTCTCCTTCAGCAAGATCATCCAGACGGGCCGCGGCATGTACATCTTCCAGATCATCGAAAAGAAAGACGCCTACATCCCGGACCTGAAAGAGGCCACAGCGCGCATCAAGGAGATCCTGACCGAGCAGAAGTCAAAAGAGTTGGCGCGCACAAAAGCCGAGGCGACGCTCGAGATGATCAACACGCAGGGCAGATCCTTTGATGAGACGGCCAAAAAGGCGGGCGCCGAGATCAAGGAGACCGAAGACTTCACCCGTGAGGCCTATATCTCCGAACTCGGGATGGCACCGGCGCTCAAAGAGGCCGCCTTTGCGCTCGAAGAAGGCGGCGTGGCCAAAGAGGCCATCGAGCTCGAACAGGGCTTCCTCGTGATCCAGTCCCTGAAAACCCCCGAGCTCGACGAAGAGGTCTTCAAAGAGGAAAAAGAGGCCTTCGGCCGCAAGGTCTTAAAAGACAAGCGCGACGCGGCCTTCAACGAGTATTTCCTGTCGCTCAGGGAGCGTGCCCGCGTCGAAAGCTACGTGAACGAAGACTCCCTGCGCCTACGCTGACCCCCCGTAAGACCCTAAAGTGACACTCAAAGACCAGGTGTGACACTCAAAGACCAGGTCTTTTTTGTGTCAAATATTCCCCAGATAGACGTGTTTGAGTTTCTGGCGGGCGATCGCCTCGGCCCTCTGCAGGGTGGTGATGGGCGTCGGCGGCGTGGTCAGCTTGTAACACGGGAAGTAGCGCGAGAAGTGCAATGGGACGTCCGGCCCCAGGTGCGTCGCGATCCACTCCACCAGGTCCCGGATGTCCTCATCGCTGTCGTTGGCGCCGGGGACGATCAGGTTCGTCAACTCGACGTGGCAGGCCGCGGCCATGGTCCGGATCGTCTCCAGGACCGGCGCGACCGACCCGGCGCACATCTTGCGGTAAAACGCATCGCGGATGGACTTCAAGTCGATGTTCGCCGCGTCGATATACGGCAGGATCTCTTCCAGCGGCTCGAGGTTGACGTAGCCGTTGGTGACGAGCACGTTCTCCAGCCCCTGGGCCCGCGCCTTCTGGGCCGTCTCGCGCACGAACTCATACCAGATGAAGGGCTCGTTGTACGTGTACGCGATGCCGAAAGACTTGAGCCTCTGGGCGTACGCTACCAGTTCGGCGCTGTCCACAGCCTGCGTCGGCGTGTCGATCTGTTTGGATATCGTCCAGTTCTGGCAAAAGGAACAGGCGAGGTTGCATCCGATGGTCCCCACCGAGAGGATGGCCTCGCCCGGATGGAAATGGTATAAGGGCTTCTTCTCGATGGGGTCGAGCGCCACCGAGGCCGCCCGGCCGTAGTTGGCGCTATAGAGCCGGCCGCTCTTGTTGACACGGACTCCGCACAGGCCCTTCTCTCCATCGCTTATCCGGCAACCGTGCGGACACAGACGGCAGTGCACCCTCATCCCCGGCAGCGTCTCGTAATATTGGGCCTCGCGCATGGCTCCTCTTCAAGACGAGACAAAAAGGTGAGACAAAAGGTCAGACCTATTAGTCTCAAAAAATGAGACAAAAGGTCAGACCTATTAGTCTCACCTTTGAGACTCAAACGATCTTATTCGACCTTGATGCAATTCACCGGGCACTGGTCCGCCACCTCCTGCAGGTTGCAGTTGGCGGACTCGTGCGCCTTCACGTGGGCGACACCGTCGTCTTTGACCTCAAAGACATCCGGGCAGTTCTGCTCGCACAGTCCGCAACCGACGCAGGCTGATGCATCGACCGTCACCTTTGCCATCTCTTCCTCCCCGTTTGCTCCTGTTCGCTTCCTGTATTTTGCTCTCACTCATCTTCCCGCAGGCCGGGGTCACCTTATTCTCTCGCAGGGGCCGCGGCGGCCTTCTCGACGCTTTGCATATCCGTCAGGACGGGTCCGTCTTCTGCATCCAGCCGGACCTCCCCGGAGTCATCGGCGTAGAAGACGAGGTTGCCCGTCACACCGCTCTCGAGCGGCCGGGCCGTCACCACGAAATGGTCTTCGCCGCTCTTCGTATACGTGAAACGGTACCCGGAGGCCTCGTCCGAAGAACGCAGGTCGTCCGCGAGGGGGGGCGTCAGGTACTTCTTCAGCGCGTCCAGATGGGGGGGATAAAACCCCAGGTCGTTCTTGTAGTCCGCGGCTGCCCGGACGATCGCGGAGGTGTATCCGTAGGCCGTCACGTCATTGAACTTCATGACCTGAGGCTGTGTCTCGGGATAGAGCGCCACGATGACACGGTTGGCCGCCGGACCCAGAGAGAGGACAAAGAAGAAAAGGACGAAAACGGGCATCACGGCGCCGGCGAGGATCGCCCGGCCCACGCCCACGCGGTAGAGCTCACGGATCCCTATCACCAGCAGGGCCAGCGACCACGCCGAGGCCAGGAGCCCGCCGAGAAACGGGACGACGTTGAAGACGTCCGCCGCGCTCTTGTAACAGACGACGAGGACCGCGGGCGCGAGGTTCTCACCGACGCCGAGGATCAGCTTCACCCCCGCCGCTACCAACAGGAGCGTCGCGGCGAGCGTCACGAGCGGCCGCGCGAGGACGACCGGATCCGAGAAGAACGACGTCTCCAGGACCACGATCTGCGCCGAAAGGTTACCCATCGGCAGGCCGGCCGTCGCCAACTGCTTAAGCCAAAGGACGTTCAGGCCGTCGCACAGGAGCTTGACGTAACCCAATATCAACGCAAAGAGGAAGGCATGGATGAGGCGTTTGCGGGGGACCGTCTGATCCTTTGAGACGGCCTGAAAGAAGAGGATAGGCTGAAGGAGGACCACGCCGCAGACACGCGCCGTCCCCACGATCGTCTCCCAGGGGCCACGCGCTGCCTCCCAGGATGAGAGGGCCTCGGCGGGAGGAATCTGCTTCATGACAGATCAGTCGACCTTCTTGAAATTATCTTTGGTGACGCCGCACTCCGGGCACACCCAGTCGGCCGGCAGGTCTTCGAACTTCGTCCCCGGCGCGGCACCGCTGTCCGGGTCGCCCTTCGCCGGATCGTAGACATAACCGCAAACCATGCACTCCCATTTTTCCATTAGGCCGCCTCCGCTGGTTTGAGGTTGTACTTCTTGATGTTCGCATCCGCAATGGCCTGGACCTGCTTCAGGGCCTCGGGGTCCTTCAACAGGTGCCGGAAACGACCCTGCAGCTTGAGATACTCCTCCACGGGTTTGACCTTGGCGATCGTGCGCGGCTTCATCTGGCCGTTCTCGATCTCGAATATCGGATAAAGCCCGGTCTCCACGGCGAGCTTGGCGACGTCAAACGACATGCCCGACTCATGGCGCCAGCCCAACGGACACGGGACGTGGATCTGGATATATTTGGGCCCCTTGATGGAAAGGGCCTTCTTGACCTTTTTCTGGACGTCCTGCGGATAACCGATAGTGGCCGTAGCCACGTACGGGATCCCGTGCGCCGCCGCGATCTCGGGCAATGGTTTCTTGGGCCGCGGGTTGCCCGTCGAGGCGCTCCCCGGCGGGGTCGTGGTGGTATTGGAGTCCGTGGGGGTCAGGCCGCTGCGCTGGATCCCCGTGTTCATGTAGGCCTCGTTGTCATAGCAGACGTAGAGCACGTCGTGGCCGCGCTCCAGCATGCCCGAGAGCGCCTGCAGGCCGATGTCGGCCGTGCCGCCGTCGCCCGCCTGGGCGATGACGTTGATGCCGTCCTTCTTGCCCAAATGCTTGAGGGCCGACTCCACGCCCGAGGCCACGGCCGCGGCATTCTCAAAAAGCGAATGGATCCACGGCACCCCCCAGGAACTCTGCGGATACTTCGTCGAGAAGACCTCGAGGCACCCCGTGTTGTTGGTGATGATCGTGTTCTTGCCCGCCGTGTCGACCACCAGTCGGGCGGCGATCGCCTGACCGCACCCCGCGCACGCCGTATGCCCCGGTTTGAAGAGTGTTTGCGTTGCGCTCATAGACATATCCTCCAGGCTAAAAAATAATCAGGTCTCCGCCAGCAACTCCTGCTTGAGCCCGATAAACGTACAATCGGTCTGCTTGCCGGTCAACTTTTCATGCGTCTCGAAGATGGATTTCTGGGTGATGTCCCGGCCGCCCAGCCCGAGGATGAAGCCGCTCGTCTTGGGCATCTTGGCGCCGAGCGTCGCCAACGCCGCGCTCATGTCCAGATACAGCGGCCCCGAGGAGCCCAACGAGATACTCTTATCGATAACGGCGATCTCTTTGGCCTTACCGACCGCCGCGAGGATGGCGTCTTTCGGGAAGGGCCGGTAGGTCACGATCTTCAGGAGCCCGGCCTTCTTGCCGTCTTTGCGCAGGGCATCCACGGCCTCACGGATCGTTCCGCACACCGTGCCGGCGCCGACGAAGACCTGCTCGGCGTCTTCCAGGCGGTAGCCCTGGATCAGGCCGCCGCTCTCGCGGCCGAAGGCCTTCTTGAACCCGGCGGCGACCTCCGGCACGATCTTCAGCACGTCGCGGTGCGTCTGGTCGATCATGTAGCGCATCTCGATATAATACTCCGGATCGGCCAGGAAGCCCATCGTCTGCGGATTGTCGACGTCGAGTTTATAGGTCGTCGTGTACGGCGGCAGGAATTTATCCACCTCTTCCTGCGTCGGCATGTCCACGACCTCCATGCCGTGCGTCAGGATGAACCCGTCGATGTTGACCATCACGGGGAGCATCACGCGCGGGTCTTCGCCGATGCGATAGGCCTGCATGTGCAGATCCACCGCCTCCTGGTTGCTCTCGGCGAAAAAGAGGATCCACCCGGCATCGCGGACCGTCGCCACGTCCTGATGGTCGTTCCAGATGTTGATGGGCGCCGAGACCGAGCGGTTGGCCGTGGTCATCACCACCGGCAGGCGCAAGCCTGCGATGTTGAAGACGACCTCGGCCATCAGGAGGAGCCCCTGGGAGCTCGTCGCGGTGTAGGAGCGCACGCCCGTCGCCTCACCGCCCAGGACGACCGAGGCGGCGGAGTGCTCGCTCTCGACGTTGACGAACTGGGCGTCGAGCTCCTTGTCGGCGACCAGTTGGGCCAGGTCCTCGACGATGTGCGTCTGGGGCGTGATCGGATACGCCGAGATGACGCCCGGACGGCAGCGCTTGATGATCTGGGCTACCGCATGCGAACCTTCAAGAAATTCTTTCATGATTTTCCTCCAATGAGCTTCCCGAAAATCACCCCGGACCGATACCACCGGCGAGGCGGCGGGCCGGGGTCTACAAGGCCTCCAACTCGGAGATCATCTCGATGTCCTTTTTGGGACAGATCGCCGCGCAGTTCCCGCAGCCCTTGCAGTACGCGTAGTCGCATGTGAAGGTATTCTTCCCTTCACCGGAGATGATACCCTCCGGACAGATATAGGCGCACATCCGGCACGCGATACAGTCCTTCTTCAAAAATTTAGGCTTGACTTCCGTGCGCCAGGAACCGGTCTTGTTCTCTACGCTCGATCCTGCCTTTGAGGTCATGTGCTTGAACATATCGTCTCCTCGAGAATCACTTTTTGACGGCGGCGAAACCCCGCTTGATCGCCTCGACGTTCATCTGGACGACCTTGTCTCCTTTATCCCCGAACTGGTGGGTGACCGCCTTGGTCAAGTCCTCCAGACCAAGCTCCCCCGTTGCGGCGCCGAAGGCGCCCAGGAGCACGGTGTTGCCCAGGAGGGTCTTGCCACTCATGATATCCTTAGATATCTTGTTGCCCGGCACGACGAAGAGCTTCTGCCGGCCCTTGGGCTTGGGGATCTCTATGCCCTCGCGCTCATTGACGACCGCCACGCCGTCGTCCTTGAAGCCCTGATAGCAGTCGTTTCCCCGCATCAGCGTGGCGTCGACGACGATCAGGTAATCCGGCGTATAGACCTGGCTCCTCAGGCGCACGGGCTCATCTTCGATGCGCACGAACGCGTTCATCGGGGCGCCCATGCGTGCCGCCCCAAAGTGCGGGAACGCATAAGGATACTTCCCTTTCGTGAAATAGGCGTAGCCCAGGATGCTGGCCGTGGTGATGGCCCCCTGGCCGGCCCGCGCGTGGATGCGGATCTCCTTCATGAAAGACCTCCGTTTTTGGTCAAAGGAAAATCTATTATATTAGGTAACGGAGGGGAAATCAAGGCTTTTTCGGGGAGGTCTTGTGCCGCTTTTTCAGCTCAAGCGACAGGCGGCGCACCATCCTGTTCAGGCCCGGGCTGACGGCGACGGGGTAGTCCGTGACCCCGTGCAGCCGCTTGCAGGAGGTCTTCAGGCAGGCGATATTTTTTTGGGCACGCTCCTGGAGCTCCTTCAGGGAGGGCGGGGCGTAGATGACCTCGCCCGCGTGCATCACCATCTGCAGCATCGGCTCCCCCAGCCCCTCGTCCTCCAGGCCGATGACATCCCTCACGTAAGACCCCGATTTGTCCTTCACGCGGAAGACCTGCTTGCGGCCCGGCAGGGTCACCTTCTTCTTGCTGAACTTCATCGTCGGCACGAAGACCCCTTCTGTGTCCGTCACCTCGGCGATCTTGTAGATCACGTCGAGGGACGGCGCGTCCACGGAGGCGCCCATCTTGGTCCCCACGCCGAAGTCGTCGATCGGCGCCTTCTCCCTGAGGAAGCGCTCGATCTTGTACTCGTCGAGGTCGCCGCTCGCCAGGATGCGCACCTTCCTGAAGCCGGCGGCGTCCAGCATCCGGCGCGCCGTGCGGGACAACGCGACGATGTCGCCGCTGTCCAGGCGCACCCCCTTGAGCTCGTGGCCCTTGGCGCGGAACTCGCGCGCCACCTTGATGGCGTTGCGCAGGCCCTCCTCGGTGTCATAGGTATCCACGAGGAGGATACACCTGTCGGGAAACGCCTCGAAGAAGGCGCGGAAGGCCTCCTTCTCCTTGGCGAAGGACATGATATAGGAGTGCGCCATCGTGCCGACGGCCGGGATCCCGTAGAGCTTGGAGGCCAGGACGTTCGACGTGCCGCGGCAACCCGCGATATAGGCCGAACGCGCGGCCTTGAGCGAGGCGTCCATCCCGTGGGTGCGCCGCAGCGAAAAGTCATACACCCCGCGGCCGGCCGCGGCGGTCACGATGCGCGACGCCTTGGTCGCGACCATGGTGGAAAGGTTGACGGTGTTCAACAGGAAGCTCTCGACTATCTGGGTCTCGATAAGGGGCCCGGTGATGCGCAGGACCGGCTCGTTCGGGAAGAAGACCGTCCCTTCCGGCATGGCCCAGACCTCGCCGTGGAAACGCATCTTGCCCAGGTACGTCAGGAACTCCTCACCGAAGCCGAGGCGCTCGAGGGTGACGAGGTCCTCTTGAGTGAACTTGAAATTTTTCAGGTAACGCAGGATCTCATCGAGGCCGGCAAACAAAAGGTACGACCGGTTGGGGGGCATATTGCGCACGAAGAGGTCGAAGGTAGCCTGGGCCTTGAAACGGTGCCGGAAGTAGCTCTCGGCCATCGAGAACTCGTAGAAGTCCACCAGAAGGTTCAGGGGGGCGCGCGTGAGCATCAGTGGATGACCTGTCTCTCGTTGCAGGTATCGCAGAGCCCGAAGAACTCCAGGCGGTGCGAATAGATGCGGAAGCCCGTCAGGGAGCGCACCTTCTCGTCGAGCTCGCGGAACGACGGGATCCGGATATCGTAGATCTTATGGCAGTTCTTGCAGATGAAGTGGTAGTGGGAGTGCACCACCGCGTCGAAGTGGCTCAGGCCCGTCCCGAAGTCCAGCTCCCAGATCTGCCCCTGCTCTTTCAGGACGCGCAGGTTGCGGTAGACGGTCCCTAAGCTCAGGCGCGGGAACCTGCCCTTGAGCTTCTTGTAGATCTGGTCGGCGGTGGGATGCTCGCGCGTGTTCGTCAACAACTCCAGGATCTTCTTTCTCTGGCGGGTGATGCGGTACGACGGCTTGACGTGCTTCTTCATGGGGCCCTCTTTCTGCGTTCGAGGCGGCGATGAGAGACAACAGACACCTCGTCCCTCGTGCAAAGACTGAGATTGTGTGATAAAGGAAGGAAAGGCTCTTTCTTAGAGGAAACTATCAGTAATAATTCTTATTACTATTTTATTACCGGCAGGCAAAGATGTCAAGGGATTTATTGGCGGGCTTTGTGGGGACGGATCGTATATCGGCGGGCCTCCTGTCGAGG
>CAZUQR010000032.1:14768-18379 GCA_964622605.1 uncultured Planctomycetia bacterium
CCTGTCGAGGGACCCTCTGTCGGCGGGCCTCGAGCCTATTCCCTGCCGAATATCTCCCGGTAGTTCCGCGGCAGGTCGTTGTCCTCATAGAGAGGGACGCCGTTGGTGCCGATCAAAAAGAAGGTCGGCACGCCGATGACCCGATACTTCCTGGCCACGGACATCGACTGGTCCAGTAGGATGTCCAAGCCGATCTTTCTCTTTGCGCGGAACGAGGCGACCTTGGCGGACGACTCGCCGACGTCGATCGGCAGGAGCACGATCCCTTCCTTTTCGAACTGCGCCTTTTCCTTTTCCAGGGCAGAGAGCTTCGCCGCACAGTACGGGCACCACGTCGTGAAAAAGACGAGGATGATCTTCCTTCCCTTGAAGTCCTCCAGCGCGACGCGGCGGCCCTCGACCGTCTCGAGGCTGAAGCCCGGCGCCACACCGCCACCCTCCGACGGCCTCGACCTGGTGATGCCCGCCGTCGCGAAACTCGACGAGGCGAAGAGAAAGACGACGAGCGCACCCCGGATACAAGACGCGATCCCCTTTTTCACGATCCCCTTTTTCATATGAGCGCCTTGCCCATGTTGATGAGGAAGTACTCCCCCATAAGGATGAGGAGGACGCCCCCGATCTTCTCGACGGCATACATCCATCTTCCCGACTTGGGCAGACTCATGAGCAGGCCGCTGAAGGTCCCCGTGAGGATCAAGAGCGCCCCCATCCCGTAGGCGAAACTGAACAAAAGAAACACCCCGTAGAAGAGGTTCTGCTTGGTCGCCACGTAGACCAGGATGGTACCGAGGACCGGCGCGGTGCACGGCCCCACGATCAGCCCCGACGTGACGCCCAGCAGGAAGACCGAGAGCCTTGATTTGTGTTTTTTCATCCGGTTGAGAAAGAAGTCCGGAACGTGCAGCTCGAAGAGACCCAGCATCGAGAGCCCGAAGAGGATACAGATGTTGCCGATGATGAAGAAAGAGACCGGGCTTGAACTGATCTGACCGAAGAGCTTGCCGCTGAGGCTGGCAAAGACCCCCAGGACCGAATAGGTGATCGCCATGCCCAGGACGAAGATGAGGCTGTTGAAGAACGCGTGGAGCCGGTTCTTCTGGGCGCCGGCCCCGATGTAGCCGACGGTGATGGGCACGAGCGGATACACGCACGGCGAGAAGCTCACGAGCACGCCCGCGCCGAACGCGATCAGGAATTCAAAAGGATGGTTTCCGGAGATCATCGTCGTCTATCCTTTCCGGCACGAGGCGCCGAGCCAGTCGAGGTAGGACCTGTTGCCGCCGATGATCGGCAGGGCCACGACCTCGCAGACGCTGTAGCTGTGGGCTTTTTTTATGGTCCGGGTCAGGGACGCCAGGAGGTCGCGCCGGGTCTTCACCACCATCAGATCTTCCCTGGCGGCATCGATCTTGCCCTCCCACCAGAAGAGGGAGTCGATCCCCTTGATGATGTTCACGCAGGCCGCCAGCCGCCGTTTCAGGATCAGGCGGGCCAGCTTCCGGGCCGCACCCCCTTTCGGGGCCGTCACCAACACCACGCAATAACGCATACCGTTCACCTCATCTGAGACAGGTAGCGGAAAACCCCCAGGACCGCCTTGGCGCCCTCGCCCGCCGCCACGATGATCTGCTTTTCGGGCACGTCCGTGACGTCGCCCGCCGCGAAGACGCCGGGGACGCTGGCGCGGTTCAGGTTGTCGACGACGATCTCCCCGGCCTCGTTCTTCTTGACGAAGTCGATGATGTTACTGTTCGGGACCGAGCCGATCTCGACGAACACCCCCGCGACGGCGAGGTCCCGGACGCCGCCCTTGTGCTCGAGTCTGATGCCTTCCACGAACTGACGTCCGTAGATCTCTTTGGTGACGGCTCCGTTCAAGACCTCCACCTTATCGGAGGCCAGCACCTTTTCGCGCATGACGGCGTCGCCGCCGAGCTGCGGGTTGACGTCGACGAGATAGATCTTGGCCGCTATCTTCACCATCTGCAGGACCGCATCAAGCGCCGAATTACCGCCGCCGATCACGGCGACGTCCTTGTCGGCGAAGAGGGGCCCGTCGCAGGTGGCGCAGTAGGTGACGCCCTTGTTGCGGAAGGCCTCCTCTCCCCGGGCGTTCAGCAACCGCGGCCGGCGGCCCGAGGCCACGATGACCGTGCGGCAGGCAAAGACCTCCTTCGGCGTCCGGACCTCGAATGTCTTGTCGGAGGCCTGCGCGATGTGCGCCACGGGCGTGTCGTCCTTGAGGCGGACGCCAAACTGCTTGAGGTGCTCTTCGAACTTCGCGACGAGCTCGCTGCCCGTGATGAACTGATAGCCCGTATAGTTCTCGACGTCGCCGCTCAGGGCGGTCTGCCCGCCGATGTCCTGCGTGACGACCAAAAAATCCATGCGCTTGCGTGCGGCGTAGACCGCGGCCGTGATGCCCGCCGGGCCGGCGCCGACGATGACACAATCAAGGAGGCTCATAGGCCGAGCTTCGCGTTGAGGCGCTCTTTGTCGAAACCGACGATCACGTCATTATCGACGAGGATCACCGGCACGCCCATCTGTCCGGAGACGCGCATCATCTCCTCCAAGCCCGCGCGGTCACTCGAGACATCGACGGCGTCGAAGGCGACGCCCTTCTCTTTCAGGTAGTCTTTCGCCCTGAGGCAGTACGGGCACGTCGGCGTGGAAAAAACCTTCACCTGAGCCATGGTTACCTCCGTCTTACCCGCACCCATTATCCCGACGAAGTCCCCGTGTCACCATCCTTTGCCTGCATCTAACACGGGGCTGAAGGTCCCGTGACGCCCGTTTTATCGCGTCACGGGATAAAGCGCCCCGCCGCACCGCCTCACACCTTCCCGCGAGCCGGAACCCCATTGTCAGACCCGGCTCCGCTGACCGCCCTGCCGAGCAGCTCGTTGATCTGCGCGCGGATCTCTTCGATTTCGGGAAAGTTGTCCTGGCGGGCCACGAGGGCGCCGGAGTTGAAATACAGGAGTGTCGGGATGACGCGGACCTTGAGGGCCTGCCACTTCTTGTTCTCATTGACGTCGAGGCTCAAAAAGAGCATCTTGGGACCGGCCTCTTTGGAGACCTCCCGGAGCCGTTCGGCCATGGTCTTGCAGATGATGCACTCCGGACTCGTGCACACCAGGAGTACCGGTACCGGTGCGCGTAGGACGATCGTGTCGAACTGCGTGTCGTTGATCTCGATGGGCTTGATCATGGCTTCTCGCCTCTCGGGGTCTGGCGTGAGCGCCTGGCGCGTCCCCGGGCCGCCTCACCGACTCGGCGGCCGTAACACTCGATAGACCTGGTCTTTTCAGTGTCACTTTTTGACACTCGAAAGACCAGGTCTTTTGAATGTCATATCCCGGCGGCCTCGGACGCCCCTTGCGGCCTTCGGCCTATTTTAACATTTTTTCCGGGCGGCGGCAAGGCGCCGTGCCCAGGCTGCCTGCTTAAGGTGCCATACCGAGGCTGCCGTGCCTCAGTTGCCGTGCCTGAGCTGCCGTGCCTGAGCTGCCGTGCCTGAGCTGCCGTGCCTCAGTTGCCGTGCCTCAGTTGCCGTGCCTCAGTTGCCGTGCCTGAGCTGCCGTGCCTGAGCTGCCGTGCCTGAG
>CAZUQR010000032.1:18479-19773 GCA_964622605.1 uncultured Planctomycetia bacterium
CTGTCATGACGGCGCTGCCGTGACGGGGCTGCCGTGACGGGGCTGCCGTGACGGGGCTGCCGTTCCTGGACCTTAGGCGGATGTCTTCAGGATCTCCAGTGTCGACAAACTGCGGCCGGTCTCCTCTGTGTCGCGGCGCCGGGAGTAAAAGAGATGGCCGGAGCAACAGGTACATAACCTACTGTCAAATATGCGGTTAGATGGCACGCCGGCCGTCGCCAGCTGGCGGGCGGCCTCGGCGGCAAGATCCATATAGACTTTGCCACGACGCCGGGTCGCCGACGCGGGGAAGATGCTCAAGAAATCATCTCCAACCTCATAACAGCATGACCGGATGGCCGGGCCCAGGACGGCTGTCAGGATGCGGGGCCGGATGCCGTACTCCCGCGCCATCTTCCTGGCGGCCTTGACGACGATCCTCTTCCTAAGGCTGCGCCAGCCCGCGTGGATGAGGCCGGCCGCCTGGCCGCCGCGCGCCTGGTCGCCACCCGCGCGGCCGCCACCCGCCACCAGAAAAACCGGCAGACAATCTGCGGTCAAGACCGACAGGATCGTGCCGGGCGTGTCCGTGATCAGGGCATCCGTATCTTTTAATGCCGTCCGGCGGCTGTTGGCGCCGCGTCCCCTCTCCTTGCGGCCCACCGCCGCGATCCGGTCGGCGTGGACCTGTGACGGACATACCAGGCGCTTCGCGTCGATGCCGAGGCGCCGCAACGCGGCCAAACGTCCCCTCGCCTCAAAACCAAGATCATGTTCCCGCGTCGTCCACGACGCCAAGAACCCCATCCCCTCGAGGAGCGGCACGCTGAAACACCCCGCCTCACGGCGAACCATCAATCCGGATAGAGACATGATTAGCGTTCTATGGAGATGACCTTGTGCGGAGAGCGGTGCCCTCGGAGCAGCGTCACGTTTTTTAAAGGGACACCGAAGTGAGCGCTCAATGCTTTCAGGCACGCCGCGTTCGCCTCACCGCGCTCGGGCGCGGCTGTCACGTAGACCTTGAACCGGCCCGCCTCTTCCTTGACGCGGCAACGCGCGGCCTTCGGGATGACCTTAACGTCAATCCGCATCGCCCTGCTCTTCCAGGCCCTGCGCCCCGGCCTGCGCCTCGGCCTGCGCCTCACCCGGCGCCTCACCCGACGCCCCGCCCGGCGCCTCACGCGACGCCTCACCCGGCGCCTCACGCGACGCCCCGCCCGGCGCCTCACGCGACGCCCCGCCCGGCGCCTCGCCCGACGCCTCACGCGACGCCCCGCCCGGCGCCTCACGCGACGCCCCGCCCGGCGCCTCG
>CAZUQR010000033.1:0-19039 GCA_964622605.1 uncultured Planctomycetia bacterium
TCAATCTTGTGGCTGACGCGTCGGGCGGGTCTTCCTCCTCCGCCAGACAATCAGAAGTTTTTCGGCAGATGTCGGCAAGGATTTGGGGCGCGTGCGCAGGCGAAGCGTTATGTCGCCGAGCAGCGCGTCCCAAGCCGTGCCGATGAGCGAAAAACTTCGTCTGGCGGAGGAGGAAGACCCGTCCGGCCGCCAGCACCTTAGTTGGCCATCACGTTCATCTGAAAGATCGGCAAAAGCATCGCCACGACGATGAAGCCGACGATAAGCCCCATCACCAGGATCATGAGCGGCTCCAGGAGCGAGGAGAGGATGCGCATCGTCTCCTCGCACTCCTGCTCATAGGTCTCGGCGACCTCGAGGAGCGCCTCGTCGAGCCTGCCCGACTCCTCGCCCACCGAGACGAGGCTCACCAGGAACGCCGGCAGGTACTTGATGCTCTGGAGGCTCGCGCCGAAACTCGTGCCCTGCTCGAGGTCCCCGGCGCTGCGGCCGAGCTCTTTCTTCAGGATCTCGTTTGACACGACCGGGACGCTCACGCTCAGGGCCCGGAGGATCGGGATGCCGCTGCGGATGAGGATCTCCAGGGTCCGGCAGAACCGGGCCAGGTCGTTATACAAAAAGAACGTGCGCACGACCGGTATGTGCAGCGAAAGGGAACTCAAAAAGACACGACCGCCCCGTGTAGCCCCTGTCCGGATAGCCAGGATCACGAAGACGACGACGCCGATCAATAGAACGAGACCGTTGGTACGCAGAAAATCGCTGATCCCAAGGACCACCCGCGTCGCCCAAGGCAGCTCCTGCCCGATCTGGTTGAAGACCGTGATAAGTTTGGGCAGGACATAGGTAAACATGAAGACGACGGTGCCGGCACCGACGACCGCCATCAGGATGGGATACGCCAGGGCCGCCCGGAAGCGCGAAAACATCTCTTCCTGTTTCTGGCGGTAGCGCGCGATGCGAAAGAGGATCTCCTGCAGCGTCCCGCTGTCCTCGCCGGAGCGCACCATCGCGATGTAAAAGGAAGAAAAGACCCTTGGCCAGGCCGTCAGGCTCGCGGAGAAAGACTTGCCCTCTTTGACGTCGCGGCTGACCTGCGCGAGGAGGACGCGCAGCCCCCTGCTGTCCGACTGCCCGGCGATGATATAAAGCGCCCTGAGGATGGGCACGCCCGATTTGATCAGCGTGGCGAGCTGGCGGCTGAAGACCGTGATATCCCGGGGCCGCACGCGTTGACGCAAGGCCGACGGCGTCGCCCGGATAACCGGTCCTTCTTCCTGGGCCGCCGTGGGCCTGCCGCCCGCTTTCACCTCTATGGGCAGACACCCCATCTGGTTGATCTTGTCGATGGCGACGTCGAGGCTCGACGCCTCGATGAGTCCGTCGACGATCTCCTCGGGCCCCTTCTTGGCGCGATAATAGAATTGCGGCATATTATTCCTTGTGTGAGACCAAAGGTCTGACGCTTAAGCTTAAAACCGCCTCACGCGACCGTGAGGCTTCAAGGATCCGGCCTTTCACGTCTCACCCTCACGCGAGGACGAATTTGTTGACACGGGCGCGGTCGGCGCTCGTGATGTCCATGTACTGGACCGCGATGTTGTACTTCTTGAGCGGCTCGATCTCTTCGACGCGCACCACCCGGGCAAGGCACACGACGGGCTCCTTGCTGTCGGGAAGCTCGAGCTTGAGCTCGACGAACGCGCCGACGGGGATGGACTCCTCCAAGGCAAAGAGCATGCCGCCGGCGCTCACGTTCACGGTGGCCGACAGGGACTCCGGCTGAAAACCGCCCTTTCTCACCTCATCCAGGTTCCCGAAGACCTTGAAACGGATATTGACGCGGCCGGTCAGGCGCACGTAGGCGCGCTGGCCGTCCGGTCCGCCGGTGAGCCCCTCTGCCGCCGGCTCCCGGCCGCGGCCGACGCCCCCGGTGCCGCCGGATTCCCTCCCCGGCGCCTCCTCCGCCTGGGTGACCTTCAGCACCTCGTCGATGGTGGTCACGCCCTGCATCACCTTCATCCACCCGTCCTGGCGCAGGGTGCGCATGCCGTGCGCCACGGCAATCTTCTTGATCTGCGCCGAGGGGGCCTTCTTCACGACGAGCTCGCGGATCAGGTCGTCCATCAGGAGCAGTTCATAGATACCCGTCCGGCCGAAATAGCCGGTCCCGTTGCACGAAGGGCAACCGGCGCCGCGGTACAATTTTATGTCCTTAAGGTCTTCTATCCCCATGTCCCTGGCGATCTGGCGGCGCAACTCGGCGTGGAGGACGTCCTTGGCGTCATGCGGGATCTCTTCCTTGCACCCCGCACAGATCACCCGCACCAGGCGCTGGGCGATGAACGCCTCGACGCTGGAAGCTATCAGGTACGGCTCGACCCCCACGTCCGTCAGGCGCGTGATGCCGCTCGCGGCGTCGTTGGTGTGCAGGGTCGAGACGACGAGGTGGCCGGTCAGCGCCACGCGGATCGCGATCTCGGCCGTCTCCATGTCGCGCACCTCGCCGACCATCATGACGTCGGGGTCGTGACGCAGCATGCTGCGCAGGCCGCGCGCAAAGGTCCAGCCGATCTCAGGCAGCACCTGGATCTGCGTGATCCCCTCCATCTCGTATTCGATGGGATCCTCGATGGTGATGATCTTGCGGGCGCTCGTGTTGATATCGCTCAGGCACGCGTAAAGCGTCGTCGTCTTGCCGCTGCCCGTCGGACCGGTCACGAAGAGGATGCCGTGGGGCTTCTTGATCAGCGCCTCGAAGGCCTCCAGATAATCCTGCGAAAGCCCCAGCTTCTCGAGACTGTAGAGCATCTTGGAAGGCAGGATCCGGATGACGACGCTCTCCCCGTAGGGCGTGGGGATGAACGAGACGCGCAGGTCGAGCGTCTGGTCCTGCGTCTTGACGATGGCGCGGCCGTCCTGGGCCAGGCGGTGCTCGACGATGTTGAGGTTAGCCATGATCTTGATGCGCGAGAGGACGGCGCTCAAAAACCGCTTGACCTCCGGGGCCACGTGGGCGTCATAAAGGACCCCATCGATGCGGTAGCGCAACCGGACCTTGTCGCGGTAGGGCTCGATGTGGATGTCCGTGGACCTTCGCCGGTAGGCCTCCAGGAGGATCTGGTTGACGAGCTTGATCACCGAGGCCTCTTGGGCCTGCCTTTCGATGTCTTCGATCTTCTCGACGGCGAACTCCGCCTCCTGAACCGGGACTCCCGGACCCGCCCTTTGGGAAGACTGAGAAAGGATCTCGCCGATCGTCTCCGCGCCCATGCCGTAATGGAGCTTGAGCATCCGGACGACATCCTGTTCGCGCGCGAGGACCGAGCGGACCTCATAACCCAACTGCATGCGGATCTCGTCTTCCGTCCGGATGTCGAGGGGGGCGGCCACGGCGACCTTCAGAACCCGTTCATGGAGGGAGAGCGGAAAGAACTTGTAGTAGGAGGCGATCTTGACGGGGATGCGCTTGAGGACGTCCTTATCGACGGACGCGGAACCCAGATCCACCACATCCAGCCCCATCGCCTCGGCGAGCACATGCAGACACTCCTCTTCCGGGATGAGACCCTGACTCACCACCAGGTGCTGGAGCGAGACGTTGCGCTCCTGGGCCTGGGCCAGGAGGCCGTCGAAGACGTCCGTCGCGATGCGCTTCTTGGAGCGCAAGGCCTTGGCCAATGCCTGATCCGCGCGTGAGAGCATCCTATGCTTCCTTATCCAGCATGTTTTTGAGATCCTTCATCTTTTGCTTCTCGGCCTGGGCGATCAGCTCTTGGAGCTCGCTGTCCTTGATCAGGAGCAACTTGATCGCCTTGGGCCGCACGTTCTCCTCCAGGCGCGCGAGCGCCGCGACGTCGAGCGGATTGGAGAGCGCCACCCAAAACGAATCCTGCGTCTCCTTGAAGGGAAAAAACGCCCTCTCGGTGCCGACCGCCCGGATGTGTTTTCGGCACAGGTTCCAATCGATATACTGATCTTCGAGGCTCGCGTAGGCGATGCCGCACTGCTCGGCCAGGGCGTTCATCAGGTCGTCTTCGGTGATCAACCCCTTGCGCAGCAGGATCTTGCCGAGCAGAAACTCCCGGCGGTCCTCCTGTTGGTCGCCGAGCGCCTGCTCCAGTTGCTGCAGCGAAATCAGCTTCTTCGCCAACAGGATCTCCCCCAACGGCTTTCCCGACATGCCCCCCCTTTACCCTTGCTCCTATTTTACGGCAGGACGCCGATCATGTAAAACTCGGCCTCCGGTTTATAGTCCACACGCCCCCCTGCGATGCGCTCGCACCCCTCCAGCGTCTGTTCGCGGGTCACGAATTCTCCTTTTTTGCCGGTATACGCCTCGGCGACGAAGAACGGCTGCGTCAGAAAATAGTTCAGCTTGCGGGCCCGCTCGTAGATCGCGCGGTCCGAGGCCGAGAGCTCATCAATCCCGACGACGAGGACGATGCGCCGCAGCTCTTCGTACTTCTGAAAGATCTGCAATACCCGCTGCGCGATCTCGAAGTGCCGTGTTCCCACCAGGTCCGGATCGAGCGTCGAGGAACTCGACAGGAGCGGATCGATCGCCGGGTACAACCCCAACTGGATGCGCTCGCGCGACAGGACGAGCAAATTGTCCAAGAAAGTAAAGATAGCGACGACCGCGGGATCCGTCAAGTCATCCGCCGGCACGTAGACCGCCTCGAACGAGGTCACCGATCCGCCCGCCTCCTCGGACGAACGGATGCGTTCGTGGAACTCCGCGACCTGGGCCAGGAGCGTCGGCTGGTACCCCGTCTCCGACGGGACGCGGCCGAGCAACGTCGAGATCTCCGCGCCCGCCTGGACAAAACGGAAGATGTTGTCCACGAACAGGAGCACGTCCTTGTTCTGCCGCTGGATGGATTCGGCGAGGGTGATGCCGGTCATGGCCACGCTGAAGCGCGCTCCCGGCGGCTCGTTCATCTGGCCGAAGACCATCATCATCTTCTGCAGGATGCCGTGTTTGTTGAGTTCGTAATACAGCTCGTTGCCTTCGCGGATACGCTCGCCCGCGCCGATGAAGACGCACGTGCCTTCGTGCTTCTTGACGATGTGGTGGATGATCTCGAGGGTCAGGATGCTCTTGCCGAGCGCCGCACCCCCGGGGATGCCGGTCTTGGAGCCCTTGAAGACAGGAAACAGAAGGTCGAGTATCTTGATACCCGTCTCGATGTACTCGGGTCTGATCCCGGTCTTCTTGAAGCCGGGGATCTTCGTGCCCAGGGCGGGACGCCGGATCGGCCGCTTCTCGCCCGTCGTGATCGGGCCCTTCTGATCGATGGGATCCCCCATGACGTTGATGATGCGCGTGTAGAGGGCGTCGCCGATCGGAATCGAGATCGGCGCGCCCGTCGCGCGCGCCACGGTGCGGCGCTGGATATTAAAAGTCGAGCTCATCGCGATGCACCGGGCGATGCCCCCTTCCAGGTGCTCGGCCACCTCGAGAGTGACCTCTCGGCCGTCCGTGGTCGTGACGACCAACATCTCGTAGATGAGGGGCAGGTCCTTGACACTCTCAAACCTGACGTCGACGACCGGCCCCTGGACACAGATGACATGGCCCTCTTTGCCCGGGGTCCCTTCAGGAAGCGACATACAAGGACCTCGCCGAAAAGATCTCTCTCATGCTCTTGTCGATCAACTCGTGACGGACGCGGAAATAGACGAGCTGCAGCTTCTTCTCCAACTCTTTGATCCTCTGGGAACTGCCCTCCAGGTGGAGGAAGCGCGCCGAAAGCTCCGCCAGGCGGCTGAAGCCCAGTATCTCGTAAAGGGCCTGGCCGAGCCACAACGATATCAGGTAGGCAATGATGTCGCTCGCCTTGGACTCCAGGATCGTCTCCCGGATCATCATCGGGTCCAGCGGCTCCTCTCTGCCCGGGATATCAAAGGGCACCATCACCATCTTCTTGACGCGCTGGACGAGAAAGCTGACCGGCTCCGGATAAAAGACCGCGAGCGACCCGATCTTCCCGGTCGCGAGCTGCTCCATCACGAAATCACGGATAGCCAGGGACTGGCCGTAGCGTTCCTCGTCCTTCACGCCCGGAAAGGCGATAAAAGAAAAACCCCCTTCGCGCGCCAGGGCATGCCCCTTTTCACCGATGACCATGAGGCGCGACGGTCCCTTCTGGGCCGCCTCAAAGGCCGCCGCCATGACCTTCAGGTTGAGACCACCCAGGAGCCCCATGTCGGAAGTAATGGCCACGATGCCGGCCGGCGCCGGCGTCCCGCTCAGAAAGGGATGCTCCATTGTCCGGAAATACGCGAATTCGAAAAACTGACGCAGGACGACGTAAAACTGCTCCTCGCTCTTGATCAGCTTCTCCAGCATCCGGTAGTGGGAGACGGCCACGGACTTGAGCACCTCGACCAGCGAAAAGAGGCTGCGGTTAAAGTCCAGGTCCTTCTTGATCTGTGAAATGACCTTCACGTTCCCCTCGGGGCAAAACAGCATCTGCCTGGCTGAAGGCGTCTTGGTCTCTATGCGACGCCGAAGAACTTCTTGAGCGCCGCGTTGGTCGCCTCTTTCATCTCCGACGTCAGCTCGTCGACATCCTTGAACTCCGCGACGACATCCGGACACGTCTGCTTGAAGAACGGGAAAAAGTCCTTTTTGAAGCGCTGGATCTCCGGCTGGGACATGTCGTCCAGGAGCCCCCGGTGGAGCGCGTAAAGCTGCACGATCAGCTCTCCCATCGGCGAGGGCCGGTTCTTCTCCTGGATGAGGAGCTGCGTCATCGCCTCCCCGCGCTTGAGCTTGGCCTGGGCGTCTTTCGAGAGCCCCGTCGCCCGCAGGGCCGTCATCTGCAGGAGCTCCTGATACTGCAGATAATCCAGGCGCAGCTTGCCCGAGAGCCCCTTCATGATCGGCCACTGGGCCTTGTTGCCGATACGGGAGACCGACAAGCCGAAGTCGATAGCCGGACGGATCCCCTTATTGAAGAGGGCGGAGTTGAAGTAGGTCTGCCCGTCGGTCATGGAGATGAGGTTCGTCGGGATGTAGCCGGTCACGTCACCCTGGAGGATCTCGACGATGGGAAAGAAGGTCATGGAGCCGTGCCCCAGCTCGGACTTCAGATAGCCGGCGCGCTCGACAAGTTGAGAGTGGATGTAGAAGATATCGCCCGGGTAGGCCTCGCGTCCGGGCGCGCGCTCGAGCAACAGAGAGATCTGACGGTAGACCCACGCGTGCTTGGTCATGTCGTCAAAGACGACAAAGACGTCGCGGCCGCTGTGCATGAAGTACTCACCCAGCGTGCAGGCGGCGTAGGGCGCCAGGAACTGTTCGCCCGCCGGCACCGATGCCGCGCCGCTGACGACGATGGTATGCTCCATCGCCTCGCGCTCTTTCAAGAGGTTCATGACCTTGAGGAGACCCGAATAGGTCTTGCCGATGCAACAGTAGATGCAGATGACGTTCTTGCCCTTCTGGTTCAGGATGCAGTCCAGGGCCACGCTCGTCTTTCCCGTGAGGCGGTCGCCGATCAGAAGCTGTCTCTGGCCTTTGGCGATGGGGATGACGGCGTCTAAGATCTTCGTCCCTGTCTCCAGGGTCTGGTCCACCGGGACGCGGTCCATGACGCCCGGCGCGTCCCGGAAGAGCGTGAAGTGGTCGTCCGGCTCTATAGGCCCCATGGCGTCCACCGGGACGGCCAGGGCCGAGACCAGGCGCCCCACGAACTTCTCGCCGACGGGAAGCCACAACTGCTGGCCCCTGTTGAACACCCGGTCGCCGGCCTGGATCTTCGCATGGGATCCCAGGACCAGGATCTGCACGTCCTCCTCCTTGAACCCCATCACCATGCCCTTGGCGCCGTCCTGAAAATCGACGAGCTGACCGTTGACGCACGACGGCATGCCGGACGCCTCGACGATGAACTCGCGCACCGACTTGATGACGCCGATCTCGCGCACGTCAAAGTCCGCGCGCAAGACACCGGACGCAGGCGTCGTTGTCGGATGATCAGACGGCTTCATGGATGACCTGTTGGACCTTGTTGCGGACGCTCCCGTCTAAAACGAGGCTGCCGATCTCCAGGAGCACGCCGCCGAGGAGCGCGGCATCGACCTCCTCGCGAAAATCAAATTCTTTCTCAAAAGTATCCTTGAGCTTCTTGTGAAGCGCCTTCTTCTGCGTGTCGGACAAGGGATACGCGCTGACGATCCGCACCGTCTGGGCGTCATCGGAAAGATGCATCGTCGAAAAGTCGCCCAGGGCCCCGCTCAGGAGATCCGCGACCCAGAGGTCATGGAGCACCTGGCGGGCGTGGTCCGGCAAGACCGTGACAAAGCAGTCCGCCAGCCGTTCGGACATCCTGGCCTCGACCGTGCGCCGCAGTTCCTGCGTGATCACGTCCTTGGTCTTCTCGCCCTTGGCGACGATATCCGCACTCTGGGCGCGGGCATCGGTCAGCATCTTTTCTTTTTCCGCTTCCACCTGGAGGATCATCTCCTGACGCAGACGCTCGGCCTCACCCTGGGCTTTATCTATGATCTCCTTACGATACCGGTCGGCCTCCTCCTGTTTGTGCCGGATCTCCTCCTGGCGGCGGATGAAGTCGGCATTCAACTCATCCAGGTGCGACGTGGCATGGCTGATATTCTTCGTCAAGACCTGGCGCAGCGCGTAGATGAGCGCCCCGAAGATGAGGGCCTGAACGATGACGATCTGTACCCAGAACATAAACAGGCTCCTGTGTCAGGGCCTCCTAAGCGCCCGGCTTGCCGGAAAACAGCTGGAAGACGATCATCATGGCGATCACGGAGACCGCCAGCGCAAAGACCATGGCGATCACCATGGCCGTGAAGATCTTCGGCGTGGCCGACGGGTTGCGGCCCAACGCCATGATGCTCGCAAAGGCGCTGACCATCAAGACCGCGACCGGCCCCATGATGCACACACTGAAGATCAAGACAAGAGCAGCGTTTCGGGACATCTTACCTCGTTCCAGGTTCCAAGAAAAACGGCATAGAAGTTGGCATAGAAAGACCTGGTCTTTCTATGCCAACTTCACCTGATAACTATCGCCTATCGACTGATTTCAAGGTGTCTCCACGATCGCAGTGACCTTGTTCCCCCGCACCTGCACGACACCCCTCCTGATCTCCAGGCGCTTGCGATCGACGACTATTATACCACTAATCAGGCGGCTCAGTAACGGTTTATGGTAAGGCAGGACCTCGAAGACTCCCCACTCGCCGGGCAGAAGGGCGCTCTCGGCCCGTCCTTCAAAGATGACGCCCTGGGGGGTCGCGATCAAAACGTCGATCGAAGCCATGGCTTTGCTCTGTCGCAACGAAAATGCGACAACCGGCTTGACAACAGTTGTCGCAAATTAGTCGCGACTTTTTTAAGGTCTTTAAAAAGTCGGCCCCGCACTTCCCGACGAAGGCTGAGAGCCGAGGATAGAAAGTGCGGGGTCGCGTGTCGTATCATGTATTGTTAAGTCGTCCTATTCCTTCTTCTCACCTTCTTTTCCTTCTTCGACATCGAAGGGTTTGGGCTTGCCGAACGACTCCTTGCGCGCGCCCACGATCAGCTTCTCGGTCATGCGCACCTGGGCGTTCCACGTGAAGAAGAAGACGGTCGCCAAGAATCCGATGAATATCAGGATGACGAAGATGACGAGCCACGTCACGCGCCGGTTAGGCACCTGCCCCGCCACCCTCAAGTCCTTCAGCATCGCCGGCTCCGGCAGGGTTCCAGACTGCACGAGGAGCTTCTCGATGCGCTGGAGGTCTTCCTTGGTCCTCTCGATCTCCTGCATGTTCGTGCGGTACTGGCCGATGTGCCGTTCGCGGCTCAACGTCTCGTCGTTCGCCTGGGTCTTGAGGATCATCTCCATGCGTTCGTTGATCCGCGCGCCGATGAGGCGGGCCGCCTCGAAATACTGCGTATCCTTGAGGCGTCCGACCGCTATGTCCGCCTGTTCCTTGAGGCTGGCCATCTCTTTCTCGTCGACGAACCAGATATCCTCCACCTCGACCTCGAAGAGACGCGACTCCAACGGCGCCAGCTCCACACCCTCTGAGTAGACGTAATAGATGGACTTCTGCGAGTCATACTCGAGCCTCAGGCCCGCCAAATCCATGATGTCGCCGGGCTTGACCTCCGCCGGCAGGTACACCTGGACCGGCACCGTCTGCACCTTGGTGCCCGACGGGTTGGCCACGGCGATGCGGAACTTGACGCTGCCGGTCGCAAGCGACGTCGAAACGATCGGCGAATCGATGCCGCCGAGTTTGGCCTCGAACAACTGCGACAGGAACTTGATCACGCCCTGGATGGCCTCGGTCTTCGACTGTATCTCCTTGATCGTCGGGTTCTCGCCGAGCGCCTCTTCCAGCATCTCTTCCAGGTCGATGCCTTCGGAGTCGCCGATCAAGGACTTCAAGCGGCCGGCGACCTGATTCAGGAGCTTCACCTGATCGCCCTTGCCAATCTCCTTGGACAGGAGGGCCGGCAGCTCCTCCACCGTCTGCTGCAGGTTCGTCAGCGCCAGGCCGATATTGACGGCGTTGTCGGAAATAAGGACGTCCTGCAGGGTCGTCACGGCCTCCAGGACCTTCTTGGCGGCGCGCTCCGCTTCCGGCGCGGCGGCGGCCAGACCCGCGATCGCCGTGATGGAGGTCGACTCGACGATGCCCGAACCGGAAACGAGGCCCCCCGTGAACTGTTCGGTGATGACATAGGTAAAGGCCTTGCCCGGCGTGAAGACGCCCGTGTCCGCTTTGATCTCATAAACATACAACCCTTCGCTTGTCTCGGTCATCATCCGGTCTCTCTGGATGACGGTATTATCGTAGTTATAGATACTAATCAACGGTTGCAGCCGCGACGGCCCCTGACAGCTGAAGGTCAGGCGGTCTCCCGGCAACGACGGATTGGGCGATACCGTAGCCTTCCAGGAGTACTTCTTGGCCGTGGCCTCCAGCTCCTCACCGGCCTGGACCGCCTGGTCCGCACCGCTCTGGAGTTTTTTGATAGCGACATCGGACTTCGTCTCGAAACTGGACAGCGTCGTGTTCACGGAGGTGACCATCTCGTTGGTCTTATCGATGATGATCTGCTTTTGCTCGGCCATCTTGTCGGTGATGAGAACGGCCTGACCGTCCAACTTTGTCGTGATCAGCGTCGATACGCTCGTCTGAAATGCCGGCAGGGTCAGGTCGCGCATCTCCTCGACGGCGTCCTGCGTCGCCTGCAGGCGCTTGGCCGTGGTCACCTGGAAGGAGCTGGGCGTCTTGAAGATGGCGCCGCTCGCGTTCTTGATCTTGGTGATCGTGCCGTAGGCCTTGCCTTCTGTCAGCGGCGTCGGTGTCCACGTCATATCGAAGAAGCCCGCGGCGTTCGGCGTGTTGTTGTATATCGTCTGGATCAGGGTGCCGGCGTCATAGATATCGATGGTCACGTCCACGGCGCCGCTGACGACAAAGCCATCACGCTCCAACCACGACGTGATGGCCAGCGAATCGGTCGAGGCGGTATACGCGAAGTCCGAATAGGCCCGCCAGATGTGCACCGTCGTCGTCTCGAGAAACAGGGTGAACGACTGATCGGTCTTGCCGTCCTGGAAGTCGAAGTTCTGCGCCTTTTCGCCGTATCCGGTCGAGACCCAGCTGCAGGTGAAAAAGCCATAGGGCGTCTCCTGGACCACCGGCGACGTCAAACCGCTCGCCTGCCAGACGACCGTCTCGGTGGCGGTGATCTTCTCCACGGCCGAGAGGTTCGTCAACGGCTCGTTGGTCAACAGGTCGCGCAACTCCCAGGTGATCGCGTAATAATCGATGGTGAAGTTTGCGTTGGAGACGTCGTACACCATCGGATCGTTGACGTCCGAGAGGCGCACCCGCACGGTCACCGAGCGGTCGTCCGGGATGACCCAGCCGAAGCTGCCCGTGTTGGGCGTCGAGGACGTGATGGTGTGCACGTCCGAAACGAAGTTGTCCTTGGAGTACTCAAGCTTGGCGTCCGCGATGGTCCCGGCCGTCGTGTTCCACGTGATCGCGCGGGTCTCGGCCGTCACCCACCGTTCGCCGCCGTTGGGCGCGGTGATGACAAAGTCGCCGCGGATCGTGAAGTCGGCGTCCGACGCGTCGTTCGTCATCGAGTCGTTCGGGTCCTCGATCCTCACGCGCACCTGCTTGCTGATGGTGTCCGGGATCGTCCACGCGTAGGTGCCCGTATTCTGCGCCGGATCGGCAACGGTCACGATCGTGTTCGGGTAGGTGCTCCCCGAGTCGATCGAGAACATCAGCTTGTAGCCGATCGTGCCGCCCTTGACCCACGTCACGTTGTGCACCGTGTCGACGATCCAGTCCTCGCCGCCGTTGGGCGCACTCAGGGTGAAGAAACCGCGGATACGGAAGTTGGCGTCCGAGTCGTCATGCACCGTATCGTCGGAGGCGTCCTCGACGCGCACGCGCGCGGTCGGCGATGGGTCGTCGGGGATGAGCCACGGGTAGGTATCATTGTTCGCCGTCGAGGCGATGATCGTGTTCGGGTAGGTGCTCCCCGAATCCGTCGAATACATCAGCTTGACGTTGGCGATGGAGCCGATCGTGTTCCACGTGACGGCGTTGTTCTGATCGATCAACCACAACTCGGCGCCGTTGGGCACGGTCACGACGAAGTCGCCGCGGATCTTGAAGTCGGCGTCCGAGATATCGAACGCGTCGGAGTCCGTCGTGCTCATGACGCGCACCTTGACGCTCGTCGAGATGGCGTCGGGGATCGTCCACTCATAGACGCCGTCGTTGGCGGTGCTGGCGATGATCGGCGTCGAGGCACCGAAGTCATTGAGCGAGTAGTCGAGCTTGACGTTGGCCACGGTCCCCACCGTCGTCCACGTGATATTGCGGACATCCTCTACCGTCCAGATCTCGCCGCCGTCGGGTGCACTGACGGTGAACTTCGCGCGGATCTTGAACGGAGCGTCCGAGATGTCATACGCCGTCGAATCCGCCAGGTCACTGATGCGCACCCTGGCATTGGCGCTGATGGTATCGGGGATCGGGTTCCACGTGAACGATCCGTCGTTGTCCGTCGCGGCGAGGATATAGGGGTACGTCGCGCCGCCGTCGACCGAGTACTCGATCTTCACCTGCGGCACGTTCGCGGGCGCGCTCGTGCACGTCCAGGTGATGTCATGGCTGCTCTCCACGTCCCACATCTCACCGCCGTCGGGCTGCGTCACGGTAAAGCCCGTGATGATCCTGAAGTCGCTATCGGAGACATCGTTGGCGCCCGCGTCATTGGGATCGGAGACCCGCACGCGCACGGTGTTGGAGATGCGGTCCGGAACGGTCCAGGGGTAGGAGCCGTTATTGGTCGCCGCGGCCGCGATGGTGTTGATATCCGTCAGGAAGTTGAACCGGGAGTACTCGATCTTGACGTCCGGGATGCTGCCGATCGTCGTCCACGTAATATTATAGGTGGAGCCGACCTTATACAGCTCCCCACCGATAGGTGAGGTGAGGATCACGGTCGCCCGGATGCGGAAGTTGGCGTTCGACGTGTCGAGGGCCTCGTCGTCGCTGGCATCCGCCACCTTGACACGCACGGAGCCTGAGACATCGTCCGGCACGGTCCAGGGGTGCAGGCCGATATTGCCCAGCGACGTGATGATTGTCCTGTCGTAGGTGGCGCCGCCGTCGACCGAATACGAGAGGTCCACGAAGTTGATCGTCCCGCTCGTCGACCAGAGGATGTCGTGAGAGGAGCCCACGATCCACGCCTGGCCGCCGTTGGGCGAGCTGATCGCGAAGGTCCCCTGGATCTTGAAGTCGGCGTCCGAGGCGTCCGTTACCGTCGGGTCGTCGAAGTTCGTGATGCGCACGCGCGCCTGGATCGTGATCACGTCCGGGATGGGCCAGGCGTAGGTGCCGGCGTTGGGCGTCGAGTTGACGATGGGGATATACGTCGCCCCGCCGTTGTCCGAATACTCCAGGCGCACGTTGGCGATGGAGCCCACGCGGTCCCACGCGATGACCTGGTTGGAGGCCACGTTCCACTTCTCGCCACCGTTGGGCGCGGTGAGCGTCAGGTCGCCGCGGATCTTGAAGTTGTTATTGGAGGCATCGGAGGCCGAGGAGTCGTTGGCATCCGAGACGCGCACGCGGCACTGCATGGAGATCGCGTCCGGGACGGTCCACGAGTAGATGTCGCCGTTGACCGCCGAGGCCACGATCTGGTTCCAGTCGGTACCGGCATTGGTCGAGTACTCGATCTTGACGTTCGTGACCGTGCCGAAGGTCGTCCAGGTGATGTCCTGGGCCGTACCCACGATCCACGCCTCGCCGCCGTTGGGCGCCGACAGGAGGAAGGATCCCCTGATCTTGAAGACGCCGTCCGAGACGTCCGTCGCGTCGGCATCCGTCGAGTCACTGATGCGGACCTTGACGGTCGCCGAGATGGCGTCCGGGACCGTCCACGGATAACTCAGGGCGGCCGCCGGCGTCGCGTTGACGATGAGGTTCGGATACGTGGCCCCGCCGTCCGTCGAATACTCGAGCTTGACGTTGGCCATGGTGCCGTTCTTCGTCCAGACGATGTCCTGGCTGGAGGCGACACCCCACTGCTCGCCGCCGCTGGGCTGGGTCAGGTTCAGGGTCCCGTGGATCTTGAAGACCGCATCCGACACATCGACCGCATTCGGGTCGCCCGTGTCATAGATGCGCACGAGACATTGCGCCGAGATGGCGTCCGGGACCGTCCAGCCGTAGGTGCCCAGGTTGGTCTCGGAGTTCGAGATCACGGTCCAGTTGGCGCCGCTATTCTTGGAATACTCGAGCTTGACGGTGGCGATACTGCCGAAGGTGTTCCACGTGATGCTCTGGGAGGAACCCACCGGCCACTTCTCGCCGCCGTCGGGCGCGAGGATCGTGAAGCCGCCGCGGATGGTGAAGTTGGCGTCCGAGGTATCAAAGACCGTCGCGTCGCCGGCGTCGGCGACCTTCACCCGCACCTGGATCGACGGCCTGTCCGGGATGACCCAGTTGAGGATCTGGAGGCTCGCGTCGATGGACGTCGTGATGTTAAAGGGATACGTCCCCCCGCTATCCACGGAGTAATCGAGACGCGCGTTCGTGATCGAGCCGTTCTTCACCCACGTGATGTTGTGGTTGGAGTTGATGAGCCAGACCTCGTTGCCGTTGGGCGCGGTCAGGATCAGGTCGCCGCGGATCTTGAAGTTGCCGTCCGAGACGTCAAAGACGTCCGGGTCATCGACGTTCGCTACCTTGACGCGCACCGATGACGAGATAGTGTCCGGAATAGTCCACGGATAGTTGCCCGTTGCGGCCGGCGTCGAGGCGACCACCGGATTCGGATACGTCACCCCGCCGTCCAGCGAGTAGTCGATCTTGACGCTGGTCAGGGCCGCGCCGACACGCGTCCAGGTGATGGACTGGGTCGTGCCCACCGGCCAGACCTCTCCGCCGTCCGGAATAGTGACCGTGATCTTGCCGATGATCTTGAAGTCGGCGTCGGAGACGTCGTTGACGCTGCTGTCCGTGGTGTCGGAGACCCGCACGCGGGCATGGTCCGAGATGTTGTCGGGGATCGGCGTCCACGTATAGGTCCCGCCCGCAGCGCCCACGGAGGCCGCGATGACATACGGGAAGGTGCCGCCGGAGTTGATCGAATACTCGAGCTTGACGTTGGCGATGGACCCGGTACGGGTCCACGTGATCGCTTGAGCGGAGCCGACCTCCCACGCCTCGGTTCCGGCATTGGGCGAGGTCACGACGAGGACGCCCTTGATCTTGAAGCTGGCGTCCGAGATGTCGTTGACCGTCGAGTCTGTCGTATCCAGGATGCGCACGCGCGCCAGGTTCGTGATGTTGTCCGGGACGGTCCAGGGGTACGTCTGGGCCGAAGCGTCCGTCGAGGCGATGATGGTGTTCGGATAGGTCGAGCCGCCGTCGATAGAGTATTCAAGCTTCACCGTGGGGACAGAGCCCACGCGCAGCCAGGTGATGTCATGGACCGAGCCGACCTCCCACTGCTCGGCGCCGTTGGGGGAGGTGACCGTCAGGTTGCCCCGGATCTTGAAGTCGGCGTTGGAGGTATCGAAGACCGAGGTGTCCGTCGTGTCCGTCACCTTGACGCGGGCCGTCTGGGAGCGGTCGTCGGGAATGGTCCATTCGTACGTGCCGACATCCGCGCCGATAGAGACAAGGATCAGGTTCGGATACGTGGCCCCGCCGTCGGTCGAATACTCGAGCTTGACGTTGGCGATGGAGCCGGTCTTGGTCCAGGTGACATTGTATTTATTGGCAACGATCCAGGCCTCGGTGCCGTTAGGCGCCGTGACCGTTATGTTGCCGCGGATCTTGAAGTTCGCGAGTGAATCATCGTAGGCGTCCGGATTGTTGGCATCCGACACGCGCACGCGCACGGACGAAGAGATAGTGTCCGGGATGACCCACGGGTAGGCGCCCGTGTTGGGCGTGGAGGCGATGATGGTGTTGGGGAACGTCAGACCCGAATTCGTCGAATACTCGAGCTTGGCGTTGGGGGTGGAGCCTATTTTCGTCCACGTGATGTCATGGGAGGAACCGACCACCCAGACCTCGCCGCCGTCCGGGGCTGTCACGTCGAAGCGGGCCTCAATGCTGAAGTCCGCGTCCGAGGTGTCGAAGACCGAGGTATCGCTGGCATCCGACACCTTGACGCGCACGGTATTGGAGACCGCGTCCGGGATGGTCCACAGGTACGCCAGGGCCCCCGCAGGGGTCGAGGCGATGATGGGGTTCGGATACTGGCCGCCGCTGTTCGTCGAGTAATCGATCTTCACGTTCGAGAGGGAACCCGCCATCGTCCAGGTGATGTTGTGCTGGGTCTGGACCCCCCACTCTTCCGCGCCGTTGGGCGCCTGGACCGTCAAGACGCCGACGATCTTGAAGTTGTTGTCCGACACATCGTTGATCGTCTCGTCGGTCGTGCTGGTAACCTTTATCTTCATGGTCGAGTTGATGTGATCGGGGATCGGCCAGGCATACATGCCTGTCGCCGCATCGGTCGATGCCACGATGACGACACCATACGTCGTGCCGCCGTCATCGGAATACTCGAGCTTGACGTTGGCGATGGAAGAACCGTTGCGCTGCCAGGTGATGTTCTGGGTCGTGCCCACGCCCCACGCCTCGCCGCCGTTGGGTGTCAAAAGCACGATGGAACCCTTGATGGAGAAGTCGGCGTCGGACGCATCCGTCACCAGCGGGTCGTTGACGTCCGTAATCTTGACGCGGACCTGATCGCTGAGGGCATCAGGGATGGTCCACGGATACGTGCCGGTCAGGCCGTCCGTGGAAGCGATGATCGTGAAAGGATACTGGGAACCGCTGTTCGTCGAATATTCGAGCTTGACCGGCGTGACGGAGCCCACGCGCGACCAGGTGATGTTCTGCGAAGAACCAACGACCCACTCCTCCGTGCCGTTGGGCGTCAGGAGCGTCACCTTGCCGCGGACGATGAACGTCGCATCCGAGACATCGCTGACCGTATCGTTCGTCGTGTCCTTGACGCGCACCTTCATCGCGTTCGAGATGGCGTCCGGGATGGGCCAGGTGTAGTTCTGCGGCACGCCGCTCGCCCCGGCCGCCAGCGTCACGATGTTGACCGTCTGGCCTTCATCGGCAAAAGCGTTGGTCGAATACTGCAGCCGCACCAGCGGGAACGTGCCGGTCGGTGTCCAGATGATGGGGTGCTGGTCGCCCACGTACCACTCTTCCGTACCGTTGGGCGCATTGACCAGGACCTTGCCCTTGATCTCGAAGGGATTGTCCGACTCATCCCACACCGCGTTATTGGCCGCGTCGCGCACGCGCACGCGCACGTTGGTCCCGATGCGATCGGGGACGCTCCAGGAGTAGTTGCCGTCCGCCGCCGGGACCGTGGTGATCAGGTCTCCGCCCGCGTAGGCGCCGCCGCCGATGATGCCGCCGTTCGTCGAGAAGTGGATCTCGACGTTCTGGACCGCGCCGTATTTGTTCCAGGTGATGCTATAGCCGTCGGTCACGCGCAGCGAGATGTCGGCCGCCGAAGGCGTCAAGAGCGCCACCGCGCCCTTGACCGTGAAGACGTTGTTGCTGGCGTCGTCAACCGTGCTGTCTGCGGCGTTTTCGATCCTGATAAGGGCCTGCGTGCTCAGCTGGGCGGTCTCGTCGATACTCCAATTCCACGTGCCGAGCGTCGCATCCACGGCGACGGTGTTCAACTTCGTCCAGTCCGTGCCGTTGTTATGGGAATAGTAGATGTTGATGGAAGCGATGGAGCCGGTCTTCGTCCAGGTGACAGGATAGGTGCTGCCCACGTCCCAGGACTCCGCCCCGGTGTTCGGCGAGGTGACCGTCAAGGACCCCTTGATCTTGAAGTTGCCTTCCGAGTCATCGAAGGCCTCGCTGTTGTTGGGGTCCGAGACCTTGATCTTACAGCTGTTGGAGATGGCGTCCTCGACCGTCCACGGATATGTGCCCGTGTTCTCGGCGGCATCCGTAATCTCGGTCCAGTCGGTCCCGTTGTTGATGGAATACTCGAGCTTCACGTTGGTGATGGCCGAGCCCGCACGCGACCAGGTGATGTCGTAATTGGAGCCGACGACCAGGATCTCCTGATCCACGGGGGCCGTCACCGTGAAGCTTCCAGCGATCTTGAAGACGGCGTCCGACTCATCGGAGACGATCGCCTCATTATCCGCGTCCGCGACCTTAATCCTGCAGCTATTGGAGACCTGGTCCGGGATGGGGTTCCAGGCCCACAGCGACACCGACTCGGCGTCGACCGTGGCCAGCGGCGTGGGCACGTAGCCGGAGCCGTAGTCCACGTAGATGTTGACGTTGCCGATGGTGCCGGTCTTGGACCAGCTGATGTTCTGAGAAGTACCCACGGGCCAGTTGTTGCCGCCGTTGGGCTGCGTCACCGTGATGGAGCCCGCGATGCTGAAGACCTCGGACAACCCGTAGACGTTGGCGTTGACGGTGTCGACGATCTTGACGACCACGTTGTTGGAGA
>CAZUQR010000034.1:0-17589 GCA_964622605.1 uncultured Planctomycetia bacterium
AATACAAGCACCAAACGTTTACTCATTATGATTTCCTCCTTAAGTATCTTCTATATATACTAGGTATTTTAACGTGCCTAGGAGTTTCCATCTATAGTTATATCGCCAAGTTAGCGACAACCTCCGGCTGAATTTTATTCACCCCCTTTCTCGCCGTAATGTGAAGCTGTCTTTGACGGTATAGCCTGGTTACTGTTTGGTTGCTTAGTTCTACAAATACCATATTTAGCAAGGGCTTGTCAATACTTTTTTGAAAAAACGGGCAGGGTGCGTGGAGGTGGTCAAATTTGACTATGCGGCGAAGGTCCGCCAGGCCCGGCGCAGGATAGAATCCACCTCATCCTCGTCGAGACCGGCGCCCAAGCCGACGGCCCTCATAAAAGCGGGGCTGGGGATGTCCGAGGGCTCGTGGGCGTCCGTTCCCAGGCACAGATTGGCCTTGTGGGCCCGCGCGAGGCGTACTAACCGGCCGTTACCCAGGCAGTGGCCCTTGCGGCCGCTGATCTCAAGGAAGATACCCTTGCGGGCCGCCAGGCCCACCAACTCCTCCCGTATCAGCCCGGGGTGGGCCAGGATGTCGATATCCGCCCTTAGGGCCGCCTCAGCCGTGCCGGCCTGCACCGGTTCGACCAGAGTCTCGCCATGGACGATGATGACCCGGATGCCCTGCTTGCGGCAGAACCGGGCAGCGCCCTTGAACTGTTCCGGGGGCAGGTGGGTGAGCTCCACCCCGGGGATGACCCTGATGCGGCCCTTGGGCCAGGCCTTGCAGAAGTCCCGGATGGACACGGTCACGGCCTTGATATTGGAAAGGTCCACGTGGTCCGTGATCGCCACCGCGCCGAACCCCGCCTCCTCATACCTCCTTGCCAACTCCGAAGGCAACAATACCCCATCGCTTATTAAGGTATGCGTGTGCAGTTCGATAAATTTTGCACCCTGCTTTGTCACGATCGCCTCTCCCGTTAGACGGCTTCAAAATCCCCGAATCTTCGGGGGTGTCCCTGTTGACGTTCCAAAAAATACCTGGGGGGTTCGTAATGGTTCTCTGCCGTGAAGGGAGACAAGAAGCGGTCGGCCACGATGTCCTCACGGACAAAAAAGGCGTTTACGCCGGTGAAATCGCACCCCACCAGCCTGTAACCCTTTTGACCGGCCAAAAGCTCCAGGGATTTGAGGCTGGCGCCGAAATGGGAAGAACCATCCCAACGGTGACGCGGGTCGTACTTCATGACCCACTTCATGGAAGGCAAAAAGATCGCGTTGTATTCGATGACCACGACCCTCGGTGAAAAATCCTTCAGCGCCTTCCAAAGCCAGTAATCGTTGCCGTCAACGTCGATGGATAACAGGTCGAACTCCGTGGGGACGTTGAGCCGGGTAAAGATCTCGTTGATGTTCTGTGCGGTGAGAAGAGCGGCCTGGACCGAGAGCTGTCCCCTGCTGACGTGGTTTTTGAAGTTTGCCGCGATGCGTTTCACGTGGACCGGATTCCACTCCAGCCAGCAGCCCCGCCACCCCTCTACCAACAAAGCGAGGGTGTTATTTTCAGACCCGTGCTTTCCACAGCCGAACTCCACGAAGAAACGCGACGTCGTCCCGGTCCTGCGGAAGATCTCGCCGAGGATACCGTCCTCCCCGTGCTGCGAAAAGACCTTGTGCTCATGCCGCGTGATGCGCTTAGGGTCCCGGTATTTGGGGGCACTGTGAAGATACTTCTCGATGTAATCTTCCGTCAGCAGATAGGTCGAGCGCGCATGGACGGCCTTGAACTCCTCCAAAAGAGCCCTGATCTTCTTGAGCACTCCGCATCTCCCGAAATATGCCCCGAGCGGGGCTCGGCCTCACTGTCCGGTCACGCCGTGCCTTCGGCGGTCGCCCCATCCGTGCTCGCTCCACCCATCCCCCCGTGGGACCCCTTCCGCTGCGCGCGGATGGGCCGCACCGCCTCGGCCATCCGCCACCGAAGCCGAGACGAACCAAGACTGACCGTATTTCCCAAAATATGCCCCTAGCAGGGCTCGAACCTGCCACACCAGGTTTAGGAAACCTGTGCTCTATCCAGATGAGCTATAGGGGCCGAACCATTGACGAGTTGGCGCGTATTTGAGAATTATACGCTCTTAGAGGATGGGTGTAAAGCAGGATCTTGCGGTTAAAACGGAGACACGTTCTCCGAGAACCGAACATCAACGTTTTAAGGATTTTAAATGGACCCAGAATTTCTTCCAAAGGAAAAAATGCGCCAAGGCGTTCATAAAAAAACCCAGAACAATGAGCACAACTGCGTATCTGTCATCGCAGATCTTGAGTCCTATGCCCAGGCCCAATAAAAAAAGCGATAATAAAATTGAGACGATAAAAGTGAGTAATTCCCTAAGTCTCATAGGGTTGTGAAGAGTGTCCCTGATTTTGGGGGGCGTGTGCGGCTCTAGACTTAATACTGGATCAGCGAGAAGACCGGATAGCCGCTGAGCTTGTTGCGGCCTTTCAGGTCGCATAGCTCGATGAGGAAGATGATGCCTGCGATCTTGGCCTTGAGCCGGCCCGTCATCTGGCAGACGGCCGCCGCCGTCCCCCCCGTGGCCAACAGGTCATCAACGATCAGGACCTTGTCCCCGGCCTTCAGGGCATCCGTGTGCATGTGCAGGGAGTCCGTGCCGTACTCCAGGGCGTATTCCGCCGATATCGTCTGCGCCGGCAGCTTCCCTTTCTTGCGGACCGGGATGAACCCCACCTTAAGCTTATACGCCAGGGCCGCGCCAAAGATAAAACCGCGGGACTCGACCGCCACCACGTGATCGATCTTCTTTCCCTTGACGGCTGCGGCCAACTCGTCGATGGCCTGCCGGAACGCCTGGGCGTCCTTCAGGAGCGTCGTGATGTCACGAAAGAGTATCCCCTGCTTGGGGAAATCAGGGACATTGCGTATCTTTTTCTTAAGAAGCAGTGCCATGTCGGTTCCTCCTCGGCGCGCTAAGCCCTCGCCAGGACCAGGGACGACTCCCTCTTGATCAGCTTTGTCGGCAGGACGATCTTGACGGGTTGCTTCTCTTTTTCCTGAACGATGAGGTTGAGCTTTTCCAGGGCCAGGCGCCCCATCTCCGCGATGGGTTGGGCCACCGTCGTCAGGCGGACCTGACTGTAGCCGGCGATCGGATTGTCGTCAAAGCCGACGAGCGAGACGTCCCACGGGATGCGCAGCCCCTGGGCCCGGGCCTCGTCCACGACCTCAAGCGCCATCACGTCGCTGGCGGCGAAGACGGCGGTCGGACGCTCATCCAGGCACAACAAGTTCCTGGCGGCGGCCCGCGCGGGGGTACGCAGGAAGAACCCCTCCTGCACATACCCGCGCGGCACGGGCAGGCCGTGCTTTTGCATGGCCTGCTTGTAGCCCTCCAGGCGCGCTTCTCCGGCCTGGGTCGACAGGTCACCGGCGATGGTCGCGATCTTCTTGTGTCCCAGCTTCACCAGATACTCGACGACCTCCATCGCCGCCCGGCGGTTGTCGATGGCGATGCAGTTGATCGTCTCGCTGAAATAGTTGTTCATCACGATGTAGGGCTTGCCGGAGTGCATGAACTGGAGCAGCTTCTTCTTGTCTCCGTCGATGTCGGCGAAGATCACCCCTTTGACGAAATCCGAATTGATGGATTCGTTCTTCAGCCAGTCCTGGTGGCCGGAGCGGTCGGTGATGTGAATCAGGATGTCGGCGCGCAGGCGGCTGGCCGCAGCGGTCACCCCCTTGATGACCTCCGAGGCGAAAAACGAGTGAAAGACGTCTTCGAAGCGCGGGATGACCAGGGTATAAAATTTAGCCCGTTCCATGTTATTTCAACACCTCCTTATCCTGCGCGGACAGGAACTTCTTGAGTTTTTTCAGGGCATTCTCTTCTATCTGACGCACCCGTTCGCGGGAGATCTTAAGTTTCTTGGCGACCTGCGCGAGCGTATGCTGTTTGCCGAGCGGGATGCCGAAACGCAGGTTGAGCACTTTCTGCTCGCGCTCCGTGACCGCCTCCATGAGCCCGCTGAGCCGTTCCTTGACGAGCAGAACGTCCATCTGCGCATCGGGCGAGACGGCGTTCTTGTCCTCGATCAGGTCAATGATCTCGTTGCCCCCCTCCTCGCTGATCGGCATGTCGAGCGAGGCGTTGCGCGCGAGGTACCCACGCATGCGAGGGATCTTCTCGGGGTTGATCTTCATGGACTTGGCCAGCTCCGTGTCCGTCGGCACGCGCTTGAGCTTGCCCATCAGGCGCTCATTGGCCTTTTTATATTTGGAGAGTAGCTCATTGACATACACCGGGATGCGCACCGTGCGGGACTGGTCGAAGATGGACCGTGTGATGCTCTGCTTGATCCACCAGGCCCCATACGTCGAGAAGCGGAACCCCTTCCTGGGATTGAAGCGTTCGACGGCCTTCATCAGGCCGACGTTGCCCTCTTCGATCAGGTCCATCAAGGGGATACCCAGGTGCATGTATCTCTTGGCGATGTTGATCACCAGGCGCAGGTTGGAGCGGATCATCTTGTCCCGCGCCTTCTTGTTGCCCTTGAGCGCCTTCTTGCTGAGCTCGATCTCCTGCTCGGGCGTCAAGAGCGGGATCTTGCGCACTTCCTTGAGGTAGGCCTTGATATTATCCATTGCCTCACGTTTTCTTTTTGGCCTTTTTCTTTGAGGGCCTTTCGGCCAGCACCGCCTGGGCCGCCGCCAGGCGTGCGATCGGCACGCGGAACGGCGAACAGCTGACGTAGTTCATCCCGGCCTTGTAACAGAAGGCGATCGAGCGCGGGTCGCCGCCGTGTTCGCCGCAGATGCCGACCTTGAGGTTCTTGTTGGTCTTGCGGCCGCGATCGATCCCCATCGTGATCAGCTCGCCCACACCTTCAATGTCGACCGTCTGGAACGGGTCGTCCGGCAAGATGCCCTTTTCAAGGTAATCCTGCAGGAACCCGCCGATGTCGTCGCGCGAGTAGCCGAAGGTCATCTGGGTCAGGTCGTTCGTCCCGAAGGAGAAGAAGGATGCGACCCCGGCGATCTTGTCGGCGATCAATGCCGCCCGCGGGATCTCGATCATGGTCCCGAAGAGGTGGTCAATCTTCTTCAGGTCGAACTTCTTCAGGACCTCGGCGTAGACCTTCTTGGCGAGGGCCAACTGGTCCTCGAGCTCCTTGACCGCGCCCACGACCGGGATCATGATCTCAGGATACACCTTCTTGCCGGCCTTGACGAGCTCGGCCGCGGCCTCGAGGATCGCGCGGAATTGCGTCTCGCTCACCTCGGGGTATGTCACGCCCAGGCGCACGCCGCGGTGCCCCATCATCGGATTGTTCTCCTGGAGCGCGTTGGCACGCTTCTCAAGGTCTTCCATGCTGATGTTCAGGCTCCGGGCGAGCTGTTCGCGCTGCTCCTTCTGGTGTGGCACGAACTCGTGGAGCGGCGGGTCGAGCAGACGGACCGTCACCGGATACCCGTCCATAGCCTCCAGGGTCCCCAGGATGTCTTTCTTCATGAACGGGAAGAGCTCTTCCATGGCCTTGCGGCGCTCCTCGACCGTCGAGGACATGATCATCTTGCGCAGCAGGAAGAGCGGCTCTTCGGAACCCTTGCCGTAGAACATGTGTTCCGTACGGAACAACCCGATCCCCTCCGCCCCGAAACCGCGCGCCTTCTTGGCGTCTGCCGGCGTGTCGGCGTTCGTGCGGATCTTGAGCGTGCGCACCGAATCGCATATCTTCAAGAAGTCATTGAATGTCTGGTTCTCGGCCGCCGCGTCCATCATCGCGAGTCGACCGGCATAGACCAGGCCCTTCGTGCCGTTCAGGGTGACCCACGCACCTTCCTTGACGACCTTGTCGCCGATGTGAAAGGTCTTCGCTCCCAGGTCGATCTCGATGGCCGAGCACCCCACGACGCAGCACTTGCCCCAGCCGCGGGCCACAAGCGCCGCATGCGACGTCATGCCGCCGCGCGCCGTCAGGATGGCGACGGCGGCCCGCATCCCATCGATGTCCTCGGGGTTGGTCTCTTCGCGCACGAGGATGACCTTTTTGCCTTCCTTGGCCCATCGCACGGCGTCCGCTGAAGTAAAGACGACCGTGCCGCCGGCCGCGCCCGGACCGGCCGGAAGGCCTTTTCCGATGGGCCTGTTCTTCTTCTCCTCGGCCGGGTCGATGATCGGGTGCAACAGCTCATCCAGCTGATCGGGCGTCACACGCCTCACCGCTTCTTCTTTCGTGATCAGCTCCTCACGGACCATGTCCAGGGCCATCTTGACGGCCGCGGGGCCGTTGCGCTTGCCCACGCGGCACTGCAACATGAAGAGGCGGCCCTTTTCGATGGTGAACTCGATATCCTGCATGTCCCGGTAGTGCTTCTCCAGGCGGTTCTGAATGTTGAAAAGCTCCTTATAGACGCCGCTCATGGCGTTTTCGAGCGTCTTCAGGTCCTTGTTGTGGTCGCTCTGGGACACCCTATTGATCGGCGCCGGCGTGCGGATGCCGGCGACCACGTCCTCGCCCTGGGCATTGATCAGGTACTCGCCGTAGAAGTGGCTGTCGCCGTTGCCCGGGTTACGGGTGAAGGCGACACCGGTGGCCGAATCATCGCCCCTGTTGCCGAAGACCATGGACTGGACGTTGACCGCCGTGCCCCACTCGTCGGGGATGCCCTCGATGCGCCGGTACGCGACCGCGCGCCTTCCGTTCCAGGAGCCAAAGACCGCGCCGATGCCGCCCCACAGCTGCGCCATGGGGTCGTCCGGGAACTCCCGGCCCAGGACCTCCTTCACCTTTTTCTTGAAATCCTCACAGATGACCTTCAGGTCCGCGAGCGTCATCTCCACGTCGAGATTGTAACCCTTCTTTTTCTTCAGGGCCCCCATGATGCGCTCGAGTTGCTTGCGGATCCCCATGTCCTCCTCGGGCTCGATGCCGCCGCCCTTCTCCATGACGACGTCGGAGTACATCATGATGAGGCGACGGTACGCGTCATAGACAAAGCGGCCGTTGCCGCCGGACTGCTTGATCATGCCGGGGATCGTCTTGGCCGTGAGGCCCACGTTCAGGACCGTCTCCATCATGCCGGGCATGGACTTGCGGGCGCCGGAGCGCACGGAGACGAGCAGCGGATTCCCGGGGTCGCCGAACTTCTTGCCCATCAGCGCCTCGACCTTCTTCAAGGCCCTGGCCACCTCGTCCTTGACCCCCGGGGGGTACTTCCTGCCGTTCTTATAATAAAAGGTGCAGACCTCCGTCGTGATCGTGAAACCCGGCGGGACGGGAAGCCTGAGCTTGGGGTGCCCGGCCATCTCGGCCAGGTTGGCGCCTTTGCCGCCCAGGAGGTTCTTCATGCTCTCGTTGCCGTCTGCCTTGCCACCGCCGAAGAAGTACACGTTCTTCTTTGCCATTGCCGCTGAACTCCTTCCCTTATGTGTGATGATGGGATCTAAGTCGAGAGTATCTAACTAAACTAGATGTAAATGTTCCGGCTGGTCAGGCCGCCGTTATGTGCCCGCCGGTCACGCCGCCGTTCCTTTGTCCATCAGATAATGCTTTAGGCGGGTCGCCTCGACGCGGTCCTGCTGCATCGTGTCGCGGTCGCGCACCGTCACCTTCTGGTCCTCGAGCGACTGCACGTCCACGGTCACGCAATAGGGCGTGCCCACCTCGTCTTGCCGCCGGTAGAGCTTGCCGATGGCCGCCGTGTCGTCATACGCCACGGCGAGGTGCCTCTTTAGGTCCGTGGCGATGGCCTTTGCCATCTCGACGACGGGCGCGCGGTTCTTCAAAAGGGGCAGGACCGCCGCCTTGATGGGCGCCAGGGGCGCCGAAAACTTCAGGACCACGCGCTTCTCGCCCTTGACCATCTCCTCATGGTAAGCGTCGACAAGAAAGGCCAGGGCCGTGCGGTCCACCCCGCCCGACGGCTCGATGATGTGGGGCCGGACCTTCTTGTTCCCGGCGGGGTCGAAATAGAGCATCTCTTTACCTGACGCCTTCTCGTGCTGGACCAGGTCAAAGTCCGTCCTGTTCGCGATCCCTTCCAGTTCGGACCAGCCGAACGGAAAGTTGTATTCAATATCAGAGCAGGCCTTGGCATAATGCGCCAGTTCATCGCGCGCGTGCTCGCGGATGCGCAGGTTCTCCTTACGGATCCCGTAGCGCGTGTACCAGTCAAAGCGCTCCTTGATCCACGAGCGATACGACGCCTCGGCGTCCTCGGGGACAACGAAGTACTCGATCTCCATCTGCTCGAATTCGCGCGTGCGAAAGGTGAAGTTGCCGGGTGTGATCTCGTTGCGGAACGACTTGCCGATCTGGGCCACGCCGAAGGGCAGCTTCTTGCGGGTCACATCGAGGATGTTGAGAAAATTGACGAAGATCCCCTGGGCCGTCTCGGGCCGCAGATACGTGACGCCCGCCGCGTCCTCGACCGCGCCCAGGGACGTCTTCATCATCAGGTTGAAGGCGCGCGGGGGGCTCTTGGCGAGGTCGATCGCACCGTCGCAGGCCGGGCACTTCTTGACGTTCGTTGTATCCGTTCCGACGAGGTCGTCGAGCCGGAAGCGCTTCTTGCAGGCGGGACAATCCACGAGGGGATCGGCGAACCCGTCGACGTGGCCCGAGGCCTTCCAGACCTGAGGGTGCATCAGGATGGCGGCATCCAGGCCCACCATGTCCAGCCTCTCCCGGACGACAGACCGCCACCAGAGGTCCTTGACGTTGCGCTTGAGTTCGACCCCCAACGGGCCATAATCCCAGACGCTGCCAAGCCCCCCATAGATCTCGGAGCCCTGAAAGATAAACCCCCTCCTTTTACAGAGGGAGACGATCTTATCCATCAATGATGTATCGGCCATCACGGTGATAAGCGGCGGGTTGATCGGAACATCTATTTTTACTCGAAAAACACGGCAGTGTCAATAGAAATCGGCCGGATTGTCAAGCCAAATCAGAAATGTCCTGGTTGGTATTACAAGAAATCGGCCGGGCATGTTCGCGGCGGGGCCTCGATCGCTTGCGCGGACCCCGGACTCTGGCGCCTAAGACTCGTGTTCAAGCCTGCGCAGCTCCTCCTCGCTCATGGAGTAGCTGTGGTCTTTGTCGGGAAAGCGGCCCTTGTCCACGTCTTCCCTGAAACGGCCGAAGGCCTCTTCCATGCGACTCAAAAGCGTCTCATATTTCTTGACGAACTTAGGAAGCCGGCGGTCAAAGAGGCCCAGGAGATCGTGCGTCACCAGGACCTGGCCGTCGCAGGACGGCCCGGCGCCGATGCCGATGGTCGGCACGCCCAGCTTCTGCGTGATCAACGCCGCAAGCCGGTCCGGCACGCACTCCATGAGGACACAAAAGCACCCCGCAGATTCCAGCGCCAGCGCCGCGGCCAGGATCTTCTTCGCCGCCTCGGCATTCTTACCCTGCACCTTAAAGCCGCCCTGCTGATCCGCGGTCTGGGGGGTCAGGCCGACGTGGCCCATGACCGGGACGCCCGCCCGGATGATCTCTTTGCTGACGGCCACGGCCTGCTCGAACCACTCGAGCTTCACCGCCTCACAGCCGCCTTCATCGACAAACCGGCGCGCGTTCTTGACGCTCGCCGCAACGTCCTTTTGGACGGCCTCATACGGCATGTCGCCGATGACGAGCGCCTGCTTCACCGCGCGGCGAACGGCCTTGGCGTGATAGACCATCTGGTCCATGGTCATCTCCCGGGTCGACTCCAGGCCCAAGACGACGTTGGCCACCGAATCGCCGACGAGGACCATGTCCACGCCCGCGCGGTCCACGGCCAGGGCCGTCGGATAGTCATAGGCCGTCAGCATCGTGAGCTTGCGCTTGCCCTTCGCCGCCTGCATCTCGGCTATCGTCATGACGTCACCCCTCCCGGCCTGCGCCCTGCTTCAAACAGCTATCGATCCATCTCTGTGAGCAGTTCCTCGATCTTTTGCGCGATCTCCAGGCGGTATTCGTAAAAGGATCCGTTGTGGCCGCCGTACACGGCCAGAAAGTCTTTGGTGTCGCCGGGCGCCGCATCGAAGATCCGGCGGCCCATCGAAAAAGGCACGACCTCGTCGTTGCGGCTATGGATCACCAAAAGGGGCGCCTTGACACGGCGCACCTTTTCCAGGGAGTCAAACCGGTATCTCAGGAAGACCGTCGGCAGGAACGCAAAGACGCGGCGCGACATATCGGCGATGCAGGTGAAGGGGCCCTCGAGGATGATGCCGCCCACCTCTTTTTCCGTCGCCAGATCGATGGCGACCGCGCTGCCCAGCGACTCGCCGTAGAGGATGATCTTCGCCGGCGTCCCGCCGCGTTCCGCGACGAGGTAATCGTAGGCGGCCCGCGCATCTGCGTAGAGGCCCTTTTCGCTGGGCGTCCCCTTGGACCGTCCGTAGCCGCGGTAGTCGAAGACGAGAACCTCCAGCCCCAGGTCATGGAAGAGGCGCATCTTTTGGACACGGTGGCTGATGTTCCCGCCGTTGCCGTGCAGGAGCAGGACCGTCGCCCGGGGGTGGGACCGGCCGGCAAACCAGCCGTGGAGCTGTGTTGCGTCGGCCGCGCGCAGGAAGACCTCTTCGTATTCCAACCCCACCGCCTGCGGCGTCTGCTCGATCGCCCGGTAAGGGACAAAGACCGAACTCTGCTCCATATACCAGACGTACACCACGAAGACCGATACCAAAAGGACCAATAAGATCATGAGTCTAAGGAGATTCCTTTGTCTGATACCCATGGCCTAAAAAGGGCGCCCAAAAGCCCCGGCGATCTTTGCCGCCCCATTTGAGACAAAGAGGATCATGGTGATTTTGTCTCACGGCCATCTTGTCTCATTTTTTCGAGCCCTTCATCTTCGCGCCAAGGATCTTGACGATGTCGTCCCAGGGCTTACGGCTCTTGAACACGACGATCGAGACGCGGTAATCGTCATAGTACGCGATCCCCGCATAGCAGTGCCTGGCCGCGCGCGTGTAGCCGGTCTTGCCCAACACCAGGGGGTCCGCCAGCCGCCACAGAAGCTTGTTGTGGTTGCGCCGGCGGATCTTCACGCCGTCGCTGCCCTCGATCGTCACGTACTGTTTCTTCATCGTCCGGACGATGAAGGGATGGCTGAAGGCCGCGCGCGTGATGATCGAAAAATCATACGGCGTCGTTCCCATCTTGCTATCCGGCAGGCCGCTCGCATTGGTGAAATGCGACGCCTGGGCGCCCAGCTCCCCGGCCTTCCTGTCCATCAGTTCCGCGAAAGCGGACTCGCTGCCCGCCACCGCTTCGGCGAGCGCCACGCCCGCGTCGTTCGCCGAGGTGGCCACCAGCACCTCCAGGAGATCGCCGACCGTATAGGTGACGTCCGCCTTCAGGCCCGCCCGCGTCGGTTCGACGCGGGTCGCGTTGCGTGAAACGCGCACCTTGTCATCCAGGCCTTTTTCGTCCAATACCACCAGCGCCGTCAGGAGCTTGACGGTGCTTGCCGGCATGAACCTCCTGCGGGAGTTGCGGTCCATCAGGACGCGCCGGTTGGTGTAATCGACGGCGTACACCCCTTCGGCCGTCACGCCGCTCGACGCCTTTTTTGAAGACGCCTTCTTGGCGTGCGCCGTCCCCGGGACGCAAAGCAGCACGCAACACAACAACAGGATCTCAACGCGTCTTTTTATGGGCGTATAAATAAAAGGCACAGCTTTTACAAATGACCTTCTTGATGCTGATCGGCCGCGCCGCATCCTGCGGCATCTGGCAACAGACCAGGTTCAGTGTCCAGCAGGGCGCTGTGCCCGCGTCACGCATCAGGCACGCCTTTTGTCTCTCCGGAGAGCAATGGAAAAACTCCCAGCAGCGCAGCTCTCTTTATCTCGTCCTTTTCGGCTTTGTCCCGCGCGTCCTTTTCATGCCGGGCCCTGTTGCGTCAACCGCTCGAGATATTTTGTGATAACGGGATCGCCGGGTCTGTGCCGCAACGCCTCACGCAAGACGCCCGCCGCCTCCGCCGGCCGCCCTTCCAGAAAGAGAAGCCGACTCAACCTGATGTAGGCCGGACCGTTCTGGGGCAGGATCCGGATGAGGTGTCTGTAGACCTCCTTCGCGCGCTCCTGTTCACCCCGTTTTTCATAGATAAGGGCGCTGTTCAGGTAGGCGGATTCGAAGTAGGGATTGACCGCGATCGCATCCGCGTAGCCCTTCAGGGCCCTGTCATAATCCCCCAGCCGGAAGTACGCGTTGGCGACGTTGCTGTGGGCTTCGGGGATCTCGGGCTCGAGGTCCAGGGCTTTTTGATACTCTTCAAGGGCGAGCGGCAACTCTCCCTTTTGCTCGTAATAATGGGCGATGTGGTTATGCCCCGCCCCCGAGCTGACATAAAAGCGTTCATGCTCCTTTCCCAGCAGGCCGGGATTGACGAAGAAGACAAAAAGGAGGAGCAGGAGGCCCGATGCCAGGAGCCGGGATCCTTCCTTGTTCTTATGCATCTCCCGCGCGCGGTATACCGCGAAACCCGCGAACGGAAAAAGAAAGGGGACGCTGACGAGACGGTAGCGGGCGTTGACGAAATAGAGAAGGGGTCCGGCCAACAGGGCGAGGAGGAAGAGATACAAAAGGACGGGCCTTTTTTTCAGGCGCAGACTCAGAAAAATGCCCGAGAGGGCAAGGGGGGCGACCACGGGAAAGATGAAAAGCGGCAGCCTCAGGACGGAGCCGTACGTCTTGAAAAAATAAGGATGAATGACGTCCGGAATCTCGCCCCCGTCCCAATAGAGGACAAGTTTTCTCCACAAAAGGCGCACAAACCTGCCAGGTTGCGTAACGATGAAATGCTGGGCCTGCTGCGTCCAGAAACGCGAGACCTCCGACGGTTTAAGGGAACGGCCCACGGCGTTCTGGGCGATCATGACCGAGTCCTCCCTCAGGGTGACGTCGCCGCTCCGGAAGACGGGCGGCGGCTCGAAGACGCCTTGGGCATCCGGGTTGTTGCCGATGTAAAAATTGATGCCGCTGTGCGCGGTCAGGGGCACGATGTCGCGGCCCACGACCCAGTTGCGGACGGTCACGGTCCCGATGACACAGAAAAAGCCGGCCAGAAAAGCAAGGCCCCAAAGAACCCTCCTGCGGCCGGCCGTCCCCTTCGCGCCTCCCGCAAGCCAGAGAAGGACGAGAGGCACCAGGGCCAGGACCTGCGCGGCGGCCGTGGCGCCCAGGCCAGCCAGAACGCCTGCGCCCAGCCATTGCGGGGCGCCCCTCTCCCTCTCGCGGATATGGAGCAGGTAGAGGGCGAGGCACAGCTCCAGCGTGACGACGAGGACCGTGGGAAGAAGGGTGACATCGTAAACGATCATCGGCAGATACGCCGCCATCATCAAAGCGGCGATGAGGGCCACGACGGCATTGAAAAGCTTCCGCGTCAAAATAAACAAAAGGAGGCAATTGAGCGTCCCCAGCACAATCTGAAGGAACAACGCGACGTGCAGATGGTAGCCGACGAGACGGTACACCAGCCCCAGGAGATAGGGGTAAAGCGGCGAGGCGAAAAAGACGGCCTTGCCCAGCCAATCGCCCCCTGCGAGGGCCCGCGCCCAGTCGTTATAGGTCTGGGAATCGGTGGCCAGCATGTCCGAAATGGGGCTCTTCGCCATCTGGTAGAAGAAGGCGAACCGCAGCGCGAAGGCCAACAGGAGGACCCCGAGCAGGCACCGTCCAACGGCCCTCTCCGATAAGCGGATGGCCGGAGGTGCCGGCACCTCCGGCGGCCTGATGTCCGTCCTCTGGGAAACACGCTTGTTCTTCTTCATGCTTGTCCGTATCCGAAGACGGTCCTGCCGTCCGCGGCATCGGCAGGCGTCGCACAAGACGGCCGCGTTCCCGCCGTCAACGCGCTTCTGTCGTAGCGTAGAGATAAAAGGCGCAGCTTTTGCAGATGACCTTCTTGATGCTGATCGGCCGCGCCGCATCCGCCGGCATGCGGCAGCAGGGCAGATTCACCAGCCAGCACGGCGTCGAACCGACGTCCCGGATCAGGCACGTCTTCTGCTTTTCCGGGTCGCAGCGAAAAAACTCCCAGCAGTGGATCGTTCTTTCAGGGACCCGGACCTTGCGTGACCTTGTTCGCTTGTCCATCCGGACCTTGCGTGACCTTGTTCGCTTATCCATTCAGAGGCCCTTATAAGGTCTTATAGGGTGCTGACCCTTCCATGGTCGTCCACCAGCTTGGCCCGTGTCTCCGGGTAACGGCCCAACAGGTCGCGCCAGCGCGCCGGATCAAGGAGCAGACACGACGTCGCCAGCGCATCCGCCGTCGCGGCGCTGGACGCGACGATGGTCGCCGCCCGCGCGCCCGCTTGGGCGGGGTAACCGGTCTTCGGGTCGATGATGTGCGCGTAGCGCTTACCGTCTATCTCAAAAAATTGTTCATAATCGCCCGACGTCGCCGCAGCCTGGTCCCTTAGGTCCATCCTTCCGAAGATACGGTTCTTTTGGCGCGGGTCCCGGATCGCCACCGTCCAGGGTCTTCCATTATTGTCCCCCAGGCAATAGACGTTCCCGCCCGCGTTCACGAGGGCGGACGTGATCCGGGCCTCTTTGAGGCGGGCGATGGCGCGGTCGATCGCGTACCCTTTGGCCAGCGCACCCAGGTCCAGCTGCACGCCGTCTTTCAGCAGTTTCACACGGCGCGTCGCCCCGTCCAGATAGACATAGTCCATGCCCACGCGGCCCCGGGCCTGTTCGATGTCTTGCGGGGCGGGCAAGATCCGCTCCTTGATCGCCCGTTTCCAGAGCAGGGAGAGCGGCGCCACGGAGACGTCAAAGACGCCGGAGGTGGCCTGATAGAACTCGCGCGACATCTCAAGGACGCGAAAGAGGTCTTCGGAGACGACCAGCTCTCCTTTACGGTTCAGCTGCGCCAGTTCGCTATGCTCATCGAAAAGGTTGAAGACCTTGTCCAGGCGCCGGAACTCATCGAAGACGATCGCAAAGGCCCGCGTGTCGTAGGCGGTGACCTTGATGAACGTCCCCATGAAAAACGCCGAATCCTCTTTGGGCGGCTTGCTGCATCCGCCGCACAGCAACAGGGCACACGCGTTCAAAAGAAAAAAGGTCTTTATTGGAAAAAGGCTCTTCATTTTTTTATCACCTTCAGCAATTTCTCGAGAGAAAGCGTGTTCAGGAGGTCTTTTTTCTCCAGCCACGCCCGGCGCGCCAGCCCCACGCCGAACCGCATGTAGTCCAGGTGTGCCGCGTCGTGCGCGTCCGTGCCGATCGCCAGGCGCACCCCCGCCTCCTTCGCCGCCCGCGCCGGGATGTCGCCGAGGTCCATGCGCATCGGGTGGCCGTTGATCTCAAGGGCCGTATTCGTTGCGGCCGCCGCCTTGAAGATCTCGTCAAAATCCACTTCGTAGGAGGGCCGCGCGGGCCACTGGCGGCCCGTCGGGTGCGCGATGATGTGGACGTCCGGGTTCCGGCAGGCGCGCACGATGCGCCGCGTCAGATGCGCCCTGGACTGCTTGAAGCCGCTGTGCACCGCCGCCACCACGACGTCAAAGGTCCGCAGGATATCGACGGGGTAATCCATGCGGCCGTCCGCATCGATCTCGGCCTCGGTGGCGAAGAGCAGACGCAGCCCCTTGAGCCTGCCGTTCAACTTATCGATGTGCGCCCTCTTCTTTTTCAGGCGCTCCTTGTCGAGTCCCCGTGCCACCCTGAGGCTGACGGAGTGGTCCGTCAGGCACAGATAATCATAACCCAGCCGGCGCGCGGCCGTTGCCATCTCCTCGGGGGTATTGCGGCCGTCCGAATAATTGGTGTGCGCGTGGAAGTCTCCGCGGATGTCTTTGAGCGTCACCAGGCGGGGCAGCCGATGCCTGCGGGCGGCCTCGATCTCTCCTTTGTCTTCCCGCAATTCCGGCGGGATAAAATCCATGCCCAACCTGGCGTAGATCTCCGCTTCGCTCCGGGACGCCAGGCACCTCTCCTTTTTATCGAAGACACCGTACTCATTGATCCGCAGTTTTTTTCTGATGGCCAGCTGGCGCAGCTTGATGTTGTGGTCCTTGGAGCCCGTGAAGTAAAGGAGCGCTGCGCCAAAGGCGCTGGGGGCGAGCACCCGCAGGTCCACCTGAATATCGTCCTTCGTCAATACCGAAGATTTTGTCGCACCGTGCGCCGATACCCGCTTGACAAAAGGCAGCGCGACAAAGGCCTCCATCACCTGTGCGGGCTTAAAAGACGCAGCCAAGATATCGATATCGCGGACCGTTTCGCGGCCGCGTCGCAGGCTCCCTGCCGGCTCGATGTCCTTAACGGATTTAAGGTTTTTGAGTTCTCCGACGACGGCCCCGGCCACCTGTCGAGCCGTCTCGATATCCATGCGCTGCCGGCCCTTTTCAACGAGCTCGATCCCCTTGAGGACGTTCTCGACGGTCTTCTGCCGGACCCCGGGCAGGCCGGCCAGCCGCCCCCGGCGCGCGGCCCGCCGCAACGCGGCAACGCTACGGATGTCCAACTCGTCGTAAAAGAGCTTCGCGGTCTTGGGGCCGATGCCCGGGACCGCCAGCATGTCCACGACGCCCCGGGGGATGATTTTTTTGAGGTCCTCGTAGTGCCGGCACGACCCTGTGGCGATGATCTCCTCGATCTTCGCGGCCAGGTCCTTGCCGATGCCCTCGAGCTCCTCGAGGCGTCCCTGGGCGGCATACGGGCCGACGTCCTCCTGCATCGCGGCGATGCGGTCCGCCGCCCGGCCATAGGCCCGGATGCGAAAGGGATTGCCACCACGGATCTCAAGGAGCTCGGCGATGGCGCGGAATATGTCGGCGACCCTGGCGTTGATCATCAATACCCCACGAAGTCCTCGGTCACGACCTTGTCCGCAGGCAGCGACAGCTTCTTCGTCAGGAGCGAGCGCATGGCGTCCACCATCCCCGGCGGCCCGCACAGATAAAAGACGCGCTGCGCGAAGTCCGGGATCTCGCGCAGGACCATCTCTTCGTCGATGGCACCGGAGCGGCAACCCTCGACGGCCTCGGTAGACTCCGTGAGGGTATAGACGACCTTGAGCTTCTTATTGACGCGGGTCATCTCGGCGAAGTCGTGGCGGAAGATCAGCTGCTCCGGCGTGCGGCCTGAATAGAGCACCGCCAGGTCCGCATCGAGCCGGCGGTCCGTGGCGTTCTTGCAGATGCTGCGCACGGGCGTGATGCCGATGCCGCCTATCAAAAACCCTACCTTCGGATGCTCGCCCTCAAAGGTGAACGTCCCCATGGGATAACGCACCGTGCAGGCATCATTCCCCTTGAGCTGTTTTAAGGCCTGAGAGTAGGCACTGTCCGTCAGCTTCTTGGTGAATTGAATGAAACCGGTCTCTGTCGGCGAGCTGGAGAGGGAAAAGGCCTTCGATGTCTCCCTGCCGTTGATATCAAGCGAAAGGACCAGGTACTGCCCCGGCCTGTAGGGGATGTCCTTTCCCACGTTGAACCGGAACGTCCGCACGTCACAGCAGTGCGTGATGATCTCAGCCAAGGTCAGGCGGTAGGACTCCATCGCATCTCCTTATACGAGCTTCATCAGGCGGCGGATCAAAAGGCGCTTGTCGCGTTG
>CAZUQR010000035.1:0-16800 GCA_964622605.1 uncultured Planctomycetia bacterium
GCGACAACGACAGAAGATCCTCTGTCGAAATTTAGTAATTTTTCGCCAAGCGCCTCTATCGTCACCGGCGAACTGGAAATACTCTCATCTGAAGATCTCCCGCTGCGCAACGAAGACGGCCTTCCCTGGTTGGCCTTGGCGAACCGCGCCAGCAATGCACCGACAGAACCGCCCCATCCATTCCCATGTATGTCGTAGATGAACGGATTGGTCAAGCGCACCAAGGCAAAGGCGGACATCAAGGCACACAAGATAAGCCGTTCATTTTCTACGGCAAGCTTATCGATAGAGATCAAAAGACCCGTGCCGGACCAACCACCGAGGATGAACACAAACAAGCCCCTATGGAAGACACCGAGCACCTTGAATCCGCCTATCACCGCCTTGTTGCTGAACACTCTTGCATAGAATCTGACCGCGCCCCAGAATGCTGTGGCGGACAGGTCCGCAAAGGCGCAGACAAAAGCAAGCACGCCAACGACCGGCAATCGACTGACCGAGACATAACCCAACAAGAGCATCACCAACCCCATCATTCCGGTCAATACCAGGGCATCCGTGACGCTGTCTCCCGTCAGGGTGAAAGCATTCAAATTTTGTCTTCTGGGTGTCTTCTGAGAAGCGGGCGAGGATCCGCCGTAGGCGCCTGCCTGCCGGACAGGCAGGGACACGCCTTCGGCGTGGATTACGGTGGGCCCGAGGTCCCGATGGCCGGCAGCCGGGCTGCTGCCGGTCACCCCAAAAACAGCCCTGGTCACGTTCACGCTGCCCGTGCCGGCGGTCCGAGACAGCCACCCTGAGGAGCCGACCCCAAACTCCGGTCCGCGGTGAACAGCAGGATGCGCCATCGGGAAGGGACGCGCCTCCTTCTGCGCCGGCGAAGACGTGCCGAAGCCTACATCGGAACCTTCCTTGGATGCGTCGCCTGGACGGGAAGGAGATGAGGTTTTGTGCGTCGGGGTGTCATCTTCCGGCTTTTGCTCTGTGGCAAAATGCTCCTCAAGATCCCTAAGGATCTGCCTGCCCTCTTCAAACGTCAGTTCTCCCTGCCCAACGAGCGCCCCGATCTCCTTGGTGCAATCTGAGAGCGTAGGACGCAATGGAGCATCCGAGGAGGCAGGCTTCACAAAAAGAAAGTCCAGCTCCACCTTAATCAACCGTAAAGAACTCCAAGCGTTGACTAACGCCTCACAAGATTGTTCATCAAGCTTCCGTTGAATGGCCTTTATGCCGAGAACCCCCCTACCCAAAAATTGTTCCTGTGCGCTATTCATCTCGCCGATAATCGTGCGGACCAAATAGTCTTGGACGGCCGCCATCCCTTTGATCCTGCGTTCAACCATCCTGGAATAGCGCAAGAAAGAGAGGGCCGGCCTAAAGGGACGCTCCTGAGCGGATGACAGCGCTCTGGAAACGAGCTCCAACTCGCCCAAATTCCTTATCAACTGGATGCCCTCTTCGGACAACACTCCTTCCTGCAACGTCTGGAGATACCGCGGCGGCAGCGAGGGCAAACGAATTTCGCTTATCAGAATCTCATCTATGAGTTGTATCTTCTCCTCAAGAAAGACATTATTGCCGAGTATCTCCCTGATACGACCCCGGAGCAGGGCCACCTCTTCTTTCAGGGTATCCAAAGAAAATGCGCCAGCTCTTCCGATGTCTGCCGGCAAGTGCCACAGATCATCCATTGTGCGACCCCTGGCCTTCCACAGCGCGATGCCGACAACGATGCAGGCCGCCGCCGCAACCAGGACCCCACCATAGTCTTGCCATAACGATGAAACATCGACCGGCGAAGAAACAGAAGAAAAACCGACATCACCGTCCGCCGCGTGATTGAAGACCTTCATGGAATGCTGCGCCAGCACGAGATCGCTCCTCGTCTGTTTATATTGACCCACCAGCCGTTGGAAGAGGTCCTGGACGGCGCTCTCCCGGCCGGTGACGCTGGGGCCGGCGATCTTCCTCTCTATCTGGACGGCCTGGGTATGGCTGAAGCCGGATACCTCCAGAAGCATATGCGCCAGATAAGCCAGGAGGGGTGTATCGGAGGCGTTCTTGCAGAGATCGACGAACGCCCTGCTGACATATATCTGGAGGGTCTTCCCGTCCGCCTCCGGCGAACGCACCCACTCCCAATAACCGAAGTAGAAGACCGACTCACTCACATCGGTGAAGACGGCGGGCGGAGAGAACTGGAAGACCTTGCCTTGTGCAGGCAGGCGCAGCTCAAACTCCGGCGGGAACTCCACCTGCCACAGCTTTACGGTGCCCGATGAGAGGATCTCCTTGACCAGTTCGTGCCTCTGGAGATGGTGGTCGCTGATACACGCGTTAGCCCGGATCAACAAAAGCGTCATCATCGGGCTCGGGGTAGCGTCTACGAAGGCGCCCCTCACCTTACGCCTCACCTCATCACTATGAGGTATTATCATGCGGTCCAGCGATATCGTTATCCTGTCACCCGCGAGGATCCCCGCCGGCACGACGGACACCATATACTCCGGCTTATCGGAGAGGGCCTCGCGCACCAGGCGCAGATACTCCACGGCGGCCTCCGGGCCGGAGATCCGGGTGTTGATGAACGTCTTTTGTTCCGTGGTGAAATCCCTGAAGTAGGGCGTGCCGACATTGACCACCACACTCACCTTCTGCATGGCCCCGGTGTCGTTCCCGGCAACACCGAAAGAGTCGCCGAAGAAGACGACCTGGTCTGCGACGATATCGAGCAGTTCGCAGGCGATGTCCATGCCAAAGCCTTTGTTGATGCCCCGCGGCGTGATGTCGATGGCCGTCAGCCCCCCGATGATCACATCAACAGGGATACCCTCATTTTTACATTGATCGACTATGAAATCGCGCCACGGCCTCCTCTTTGTCTTGTCCGGGTCGTTGAACGCCTGCCTCTCCTCCTGGGTCGCCTTCAGGCCGATGGCCCGGAAGACGATCTCAGAGCCCCGGTCCTGGATCTGGTCGTTCTGCTCTCTTATGGGGAGGCCGAACGCGTTCAACGCCTCTGTCAGGATACACGGCCGGGCGGGGTCACGACGCTCTTCTTTCTTGCCTATCAACTTCTCCAAGGCCGCCGTACCTATCTCTTCCTCGAAGGAATAAAGGTAGACCTTCTTGAAATCGTCCTCCTGCTCGTTATAGACATACATCATCGTCCCGTTGCAGACGAGCATCACGAAACGCGTCAGCAGCTTCTTGTCGGCCCCTTGGGCCTCCATGTGTTTCCTGAGGGGGGCCAAGACCTGGTCCACGACGTGCTTCTTTTCCGAGCCGGTCAGGACCACGAAGAGGCCGCCGTCGCTGAGGATCCCGAGGATCTCCCGGGAGAGCCCCCCCGGACCCACCTGGCGGGAGTGGGTCAACGTCTCATCCAGGTCAGCGACCACCACCGGCATCAATCCTTGGGCTATTATCCGCTTGACCTCCCTGGTAAATATCTGTTGCGGCCTCAAGACATCGAGCGTGAAGCGCGCCATCTCATAGGTCAACCTAAAACGGCTGTCGAGCAGCCTCGTCATACCGTTGACGATATCGGACATCGTAAGGGTGCTCATCCGCAGCTGCGCCCGGCAGAACCTGAACCACTCCCTGTAACCGGCCCTCGATCGCTCAATGTCCTTGCCGGAGTATACGTTGTAGCGGCCGCCGAACTTCTCGGCCATCTCGCTGACCTCTGTCTCACTGAAGCGCGAACCCACGTGCGCCTTCTCGACCTCGAAGAAGAGGAGGTCTATCGGCCGGCCGAACAGCTCATGGGCAAAGGCCCAGTTTCTAGTAATGTTCCCACCCGCGTCGCCGATCTCCTTCGCGATCTCGGCCAAAAGGAAGGCCCTGGAAGCGTTGACAAAGACAAACTCCGTGCAGTCGGTGGGATCGCTCGGATTCCGGATCAGGAGGATGGGTCTCTCGTGCGCAACAAATTCCTGCGTCAAGAAGCGAGCCAGGCTCGCCTGATAATAGATCTTCTTCCAGGAGACCCTCGGAGAGGCGACATAACCGCCGGAGAGACTGTCGAGGAATCTGTCGAAGAACTCCTTCGACATCGCTGTCTTCCTGCGCAGCATCCCGGCCGCCCTGTCAGAGAGAGAGGCCGCCTCGATCACGCGGTTCAGGAACCCGCTGACGATCGCATCGTCACGCTTGAACCGCGACGTGGCGAAACTCAATTTTCTCGCGGCGGGCAAGTTCTCCTTCGCTTCCTCGGCCGGCGAGCTCGCCCCTCCCGGCAGCCCCAGCGTCGCCATGTCCCTGCTCGCGGCGATCGTCATCCAGATATTGGTCACATCGACGGCGCGCGTGTAACCCTCTATCTTCATCTGGGCCAGGGCCTCCTTCGTGGTGCCCGGCTCCATCCCATAGTAGAGCTGCGCATAGAAGCGTATCTGAAGGCCTGTGCCGGAGGGGCGGTTGGTGATGTGGCTGGCCATATCCGGGTCGAGGTGGACACGGATGCCGGCGTCGGGGTAATTCGGATAATCCAGATCGTCATCATACTTGCCTGAGCGGAAGGCCGTCTGCTCATCCACCGCGTGTATCTGATCACCGGCCACGATGACCTCTGCCCCCTGCTCGAGCTGCCCGCTGATGTACGTGGCGACCTCTTTCTGGAGGAATCGGACCGTGGCGATTTTGCTGGCGGCGCCGGGGACCGTCGCCTCGAACTCCATGGGTGTGTTGGTGGTGACGCAGAAGCCGATGTCAGGGTTCAAAAAGAGGTTGTCCAGGACGTCGTTCAAGGTCTCGCCCTTGGAGAGGGCGCAGCAGGCGATCTCGGCGGTGCGTATGCCGGCCAGAAAGCCGTCCTTGTCGCGGATGTGGTCGCTCGTCGAGTACGTACCGCTCTCCTCGGCGCCGTTGACCACGTACTTGCCCTGGCGCTCCATCTTGATGATGTGGCCGGCGAGCTGGTCGACACCCACCGGCAGGACATCCTCTTCAAGGCCGAAGAGGGCGGCGATCTTCTGGAGGAGCACGGTCGTGACATGGGAGCGGGCCAAGCGGTGGACGTCCGGGTCGAGCAGCTGCTGCTCCTTGAGGCGGTTCAGGTCATAGTAGGCGATCATCGCGTTCCACTCGTTGGGCTGGACGACCCGGAAGCCGCCGTAACCGTATTTCTCTTGTTCGGCCTCGGTCAGCCTTATGACGATGCCCATGGCCTCAGCCACCCGCTCATCCTCGGGGATCTCCGCGGCGCTCACGCGCACGACCAGGCCGAACCTGTCGGCATCCGGGTCATTGCCGAAGAAGATGTCGTTACTCAGGAGCTCGTCACGGGTGTGGTTGAGCAAGTAAGCATCTATGGCCTTCTCCCAGGAGAGCGGCAGCGCCGGGTCCGGCGGCTCCAGGGGCCCGAAGGCCGGGAAGCTGCCGTCCAGCTCGGACATCGCATCGACGATCTCGATCTCAAAGCCGTTCTCGCGCAGCATGCGCGGCATGGCCTTGCGGCCGGCACCGTAGAAGGAGCAATAAAGGATCTTGAGGCGCGAGGCGTGTTTCTCGATGACGGCGCGGTCCTTGATATGCTTGAGCACGGCCTCGGCGTGGATCGAATGTGTGTCGATCAGGCAGTGCGGGCCGTAGGCGACACCGGGGAGCTTTTCGGTGCCGCCCATGAAGATCAACTGCTCGACCGGTATGGTCTTGGGCTGGCGCTCCAGGAGGTCGGCGACATCGCGCAGCTGCGCGCCGCGGAACTCCTTTAAGATCCCTCCGCGCACGACCGGATCGGCGCCCAGCTGCATGCCATCGGCGCCGATGAGCTTGACCCCGTTATCGCGTTTGATGTTGTGGCTGGCGGAGATGAAGATGCCGATCCCGACACCACCAGAGAGCTCCTTCATGGCGCAGGAGAACTCAGGCAGGGGCATCGCCTCGTCGGACGTGTAGACCGTCGCCCCGTAGGCGATGGCGATGTCACGGATCAACTGGGCGAACTCAGGGCCGGCGACGCGGCTGTCATAACCGGTGAAAAGCTTGATGTTAGACAACGGCTCGTCCGGATGGGTGTTGCGCATCCAGCGCAGGACGCCCAGGGTGAACTTGCGGACGGTCTCATCATTAAAGGTATTGGGGCCCTTTAAGATCTCCATATCCAGGGCCCGGCCCTCCAGGGCAGCCCTGGCCATCGAAGCAAAGTCCTCGCCGAAGGCAAAGGGCCCGCGCACACCGGCCGTGCCGAGGATCATCTGCCCGGAGTACGCATACGCGATCGCCTCCCAGCGGCCGTCTTTGACAGCCCGCTCGATGCCGTGGCGCGTCGCGGACTGGATGAAGGGATCCATATAGTAGGCCGCCAGGTTCGGGAGGATATCGTGCATGCTCTTGTCGTAGACGGCGCGCTCGATCTCGTCCGCCTCAAATCGACTGAAGAGGTACTCCTCGACGGCCACGGCCGTGGGACGCAGGACGGCGTCCAGGAGATCCAGATTATCGGTCAGCGTGACGTACTCCTCGAGCAGCTCATCGACCAGGCGGTCGGGGTCGTAGCGGTGGTGCTGGGCGGCGGGCGAGGAGACGCCTTCTTTCAGATACGGCGCTTCCTGCTCCTCGAGAGGACTCAACCAGACCACATGGGTCGGTGTGCGCCCCGCCCATCCCTGCGGGTATCTGGCGGAATCCAGGAGGATATAATAAATAACGTGCTCGCTCCGCATGACCTCGACAAACCCGCCGGTCTTAGAAATTATGTGTTTCATCTCCGGACCGGCGACGCAGTACTTGATATTTCGTGCGCCTTCCCGGACCAGATGGGCTGAGATGAAAGCCAACAAAGCCGTTCCAATCCCTTGTCTCTCCCGATCGGCGCTGACGGCGGCCGTCTTCACTTCTCCCAAGATGAAAAACGTGTGTCCATGGATATAGCCGACAATCTCACCGTTGTCCCTATAAACGGCAAAGAAATCACTGGAACCGGGGCGCAGTGCCCCAAGGATCGTCCCGTAGTCCAAGGCGTGTCTTTCGTCGATATATTGCCGCTGGACCAGCCGGTCGCTCAGGCGACCTATCATCTCCTCATCCCCTTTGCGGTAATTGTCCGCAGTGAGAAGCTCTATCCGCTGATAGACGGCCTGCTTCACGCGGAAGGAGGCGCCGAAGACATCGACGGTCGTCTGCGCTGCTGAGGAGACGCTGAAACTGTGGGTCTCGACGGTGTCGGCGGCCGGAGAAGAGGACTCTCCGTCATTACGGCCGATCTTCTTGTCTGCCGCGATAAGCGCTTCGATGGCCTGCCGGAGGGCCGTGTCGTTCTTCTTGAGCTTGCCGACGGTCGAGGGGTGCACGCCGGCCAGCTCCGCCAGCGCCTTCTGTGTCGTGACGACCAGGTTTTCGGCGTTCGCTTTTTCGACCGCGGCGCGGACCTTGTCGGCCGCGGAAGACACCTTAACGGCCTTGGCCGCCGCAGCGACCCTCCCCTTCCCTCTGCCGGTGGACGGCCGCCCCTTACCCCGCTTCGTCCTGATGAGAGCCGCGATATCGATGCCGGCCTCTTTTATCCTCAAAACCGCCTGATCAAAATCCTGACGTGTCAGGGCCAGGTCTTTTTTGGCTTCGCGAAGGCGTTGCCTTGCCCGCTCCAGCTCTTCTGCTCTGTCCGGCTGCTGCTCCAATGCCGGGACCTGACGCCCTTCTATTTCGGCCACGATCGCTTCGTAGATGAACATCTTAAGCCGCGCGCCCTCCATCTCGAGGACGAGAAGCATCTGGCGCAGGCGGACGCGCTCTTCTTCCAGGGAGGTCCTGATCTTCTCCCTGGCCTTCTCGGTCCGCCCGCGCGTCTTCTCTTCGGTGACGGACGGTTTTCTGATCCGCTTGGTGACCGCATGGTCCAGGGCGTCAGGATGCAGCGCGCGCTCGACCCTCAGGAGCCGGTTGCGCATCGCCCTCTCCAGGGACTGGCGCTCCGACTCACGGCCATCACGGATCCCCAGGCTCGCCTCCAACTGCTCGGCCTTCTTCTGGGACGCCTTGTCCAGGGTCACAGGGCTCAATGCCTTCATGAGTCTCACAAAGCGCTCTTCCAGGGTGAGGCGACGCTTTCTGGGCTTGTTTTTCTTGGCTGAAGAGGCGGGCGTCTTCTCGGGCTGTGCAGGGGAGGGCTGGCTGGAGTTATCTTCAGCTCCGGACGCATCCGCTGAAGGCTGGTCTGAAGAGTCGGAGGGCTGGTCCTGCGGTGACGGCCCAGAAGGCTCTTCCTCGCGCTTCTCTCCCTGCTGATCGGCGGGGGCGGGCTGCTCCGAAGACTCGACGGGCTCTTCCTGGGTCGTGCCCGCATCAGAAGAATCTCCCGTAGAGGCCTCATCAGGTTGATCAACCGGGGCCTGCGGCTCCTGCGACGTCTCCTCGTCCTGGTTCGGAGTCTGCGGCTCAGCCGCCTCGGGAGTCTCAGGGGCCTCTCGGGAGACCTCGCTAAAGAAGCCCCAGAAGAAGAACGCGGCGGCGGCCGTTATGACACCAGTCGCGATCCAAGAGTGGGTCGCGGCAAAGACGAACAGCGCGGACTCGGCAGTCGCGCTGAACCAGGCATGATAGAGCTCCTTCTCGGTCATCTCCCCGGCCAGGAAGGTCTGGCGGGAAGTCGCGACGCTATATATAAGGTAAATAACGGCGATGTGGCCGGTGATGGCGATGAACGCGACCGGAAGAGCGCCGAGGAGCGGCAGGAAGTGCGGATAGCTGAGCGTGGCGGTGAGCTTCAGGGAGAAGGCAGCCGCGACGCCCAATCCGGCGCTACTGACCGCCAGGGCCGTGGTCCAATGCGCCCACACGGGCAGACGGCGAGCAAGATACGCTCCGGCGCGGATGAGATGCCTGTAGATCTTAAGACTGGGACGATGCTCTTTAAGGTAGTTCGCGAGAGAAACACGGAAAGATGAGACCTTTTCGAGGGACCCCGGCTCTTCCTGATGGCCGGCAGCGGGGCTGCTGCAGGCCATCCGGGAGACGGCGCGCGTCTGGTTCACGTTGTTGAGGCCGGCAATCGCCTCCAGGCCCTGCTCGCTTGCTTGGAAACCGGCCGGCGAAGCGGCGGTGGCCGCCAGAACGGTACCTTCGGACGTCGCCATGAGGCCGGAAGCGACATCCGGTATCCTGTTGCCCGCCGGCCGCTTTATCGGAGCGCCCTTCTGGGGCGCCTCGACGGCAGGCTGCGGGATTTCCGAGACCGGCGAAGAGACCGGAGTTTTTTCGTCGCCCGCATCCCCTCTTTCAAGCGGGATGACCTTCACCTGCGAGAGGCCGCTGTCGACCAAAAGCCCCCTCTCCGGCCCGACGAACGAAGCAAAGCGGAGCGCCTCAAGCCGCTGACCAATCTCGCCCGCGGTCAGATAATCCGCGACCCACGGGAGCTCGACAACACAGGACTCCGGCAGATGGATGCCCGCGACCGCCGCTATCAGCTTCTTCCAGTGGTCCGACTGGAGCTTCTTCGCGGTCCCCGGGGTCTCGACCTTGGCGTCCGTGTCGGGCTTTTTGATAGAGGCAAAGCTGTCCTCGGGGGCGTACGCCATCTCGATACCGTAACGTTTCTTGTTGCCGCTGGACCGCTCGAACTTGTAGATGGGGACGCACGCGCCCTGCCAATCCACGTCGTCTTTCTTGACGAGGGAGAATGCGATGGGCTCAGAGCCGGCCAGGCTCTCGACCGTGACCAGGCGCAGGCTCGGATCCCCGTATGGGCTGGCGTTGACCGCGTCGCCGGCATCGCCATAATCGACGGACTCTTTGCGGCCGTTGACGATGATGACGTTGCCCAGGCGGTCGTCGTAGGTTCCGCGGGCGGCGTCCCACAAGACCTTCCTGATCAACCCGAGGGAGATGTGGGCGCGGCCCTCGCGCTCGATGGCGCGGTCACGGCTCAGCGCGTGTTCGCCGAGGAAATACTTGTCCGCGAGCGGATTCAGGAGGTTGTCGACGTTCGTGTACTGCACGTAGGCGACGCCCAGGCGGCCCAGCCACGCCTCGACGGACATCTCCACGAACCGCCCTTCCTCCTCGGACCACACGCGGCCGGCAGCGCGGGCGTCGGGGCTCAGGACATGGTCAAAGGCGTCGCCGTGGCCGGCCCCGCCCATGTTCAGGCGATCCGCGGCGCCCAGGAAGACCTTTCCGTCTTCGGGTGTCCCCGGACGCCGCAACAGGCCAGGCAGATCCTTCTGGCGCACGAAGAAGAGGCGCGTCTTCACCTCGTCCCACTCCTCGGAACCTATCAGGAAATCTATCGTCTCATCCTCCGTGCGCTCGCTCAACATAAATATGAGCGGATACATCAAGGCGTGACCGTAATAACGGGCGGCCTGCTTCATCTTTTGTATGAGCGCCAGATAAAGCGGGGTGGCGCTTAACGGCGTGGCCGGGAAGAGGCCCTTGGCGTGGGGGTACTTCAGGCCGGAGCCGGTCCCTCCCGCCACGACGATACCTCCGAAGCGCGCCTGTCCTTCGGCAGCGCCCCACCGGAGGAGCTCTTCGCCCTTGCGGGCGGCCTCAGGATGGCGCTGCGTGACCGGCCGGCAGAATTCAAAATCACTGAAAGGAACAACCTCTCTCTGGTCTGCCAGGACGAGCGTCCGATACAGGGTGGCCAGCTCCGGCCAGTCGGCACGCGCGATGTCCGCGGCGAGCCTCTGCCTGCGGGAAGACTCCAGTCCAGCCAGGTGTCCAAGGAGGTGCCCCTGTCCGAACTCATCCAGCAAACGCTGGGCGGCGGCCAGCTGCTTCGCGGCATCAAGAGGTGAACTAATGGACGTGCCGCCGGAGAGCGAGACTCCCTGTTTCAGGAGACCCCTGGCCTCCTTGATACCCGTCAGGAGGCCCTCCATCGTCGAGACCTCCCCGGACGAGATGCCCTCGTGCAGCTTTGTCAACCGCGCCACGACCCGCCCGTTGACTGCCGCGTCCTCGGAAAAGCGCAGACCTGGCAGGACGCCGGTGGTGCCCTTATACGACGTCTCCTCAAAGATGCCGTACATCATGTACTCTAGGGCTTTAACCTTGTCCACGTTCTTACGGGTATAGTCAACGAGCACAACCTCTCCCCGCGGCGTTATGATCTCGTTGCACCCGTTGAGGTCCCAGATATCGGCGACACCCCTGTTCCTCACGTAGATGGCTATCCGGGCTATCTTCATGACGGTCTCAAGGAGCTCTGCCGCATAAGAGCTCAACGGCGCGTCACCGTACTGCGCAAAGTGGTCGTCAAAGTCCCTGCCTTCGATGAAGGGATAGACGACGGCATCCCTCGAGATGATCTCATCTTCATCCCCTGAGCTGATCCACAAGGCCGCCCACTCGTCCTGAGAATAATCTTCCCTGAGGGCGCCCATGATCCGCGCCCGGTACACGCCTTTGAACTCCTCGGGGATCTTCTTCATGACGGCCGTGATGCCTTGACAGTGCCTTGCCTCTTCGGGCGTCCTGAGTTTACGGATGACGTACATCCTGCCGGTATCCTCGTCTACCGCCAATTCGAGCTTGGTCAGGCGGCCAAAGTGCCCCAGCACGACGAACTTCTGCTTCCCCCTGCCCCGGCCTAGAGTGAGGCGCTCGAGAGGCCGAGCCGCCGCCTCAAAGCCGATGGGCGGGACCCACTCAACGGAGATGCGCAACAGCTCAGCGATGACCCGGTTCCTGTTGGGCTGTATCTCGAAGAAGAAGCGGAAGAGGTCCTTCGTGAAGCTGTCCGGCGTCGTCCTGAGCCATCCCAACAAGTCCACAAAGTTCTTCCAGGCCAGGTCTTCTACCTCCCCCCTGCCTGGGTCTCTGCGGTCGATGTCGCGAAGCTTATTCGTCACCGCGGCATCGTCACCCTCGAGGACACTGCGGATCTGCTGAAGTTCCTGGTCCAGCTCGATCAGGCGAGCCTCTTCCTCAGCGGTCAGCGGCAGGATGAAAAGGGACCGTCTCTCCTTATTGCCCTCCCCGCCTTCATAGATGTATTCACCCGGCTCGCCGACAGGGATCAACCTCTCCTGCAACCGGCTGATCAAGGCGGAATCCTGGACTGCGGCAGGAGTATACAGGTGCGCCTGCCTCACGACGCCGAGCGCGGCTGACTCCCGGTACCCCTGGCCCGCGTCCATGTGTCCGCCGAATATCGTCCACTGGCCGCCGTATGCCTTGAAGCCGGCGCGCCGCTGCAACACAAGCTCGAACCCGGACGACACGAGAATGACATTGCTCGTCCGGTGCCACAGGCCGGCTGCTTCGGCAAGGACTTTATCCGTCCTGCCGATAACGACCTCCTCGGCCGATGCGCCGGGAGCGGCCAGGACATCGATGACCCGGCCCTGCACCACGAGCCGATCCGGATCGTCCACCGAAAGTTCGATCCTTCTGACGATCGTCTGGATAAGCGCGAGATCCACCCCCAATGCCCCCAGGTTCCCGCTTAATTGCGAGAATATCGCCTTCAGGGCCATTTCTTCCTGGCCCTGCAGGCCGGTCAACCCCTCCGGATATCCGATCTGATAAGCCTTAAGGTCAGAAAGCCATTCAAAATCCTCCGCGACAGGGGATGACGCCTGCCGGGCCGTTGCGACCGCGCGCATGAACTGGAGCGTGCCCTGCGGCCCCTTCACCGGCCACTCGACCACGCCGAAGCCAAACTTCATAGTGAAGGAGGTGCCGGGCAGGGCGGTCAAACCCGGGGCCTCGGCGCTCCTGGGGAAGACGTAGACACGGAAGAGGTTGTTGTCGAAGACATAGGTCAGGGCCTTGTGGCCGGTGAGGATGGAGCGGGTGACGTTGTCCGTGGTCTCCAGGAGCTCTGAGGCGGTGAGGCGTTCGATGGGGAGAGCGATCTCCCAGCCCCGGAAGTGGAAGTGCTGGGAGGAGTTGCCGAAACCCTCGCCGTTGAAGGAGAAGGTGTAGGGCCGGATGCGGTGGTCGGGCCTGAGAGTGAAGTTGACGTTGTAGCCGATCTTGAGGTTGTTGAGATGCTTAAGGAAGGCGGTCAGCTTGGTGGTCAGGGGCTGGAGGGCCTCCTCTTCGGGGAACTTCTGAGACTCGGCGGCGAGCTGCCAGGTCAGGCGCAGGGCCTGGGCTATCTCGGCCTCCTCGGTGATCATCTGGGTGTGTGGGTCGTGGGAGGTAGTCTTCAGGCGCGCGAAGACGACGTGGTTCTTACCGAACGGATTGGGGTTCGGGTACACGGCCCAGTCCTTATTGAGGACGACACTCTCTTCTTCCTCGGGCTGGTTCTCGGAACACAGGAAGCACTTGCCCTTGGCCCCGAACTTGAGGACCGCCCTCTTGGAGGGGTGGCGGTTGGGATTGACCTCCTTCAGGTACGGGCTGCCCTCCACCGGCTCATAGGTGATGACCGACTCGTCGAACGGCAGGGCGATGTGGGCGGCGACCTGGCGGGCGAGCAGGGCCTCGAGCTGGGTGTAGAGAGGGGTGGCGGGAGAGGAAGCAGCGATATCCAAAGGCAAGGCGATCGTCGCCTTAACGCCCTGGCCGACGGTGTTCTCGACCTCCAAGACGCCGCCGTGGAGTTCGACGAGCATGGCGGCTGTAGCTAACCCTAGGCCGCGTATGCCCGAGACCTGCTTCGAGGAGTAGCCAATCTCGAATATCCTATCGGCGCTCAAAGTGATGCCGCCGGCATTGTCGCTCACCTCAACAACCGCTTTATCCGCCTCCTTGCGCAGCCTGACGATGACCTTCTTGTCCTGGTCCGGACGATTCTTCGCGTAAGCCAAATAAGCGTTCTTGAAAAGCTCCTCGAACACGGTCAAGAGATGGTCCCGGATGCCCAAAGGCAGACTCAGATCGCTGTCTCCTTCGATAACGAGATCGATCTCGATGCCGGGAATAACGACCTGTCCAAACAATACACCGCTCTCCGGATGCGCCAGGTTCTCGCGCGCCTCCCGGGCCAGAGCGGCGAGGGAAATGTCTTTCTCCAGGAAGGCCTCGTTATAGCCCAGAAGATAAGCAAGGCACCTCAGGAGACTGTTGACGCGTATCTCGGAAGCCAGGTCTTCGCGTAGATACCTCTGGTCCGGGGCGCTATACTTACCTGAAGCAACAGAATCTCCGATCCTTTGACGAAGACGAAAACTAAATGCGTAACCAAAATCTCTGATATCTATTTCCCGGAGAGCTTGCCTCGCGTCATCCAAACAATGTTCATAGCTTCTCATTTGTAAGATGGTGTCGAGAGATTCCTTTCTGTCCCCCCATGAGCGTACGCTGTTCAGCGCTGAAACGGCTACGGTTTCCATTACTCCCCTAACCGCGTAACGAATGGCGCGCCATCTTTCGTCGACTGAAATGTCGATCCCCTTCAAGAAACCGAGGAAAGTCTCAATTGTTTCGTGGCCGTATGCGAAGACGAGGGATGCTCTCGGGGTCGTTTTCTGCCGTAACAATCCCTCCCATCTCTCATCACGATTCCCGGCATCAAGAGTCGCAACGAAAGCCGCCAGGGCGTCAAAATCCAGTTCCCTCTCGAGCTTATAATGCCATTGCGTGTTGAAATTTCCGCTTCTGTCACTTACTTTCTCTGAGTATCGATCCACCAAACCAAGGTCTCTAAGGTTCTTCTTATCCACACGTGATCTACGTTCCTGCTTTCTATAGCAATAACGGGAGTAAGATCCGTCACCGGCCGATGTGGCGCCGCCAAACCCCCCTAACATCGACTCTCTGGTCTCAGTGACCCAATTCTCCGTGAAGCGATCGATGAGATAATCCCAGTTGTTCACGACAAGCCTTAAGACCCGGTCGTCCTTGATGGTAGACAGAAACGCAGAGTATTGCGTGAAGATGCCGTCCCTCAGGGGATGTCCGATCCTCGTCTCCAGTTCGGCCCTCTTGCGCGCGGTCTCTTCCTCGCGCTGCTTCCTTGCTCTTTCTTCTTTGCGCGCTGACAGGAGAGCGAACGTAACGACGGCGGACACGCCTATCACCGAAGCCGCGATTATAAAGGTCCCCGCAGGGCTGGAGGAGACGTCGGTGCGGACTCCGAAGGTAACGGCTAAAACAGTCGAATAGATAAGCCGGCAATAGGTCTGTCCTATTCTGCCTGCGACGGCCGATGTCGCCAAAGCTCCGTTAACAATAAGATTGACGTCTCCGCCGTTGGCTAATAATATCGCGTCCACGGCGCCTTTTCCCCGCATAAAACGGGCCGCCCCTTCGATCGATACGCCGATACCATCGCATCGATTCCCACCCAATGCTCCCACAATAAGTTCGCCCTGCGCCGTGAAGCCGATCATGCTGTGGGTATAGGGATACTGTAACTGTCCTTTGTCCGCGAATTCATCCGCCAATTCTAAAGACAGCCTTACCCGGCCGCTTTTCAAAATATGTTGCCCGTATACCGCCAGTTGAATCTCTGTGGTCACGTTTTCGCCGGTCTGCTCCGAGAAAACCTCATCCGTCCGGCCGCCGATCCCTTTAACGAATTTCAACCGTTCAATCGTTTTCAAGCCGTCCTTTCTGGCCGTCAAACAGCTGTAAACCCGTTCCTGCCCGCCATGGACCGACCGCCCTTCTGCGTTGAATTCACCTTCGCAATGATAAATAACACCATTAACAAAAACGATAAAATGTTCATTAATATAAAGGTTGCCGTAGGGAATAATGATAGATTCGGCGGTGCCGATCTGCGCAGTAAGATCACGAAGATGGTCCTTGATATGCATTAACCCCGTGAAAAATCCTTCGAATATCCTTCCGTCTTTGTATATTTTTTTGCTGCCATGGTCAAAACGCAGCCTTCCGTTCAAATCTTTTTGGACAGAAACCAGGATATTCGCCTGCGCGGCAGGAACAATTTGCGCAAATTCCTGCAGAGTTTTCTGCTCAAGGCAGGTCAGAATGGAGAACCATTGCTCTTGGGGCACAATCCCGTTCTTTATTTCAAGACCGATGACCCTGGACAGAGAATGAAGTTTCCTGGAATCATTGCTTAACAATACCGCGTTGATCTGCTGGACGACCGGATCAGGAAGCTCGGGATTAACCAAGTGGATCGATTCGTGGTCGAAAACAACTTCGAGGGTGTTGAGTAAATCCTGCGGGTATTCGGGGGGGTTTAATTCCAGGCTGCCCGGTGGGGCGTGATCCAGGAGCCAATGTATACCTATATAATTATGGGCTGCCTGCCCTATCTCCCCGGCGCGGCCGTGGAATTCAAGCGTGAACTCCCGTGTCTTACGGCCGCCGAACCACGCCGTAAAAACCTTCGAATCTTCCTTCTGCCTGCGACTGAAGGCTGAGGCAATAATTCCGGGCAGGTTGACCCTTGTGTTATCGCTGAGCGGAACGGGGATGCCTTCGGGGAAATGGACCACTATAGAGCCCTGCTCGTTCAAAGCGACTTTGACGGCGAAAGCGGCCGCCGGGATATCTATGGCCGGTGCCGTAGCCGGAAAATCGTTGTAATCATCAAAAGGCGGCTTGTAGGGTTCCTCGTCCTCGTCCGTCTCTCCCTCCCACCATTTCTTTATCTCTTCTGCTAATGTTTCTTTCCGGGTGAACCCGTGAGACTTGTGTGGTTGTTCTTCTGTCTTAAAAGCATCACGATGCCCCAATAAGTAAAACACCAGAGCAAACACTTTCGCGGCCGCATAATACAGCAGCATACAAACCCATCCACCAACCACGATCGCGACAGGGCAACCGATAAAGACCAGGAAGAAATAAATGAACATGATCTTATTTTGTTCTGAACACCCAGGTAATCCCGCCACAAGACCAAGGACTAGAGAAAGGCGGATGAGATTTTTACTGAACAGATTTCGCTTTGAAGGCGCCTCCTTTTTGAGCGGGGAGCTT
>CAZUQR010000036.1:0-12777 GCA_964622605.1 uncultured Planctomycetia bacterium
TTGTCGGGCAGGGCCAGTGCCTTGACAAAGTGGCCCTTGGCCTTTTTGTAATCGCCGCTGTCGTAGCGCACGAGACCGGCGTGGTAGTTCAAGAATGCCGAGTCGGGCCGCTCGCCCAGCGCCTTCTCCAGCGTCTGGGCAGCGGTGTCCCTGTCGCTCTTCTTGAGCGCGCGCATCGCCTTGTCCACGGCCCGGTCTTCATCCAAGGCCCAGGCGGGGGCGCCCAAGGCGAAGAGTGCCGCCATGAAGAGCCCGCACAGTGTTATTGCCGGTCTTGGTATCATTATAGTCCCTCAAAGATACACTGCGCGATAAAGGCGACCAGGGCCAGCAAGAGAAATGCCGGGAACCTCTCCGTGTAGATCTGCACGGTGCGTTCTTCGCCCCTTGTCTTTTCCAGCGCGGTGAAGTAGTTGTTGTAGAGGAAGTCCAGGCCGAACTCCTTCACGGTCGAGCGGACGTAGACGCCTTCGGTGGCGAGGGCTATTTTTTCCAGGAGCTCCTCGTCCAGCCGGGACTTCACGGTCAGCCCCTGAGCGTCTTTCAAGAATTGGACTTTTCCGGAACGCTCGCGCAGCGGGATGAGCTCTCCTTCGCGCGTGCCCACGCCGATGGTGTAGATGCGTGCGCCCAGGGTCGCGTGCAGGTCTTTGGCGGCCGCCAGCGCCCGGCCTTCGTGGTCCTCCCCGTCCGTGATCAGGATGAGGATCCTGTCCTGGCTCGCGGAGGGCTTAAAGGCCTCTCTGGCTTCTCTGAAGGCGCGGGCGATGTCCGTTCCGGCCCGGCCGACGGTATCAGGTGTGATATCGCGGAGGGTCAGCAGAAAACCTCCGTAATCCGGTGTCAGCGGGCACGCCAGGTACGCGTCTCCTGCAAAGGTGATGAGGCCGACGCGGTCCCCTCCCAACTTCTTGACCAGGTCGCCGATGGCGAGCTTGGCGCGCTCCAGACGGTTGGGCAGGATGTCTTCGGAGAGCATGCTGTTTGAGACATCGAGGACGAAGACGAGGTCGATCCCCAGACGCGGCACCTTCTCCCAGCGGCTGCCCCATTGGGGCCGCATCAGGGCGAGTACCGCAAACAGGACGCCCGCCGCGCAGCAGACGGCGGCGGCCCGGCGGTTCTTCAGGCGCTTGGCCGGGACGAGCGCTGCCTGGAGTTTTTCCTCGGCAAAGTCGTTGAGGGTCCTGCGCCGCCGCCGCAGGCCGTATCGCAGGGCCCAGCAGACGAGCGCGAGCGCGATCGCTCCCGCTGCGAACCAATCAGGGGCTGCCCACCTCATGTCGTCAAGGGATGGCTCTCAACCATGTGTTTATCAGCAGTGTCTCTATCAGGACGAGGACCAGGGCGGCTGCCAGGAAATACGAAAAGAGCTCCTCGCGCTCTTCAAATCCCTTCTCTTCGAAGCGGATCTTCTCCATGCGGTTGATGGCATCATAGATGCGGCGCAGGGACTCGGTGTCCGTGGCCCGGAAGTATTCACCGAGCGTGGCGCGGGCGATCTCCTGAAGCGATTCTTCGTCGATCTCGAGAAGGACCTGCCGGTAGACGGTCGCCCCGCGGATGTCCCGGAACGGGTACGGGACCGGCCCCCGGCTTCCGGCGCCGATGGTGTAGATCTTGACGCCCAGGGCGCGGGCGGCCTCGGCGGCCGTCATGGGATTGATCTCGCCGGCATTATTGATGCCGTCGGTCAACAGGATGATGATCTTGCTCTTGGCCTGCGAGTCCTTGAGGCGGTTGAGCGCGACGGTGAGCGCTGTCCCGATAGCCGTGCCGTCTTCGAACATGCCGGCCTCGATGCGGTCCAGGTGCGTCAGGAGCCAGGCGTGGTCGAGCGTCAACGGGCACAGGGTGTAGGCGATCCCCGCGAAGGCGACCAGCCCGATGCGGTCATCCGGGCGCTCCTTGACGAAGTCGCGGACCACGTCCTTGACGACGTCCACGCGGTTGACGCGCCACCCCTTGAGAAGGAAGTCTTCGGCGAGCATGCTCGTGGAGGCATCGAGAGTGAGGACGATGTCAATGCCCTCACGCCGCATGATCCCTTGCCGGAGCGGGCCCTGCGGCCGGGCGAGCGCGATGATGATGAGCGCGTAGATGACGACGCGCAGCCAGATCAGATGCCGCGCCAGTTTGATCTTAAAGGTCTGAGGCAGATCGGCGAGCAACAGTCCCGACGGAAAGGCAAGGCCCGGCTGTCTCTGCCGCCGCCAGACCGCCCAGACGATACAGCCCAGCGCCACAGGCAGGAGTGCCAGTATCCAGGGGTATCTGAGTATCATGGTGTTGTCCGGCGTCCTCGCCGGTCTCCCTCGCTCATGGCGGTGCTCGGGGCCTGGATCCGCTCCAAAAGATCTGGGGAGCCCGAGGCCTGGATCCGCTCCAAAGGGTCTAAGGGTGCCCTGCCGGAACTCTTACGCTTCCGACGCTTCCGGCCTGTTCCTCGTTTCTTCGATGAGGCGGCGGGCGGATGCGAGCGCCGCGTCGATCTCGGGTGAGCCCGGCTCGTAACGGGCGAACTTGACCAGGTCGCAGTGCGTCAAAAAATCCCTGAGGAGCTCTTTGTGCACAGGCGCCAGCGTAGCGGCGTCGCGGAGGTACTCCAGGAACTCCTCGGTCGTCATCTCGGGCGCGCGGATAGCGAAGCGGGCCTCGAGGTATTGGCGGATGATGAGGGAGAGCTCGAAGTAAAACTCTTGGCGCAGGCCCCGGCCGATATAGTCCTTCGCGATAAGCTCCCTGATTTTTTCAAGCGCGATCTCATGAGCCGGCGGCGGTGGCACGGGCACGGCGGCAAGGGCGCGCCGTTTCCGTGTCCAGTAAAAGATGCCCAGCGTTGCGGCCGACACGCACACAAACACGATCACCACGAGGAGGAGCACCGGCCGGCGCCTCAAGGGCCCCTTGATGTCTTTGATGGCGAGCTCGAGGACGTCCCCGCTGACCCGGCTGTTCACCGTGATCTTCAGCGGTTGTGTCGTTACCTCTTGCCACGTCTCTTGTCCCCTGGGCCTGTAAGAAACCGGCAGGGCCGGGATCTCGTGTTCTCCCGGTTCGAAAGACCGCAAGAGCAGCCGGGCACACAGAGAGCTTGTCCAGGGGCGCTCCACGCCGCGGATCCGGTAGTCCTCGAGCGTCACCCCTTCCATCTTTTCTTCTGGGGGCATCCATCGAAAGAGCGTGCCGGGGGCCGCACGGGCCGTGATGAGGACGCGGATGTCTTCGCCCACGTCGAAGGCGTCTTTGTTAAGGACCTCCTTGATGCGTGGCGGCGTGCCCTGGGGCGGGGCGCACGACGACATAAAGGCGACGGCGAAAAGGACGGCGGCGAGAAACACACAGGGACGCAGGGTCACAAGTCGATATCTTCTTGGCATGTCTTCAACGGCACAGGCGCCTTTCCCTTTCACGGAAGAACCGGACGAGCGCCTGCGTGTAGGGTTCGTCTGTCCGGATGTCGATGTGGTCGATGCCGGCCGTCGTAAAGAGCTGGCGCCGCCGGTCCTCCAGCTCCCGGGCCCGGCGGTGGAACGCACGGCGGACCCTGGAGTCGGCCGCGTCGATGAAATATCTCTTGCCCGTCTCGGCGTCCACAAAGGGGACGATGTCCAGGGACGGCCAGGCGTGTTCGCGCCGGTCCGTCACGGTGACGGCGATGAGGTCGTGGTGTTTGTTGGTCGTGATGAGCTTCTTTTTGATGCGCTGGTCGATGTTCTGCGTCTTCGGGGAGAAGGCGTCGTAGAAGTCGGAGATGAGAAAGACCACGACGCGCCTCTTCAGGACCTTATTGAGGTAATCGAGGGCCAGGGCCAGGTCCGTGCGCACAGGACGGCCGTGCCTGGGCCACTCACTGCCGTAGTAGAGCGCTTCACGGATGATGCGCAGGACGTAACGCGAGCCCTTGCGCGGCGGCAGAAGAGATTCGATCTTGTCGCTGTAGGCCGCAAAGCCGACCTTGTCGTTGTTGCGGATGGCGGAGTAGGCGAAGATGGAGCCGAGCTCCGCGGCGAACTGGCTCTTGAGCTGACCGAACGTCCCGAAGTGGACCGATGAGGAGACGTCCTGGACGATCATGACGGTCAGCTCGCGCTCCTCGATGAACTTCTTGACGTGCGGCTGGCCGGTGCGGGCGGTGACGTTCCAGTCGATGGCGCGGATGTCGTCTCCGGGCTGGTATTCACGCACCTCGTCAAAGGCCATGCCGCGCCCCTTGAAGGCGCTGTGGTATTGGCCGGCAAAGACGTCCGTCACGATGCGGGACGTCGTGATGTGGATACGCCGGATCTTCTTGAGGAAGTCGCTGTTGACCATGGGGTGAGAGCCCGCGCTCGTTGTCTTTAAGGGACTTCGATCTCTTCAAAGACGCGCCGGATGATATCGTCGGACGTCTTGCCTTCGGCCTCGGCCTCGTAAGAGATGATCACGCGGTGGCGCAGGACGTCGGGACCTATGGATTTGACGTCCTGGGGCGTGACGTAGCCGCGGCCCTGGAGGAAGGCGTGGGCGCGGGCGGCGACGGTCAGTGAGAGCGTGGCGCGCGGCGAGGCGCCGTACTGGATGAACGGCACGAGATCCTCCAGACGGTAGTTCGTGGGGTGACGCGTGGCAAAGACGATGTCGAGGATGTACTCTTCTATCTTCTCGTCCATGTAGATGTCGTCGATGATGCCCCGTACCCTGATGATGTCTTTTGTCTGCGTTACCGGCGAGACCCCGGCGGGGGCCCGGGTCGTGGCCATGCGCTTGAGGATACGGTGTTCCTCTTCCCGGCTCGGATAGGTGATGACGATCTTAAAGAGGAACCGGTCGATCTGGGCCTCGGGGAGCGGATACGTCCCCTCCTGCTCAATGGGGTTCTGCGTGGCCATCACGAGGAAGGGGTCGTCGAGCTTGTAGGTCGTCTCGCTGATGGTGACCTGGCGTTCCTGCATCGCCTCAAGGAGCGCGCTTTGCACCTTGGCCGGGGCGCGGTTGATCTCGTCGGCCAGGATCAGATTGGCGAAGATCGGGCCCTTTTTGGTCGTGAAGGCGCCGTCCTTGGGATTGAAGATGAGCGTTCCGATGAGGTCGGCCGGCAGGAGGTCCGGGGTGAACTGAAGACGCTGGAACTTCGCGTTGATGGCCTGGGAGAGCGTCTTGATGGAGAGCGTCTTGGCCAGCCCGGGGACGCCCTCGACAAGAATATGCCCGTTGGCGAACAGGCCTATCAGCAGCCTGTCGATCAGATAGCGTTGTCCGACGATGACCTTCTCGATCTCACCGATCAGGTTTTCGATGAAGGCGCTCTCGTTCCTTACCTTTTCATTGATGACATCGATTCCGTTCGACATATCATACCCTCCTGTTTTTAAACACTTATATTATCAGGCAGGACGAGGGGCCTGTCAAGAACCCTAAAAGAACGGGTGAGCCGTCATCTCATGAAAAGTGGGACTAAGTAGCCTGGCTACTTAGTCCCACCTTTCCATTCGCAAGAGGCGCGGGTTACAGGCCTTTCTTGATGATGTACTCGAGCAGGTCGACGACGCGGCAGGAGTACCCCCACTCGTTGTCGTACCAGGAGAGGACCTTGACAAAATCCTCTCCGATGAGCTTGGTGCTCGGGGCGTCGACGATGGAGCTCAAGGGGTTGTGGTTGAAGTCCGAGGAGACGAGCGGTTCCTCCGAGTAGCCCAGGATGCCCTTCATCTTTCCTTCAGCGGTTTCCTTCAGGGCGGCGTTGACCTCCTCGGCCGTCGCCTTTTTGGCCAGCGCACAGGTCAGGTCCACGACCGAGACATTGGCCACGGGGATGCGGATGGCAAAGCCGTCCAGCTTGCCCTTCAGGTCCGGGATGACGAGCGAGATGGCCTTCGCTGCTCCCGTCGTTGTGGGGATCATGGAGAGCGCGGCGGCGCGGGCACGGCGCAGGTCCGAGTGGGCCATGTCCTGGATGTGCTGGTCGTTGGTGTAGGCGTGGATCGTCGTCATGAGACCTTTTGCGATGCCCCAGCGGTCGTGAAGCACCTTGGCCACCGGCGCAAGACAGTTGGTCGTGCAGGAGGCGTTCGACAGGACGTGGTGGTTCTTCGCGTCGTACCTGTCCTCGTTGACGCCGAGCACGATGGTGATGTCTTCGCCCTGGGCCGGAGCGGAGATGACGACCTTCTTGGCGCCGCCCTTGGTGATGTGGTTCTCGGCACCCTGGACCTGCCTGCCCTTTTTGTTCACCCCGTCTTTTTTGAGGGTGAAGAGCCCCGTGGATTCGACGACGATATCGACGCCCAGGTCCTTCCAGGGCAGGGCCGCGGGGTCCCTCTCCTTGAGGACCTGGATCTTTTTTCCGTCGACCAGGATGCTGTCCGGTCCGCAACTGACATTACCCGGAAACGGGCCGTGCACCGAATCGTACTTGAAAAGGTGCGCGTTGGTCTTGGCGTCCGTCAGGTCGTTGACGGCGACGAGCGCACACGATGAGCCCTTGCGTTCCAGGATCGCCCGGGCCACCAGCCGGCCGATCCTTCCGAATCCGTTGATCCCGACTTTCACTCCCATGATGCCTCCTTTACCCGCACCTGTATCCCGTAAAGGAATAACGTCCTTATAACGAGATATCGGACTTTGGCCCGTTACCCGACCGTTGAAAAAGTCCGGTATCGAGCATGCTCGTTTTTCCTGTCATTACGTTGTTTTGGTCTCTTTGAGATAGCGCGCCGCGACCTCGGGCGGCGTGGGCACGACGTAAAGCCCCGTCCCCCACTCCAGCCCCGCGATCCGGCTGATGCGCGGCATGATCTCGATGTGCCAGTGGTATTCCGGATGCTCCCGTGCGTCGTTGGGCGACGTATGGATGATAAAGTTATACGCCGGATCGTTCAGGGTGCGCTTCATGCGTCCGAGCGTGTCTTTCAGGATGTGCGCGAGCGCCTCCAGTTCCTGCGGGGAGGATTTACAGAAAAAATCCTTGTGTTCCCTGGGGACGATCCATATCTCAAAGGGAAAGCGCGAGACGTAGGGGCAGAAGGCGATGAAGGCGTCGTTCTTTTCCAGGATGCGCTCACTTTCTTCTTCTTCCTGGCGCAGGATGTCGCAGAAGATGCATCGTCCCCGGTATCCAAAGTAGACGGCGGCGCCGGCGAGCTCCTCGATGACGTTCTTCGGGATCATCGGCAGGGCGATCAGCTGGGCGTGGTGGTGGTTCAGGGAGGCGCCCGCGGCAAAGCCGTAGTTCCTGAAGAGCATCATGTACTTGAACCGCTTGTCTTTTTGCAGGTCGGCGGAGCGCTGGGCGTAGGTCTCAAGCACCAGGCGCACCTCGTCATAGGTGAGGTCCGGCAGGTCCTTGGCGTGGTCGGGCGTCTCGATGATGACCTCGTCGGCGCCGATGCCGTTGGTCCGGTCGTAGAGTCCCTCCCCGTGGCGGTCGAGACGGCCTTCGATCTGCAGGGCCGGGAATTTGTTGGGCACGACGCGGACCCGCCAGCCCGGCGTGTTGGCCGCCGACTTGTCGGGCCGCACCGCCGTGATCTCGGGCGGGGTCATGCGTTCGTTGCCGGGGCAGAACGGGCACTGCGTGGTCTCCTCATAGGTGTGGGGCTGGACGGCAAAGTCCTTCGGCGCCCACGGAGACTCGTCCTCCATGATGATCCAGCGTCCGACGATGGGGTCGCGCCTGAGCTGTGTCATGGCCCTTCCACCTCCCGAAGGTACCTGGCGGCCTCTTCCGGCGCGATAGGGCAGATATAAAAACCCGTTCCCCACTCAAAGCCCGCCGTATGGGTCAGGCGCGGGATGATCTCCAGGTGCCAGTGGTAGTCGTCTTCGATCGTCTTCCAGTAGCCGGCCTTGGCCTTCGGATGCCGGAAGGGCGCGGTGTGCAGGACAAAGCTGTAGGGCGGGTCGTCCAGGCCGTTTTTGAGCTTGCCGATGATCTTTTTGATCATGCGGCCGAGATACAGGCGGTTCTCGACGCTCATGTGGGAAAAGTCGCAGCCATGCTCTTTGGGCAGGATCCATGTCTCAAAGGGGAAGCGCGAGGCGTAGGGCGCCAGGGCGATGAAACCGTCGGCCTCGGCCACGACGCGCTTGTCGGTTTCGGTCTCCTGACGGATGATGTCGCAGAAGACGCAGCGCTCGTGGTAATCGAAGTATCTCTTGGCGCCCCGCAGCTCTTCCTTGATCCTTTTGGGGGTGATGGGGGTGGCGATCAGCTGGCTGCGCGCGTGGCCGGTGGTGGCCTCGCCCGAAGGCGAACCGTAGTTTTTGAAGATCTGGACGTATTTGAAGCGCTCGTCGCGCGCCAGGTCCAGGAACCGGTGGATCCAGCAGGTGATGCCCTTGGCGATCTGGACCTCGTCCAGGTCCGCGATGTTCTCGATGTGCTGCGGGGTCTCGACGATGACCTCGTGGGCGCCGACGCCGTTGATCACGTCGTAGAGCCCCTTGCCGCGGTGCGTGATCTCTCCTTCGATTTTCAGGAAGGGCGTCCTGCTGGGCACGACGCGGACTTGCCAGCCGCGGGTGTTGGCGGCGGTGCCTTCCCTGCGGATGGCGAATATCTCCTGCGGCGTCATCCCCTCTTTGCCTTCGCAGAAAGGACACTCCTTTTCCCCGGCCGCGGAAGGGCTTATCCGCATCCCTTTGGGTCGGCGGGCCCGCTCGACCGCGATGATCACCCAGCGGCCGATGATGGGATCACGTCTTAATTCTGGCATAGGAATTTGATTTTAACATAATTTCATTGTGTTTCAAGTGTTTTCCGGCGTCGCGCCCAGAAATTCACCCTTCTGGACGCTGAAAGCGGGCACGAAACGGAGCACGGGCAGGTTCTGGTGGGATTCAGGGGTCACTTCTTCTATGAGGATGGTGCCTTTTCGGCAGGCCACCTCGAGCTGCTGGGGTAGCGCCTCGAGGATCTCTCCAGGCGCGCCGCTCAAAGGACTCTTGCCGAGGGATAATCTCGTGACATTGAGGCGCCTTCCGCGGAAGGTGGTGAATGTCCCGGGCCAACCGAGGCATCCGCGGGACCTGTTCAGGACGTCGGGGGCGTTGTCGGTCCAACGGATCCGGCCGTCTTCTTTTTTGAGCTTGGGCGCGTAACTTGCTTTACGCCCATCCTGTTTCACGGGTCGGATCGCACCTCGTTCGATGCGCGTCAAGACGCCCCCGACACAGCGGCCGGCAAGGCGGCTGAGTCTTTCATCGAGCGTCCAGGCGTTATCCTTGGGGTCGATGCGTACTTTTTTCTGAAAGAGGATGTCTCCTTCGTCCATCCGGCTGTTCATCCTGATAAAGGTGATGCCCGTCTCCCGCTCGCCGGCTATGAGCGACCGGCGGATGGGTGCCGCGCCCCGGTATTTGGGCAAGAGCGAGGCGTGCCCATTGAGACACATCTTCCCGGCGGCCGAGAGGATCTTTTCGGGAAGGATGTACCCGTAGGCCACCACGATAAAGACGTCGGCGCCGAAGTCTTTGATGCGGACGGCGAACGTTTTGTCGCAGATGTCTTCAGGCTGTAAGATCGGCACCCCGAGACCCTGGCTGTACTCTTTCACGGGCGTGGGGGCCAGCCGGAGGTGGCGTCCCGATTTGCGGTCCGGCTGAGTCACGACGGCCAGGAGTTTGTGGCGCGATGAAGAAAGGGCCCCAAGGACAGGGACCGCGAAGGCGCTGCTGCCGAAGAAGACGATGTTCATGGGATCAACCCGCGCTCGGATCAAAGATGAGGTGGACGCGGCCGTGCATCTTTTTCATGAGGCGCCGCGCGGTCATCCGCACCGCCTTCAGATCCCCCGCCTTGACAAAGATCTGGAGGCGGTAGTTGCCGCGGACCTTGAACGGCCGGGCCTCGGCCGGACCGCATATCTCGATATCTTTGGCAGCGCCGATATGGTCCCGGAGGGCTTGAAAGGACCGCATCGCCTGCGACCGGGTCCGTTTTTCCGAGGCGCTTCGGACCGTGAGGCTCGCGAGCGGCCGCATCGGCGGCCAGGAGAGCTCGGCGCGCTCTTTGAGCTCCCTGTGCCGGAATCCCGCGGCGTCGCCGTCTTTCAGGAATTCAAAGACGTAGTGTTGGGGCCAGCGTGTCTGCAGGCACAGCTCTTTTTTCGCGAGCAGCCGTATCCTCCATAGTTCGGCGAATGCCCTTTCGGTTGCGCGAAAGTCCGCGATCGCCAGCGGCTGGTCGGCATCCAGGACAAAGATACGGTCAAACCGCACGCCCTTAAAATCGGCGTCCGTCAAAGAGGCCGGCGTGGCCAGTATTATATCATAATCGCCCGGGGGGCGCTCCCCTGCCTGTCCTATCTTTACCGAAACGCCGCCAAAGAGCTTGCGGAGTTCCGAGAGCGTCTTCTGTGTGCCGAAGCCGATGTGCCGCACATAGGAGCGCCGGCAGGCCGGGCACAGCTCCGGGATGGCCTCGCGGTGGCCGCAGATGTCGCAGCGCAGGGTCTGTTCCTCGCGGTACTCCTTGAGGGGGACACTGCACCGCGGGCACGTGACCGCCCTCTGGCACCGCCGGCAGTACAAGACCGGCACGAAACACTTCCGATGCGTCACGATGAGGACCCGTTCTTTCTCCTGGAGGGCCATGGAGAGGCGGTGCGTCATGGCCTGGGAAAGGCCCGTGCGCCTGCCCCGGCTGTCCGGCGCGCGCGTCAGGTCCAGGAGTGTCGTTTGGGGTCCTGCCTCCGGCGTGTCGAGCGACAGGAGTGAGGCCTCCCCGTTTTTGCACAGCATCTCGTTTTCCAGCGACGGAAGGACCGCACCCAGCACCAGGCGGGCGTCCGTGTCCCGACGGCGCTTCCGGGCGATGTCCGTCGCGCGGTAACAGGGGGCCTGATCCTGGTGGTAGGCGAAGTGGTCGTCCTGGTCGATGATGATGAGGCCCAGGCCCTTGACGGGCGCGAAGACGGCCGAGCGCGTGCCGATGACAAAAGCGAAGTCCGCGGCGCGGACGGCCAGCCAGTCCCGGCGCAGCGCCGCAGGCTTTTGGTAAGAGCTCAGGACGAAAGGCTGCACGAGTCCCGGCAGACGTCCGAGGGCATCGGTGATGGAATCATGTCGAGGCACGGTCAGGATGACGCTCTTTTTTTTGTTCAAGGTGTCCTTGATGAGGGCCGCGTAGACACCCCAGCGTCTTGCGTCTGACGGATCGCCGATAACGGTGATGGCGGGCGTTCTTGGGATCTTTCTGAGCGTCTCTTCTTCCTCGGCGTTCAAGGGGGTCTCTTGCGGCACCGCGACAGGTCGAGACGCTGTCCTGGCCCCGGCGGCCCGTCGCGTGCTCCTGCGGATGCTTTGGGGTAAGAGGGTGTTGAGAGCGTCCGCAAGCGCGCAGACGTAATCGCGGCGCATCTCCAGGGCCAGGTCCCAGAGCGCCGGATCGAGCAGCGGCTGCCTGTCCACGAGCTCCAGGACGGGCCTGCACTTTTTTTTGTATGCCGAGCTCTTCTTGATCGCGATGAGAAAACCGGTCAGTGTCTTGTTGCGGAAGGGCACCCGCACGCGCAGGCCCGGCCGGGCCTCTTTTTTCAGGCGCGCCGGCAAGATATAGTCAAAGGTCTCGTCGAGCGCGATGGAGACGGGCAGGGCGACTTCGGCGATTAGGGATCGTGACGCCATGGCGCTAGGAAGAGAGTGCGTGTTTGAGGATATCCTGACAGGATGAGGGCCTGGCCAGTTCCCGCGCGTGCGCGCGGCACGCCTCAAGGAGATGCGGCTGGCCCTTGAGCTGTCTGATGCGCCGCGCCACCCGCCGGGCCGTATGCTCGAAGAAGCCGGCTTCGTGCTGCGTGATCGTCTTGGCGTTGTGCTCCTCCTGGCCGGGGATGATATAGAAGAAGACGCAGCACAGGTGCTTGGTCAGGCTCTCCGTGACACTGAGGCCGCCGGCCTTGGTGACGATGACATCCGAGGCGTTCATCAACTCGTGCATGAAATCGACAAAACCGAAGACGCGGACGTTCGGATGGTTCTCGGCCGCAAGCTTCTTTTGCAACTGCTCGTTAGTCCCGCAGACGACCAGGAGCTGGGTCTCGTCTTTCAGCTGACGGACCACGTCTTCGATGGGACCTATTCCGACACCGCCCGTGGCCACGAGAACGGTGAACTTTTCCGGATCGAGCTTCCAGGCGCGCAGCCTTTCGCGGCGGTCGACGGGGTAGGTGAATTTCTTGTCGAGCGGGATGCCGGTGACCACGACACGGTCCGGGACGACACCCCTGCGGATCAGGATCTTTTTCGTGGCATCCGTCGCCACGCAGTAGACGTCCGTGCCCCGGTTGATCCAGAAGTTATGCACGCCGAAGTCCGTGACCACCGTGGCGAGCCGCGTCCTCAAGCCGTATTTGATCTTGGCGATCGTCACGAGCTCGGAGGCCAGGAAGTGCGTCGCTATGACCACGTCCGGCCTTTCTTGGACGAGGTAGCGGATGAAGCGCCGGCAGACCACACCGTCGAGGAACCGCCGCACGTGGACGTTGAGGAGCCGCAGGCCCGGGATATCGGAGAGCCAGTACAGGAGGCCCCACAACGGCGTGTATTGAGATATGAGCAAGAGGTAGCCGTCGCTGTACATCTTGCGTCCAAGCCACGGCATATACTCGACGATGTCGACGGCCCGGGCGTCCTGTCCCTGCTCGGCCGCCGCGTGCGCCAGCGCCTCGGCGGCCTTGCGGTGCCCCGAGCCCGCCGTCGCGTACGCTATCACTACCTTTTTAGCCATATCAACGTTCCCGCATCCGGCGGGTCCTGTCCGAGGCGTTCGCCCCCATCCGCGCTCGCTCGTCATCC
>CAZUQR010000037.1:0-12103 GCA_964622605.1 uncultured Planctomycetia bacterium
CCCTGGCAAATTCGACAGGATATTGGGCTATTTTCTTGAGCGCGGCCGGCGAGGAGGCCTTATCGGGACCCGGCCGCCATGTGGGAATGGCCTGATCGAAACCAAATTTTGACCGGAGGACCTGCGCGATCCTTATCGTGTTTATAGGCAGCGTCGAACCGGCCGGCGCCGGAGTCAAGTCGATGCCGATGAACGTCTTTCCCAGGACGCGCGCGCTAAGGCCCTGCTCCGCCAAGAGCTTGACGCCCAAACGCGCCCACAGCTTCTGGGCCAGCGTCTTGAACCCATACATATCAAGCACGGCCGCTCCCGTGCCCGTCTTTATCTGTGGAAGCGTCGAAACCAACAGGCCTGCCTTGGCCGCCTCGGCGTCGAAGATATAGGTCTTGAGCTCTAAGGCACCGGATCTCTTCTCGAACAATAAATACTCCTGTGCCGCCTCCGTCACGGCCGGGGCCCCTTCGCCGATATGCGCCAGATGGATAAGCGCCTGACCGCCTTCCTCGATAACGGGTCCCAATGTCCGGACGGCAGCATGAAGGCTGGCCGGCCTCGCGATGTCCACATCGGCCTCAACAAGATCGGGAACGGCAACGCGCCCCTGTTGGACCATCTGGTACAGGGCTTCAAGGGAAGGAAGGGGAATGAAGGAGACCTGATCCTTCTCCGTATCTGCGGAATAGAAACGGATCCTCGCCGGCGCCGGAAGACCGCCGGGAACGTTCGAAGCGACATTGCGCAATAGGGCGCCCATCCGGGCGAGGATGTCCTCGGAACTCCGCAAGCGCGTATCGACGACCTCGGTTCTGACCTGCGGCCCCAGGGCCCGGGCAAACCCGCTCTCCGGCCTCGGCGCCCCACGCCGCACCGGCTCGGCGCCGATACGCATCACGACCTTCGTGCCCGCATCCGGCGCGCCCAGCAGGTCGCGGACGATCCCAGCCTCCTGCGTCAGCCGCGCCGCGACCGGCGAGGAGACGGTCTCGATGGTCGAGATGCCATCTCGACCAAAGGAAGAACCGGCCTGAAGCTGCCCAACAAGCCCAATCCGTATATCGCGTCCATTCTTCTCTTGATACATCTCTCTCGCCCTGGCCTGTAGATCCGGAAGCGGCTTATCGAGATATGACCTGAGCGGGGAAGCGAACTCGCCGTATGTATCATAGTCGTCTTCTTTCAACAACTGATTTTCCATAAGCTCTTGTATTACAGCAGGATACCGCCCTAAAGCCAACTGCGCCAAATAGGCGTTCACTTCGTCAGTTTCGTCGTTGACCTGATGCTCCAACTCATGGATACCTGCTTCTATCGCGAACCCGTTCGGAGAGATCTTGTGTCTGGCGGCGGCTCTTTCCACTCCTTCTTTTAGTACGGCGCTGTAGGAGGAGTGCGGCAGAGAAATTGCGATCGAAATGGGATCGACGATATGGCCGAATGTGCGGACGACGGGAATAGAGGCAGGTTCTCCATCCACCTCGTAATAAGGAAGCTCCGCCGTGGTCTTATAAGTCTTAAAGGCCAGCCCGAGGTATTTGTCGAGGGTCGGCATCACCTGGTAGCCCGTGGGGGACAGGATATCATCTAATTCATGGGTCAAGGGCACCAACGCCTTCCTCAACTCGTCTCTTGACGGATCGCGCAGAGACATCACTCTCTTTTCAGCTTCAACAAGGTGCCTGATCGCCTCCAATCCTTCGTCGCCTGCCAACTCGCCGGCCCTCGTGAACAGGTCAAGGGTCACCTTGTCTCTTGTCCTCAACGAATACTCATCAAGGGCATCCAAGAATCTCTCGGCCTTGCGGTCTCTATGATTCCAAGCGACTGGCTTCAGGCCGTAGGCGCTGCGCGCATAATATCCTTCAATAAACAAAGTCGCGAGTCTGTCCCTAAATGTCTCGACAGAAATCTCCGGAGCCGACAAAACCGCCGGCGGGGAGACGGTATTTAGCTCATAAACGGCCGGCGGCGAGGCGCCGAGAGACGACACATCGATAAATGTCTTGCCGCGCCATGTCGCCAAACGGAGGTTCTCTGCCGTCAGACCATCCAGGCAATTGATGACCTGCTGGAAATCCCGCAGGGCGTCGCGCATCAGCGGGGTCATACCCTTTTTGAACTTGGGCAGGTCGACCGCAATCATAAGGGGCTGCAAAGACAGGTTCATCAAGTCCGTTCCCTCCCCAGAGAGCAAGGTCACCTGGAATACCGAAGGCAGCTTATGCAGCCAGTCGCTCGTCTCTTTGATCTCCTCTTTTATGACTTTGATGGTATCAGCGGTGGCGGGAAGCTTGACCAGGCCTTCGATCTTCTGGAACCGCGTCTGCAGGCCAGGCAGAACATCCTTGCGCAACTCCCGGAGCAGCTTCTGGACGAACGCGGTCTTTTGGGACGGCGTCATATCCGACATCGGAACCAGAAGATAAGAAGCGTATTGCGGCAACCTCTGGGCCAGTTTTTCGGGAGATAAGATCGGGCCGTTCTCTTTGAGCTCCCTGCGGATATCCTGGGCCGCACGCACCAGCGCCTGCGGCCGCTTGTTCGGCGGCAACGCGTCGAGGTCGTCGAGGTAACCGTTGGCCTTCAGCGCCGCCGTCAGATCCGCGATCGTCGCCGTATTGATATTGACCCGGAAAGACCCCGCAGGAGAAGAGACGGTTGTCATCTGATCCAGCTTCGCCGGCGAGGAGACGAGTGTCTCCTGCAGAGGCCTCGCCGACGAATAGACCAGTGACGGCGCCGTGATGATGGCGGATCTATCCAGAGGAGCGACGGCGGCCTGGGCGATGGCCTCGGCATAGGCCTGTTCGTGTCTCTGTATCAGATCGGAAGGATTGTAGTGTGTTGAAACGAACTCTTTCCCGCTCGCGCCCATGCGGGCCCTGAGCTGCGGACGGGTCGCCAGCCGGGAGATGGCCCTGGACAAACGCGGGACCCTTCTGTCCATGCGGTCCGACCAGCGGACCAGAAGACCTGTTTCGGACGAACGGACCGCCTCCTTGATGCCCGATATGTTATAGCCGATAACGGGCTTCTCCATGAGGGAGGCCTCAAGCGCGACCAGCGGCACCCCCTCCTCCATGCTGGGGAGAATGACCATGTCAGAGGCCGCGTACCAGCGGCGCAGGTCGTCCTGGGAGACGCGGCCCTTGAAGATGAAGTGGTCATCGAGCTTGTTGTCTGCGATATACGCCTTCATGCCATCGAGCAGCGTCTGTTCAAAGACCTCGCCCGCAAAGACGACCTTGATGTTGGGCATCTTGCGGTTGCCGATCAGACGCGAAGCGGCCAGCATGACGTCGGCGGGCTGCTTCCTGGCCATGATGGAATTGGGGACGAGAAGGACGAGATCGTCGTCTGCGATCCGGTGCTCTTCCTGAAGCGCGCTGATCTCGGCCGGCTTCACGAGGCCCGGATTAAAACGGGCGACGTCGACCATGGGGCCCACCGTCCGTGTCGGCACGCCGAAGACGGCGTTGATGTCCTTTGCCCCCGCCTCGCCGACCGTCAAGGCGACCGTGTCCCTGCCGAGCCGCAGGACTGCATCCAACGCCGATTTCCTTCCGGCATCGACGAGGTTCCGGCCGAAAGCGTCCCCGAAGTGGATGTAGGGCCTGAAGGCGATCGCATGGCGCGCCGCGAAGGCCGCCGCGGCAATACCTGTGAATCCCCAAGGCACATGGGAGGTCACCAAGTCGATCTTACGGCTGGCGGCGATCTCTTCTATCCGGGCATCCAGAGAAGCCGGATCCATGAACGGCACGAAGACGATCCTGCTGCCGCCGAATGACTTATCTTCCAACTTCGGCGCCCCCGGGCTTTCCTTATAGAGGACGATCTGCGTCAATCCCTCATGACGGAACACCAAGGAATCAGCAAGTTTCAGCGCGTATGTATGGACGCCTTCGGCCCTCTGGATCTCCTCCGTCACCGTCAGAACCGTACGTCCGGCCAACGAAACAAGCGGCTCGGCTGTCGTCGGTGCCACAGCGACCGGCGAGGAGGCCTCGGGAGGAGTCAGTCTGGCGTAAACCACCTTCTTCGGCGCCAGAGAGGTGCTTGTCCTCTGATCCAGCTTCGCCGGTGCGGCCTCAAGTTCCGCCAGCTTCTGCATCTCATCCAGCGGGACGGCGCCGATGGGGGCGGCCACGTCGCTCAACGAGACCGGAGAAGAGGTGATTGAAGGCGCGGCGCCCATAAAGGTCGCCCCCCGCAACACCAACCCGGGCATGCCGATGTCCTGGTTCAGCGTGTCGACAAAATCTCTCAACTGCGGCCTGCTCCTGATCTGCTCAGCCAAAGGTATCAAGGCCGTGTCATAATAAACAGACAGCGCCGACTGGGGCAGGTAGAAGAGCGTCGCCAGACGACCGAAGAGATCCACGGCAACAGCGTGCTCTGACTTGACGAGCGGCGTCTGGGCCAATGTCTCCAGGTCCTGGCGGGTTATGTCGCCCGGACGCCGGATCAGGGCGTCCACCTGGTCTAAAATCCGGCTGTTCTGCGGATCGGCGGTGTCGAAGTGACGGCGCGTCATGCGGTCCCGGATGGCCGTCAAGTGCCGGCGCGCATCCGACAACACCTGCGGCCTCTCATCAATCGTCTCCAGCAGGCCCTGGAAAGGATTCTCATTGTTCATTCTGAGATGATCCATCGCCTGCTGCACGTCCTTATCAAGCTGAGGATCCCCTATCCGGGCCGCGAGGGCCTGGAAATCCCTTAACTGCCCGACCGCATAGTCCGGCTGGCTGTTCGTCTTCTGGTCCGTCAAGGCCTGGTGGCCTATCTGAACGAGCGCCAGGGCGAGGGCGGGCCGGTTGTTGCCCAGGGCGTCGTTGTTGAAGTCGATGTGTCTGCCGGGCTCCCTCTCGCTGCCGTTGGCCAGCGAATGCGGGGCGATGACGCCCTCGCCCATGACCGCTTCCTCATAACCGGCCTGGTCCCGATAGTTGGCCTGCACGCCCTTTCTCTGCAGGACTCTTTGCATGTTCGTGATGAGGGACTCCGTATCGGAGAGGTCACGGTTCACGCTACCCAGGGAAGGATCTATCTGCTGGTAGCGCCGGAAGATTCTTCGGGCGATCGTCCTGGGTGACGTCATGCGCAGCTGCCGCCGGGAGGTGATGCCGGCCACAGGACCCAACACCTGGTCATAGACCAGGGAGTTCTTGCGCAACTCCCTGTCGCCCCTTGCCTCGTCTCTCAGGCGCATGATGGAGAGGAACTGGGCGCCCACCTCGTTAAGAGACCGCGTCGCGCCCTGCAGGAGTAGGATCCCGGACCGGTCGAGAAGAGGATGGTCCAGGCTTTCGTGCCAGTAATCGAACTTCCAAAAGGTGGGGTCGCTGATCTCGCCGGTCCCGTCCCAATTCGCCATGGATACCTGGACGCCCCCGCCTGCCTGATCGGGGATATAGGCCGCCCGGCCCATGTCCGGATCCGACATCTTTTCCGGCAGCAAGAGGGAGAAACGGACAGAGCCCGGGGTCAAGAGGTCCTCTGCCAGATTGCCCTGGTCGGTCAGCTGCCCGACATGAGACAGGTAGGCGGTGTCCGTATCCGTTCTTCTTGTGCCCGACGGGCTCATCTTCCGGGCCTGCGCCGCCGTTTTCATGAGTCGGCTGACAGCCGCCTGCCCTTCGGAGGAAGACCGCATGCCTTCCGCCTTCGTGTAAAACGCCGCCCGCGTAGAGAGGTCAAAATAATGCATAGGGTTGATCCACGTCTCGTGCCATTGATCGAAATACGCCAGCAACCTCAAGGAGGTCTTGAGACGGCGCTGCTCTTCCGATGTCGGCACGGGGGAGGCCGCCGCCTGGGCTTCGTCCTTCCCAAGATCCTCGAGAGACGTCTGGGCCCAGGGGTTCTGAAAGAGGGCCGTGGCCCTCATCTGGCTAAGCTCGACATCCGGAACGGCCAGGCCGCTGTCCTGATAAAATTCGTCCTTCGTGCGTTCCCCGATGGCGGTGAGCAAGTGTTTCTGGGCCGCGGCCACATCGCCCAGGCCGATCAGGCGACGGGCGAAGGTCGAATCCGCCCGGCCGCGCAGGAAGGGCGTCGTGTGCCGTATCTCCATGGGCGTTACGTCGAGGTTGAACTTCCGCCAGCCGAACCGGCCGGTCCTCTCCACCTCGATGTCGAGGCCGATGGTCCTCATCCCCGTCTCGGCATCGCCCACGACGAACTGTCTATGGAGATAGCCGATCCTCCTGCCGTCGTCTCTGAGCTTCGTGTTCTTCGCGTTCGTGATGGTCAGGGCCTCTTTTCTCGTCACGACGGGCATGGGGACATCGATGCCCGGGACAAAGACAGCCATGGCCTGCATGGCCTTTAGCGTCTGCCACCTCATCTTACGCCCTATTGCCCGACCCACAGGGTCGTTGACCCTGACCTGCAATCTGTTCGAGCTGCCGCGGAACCGTACCTCGTAGGTCACGTGTTCCCTCCCGGGCAGGGTCACCGTGGCCACGCCTTTCCTGAAATCAAGCTCCTGGACCACATTGCCGGGCAGCACGACATAGGTGGTCTTGCGGCCGCCGATCTGAGGCGCGAAGAAGGAGAGCTCGCCGGCGCTGTAATACTGCACCGGGGTGGTCTTCTGGCTCGGCAGCGCGGCCACGGGGACGGTCGTGTCCGTACCGGTATTGGTCGTCCCTCCTGTCGGAGCCGGGGGGGTCGTCTGGACAGGAGCGGTTGGGACGTAGCTCGTCGTCTGCCCCACCCCGCTCACCTGGATGGTCTGGTCGTTCCGGCTCACGGTCAGATCAGAAGAAACAAAGCCCGGCCCGGACGCCGTGCCGGAGATCTGCCTGACGGTCACGTAATCCATGGGCCTGCCGGATATCGACAGTTGGCCCGGCCCTTCGAAGATATTCCTCAGGGAGGTGATGTCGGCGGCTCTGTAGCCAAGCCGGCCTGCCACAAGGCCGTTGCCCGCATAATTGCCTCTCACCAGGTCAATGGCCTGCTGGGCCGCTATGGCGTCGAGCTGGTGGCCGATCGTCAGGACCGCTTTGGCCCTCGCGCTGCCCGAGAGATTGCTGACCTCTGTCCTGTTGGCCTCGCTGACACCGTATTCGGCCAGGCGTGAGCCGTCGCCGCGCGTCAAGGGGGTGATGATGTAATGCTTCAGGGCCTCCAGCCGGCCCGAGTTCTTTCCGGTGCCGGCGCGCTTGAGCAACTGCTTGGCCTCTGTGATGTGGTCAGCGCCGACCGTGACCGTGATCACCTGGTTGCCTTTGTTGCCAGCCGTCTCCCTGAAAAGGTTGCTGCCTGTCCAGTCTCCCTGGGCGATCAGAATGGCCCGCTGGCCTTTGCCCACGCGCCCCTCAAATAATTGCGCCTGCTGGACCGACCCACTGCTGATGCCGTCGGCAAGATAGACCGGTATGCCCAGATGCTTCAGGCCCTCCTTAAGCTGCTCGGCCTGGGTCTTGTTCTTTACCATAATCAACATATGCTGGGCTTGATTGGCCGGATTCAACCCCATCTTTTTTGCCACTATGTCCTTAAGGAGCGCTATCCCCTCCTGGAAGGTGTTGGGGGCGTATGTCTCCAACCGCGAATCCATGAAAGACAGGGGACCCGTCTCGCTTAAGACGGTCGTCCTCCACCCAAGGATCCTGTAGGCGCGCTCGTGAAGCCGAGGGGTGCCGGTAAGGCCTGTCATCTGTTTAGGCTTGATGCCCGTATGCTTTCCGCGCAGGGCCTCTGAGAAGCTCATGCTCAGGATCTCCCTAGAAGAGAGTGTGCTGAAGATATCCTGGGCGGCCTGGCTGGCGCCAGGCTTATTTTTCGCTGTCGTGAAGGCCAGGACCGACAGCCATATGGACTCGAATTTATTGCCGGTGTGCGTGCCGAAGTTGACCTCTCCGCGGCGAGCCCCCATGTTGTAATTCATCTCGCCCATCTGCTTCTGGATATCGGCCGGCTGATCGTACTTGATATAAAACTCCTGGTTGTTAATCCTGGTACGGGCGCTTGCCCAGCCGGCAAGGAGATTGGCGAATAGCTGCGCGTCCGTCATCTTTGTTGTCTTCGCATCACCCGAACGGCGGATGACCTCCAAGATATCGCGCATCGGCTTGACCGCCACCCACTTACCGCCTTTGTTCGTGAAGAACTTGGCGTGCATCACGTTGATGGCCATCTTCGTGGCCGGGTCGGCGAAGTCCAGAACGTGCGTAAAGGGATTCGGGTACTCGAGAGAGCCCCTGAACAGATTGCCTATCTTTGTCTTCGGATTGATGAGGCCGAACTGCCGGTTTTTCCAGAGGGAGTCCATCGTATGATCAAAGGCGATGAGCGTCTTGGTAACAGCGCTCATGTGGTTGGCCATCCGTGTGGCTCCCAGAGGGTTTTTCGCAAAGTAGGCGTCGAGGCCCGACCTGCTGATGATCATGGCCGGTTCAGCCATCAGGGACTGCGGGTCGTCCAGGATGACGCGGCGCACGCGCTTTACCGCATCGAGGGTCTCTTTGCCGATCTCGAATTCGATCTCCCCCTTCTTGCCCTTGCCCGCGCGGTGCTTGAAAGCCAGCTCCCTCTGGGAATACGCGCTCGTGTCCATGATCCTGACGGTCAGCCGCGGCTTCCCCTTGATAATCTTCTGGTTCGGCAATAACTCCTCAGGCATATCAAACCTATAGCTCTTCTCGCCATTGGGACGGCTCAGCAGGTTCCCTCTGTTGCCCCGCGAAGCGACCACGCGGACATTCGGATCTTGCAAAAGGTATCTCAGAAAGAAGGAATCCTCCAACAATTTCTGATAATTATTGCCGTGATGGCTGCTGGGCAGGACGATCTCAAAATCCTGCGCCCGTTTACCGAGCTTGCCCCGCCTGGCCAACTCCACCAAGAGCGCAAGGGAACCGAAGGCGCCGACAGTCGTCTTTCCGGAAGATATCTCGGCCGCATTGACGCGGCCCTTGTTCCTGAAGGCATCCCGCACGTTTATGTAAATGCCCGCTATCTGATCAGCCCTATACTCCAGGCCATCCTTTTGGCCTTCCCGCAACAGCCCGAGCCTGTGTGTGTCGGCATTGGGCTGATTCGCTGCCAGGATATCCACGACAGCCTTCCACTTGGGCCGACGCATCTGCAGGGACACGAGGGTATCGCAGAACCGGTCAAACAACCGTCCCCGGCGGGTATCGGGGAGCTTATAACCGGTGTCCCAGTTGACCTTCTGCGCTATGCGGCGCTCAAAGCTCCTGGCCATACCGACCTTGAGCCGGCCCAAAATCCCGTTGCCCTTTAACGGTTTTTCCGCGGGAACATCCTGGGCCGCTGGCCTGCCGCCGAGCTTCGTCTTGTCCTGAGAGGCATCGGTCGTTGTCTCTGGATGCAAGACCTTGCTATAACGATTCATAAAATCCATGAACGAGGAGACATCCGTGCCCGCCGAACGCCACTTGGCATCGGCCAGATAGTTCACGTCCTCGGCAAGACGGGCATCGCGGCTTTTCGCGCTGAGGCCCTTCGGAGAGGCAACGGCTCCCGACCGACCCACCCTGGTGCCATCCGACGGATTCTGGGTAAGCCATTGCTTGCGCCAGGTCTCTGCCTCGGCCTTCAGGTCCCGGGCAAAGGTCCTGTACTTCGAGACGGCCTCCGGGGCCGCCCCCTGGCTCTCTGCTATCCGGGCCTCTGTCTCCCAGACCGCCGCCTTATCGCGCAGGGACTGGATCGTCCTCGGGGCGGCCCTCATCTCTTTTCTGGCGTCGATGATATCTTTGCGGAGCGTCCGCTTGCCTGCCTTCTCGGCCATCTTCGAGGCATCTTTAAACGCGGCGTCGGCGTCCCGCGTCAGCCCCTGCCCCCTCTTCGCCCGGCCGATGCCGAATTTTGTCTCAGGGCCCGAATGCAGCTGGTCGGCGCGCTCAAAGTGTTGGGCTGCCGACTTGAAGTTCTTTTTGGCCAGGGCTTCCTCGCCCGCCCTCAAGGCCTTCGCATATTCGGAGGACTCGGGGTCAAAGGAAGGCATCATCAGGAAAGGCATGAACTTCAGGAACTCTTTTTCGGCGCCTCCCAGGTAGCGGGAGGTGGTGTAAAGCAGGACCTTGTTGCCGGCGATCACCGTAAAGTTCTGCTTGCCCGTCTTCGGATCCAGTTGGGGCACGACCTCTGGCTTAATGCCGGCCATCCGCGATAGAAGACCGTCGAGGACGTTCACGCCCACCTCGGCGCCTGTCACGACCGTGGGCATAAGCAGGAGGCTGGAATCAGCCCAGCGCAAGCCCGCGCCGAAGCCGCGCAGCAAGGCGCCGCCGAAAAGGGATCTTTTCGAAACTGCGCGGACAAGGCCGCTGAGGTTCGAACCCCACTTCTCTACGGATTTGTTGGAGATAACGCGGGCGAGGCGCCCGACCAAGCCGCCCTGGTTGAACCGTGTCGGGATGTCGGAGCGCGTGGAGAGGACGTCAAACAGCACGTTCATCCACAGGCCGGAGCGCGGCCCCATCACGACATTCTGGAACGTGTCCTGCCAGGTCAGTTTCGTGAAGATCTTGCGGCCCAGCGCATCCGTCCCCCGCTCGACGAGGAAAGATCCTCTTTGCGACAAGGGGCTCACTTCGCCGAGCCAACCAAACCTGTTGGCCAGACTTGTTAAAGCGGCTCCGGCCACGCCGAAGGCCGGCGAGATAAGAGTCCACTGGATGGCGCCGGCCATGGCCTGGTTATAGAGGTACTGGCTACCGCTGGAGGGCGCAAATTTAAAAAGACCGAAGAGCGCCTTGCTGCTACGCACCGTGCCTCCCGGACCGTAGGGCCTGAGCGCCACATCGATATTCTTGGCATTTCTGCCCAGATACAGCGCGCCCAGGCCGCCCTGCAGGCCGCCGGAGATGGTGTCCGCGCCGAACATCCCCCAGTGATACGCGTACTTCTTCTTATTCTCATCGCTTCCGAAGAGCTGGTAGAATCCTGACCGGGCTGCGTTGCCACCGACCTTTGCCGCTGCCCCGACGCCGAAGCCGTAGGCGAACTTCCCAAAACCCGCCGTCACGCCGGATTTTGTCAGGACGCCCCTACCCAAAAAGCCCTGGAGCCTCGGCAGGAAACTCTTGGCGCCGGGGCCCGTGAAGCCCCAGCCGGCGCCGTAACCGATGATCGCGCCCCTGAGCCAGTTCGTCGGCGACGCGTAATTCTGCCCCAATCCTTTCAGGCCGCTTCCTTCCAAAATGGTCTTGGCCGCCGGGAAGACCACCGCGCCCGTCGCCGTGGAGAAGAGGAGCGGATGCAGTCGGGCGGTGCGGCCTATCCAGGTCGACTGGTTCACGTAATAACCGGCTGCGCCGAACAGGCCACCAAAGAAGGCGCCCTTCTTGAGGCCGCTCGTCCAATCGTTAAAGACCTGACCAGGCGTGATCACGCCCTGCCCGGGACCTCCCGCGCTAAGAGCGGCGCCGGCCATGCCTGTCAACATATGCACTTCACCCCAGAGGGCCGATTGGGAAAGAACGGATGCCCCCATATGGGTCATGAAGGAATGCGCTGCGAGGAACCGGGAAACAGAGGAGACTGAAGGCAACAGGCTCGCCCTGTTGGCGCGGACCAGCTGCCCCATCTGGGAGAGCCGCGACCCCTGGAAGGCGATCTCACCGCCGATGCCGCCTGCAAGACTGCTACCGATGAGAACAGCGTGTGTCTTCCATTGACCACCGCTCCAGCCGATCAGCTTGCCGTTGAGGACATTGGCAACGCCCTCGTTGAGGGCGAGATAGCCCGCGGTCCGCACAAGGACCCTTCTGACGATGCTACGGGGTGCTAACCCCTTTATCACGCCGCCGCCAAGACCGCTGGCGAAGCCGAAGTGATACGCCGTCTTGCCCAGCGTCGCTGTGTTATAAAATACCTGCGCCCCGGAAAGCTCCATAGGTTTTCCTGTGCGCCAGGAATCAACCTTGGCTTTGCCCACGGTCCCAAGAGCGCCCAGAGTGCCCAGGACCAGACCGGCACGGACACCGGTCCTCACGCTCTTCTGGAGCCGGTTGCCGAACCGGACCGCCGTGCCCAGCTTTTTGGTCTTGTCAAGGATCGTAAAGGCGCTCTTCAGGCGCTGCGCCGTCGTAAGTGTCTTGCCTGTGGTTATCGCGGCCTTGCC
>CAZUQR010000038.1:0-9763 GCA_964622605.1 uncultured Planctomycetia bacterium
CATCGCCGATATCGATACCCTTGCTCGATAGAGCGTCCTTGAGTCCACCGATCTTGAACGCGGCCTCCGTCAAAGCCTCATCGAGATCTGACAAGGAAGCGTCCGGCGTGACGCGGACACCGGTCATATCGGCCAACGCGGCGCGCCCATCGGGAAGACCGGGGACGACCGAGAAGTTATCGAGGATCCGCGCCTTCACGCTCTCTTCATCCCAAGACGCCTCGGCCGCCGCCGAAGAGGCGGTCCTGGGGGCCGCCGGCAGGGAAACAGCGAGATCGGCCAGCGGTGTCCCGCTCAGCTGCTCCCACGGCGTGAACTTGACCGCCACGCCCCTCTCTTCATAAAAACCGCTGAACTCTTCGAAAAATTCCGTCCACTCCGGGCCGGTCGAGGGCTTAAAGAAAGCCTCGCCCACGGCGACCTTGCCCTGGGCCGCGTCGAACTTCTCTATGTCCGTGATGCTGAACTCGGTGATGCCGACGTTCGGCTTGATCACGAATCCGCTCGACAACCCCAGGTGCTTGATGGCGGCGAAATCATCGTTGCCGGGGATGGGACCGGTCAACAGGTGCGTGTGCGCCATCCACTCCGCGGTCAGGCCCTCCGGCGGCGCCACATTGTTCCGGCGAGCCCGGCCGAGCGCCGTACGCTCCAACATCCCTGTCAACGTCTCGTGCCCCACCGTCACGGCCAGCGCATCCTGGCCTTTGACCTTTGTGAAGAGTATCTCGCGAGGCGAAGCCGCCAGCTCACCGACAAATGTCTTAGTAGGAGTTCCGTCAAGGGTAAAGCTCTGCCCCTGAATGTCACCGAACGCCGCCAGGCGTTCCCGGGCCTGCCTCTTCGGCAGACTGATCGCTTCCTTCAAAGAGGCCAACCCTGCCGTCAGCTGCGCGGGTGTTATCGTCTGATCGGCCGCCGAGGAGACGGTCCTGGGAGCCGCCGGGAGCTCGGCCCTTCTGGCTTTCACTATTTTGATCGCTTCAGCGTATCTCTGGGGCGCCGGAACGACGTCTTTAAAGGACCTGCTGTTCTTTAAGGCCTGGACCTCGTCGGCGAACGTCATCGGCGAGGAGATCGCGGCATCGCCCGTCTGGGGTCCGGTCTCCCGCGGCGGTATCGCCACCATGTTCATGGGAAGGTCCCTGGGGGTCATCGTGGGCAGGTCCGCAGGCGAGAGCAGGGACGGCAGGGAAAGATCAGGAAGGGCCTCGGGCGCCACCACCGGGCTCGATACCTCGGACCCGGAAGGAGCCGCCCCGCTATCCGGAAGAAAAGTACGCTCGAATTCATCGGCCATTTCGGGATCGACCTCGCGCAATTCGCTGATGATCTTCCTTCTTTGCTCGTTCCTTCCCTCTCGCAGCCTCTGTCTTTCTACATCCGTCATCTCATCCGCCCTGTCCTGCCACGCCCTCATCTCCTCGAAAATATTGCGCAACGTTTGGACCTTTTCCTTTTGCTCTTGTGTTTTCCTCCCCGCCAGGTTCTCCCACGCCCTCATGTGCGCGTATGCATCGAGGTGGATCTTATAAGACTTGGGATCTATCTGTTGTTTGCGTTCCAAGTCTTGATTCATTTTGTCCAGGTCCCTTTGCCGTTTCTCCCGCCTCTCGGCAGGTAAATCAGGATTCTGGAGCTCCCTCTCCATCTCTTCCCCAAACCTGAACTGATCGAGAATGGTAAGGTCTTTCCGTTTAACGGGTACCGGCTTGCCCCACCTGCCGAAGAACCGGGGCCTCGTCAACGTCTCAAATCCGTCCTGGGAGACCTTGGGTGTTCCGGCCTTGACCTCAACGGGTTTTTGCTCGAGCTTGGGCGGGGCGGGCTGCTCGACTTCGGGCTTAACGGCCTCTTGCTCGGTAAGCGGCTCGATGGACTCTTGCTTGAGTTCTGGAACGGGAGGCGTCGTGGTCTTGCTCTTGCCGGCTTTTTGTTTAAGTTCCGGCGTGACGGACGTCACATTTCCGTTACCGTCAAACTTGAGTTCCTCGGACAGCGGCGGAACGGACTTACCATTATTGCGGTCGTTGATCTTCCGGCCTTCTTCACGCATGCGGGATAAACTCTCGAATAAGGCGGGGTTGCTCTTTTTGAAGCGCTCTAAGGCAAGGTTTGTCGCAGCGAGGTCTAACTCCAAATCTCCCCGCTTCGCGGGATCCACATCTTGCGCTTCAAGGGCTTCCGATATGTTATCAAAGGTTTCGAACAGGGCGCTGATCTTGCCCTGCTTCGCCAGCTTGTCCGCATTAACGGGCTTCGGCGCGCTCTTGAAGACGCGGCCCAGGAACCCGGGCTTGGAGAATTGCGTCCGAAGCTCGCCCGGCTTCAGCGACGGCGCAACAGGAACGGGCCCGGCGGATTGTTCCTCGAGCTTGGGCTTGCTGGTTTTCTGTTCGAGTTTCGGCTCGGCTGCAGGCGTCTCGACCTTGGTTTCGGCTTTTTGCTCGAGCTTGGGCCCGCTGGTCTTCTGTTCGAGTTTCGGCGCGGGCGCAGGAACCCCTTCATCGACCGGCGCATCGGCCGACGCAGTCGGGATCGCGGGGGCCGCTGTCGGCGCGGAGGGGGTCGCGGCCCCGCCCAGGATCTCGTAGCCGTCCGCCGTGATGCGCACCTGGATCTCGGTGCGGAACCCGCTGACAAAAGGCTCGAGGTTGATGACGTCGCCCACGTTGATCTTGCCGCTCAGATCGCTCCTGTCCGCGAAGTGGCCAACCTTGAAGCTGTGGCGCTCGTCATCGAACTCGTCGCCGAACATGTTGTGGACCTTGTTCCAGAAACCGCCGACACGGCCGCTACGTTCCTGTTCCATCTTCCTCTGCACGGCCGTCGCCAGCTTCTCATACGTGGGCACACCGCGCTTGCCAGTCTCAAGGTCCACTTTGAGTTTCGCGTCAATCTCCTTAAGACCCATGAATTGCGCAGTGAAGGCCCTGACCTGGCGTTTGCTGAAACCCCGCGTCTCTAAGTCGTTGCGAAAAGCGTCAACCGTCTTTTCGAGGTCGTAATCGACGCGGGCAAGCTCCAGGCCCGCGCCCTGGCCGCGCACCGCCACAAAGTCTTCGGAGACGTCGGCGCTCTGGTCGCCGATGCGGACCACGCCGTCAATAATGATGTTGTCGCCCTGGAAGACCGGACGGCCCCAACCCTTGGGCTGGTGGTCCACAACAAGGCCGTTCTCACCGACGCTCACCGAAGTGTTGAGCCCTTCCACGCGCGCGTCCACGCCGTAGCGGGCCGCCAGACGGTTCACGGCGTTGGCGAACATGAGCCGCAGGTCGCCTTCACGCAAGACCATGCCGCGCGCGGAGCGACGCCTGAAGCTCTTCCCGACCTCGGCAGAGGCCTCACGGCGGATGCGCTGGGCCATATCCATCTGATGCTGCTCCTGCGGCGTGCGCCGTTCCTGGGCCCCAAGCTCGTAGTGAAAGGTAGCGTGCACAAGGTCCTCTGGGGACATGGTGGCGAACCGCTGATACGGATCGCTATAGGTGTCGTTAAATTTGGAGAGTGTGCCGGTGAAATAAGAAGTCAGGCTGTTGTTAAGCGTCCGTGGCAGAGCGCCCCGACTGCCGAATTCCTGTCCTGCCAGGCGTCCGCTCAGGGCCTCGGTCACGACCTCATTGAGGCCATGCTCGATCTGCATGAAATGGAGATCGTCAACCGTGACGTCGCCCAGGCGCCCGCGAAGACCTTGGATCATATCCCGGTGCTCAGGGGCCAACCACCTCTCCATGAGAGCCATCGCCTCTTCGGCGATCAGCTCTTTCTCCCGGGCAGTGGAATCAGGCAGGTGGCGATCATGCGCCTCTTTCCGGGTATGCCCCATGACATACAAATACGCATAGGCATCCGCCGTCGCGACGACCGAGTGGATGGGTTCGTGGACCAGGTTATAAAAACCGAGCGGCGTGGCGGCGATCTCGAGGCGGCCGTCCGCGCCCCGTGCCACGCGGAAGTTCTGATAGACGTCCAGGTCGATGTGGTCACCCTGGTTCTTGGCGGGCGTATTGCGGTGCCACTCGTTGTCATAAAGCGATCCGTAATCCACCATCCGGTACTCTCCCATGACGGTGAAGGGGAGGGTCTGGGAACCGAACGCCATCATATATTGCAGGCGATCGGTCACATCCTCTGCCAGCTGACCGGTGACGGAGACGGCGGGCTTGATGGCGTTCATCACGCCGTGAACATCGAACTCGGAAACGCCCTCTAAGTTCTTGCGCGCCTGGGCGATGTTCTCGGCCTGCTCCCACCACTCGTCATTGGGGAGCGTCGTGTCCTGCACCAGGCGGGCCGCCATGTCATCGAGCATCGCGCGGGCCGTGGTCTTTGTGGCGCCGGTGAGGCCGCCGAGCTGCTCGTAGCCGAGTTTTTGATCGTAGAGGAACGCGGCGGCCCACGATGGTGAACCCCACGCCTTCAGGCCCCGCAGTTTGTCGAACTGCTTGATCTGCTTCTTTTTAGCTTCAAGCTCTTCCTCGATGTCCGGCGACCACGCTTCTTTCCTCTTGGCCTCGAGCAGGCTCTCCTCATTCTGGAGGCTCTTCTTCATGGACGTGAGCCCGCCGTCGGCCATCATGTCCTTACCCAGCTCGGCACGCAATTTCGCGGAGTCGTTCTTCCAGAGGTACGGGATCCCGAACGGGATGCGGCCCCACGTATGCACGCCCGCCCATAGGATGGCCCGGCCGACCCGGCCCGTCTCCGGCCGCTTCGTGTCAAAGGTGTGTTGCCAGGAAGCTTTCTTCGCGAAGGAGCGCGCCGCGTCCTCCCATCCGCCATAGACGCTCAGAAGATACTCATCGCCGGTGCGCGCATATTCGGCCAGGGCGACGTGCTTCTGCGCGTTCAGCATCTCCTGGGCCGCGCGCAGGGCGAGCGTCCGGCTGCTCCAGTTCATCGCCGGGGCAATGGAAAATAAGGTCTCGTGGAAACGCCGTGCCAGACCCAGGACCCGCTGCTGATAATCCAAATCGCTCGCCATGCGGGACATCACGATATCATCCACGTCGACCAGGAGCACATCGCCGGCCTCCTGAGTGACGCCCGGGGTCGCGCTGAGCTCCGGCATGGAATACGTCCCGTCCTGATCGATCACGACCTTGCCGCGCTCCAGGATCGCCTGCGCCGCCAGTTCCTCCGGAACATAGTAGGCCACGACGTTCCTCGCCGCCTGGCGGTAGGCGGAGGCATCTTTTCCTTTATAGCCCGCGGATTCGGCAGCCAGTTTGCCCACGAGGTGCTCGCGCTCGCGGTCCAGGCCATCCGCCTCAAGATCATCAAGCTGGTTGTGCATCTGGGCCTCATACCTCTTAACGGTGAAGAAACGAGACCACTCATCGCCTGCCGGGACCTCGAAGGTGCGCTTGTAGCCGTCTTGGTCCACGGTGATCTCTGTGCCCGGGGGAAGCGCGAGGCTGCCGAGTTCGCGCAGCGCCTCGACGTTCCTCTCGAGGCTCCTTCCCGCCCTGCCGAGGCCGAGAATGAGGCGCTCGGCCCGGGCGCGCGTCCGGCTGTCCACCGGCGACTTCCAGCGTATGCCGCTGGGAAGCCCGGCACCCGGCACCACGCTGCGCCAGAAATCCTGGGCGGTCAGCGCTGCGCCGCCGCTATTGGGGGAGAGAATTTCCTGCAAGATCTCTTTGACCTGGGGGTTCAACGGGAGGAAGTTGAGGAAACCGATCTCGATGACCTGCTCGGTGATGCCCTCTTCAAAGGTGCCGGTGATGGCGCGATTGGCGTAATCGCGTATGCCCTGGCCCACCCGGTCCCATCCCGTGGCCTGCTTCGTGGCGCTGGCGGCGCCCTTGCCGAAGACCTCGCCGAAGATCTTCTCAAAGGCATTGCCCGCAGCATCGAACCCCCTGCCGAAGTTCATGAACTTGATATTGGAGAAAAGCGGATCTGCGATGGGCTGCAACACGGCCAGCGCCGCGGAGAAGGCGACGTTGCTATGATCCATCGTCTCCCACGTGCCGCGCAGGCCTTCGTTCTTCAAGATCTCGAATGCCTTGCCAAACGTCTTGACCTTGCTTTGGCCGGTCGTCAGGTCCTCGCCGTAGAACCCGGCGAGATAGGCCCGCTCGCCGAACCGCGCGGCTGTGGCGAACTTATCAACAACGCCCTCGCTGCCGGCCCAGCGGTCCGCCAGGTCCTCGTACTTGAGGCCGGAGCCGGTGTCCTGGACCAACTCGACCTTACGGCCCGAGCCGTCCTTCAGCTCCCAGCCGACCTGGGCTCCCGTCTCCTGATCAACAACCTTCTGGACATCGTCTATCCCGAAGATGTTCCCGTTCAAGTCTGTAAACCGCGCCGGCTGCCAGAACGCGCCGATGGTCGAACCCATGAGCGACCGGAAGGCGTTCACGCGGGTAGAAGGCATAAGATACTTCTGGGTCAAGAAAGAGGCGCCTTCGGTGAAGCCCTGCAAGGGCGCCATGATATAGACGAGGTTCCAAAGGGTGCCCATCACCGCGAAATCCCGCATGAGATACTTGGTGGCGGCCGCGCTCGCGCCGCTGAGCTTGGGGTTCCCCGATGTGACACCCGCGAACCCCGCCAGCGCTATTAGACCACCCGTCACCTGAAGTGTCCGTCCCAGATACTTCGCCCCCTTCAGACTGATCTTGTCGAGCGCTGTTCCGACGATCTTCTGGAAGGTCGTGTCACCCGTCAGGCCGAAGGTCTTGCTGTCCAACGACCCCCAGGCGACCAGACCGAGGCCCGTGGCCAATACTCTGGCCGAGGCCCACCTCGGATGCAAAAGACTGTCCGTATAGTGGGTCTTTAAGGGCGAACCGCTCAAGAAGCTGCGCTTTTCAGTGGCCATTTTGGCAAGACCCTTTGCCAGGCCGTAGCCCGCGCCCTTGGCCGGGTCTGGACGGCCCTGACGGTAATACTTCCTGCTCAAGTGGCCCATCTTGAAGAGCCCCCAGACCAAGGGGCCTTGCAGGAGGGCGGCTGCGAAGTCAGAATGCTGGAAGGTATCGGAGAGCTTTCCGCCGAGGTAGTCCCTCTGGGGCGCCTTACCCAAGACATAGTGGAGTTCTTTCTTGAGGTCTTTGGTCACGGGGTCTTTGGTCACGCTGAGCTGTAATAGACGCCTGGAGGGGCCGTGCACATAGAGGCCTGCCTTTTCGTCGAGGATGTACAGTTCTTTCCTATTGCCCCCCACTTCCTCATCTTTCACCCGAGTCAACTTCTCAAGGCTGCCCTCATAGGTCTTGAACTCCATCACCTCGCGCTTCTCCCAGGGCAGGAAATACGGCCGCGAGGCCCTGTGCCAGTCCGTATAGGAGTCGGGGATGGTCGGATCCACCCACTGCTCGATCTTCACGGCCAGCGGCTCGACAAGACCCCGTTGGGCCGCGTAGACGATGGCGGCCTGGCCGAGGACGCGCGTGCCGCGCGAGAGGATATAAGGATGATAACGGAAGGCCATGCCGCCCAGGGCGCCGACGGCCGCGGTCAAGGCCGCCGTCTTCTTGTCGGACCATATGTCCTGCCAGGTGACGTCGGAAGAAGCGGCGGTGATGCCGAGAGCGGTGACGGCGCCGGCAAGGCCATAGCCGCCGAGGTAAGCCGCTTGCGCCTTCATCCCCTTGGCGCCGATGCCGAAGAACTTGTGGTAACCCGAAAGCAAGGTGCCTTTGGCAGGAACGCCCGCCTGGTCAAGCATGAGCTTCTTGTTGGCGGCGCCCTCCAAAAGCAGGGCTCCGATACCAAAGGCCAGGAGGCCCGCGTGGGCGATATAGTCCCCGGGCAGGTCATCCCGGCCCTGGCCGTAGACATACATCCCGCTGCCGCCGCCCATCAGCCCCGCCGAGGTCAGAAAACGGTGGCTCTTGGCGAACGTCATGGCGCGGCTCTGCGATAACGCCCCCATCATCGAGGACTCGCCTATGGCCTGTCCCGCCATGCACAGTCCGCGGAAGGCCACGGCCATGGCAAGAGACGAGGAAGCGATGGTGTCCATACTATAGGCTGTGTTAAAGGCCGCCTGACGGAAGACCCCCCACCAGCCGCCGTCTTTACCGGCCGAGCCCAGGGTCGGCATAGCCAGCGACACCACGGTGTTGAACCCCGTGAAGCCCGCCGCGCTGTCGTAAAGTTTGGAGAAATAATAGGCTTTGGCTATGGCGCCGGTGAAAGGCACAAGTTTGTCACCCTGATATATGTACTTTTGGACGGAACGGCTGAGTCCCCGACCCGAGCCACTGAAGACATTGCGCCAGTGAGGATTGGTGAACGCCATTCCTTGGGAACTCCTGGCCGACAGCCCCTTGAACCCGTGCACCGCACCCAGAAAGCCGCCGAGGAGATCGGCGAAGTCAATGAGATCCGCGTAGTGGACCCCGTCCATCTGGATGCTGGCCATCTTGCCGCTCATGAGGTCTTTGAGCGAACTGCCGAACGCCAGGCCGTGGCGCATCACCTCCAGCGGCCGCGACGCCACATCGACCGTCAGGGAACCGCTGTAGACCTTAAGGTAAAGATTGGCGTAGCGACGCAGGAAGGCGGCCGGAATGCCTGCAAAGCCCAGCTGCTCGGTAGCCATCATCTTGAAGGCCATGTCTTCGGCCATCGAGATGGCGGTCATGCGCTCCTGCCAGGAAGCTCCCATCTCCTGCAGGCTTTCGGAGCCGAGCGTCTTTCCGGCAAAGCCAAGGAGGTGTCCGGCGGCAGCGATGACCGTGCGGCCCGGCGCCATGTAGAGGCCGGTCACGCCGGCGGCCCCGCCATACGGTGTGCCCTGCCAGGCCTCGACCAGAGGGTTCTGCGCCTCAAAGGCGGCGTAGGCGGTGGACCGCAACAGGAAGGTCCCGGGATACTTCAGGCCGGTGCTCTCCAAGAGCCATCTCTGGTAGCCCTTGAAAGACTTATTGAGCCAGCCGCCGGCGCGGGCGCCTAACTCGCCTAACCCGCGGACAGGCGAGAAGGCCCGGCTCTGATATATCTTGTCGGCCAATTGTGCGGTCTTCCGGGCATTTCTTCCCACGACCCGCGCCGCGTCTCCCACGGTCACGAAACTGTCAGGCTGTCGGACAAATCTCGACCTGGAGAGCGAGGTGAGGACGGCCGCGCCCAATCCGAGGGCCGCGCCGCCGGCGACGTACGATCCCCAATCGTCCCCGAACCACTCTCCTGTCTTGTAGCGGTTATACGCCAGGCCCGCAAGGCCGCCTGCGAAGGGCATAGAGGCATATCTAAGAGGCACCCTCCCCGCCTGCGTGGCGAGCGTCTTGCCGACGACGCCAAGGCTCCTGCCCACCGCCGGCAGCGCCAAGAGGCCCTGCAACAAGAGTTCTTTGCCCAATGAATTATTCTGGAAGGTGAACTTGCCGGTGGAGGCGAGACTCATCGTCTGGACAACGGTCTCATCTGCGAGGAAGGTGGCGACGGCCTGGCCGCCCTTGCCCCAGTTGAGCGCCGTGCCGGCGGCCTTGCCCATGCTGCCGCCGGAGCCGAAGTAATACCCCGTCTTAGCCAGCGTCGCGGCGTTATAAAATACCTGCGGCGCGGAAAGTTCCATGGGCTCTCCTGTGTACCAGGAATCAATCTTGGCTTTGCCAACGGTCCCCAGAGTGCCCAGGGCGCCGAGGGCGCCGGCGGTGTAGACGCCCGTCCTGACGGCCCTCTGGAGCGCGTTGCCGACCCGGACCGCCGTGCCCAACTTTTTGGTCTTGTCAAGGATCGTAAAAGCGTTCTTCAGGCGCTGCGCCGTCGTAAGTGTCTTGCCTGTGGTTATCGCGGCCTTGCC
>CAZUQR010000039.1:0-3132 GCA_964622605.1 uncultured Planctomycetia bacterium
GGGCGGTTCAAGACGACCAACGGCAATCAGCTCGTCTATCACGTCAAGCGGCCGGTCGGCAGGGACATGCCTCAGCAGATACGGTTCAAGGGGAAGTGGGAGCTGGATTTGCAGCATCGTCTCGTCCTGACCCTGAATAAGTGGTATCAGCAGATCGCCGGCAATAAGTTGACGCTCCAGACGCAGTTGCTCGACGTCCGGGACAACGAGGTCGTCTTCACGATGACGACCAGGAACGAGGGGGGAGGTCAGACGATCTCTCTCTTGAGGCTCGGCGGCATCTGGCAGGCGGATCCGAAGAACCGGCTCTTCTTTCAGGTCGAGGAGAACGAGGGGGTCTTTAAGCTGAGAGGGGAGTGGCGCATCAACAAGAGACACGAGATCGAATACGACTTTGAAAAGACGCGTTCGGGAAAGGCAAAGCAGGTCATCGCGTTCAAGGGCGTCTGGGAGATGGGGGATCGCAACAGGCTTCGGTACGTGCTCAACCGTGTCATCGGCTCCGGGTTTGATTTTAAGGCGGAGCTCGAGAGCGTGCTCGCCGACCGCATCGAATATTCCGTCGGGATCGGCGCCGATCCGCAGAAGAAGACGATCACCCTGTTCGGCTCCTGGAAGCTGGACCGGCGGCTGGGGTTGGCCTTTGAGGTGAGGTCCGCCGACCGGCGGGTGGAGCGCATCGCCTTTGGCGCCAAGGCGAAGATAAACGATGACATGGACGTGGAGCTCAAGCTTAAGACCACGGACGGCCGGGACCTGGGCGCCGAGCTGACCTTAAGCCGGAGCATGCTCGATACGCAGGCGTACCTGCGCCTGGTCAAGGAGGCCGCCGGAGCCGGCGTCTTTATCGGCGCCGCCCGCCGCTTCTAAGTCTTGACAAGAGGTGGAGGGTAAGTTATACTAAATATAGATAATTAACAAAAATGTTAACTATTTATATTTAGCATGAATTACGCTGATCTCAAACCACTTAGCCGCAAGCCGTATTTCACGGTTCGCGACTTGGCCCAGACGCTGGGCGTCAAGCTCGCGTCCGCGCGGGTCCTGTGCACGCGTTATGTCAAGAAGGGCATCTTTGTCCGGCTCAAAAATGACTTCTACGTGTTGGATCAGGCGTGGGAGAGGTTGGGCCGTGAAGATGGTTTCCGGCTGGCAAATTTTCTACAGGTGCCGTCGTACGTCTCTTTATTGACGGCGCTCTCCTGGCATGGCGTCTCGAGCCAGGTGCCGCGGGGGTGCGTGGAAAGTATCGGTCTGAGGCGCTCCGTGCGGTTTGAAGCGCGCGAGTTCATCTTCCGGTATTATCGCATCCAAAAATCGCGCTATTTTGATTTTGTCTCCCAAAAGGGTTTCTTCATCGCGACCCCGGAAAAGGCCTTCGCGGACACCGTATACCTTTGTTCATTGGGGCGTTACCGGGCAGATTTTGCCGCGATGGACCTGCAGAAGCTGGACCGGGACGGGTTGAGGCTGGTCTTGAAGGCTTTTCCGGAGAGGGCGCAAAGAACGGCGAAGACGCTATGCAAGATTTGATCAAGCAGGAACAGTTTGAGATCGAAGTCCTCGATCGGCTCAACAGCGGCCGCCTGCTCAAGGACCTTATCTTCGGCGGCGGGACGATGTTGCGGCTTTGTTACGGCCTCAACCGTTTTTCCGTGGATCTGGATTTCTGGCGCACTAAAACCGGCGATGCCCGGAAGTTGTTCAAGAGTATTGAGGAGCACCTGGGGACATTTTACGCCATCCGCGATGCCGCCATGAAATTCCATACGCTGTTGTTCGAGCTCAAATCAAAGGATTATCCGCGCTGTCTTAAAATCGAGATCCGCAAGGAAACAAAGAAGGTCAGAACCGAACAGGCTATCGCTTATAGCCGCTATGTCCCCGCGCAGGTCTTGTTGCGGGCGTTGACCCTTGAAGAGATGATGAAGTCCAAGATCGAGGCCCTGGGGAACCGGCGGGCTATCCGGGATGCCTTTGACGTCGAGTTTTTGCTAAAGCGGGGCGTCCCCCTGAAGGCCGGCAGGCCGGCGCTTGAGAAGGTGCTGGTCGTCCTGGAGTCTTTCCGGCCGAAAGATTATACCGTCACCTTGGGGTCTTTGCTGGGGCCAGGCGAGAGGAAATACTACGCCTCCCAGAACTTTAAGATCCTTAAGTTGGCGATTGAAGAGAGGTTGCGTGCCGCTTCTTGATTGAAGCCTCGCCTCGATCATGATCGTATTGATGTATCACCGCGTTAATGATGCCCTTGAGCCGGGGGAGTGGGTGGTGCCGGTCGCCCGTTTTCGCGAGCAGATGGAGTATCTGGCAACCCGGCGCTCACAAGAAAAAGACCAAGAAACGCTGATCACGCTGGACGACGGGTATCGGGACAACTATCTCAACGCCTATCTCATCCTGAAAGAACTCGGATTAAAGGCGACCATATTTTTGACCACGGATTATATCGGGACAGACCGCAAGCGGGAGCGATACAAGGACGTGCCGTGGCAGCGCGACTACCTGAACCTCGAAGAGGTCCGCGAGATGGCGATGAACGGAATCACCTTCGGCGCGCACACGGCGACGCATCCGCACCTCCCGGAGCTTGATATCGAAGAAGCGGAGAACGAGATCGTCTCGTCCAGGGATTTTCTTCAAAAGGAATTGGGCATCGAGCGGCCCGCGTTCTCTTACCCCTACGGTGAGTTTGACGACAGGATAAAGCGCATCGTGAAAGAGGTGGGTTTTTCGTGCGCATTTACCGTTAAGTCGGGCGTCCATCGGTCGGGAGACGACGCGTTCGAGATACCGCGCATCGGCGTGAGTGGGACGATAAGTCTGGAAGATTTCCCAAAATTGTTAATGGTTGATTGTTAATTTTTCATCGAGCATGTTGAATAATGTTCCTATTTTGCTTTATCACGAGATCCACGCGGACAACGCCAAGCCGAAGGATAATTTTTCGGTCAGCGAGACGGAATTCAAGAGGCAGGTCGAATACCTGCGTCATAACGGATATGCGGGGGTGTCGCTGGCAAGATTCTTAAAGGAGATGGCGGCGGCAAAGGAGCGGGCGACGCCGGAGGGCGGGTTTGGTGCGCCGGACACGCACAAGAGAGTCATCCTGACCTTTGACGACGGCGATATCAG
>CAZUQR010000039.1:3232-7697 GCA_964622605.1 uncultured Planctomycetia bacterium
GACCCGTCAAAAGGGCCGTTGACTACGAGCCGAGGGTGGCCGTGTTTATTTCGGCGTATAACGAAGAAGAGACCATCCGCGCGCGCGTGGAAAACCTGCTGGCGCTCGATTATCCGCGCGAGAAGCTCGAGATCTTCATCGGCAACGACGGCTCGACGGATGATACCTACAGGATCATCCGCGAGCTTGCGGACAAGAAGAACGTCCGTTACGCCGTGTCATTTGTCCGTCATGGCAAGCCCGCGATGCTCAACAAGATGATAAAGGAGTCCGGGGCCGAGGTCTATATCTTTGCCGACGCGCGCCAGACCTTTGACCGCTTTGCGGTCCGGGAGCTGGTGCGTTGCTTCGCGGATCCCGACGTGGGGGCGGTGAGCGGCGAGCTGGTCATCCAGGATCGGGAGACCGGCACGGGTAAGGGGATTGGGATGTATTGGGCGTATGAGAAGATCTTGCGGCGCATGGAGAGCGCGATCGGCTCGATGCTTGGCGCGACGGGCGCTATCTACGCCGTGCGCGCAAAAAACTTCATCTACTTCCCGGAGGATATCATCCTGGACGACGTCTTCCAGCCCCTGCGCGTCGTGTTACAGGACAAGCGCGCCATCGTTGAGCCCGGCGCCAAGGCGTATGACAAGGTGGCGCCGACCGCCCAAAAGGAGTTCGTGCGCAAGGTCAGGACCCTGGCGGGCAACTTCCAGATATTCGGCCTGATGCCGGAGCTCTTTCATCCATTCAGGAGCGCGGTGGCCTTCCAGCTCTTTTCGCATAAGTTCCTGCGTCTCTTGGTGCCGTATTTGCTGCTTTTGTTGTTTTTGTCGAATATTTTCTGCCTCGTGGTCGGCCCGTGGTTCGCTTTGGCACTTATTTTGCAGGTAATATTTTACCTTTTCGCCCTCTTAGGGTATGCTATGGAAAAGGCGAAGGTGCCTTTGAAAGGGATAATGAGGTTGTTCTTCGTTCCCTACGAGTTCTGCTCGCTCAACCTGGCGGCCGTCGTTGCCTTCATGCAGCACGCTTCGGGAAAAGCGAAGGTCGAATGGGAGAAGGCATGAAGAGGCCGCGTGTCATGAGAAAAAAGATCGATACTTCCATGTTCAATGCGAATCACGTGCGCACGGCCGTCATCGCGCTTTTGTTTCTCATCATCTACAGCCCGACGATAAGCTGGATGATGGACCGGTGGAACGCGCATGACTCCTACTATAGCCATGGGTTTCTGGTCCCGTTGGTCTCGCTCTATGTCCTTTGGATCAAGCGCGCCAAGCTGAGCAGGATGAAGCTCGAGCCTGCGGGGTGGGGGGTGGGGTTGATCGTCTTCGGCCTGATCATTCACCTGTTGAGCGCGTTTTTCCGGGTCTACTTCACGTCGGCGTTCTCGATGATTCCCCTCATCGCGGGGCTCGTGGTCTACTTTTGCGGCGTTGCCATTTTCAGAGAGACCCTCTTTGCCATCCTCTTTTTGGTCTTTATGATGCCCCTGCCGCTGGTCTCGATCGTCGGGATCACCTTCAAGATGAAGATCTTCGCGGCGCAGATGGCCAATAAGGTCATCAACGCGATGGGCATACGCGCCATCCTCGATGGCAGCGTCATCAAGATGCGCCATACCCACGTTATCGTCGACGACGTGTGCAGCGGCCTTCGGTCACTGATCTCCCTTTTGGCACTAGGCACTATCATCGCTTATTTGAGCGCGAAGCTGACCCGCACCAAGAAGGTGGTCGTCTTCTTTGTCGCCGGCGCCATGGCGATCCTCGCGAACATCGTGCGCATCGTCTTCATGGCGGTGACGAGCGAGGTCTGGGGGGCGAATTTTACCGAGGGCCCCTTGCACACGCTCTCGGGGATGCTCGTCTTTGTCGTCGCGTTCCTGGGCCTGATAATCGTCGTCAGGGAGATCGAGTGATGAGCCATAGGAATTTTCTCATAACGGTCTTGATCCTCGTCGTGACAATGGCCTTGTCCGTGCCGCTCTACCTGAACGTGCCGAGCGCCAAGGATGAGCCGCAGGTGTCGCGCCTGCCGATGCAGATCGGCGATTGGACCGGCAGGGACCTTGCCATCGATGAATATTCTTACGAGATCCTTGAGACGAGGAACCTGATCATGCGCGAGTACAGCCGCGGTAGCGATAAGGTCTATGTATATATCATTTATTCGACGGATAACCGCAAGGTCTCCCATCCTCCGGAGGTATGTTTTGAGGGAGGAGGTATCACGATCACGGACAAGAAAAAATTCTCGCTTGTGCTGGCCGATGGCCGGACGGTGAATGCCAACAACCTGAAGGTCGAAAAGGCGGGTCTCGTGAACATCGTGTACTACCTCTACAAGGCCGGCAGCTACTATACGGACAATTATCTCAAGCAGCAGATACACATCGCGCTGGCCCGTTTGGGTTTCAAGAACCTCTCAGGCGCGATGATCCGTCTCTCCGCAGAGGTCAAGGCGGAGGACGGCGAGCGCGCCGAACAGAACCTCCGCGACTTCTTCAAGGTCATTTCCGCGCACTTCCCTACCATTATCCCGTAGTTCGACCGAAACCCCGTTTCCAAACCCCGTTTAGAAACCCCGTTTGGAAACGGGGTTTCTAAACGGGGTTTCCAAGCTGGCTTTGTGTTGCCCACGGGCAACAAAGGTGTTGCGAGGATAAAATCTCGTAACTCCTTTTTTTGCTTTTAGATGCGACCATATGTCGAATTAGGTGACACAAGAAGAAAATTATATGGAGTTATATACCCGATAGCAACGAGAAATTCACCAAATGGTGGGAAAATTTTTTGTTTTTTTTGACTCATTTAAGCTTTAACTTATTTGAAAACAATAAGTTACAAAACTAAATAAATTTTTTCAAAAAGCATTGTATTTGGCACGGCCTCTGCATATATATACCCTTGCGGGTGTTATTGGCACTTTTTAAAATGTCAAAGTTGATTAAAGATCTCAAATTTTTTTCCATGAAAAAGAAAGCGCTTTCCGTACTTTCTGTGGTTGCGGTCGTCATGCTTGCCGCGATCATAAGCGCTTACGCCCAGCCGTTGGCCCCGGGACAGAGCGTTGACCCCAACGTCGCCCTCGTAGCCTCCCAGTCTCATTACGACACGTCGGCCCGCGGCCGCGCGCCGGAACCGAGCACCATGGTTCTCATGGGCTCAGGCTTCATGGCGGCTCTGGTGCGTTTTGCGCGCCGCAGGTTCGCAGAGTTCAAGCGCGGCTTCGATATCGTCGTTTCCTTCCTCGGTCTCATCGTCAGCCTTCCCGTTCTTCTGGTGGCCATGGCCTTGATCAAGATGACGTCGCCTGGCCCGGTCTTTTACCTTCAAAAGAGAGTCGGCAAGGACGGCCTGGTCTTCGACATGTTGAAGCTGCGCACCATGGTCGCCGATGCCGAAAAACATACCGGTCCGGTCTGGGCCGCTCACAACGACCCTCGCGTAACCCCCGTTGGGCGGTTTTTACGTAAGAGCCGCATTGATGAAATCCCCCAATTAGTCAATGTGCTCGCAGGGGAGATGAGTATTATTGGCCCCAGACCGGAACGACCTGAATTCGTCGATAAGCTTTCATGCGAGATCGGCGATTATGATAAGCGGCTTGATGTGCGGCCCGGCATCACGGGGCTGGCTCAGATCCGCCAGGACTACGACACGACCCTGCGCGACGTTCGCCGCAAGGTGAAGTTCGACCTTCTTTACATCAAGCGCATGTGTTTCTTGACCGACCTGCGGATCGTCTTGAGTACGGTCGTCGTGGTGCTGATGGGAAAAGGGGCGAGATGAGAAAAGTCATATTTGTTGCGATAGCGGTCTTTTTATTCGCGCCGACGGCGTGGGCGTGCTGGTGCCCCCCTGACACATACACTTTTAACGTGACTTTGGTGGATTCTGATACTCAGGATATGACCCGTAGCAAGGGCGGCGACAACAGCGAGGGTCTCCTTGGTTTTGACGATTGGTACGTCTGGACATATAAGGTTGCAGTAGTCGATGAAGTCCCCGATGGGGTGACAGAAGTCCCGTCGTGGGCGTACTTGAAGCATTGGGTGTTGGAATTGCCTATCTGTTATCTATCCAGCCCCGATCTTTTTCGGGAGATCGAGGCTTCGGCGGGGTGGGGCAGGAAATGGTTCGCGAGCGTGTATGACCCGGATGCCGTGGATCCGGATGAGGGCGAGACCGGATTGAGTGGGTTGAGGTGGAGTTACGAGTATGGCTGGTGGTTGAGTGAGTGGGGTCTTCATCACTATTATTTCTGGTTTAGCGCTCCGACGAACGTAGCTAGCAATACCAACTGGGGCGTCAAGGCCGGCGACCTGTGCGGCGGCTATAGTGCGACAGTCGCAGGCACCGTCCCGGGTCCGGGTTGCCTCGTCCCCGAGCCGATGAGCTTTCTTTTAATGAGCACAGGTATCGCAGGTATCTTCATCCGTAACCGAAAGCGGAAGGGGTAACATAATGGTAAG
>CAZUQR010000040.1:0-5351 GCA_964622605.1 uncultured Planctomycetia bacterium
TAGTCTGGCTCTTTAAGTCCCAGTCTCCGGGACTTAAAGAGTCTGGCTGGTTAGTGCCAGGTCTGTTTTGACACTTCGTGATTGTCAGGAGGGGGGTGGCTTGCTATAATACTGCCTAAGATGGTCGGTCAGGCGTTTTCAACGACATTCGGGGCGATATTCCAGCTGGTGGTGATCGGCGCGGTCGGGTTTTTCCTGGTGCGCCGGAGCGTCATCTCGGAGTCCGGGCTGAACATGATCGGCGGGTTGGTCATCAAGGTCTTCTTGCCCCTGTTGATGTTCACGGAGATCACCCGGCGGTTCAACCTGCAGCTCTTCCCCGATTGGTGGATCTTTCCGTTATTGAGCCTGGTGGTCTCGGCGGCCGGGCTGGGCGCGGGATATCTGGTCCTGCGTTTCGACAACCACGTCAAGCACCCGCACGAGTTCTTGAGCCTGACGACCTTCCAGAACTCCGGCTACCTGCCCTTGCCGCTCGTGGCGGCTCTCCTGCCGCGCACGCAGGCGGACATCATGTTCATTTACATATTTTTGTTCCTGTTGGGTTTCAACATGACGATCTTCTCCTTCGGCTATTACCTGTTGAACCCGGCGGCTGACCGGCGTTTTGACCCGCGCAAGATGTTCAACCCGCCCGTGCTCGCGACTCTGACGGCGTTGCTGGTGGCGTTCGCGGGGGCGGGGCGCTTCGTGCCGGAGCTGTTGCTCGAACCGGCGGCGCTCCTGGGCCGCTGCGCCATCCCGCTGTCCATCCTCGTCGTCGGCGGCAGCCTCGCCCTGATGAAGGTCGAAAAGGGGGCCTTGCGGCCCCTGACGTATGCCCTCTTGATCAAGCTGGTGTTTCTGCCGCTCTTCTTTCTGTGCGCCGTCGTCGTTTTCAGGCCCCCGCCGATGATGGGCTTTTTGCTTATCTTGCAGGCGGCGATGCCCTCGGCCGTTCTTTTGAGCGTCGTCTGCCGCAGCCAGGACTGCGGGGACAGGCTCGTCTCTCCGGCCATCTTCTACGGACACCTGGCGAGCATCGTCACGATCCCGCTCATGCTGTCCCTGTTCCGGATCTTCTCAGGGTTCCTTTATTAGGCGGCCATGTCCGAGAAGGTGATCTCTTCCAATAAGAAGCTTTTTCGGGACTTCGCCGTGCTCGACATGATCGAGTGCGGCATCGAACTCAAGGGCAGCGAGGTCAAGTCCATACGCGAGGCCCAGGTCAACATCAACGAGGCCTTCGCGCGCATCGAGAACGGCGAGGTCGTCCTCTACCAGTGTCACATCCCGCCGTACGAGAAGGCGAGCTATTTCAAGGAAGAGGCCACGCGGCCGCGCAAGCTCCTCCTGCACAAAAGGGAGATCAAGAAGCTGACCGGCCAGGTCGCGCAGCGCGGCTTCACGCTGGCGCCGTCCAAGATGTATTTCAACCGGCGCGGGTTCGTCAAGGTGGCGCTGGCGCTGGCCAAAGGCAAGAAGCTCTATGACCGCCGCGAGTCCATCAAGCGCAAGGAGACAGAGCGCAGCCTGCGGCGGCTGATCAAGAATAAGAGAAAGTAGGCTGAGGCGGCCCTCCCGGCCGAGGCGAGATGCCGGTCGAGGCGGGAGCCCGGTCGAGGCGGGATCCCGGGCGAGGTGACAGAGGCCGTATCCGGTGATCCAGGGTGGTCCTCTCGGGCAAGGGGATCCGGGCCCAAGCGGCCCGACTTTTATCGCGGAGAAGACGATGCTGACGAGAAGGGTGAAGGTATTTTTCAGGTTGCACTGGGTGAAGGTCCTCGTGGTCGCGGCCATCGCGGTCGTCCTCATCACGCTCGCCTTGTTCATCATGACGGGGCTGCGCGAGTGGAGCGGGGTGGACGCCGTCACCAAGCAGCGGACCGTCGCGTCCATGCCGTTCCAGCTCTACATCGCCATGATCACCGGCGCGATGTCGGCGGTGATCTTCGGCCTGATGTGGATCTTCGTGATCCACGGCGGGATGATGCGCTCTTTCAGCAAGACGACGCGCGGCGCCGTAAAGGGCAAGGACGTGGGCGTGCACTGGTCGGACGTCGTCGGCATGGAGGAGGCCAAGAAAGAAGCGAAAGAGGTCGTCAATCTCATCCGCGACGCCGCCCAGCCGCATAAGGCCGGCGGCAAGATCCTGCGCGGGGTCCTGCTTCTGGGGCCGCCGGGCTGCGGCAAGACGTACGTCGCCAAGGCCATCGCCACCGAGGCCAACCTGCCTTTCTTGTCCTTGTCGGGCTCGGAGTTCGTCGAGATGTACGTCGGCGTGGGGGCCAGCCGCGTGCGGCGCCTCTTCAAGCAGGCGCGCGAGCTCGCCTCGATGGAGGGCGGCTGTATCATTTTCATCGACGAGGTCGACGCCATGGCCGCGTCGCGCAAGATGGACCTGGGTTTCGGAGGGCAGACGGAGCGTAACACCACGCTCAACCAGTTGCTCGTCGAGATGGACGGCCTGCGCTCGAAGACCGACAACATCGTCGTCTTTGCCGCGACGAACATGCTCGAGGCGACGATGGATGAGGCGCTCCTGCGGCCCGGACGCTTCGACCGCAAGATCGTCGTCGACCTGCCCGACATGGAGGACCGCAAAAAGCTTTTCGAGTATTATCTGGCCAAGGTCGCCTATGACAAGGCGTCCGTGGACGTCGAGCAGCTGGCGCAGTCGACCGTCGGATCCTCGCCGGCCCAGATCGCCAATATCGTCCATGAGGCCTCGCTCATCGCGGACCGCAACAAGAAGCCGCAGATCACGTCCGTCGAGATCGCGGAGGCGCGCGAGCGCATCTCGTTGGGCATCAAGCGCGTCTTCAAGCTTTCGGCCGACGAAAAGGGCCGTCTCGCCTTTTACGAGGCCGGGCACATCCTGGTGACGTATCTTCTGGTGCCGACGAAAGACGTCTTCAAGGCGACCATCCTGCCGCGCGGGACGGACGTGGTCTCGTCCCTGTTGACGGAGAAAGAAGAGGTCCTGAGCCGCGACAAGAACCTGCTCCTCGCCGAGATCCGGATCGCCCTCGCCGGCTACGCCAGCGAGAAGATCAAGTTCAACATCACCTCGGACACGTCCGGGAAGGACCTGGCCAAGGCGACCGAGATCGTCCATAACATGATCTGGCGCTGGGGCATGGGCAAGTCCGGCCACATCGGCAACTTCGAGGGACGCTGGGTATCGATGCTCATCCAGCAGGACCTCGATAAGGACGCCCAGGAACTCCTGGAGCAGTGCTTTCAGGAGATCAACACGCTCTTGCGCGAGAACTGGAAGATCGTCGAGCGGCTGGCGGGCGACCTGGTCGCCAAAAACGAGCTCGACTATCACCAGATCGAGGGCATCTTCAAGGAGTCCGGCAAGGTGCGGCCGACCAAGGAGGTCGTGCGCATCCAGGAGCGTCAGGTCATCCAGACCGGCGTGACGTGGGCGGACGTCGTCGGGATGGAAGAGACCAAGCAGGAGGCGCGCGAGGTCGTGGAGCTCATCAGGGACCGGGTGCGCCTGCAGCGCGTGGGCGGCAAGATCATCAAGGGCCTCTTGCTCTTCGGGCCGCCGGGATGCGGCAAGACGTATCTGGCCAGCGCCATGGCGACGGAGTTCGGGCTGCCGTTCTTGTACAAGTCGGGCTCGGAGTTCGTCGAGATGTACGTCGGCGTGGGCGCGATGCGCATCCGCCGGATGTTCCATGAGGCCCGCGAGCTCGCCCAGGCCGAGGGCGGTTGCGTCATCTTCATCGACGAGCTCGACGCCCTGGGCGCGCGGCGGACGACCGATGTCGGCTCGGGCGGGCAGTCCGAATACAACCAGACGCTCAACCAGCTCCTGGTCGAGATGGACGGCCTCAAGCAGCAGTACGCGGACTACAACATCATCGTCATCGGCGCGACCAACATGCCGGAGGACCACTTCGACCAGGCGCTCCTGCGGCCGGGGCGCTTCGACCGCAAGCTGCACATCTACCTGCCCAACCTCGAAGACCGCGAGAAGCTTTTCAAGTATTACCTTTCCAAGGTGCAGGTCGACGAGGCCTCGGTGCGCATCGACAAGATGGCGCGCATCACCTCGGACTACTCGCCGGCGGACATCGCCAACCTCGTCCACGAGGCGGCGATCCTGTGCGTGCGCAAGAAGAAGGACAAGATCACCATGGAGGAGATGGCCGAGGCCATGGAGCGCATCACCCTGGGGTTGCGGCTGCGTTCTCAGGTGACGGGCATCGAGCGCACGCGCACGGCCTACCACGAAGCGGGCCACGCCATCATCACCTATTTATGCGAGCCCAAGCGCGACACCTTCAAGCTCAGCATCGTCCAGCGCGAGCGCACCCTGGGGGTGAGCTGGTCGCACCAGAGGGACGAGACACGCGCGTTCCATAAAAAAGAGGCCATGGCCCGCATCATGTGCTCGCTGGGCGGCTATGTCGCCGAGCACCTCAGGTTCGGGTACCACTCCTCGGGCATCATGAGCGATTTTGAGAACATCATGAAGACGGCCCACCAGATGGTCTACATGTGGAGCGCGGGGGACAGCGGCTTGCTGGGGAACTTCGGCGCCGTCTACGGCGAGGGCCGGTCGGGCAGGCCGGCGCTCTCGGAGGCGATGAAGGCGCGGCTGGACGCCGACGTCCAGAAGATCCTGCAGGAGTGCCTGAAAGCGACCGAAGACATCCTGAAGCGTGAGCGGCCGCTGCTGGACCGTTTCGCCAAGGAGCTCCTGGAAAAAGAAGAGCTGGACTACGACCAGATGGAGGCCCTCTTCAAGGAGTTCGGCAAGGAGCGGCCGGCCCTGGAGGCGTAAGGATAGATGGGTGTGAAGACCGGGGGGGCGCGAGGGCAGACAGACGTGAGGATCGAGAGGCGTAAGGATAAATGGGCGTGAAGATAGATAGGAGTGGTTGGCAGAGACATCGGCGGTGGGCGGCCGTCTTTGTTTTGTCGGCGCTGGCCGCCGGCTGCGGACAGAGGCCCGCGGATTACTCGCGGGAGGATTTTATCTCAGTCCTCATCGAGAAGTGCCGCCAGAAGTATCAGACCCGGCTGGTGGTCAAGGAGGCCGGGGACACGGTCTGGGTCTACTTGCCTTATACCCCGGGCCGGCAGGGCCGCGCAGCCAGCCTGCGCAAGGGAGACGGGCTTTACGTTGAATACGCCATCGCCTCCTTTAACCCGTTCCGGCCCAAGGACCCGCCTGAGTTGAGGTTCCTGGTCCAGAAGGTGCTCGGCGAGGTCCGCGAGGCGTTTTTGCGGACGCACCCGCCGTACGCGTATTTTGTGCTCGTCGCCACGGACATCGCCAGTCCGCTCGCTTTTCAGGAAGATTGGTATTACGGCTATCTGGACGACGTCAAGAATTATAAGGTCGGCGC
>CAZUQR010000041.1:0-4282 GCA_964622605.1 uncultured Planctomycetia bacterium
CAGAAGTTTTTCGCCCAACTGTCGGCAAGGATTTGCGGCGCGTGCACAGGCGAGGCGTTATGTCGTCGAGCAGCGCGTTGCAAACCGTAGCCGATGAGCGAAAAACTTCGTCTGACGGTAGAGGGGGCCCATCCGGACGAGCGATGCCCTCGGAGGGGAATGGTCGCGCCGTCCGCCCGGGCGAACGCCTCGGACAGGACCCGCCGTTCGAGAGTGCCTAACAGGAGTTTTATGCCGAAACGCAAAGACATCAAGAAGATCATGATCATCGGTTCGGGGCCGATCATCATTTCCCAGGCCTGCGAGTTCGACTATTCGGGGACCCAGGCGTGCAAGGCCCTGAAGGAGGAAGGGTTTCATGTCGTCCTGGTGAACTCCAACCCCGCGACCATCATGACCGACCCGCAGTTCGCGGACGCGACGTACGTGGAACCGGTCACCCCTGAGATCGTCGAGAAGATCATCGCGAAAGAGCGGCCGGACGCGCTCTTGCCGACCCTGGGGGGCCAGACCGGCCTCAACGTCGCCTTCGAGCTGGCCAGGCGCGGGGCGCTGCGCCGGTACGGCGTGAAGATGATCGGCGCAGACCGCAAGGCGATCGAGAAGGCCGAGGACCGTGACCTCTTTAAAAAGGCCATGGAGAAGATCGGCCTCGACCTGCCGCGCGGCATCAACGTCAAATCCACGAAAGAGGCCGCCAAGGCCGTTGAGGTCCTGGGGCTGCCCGTCGTGATCCGGCCGAGCTTCACCCTCGGCGGGACGGGCGGCGGGGTGGCCTTCAACACGCAGGAATTTGAAGAGCTGGTCGCCAGGGGCCTGGAATACAGCATGATCCACGAGGTCCTGCTTGAAGAGTCGGTCCTGGGGTGGAAGGAGTACGAGCTGGAGGTGATGCGCGACCGCAAGGACAACGTCATCATCATCTGTTCGATAGAAAATTTTGATCCCATGGGTATCCACACGGGCGACTCGATCACCGTCGCGCCCGCGCAGACGCTCTCCGACAGGGAATATCAGGTCATGCGCGACGCCGCCATCCGGGCGATCCGCGAGATCGGCGTGGACACGGGCGGCTGCAACGTCCAGTTCGCGATCAACCCCGAAGACGGCCGCATGGTCATGATCGAGATCAACCCGCGCGTCTCGCGTTCCTCGGCCTTGGCCTCCAAGGCGACGGGCTTCCCCATCGCCAAGATCGCGGCCAAGCTCGCCGTCGGCTACACGCTCGACGAGATCCCCAACGACATCACGAAGGAGACGCCGGCCTCTTTCGAGCCGGCGATCGACTACTGTGTCGTCAAGGTCCCGCGCTTCACCTTTGAGAAGTTCGCCGGCGCGGATAGCCGGCTGGGCACGTCCATGAAGTCCGTCGGGGAGGCGATGGCCATCGGCCGGACCTTCAAGGAGGCGCTCCAGAAGGGGCTGCGTTCCCTCGAGATCAAGCGCCACGGCCTGGATACCATCCTTAACGAGAAGGAGTTTGACAGCCGCGCGCACCTCTTGGAGTTTCTCGAGAAGAAGCTGCGCGTGCCCAACGCCGAGCGCGTCTTTTATCTCGGCGACGCCTTCCGGTCGGGCCTCGACATCGAACAGGTCCATCAGTGCACGCAGATGGACCGGTGGTTCCTGGAGAACGTCAAGGAGATCATCGACCTTGAAGGTGTCCTTAAAAAGACGGCCGCCGGAGCAGGGACACTGAAGGAGCGTCTCGCGCCGGAGCTCCTGCGGGAGGCCAAGTCCATGGGTTTCTCCGACAGGCAGATCGGCGATCTCTTCGGCGCGGGCGAAGAGGAGGTGGAGGCCCTGCGCCTGTCCTGCGGCATCCAGACGACCTATAAGCTCGTCGACACGTGCGCCGCGGAGTTCGAGGCCGCCACGCCCTACTTCTATTCGACCTACGAGGCGGAGGACGAGGCGCGGCCCGACGGGAACAAAAAGGTGATGATCCTGGGCGGCGGCCCCAACCGCATCGGCCAGGGGATCGAGTTCGACTACTGCTGCGTCCACGCGTCCTTCGCGCTCAAGGAGATGGGCCTTGAGACGATCATGGTCAACTGCAACCCAGAGACGGTCTCGACGGATTACGATATATCTGATAAGCTGTACTTTGAGCCGATGACCCGCGAGGACGTCTTGAACATCGTCCGCAGGGAGGACCCGTGGGGGGTCATCGTGCAGCTGGGCGGTCAGACGCCGCTCAACCTTACGCTCGCGCTCAAAAGGGCCGGCGTTAACATCATCGGCACGGCGCCCGAGTCCATCGACATCGCCGAAGACCGGGAGAAGTTCAAAGGGTTGCTGGATAGATTGAAATTGAAACAGCCGCCCAACGGCACGGTCCGCACCGTCGAGGAGGCGAAGGCCGTGGCCGGCCGCGTTGGGTATCCGGTGCTGGTGCGACCGTCCTACGTCCTGGGCGGCCGGGCGATGGAGATCGTCTACGACGATGAGACGCTCGAGCGCTTCATGGCCGAGGCAAGCCGCGTCTCCGGCGAACACCCGGTCTTGATCGACAAGTTCTTGGAGGACGCCATCGAGGTGGATGTCGACATGATCGCGGACGGCGAGACCTTCGTCGTCGCAGGGATCCTCGAGCACATCGAGGAGGCGGGGATCCACTCCGGCGACTCCGCGATGGTCCTGCCGCCGTACAGCCTGGGTGAGGAGGCGATCGACCGGATCCGCAAGGCGACCGTCGCCCTGGCCCGGGGACTGAACGTCGTGGGGTTAATGAACGTCCAGTACGCCGTGCGCGACAACAAGGTCTATGTCCTGGAAGTCAACCCGCGCGCCTCGCGCACGGTCCCGTTTGTCTCAAAGGCCATCGGCGTGCCGATCGCCAAGCTCGCCGCCAAGGTCATGGCCGGCGCCAGGCTCAAGGACCTGGGCTTCACCGAGGAGCGCGTCCCGGAGTACTCCTGCGTCAAGGAGTCGGTCTTTCCCTTCAACCGCTTCCCCGGCGTCGATATCATGCTGGGGCCGGAGATGAAATCCACCGGCGAGGTGATGGGGATCGACGACGACTTCGGCCGGGCCTACATGAAGAGCCAGCTCGCCGCCGGCCAGAACCTGCCCCTGAAGGGCACGGTCTTCGTCAGCGTCCGGGACAAGGATAAGCGGGCCATCACCTTTGTCGCCAAGCGCCTCGTCGACCTGGGGTTTGAGCTCGTGGCGACAAAGGGCACGGCGCGCGTCCTCAAGAAGTCGGGGCTTACCGTCGGGGTGCTGCATCGGGTGAGCGAGGGCCGCCCCAACATCCTGGATCGGATCAAGGACGCCAAGGTGTCCCTTATCGTCAATACCCCGTCGGGCCGCGTCCCGCGCGCGGACGAGGTGGCCATTCGCTCCACCGCCATCATGCACGGCGTGCCGTGCATCACGACGGTCTCCGGGGCGCAGGCCTCGGTGACGGCGATCGAGGTGTTGTTGAAGAAGCGCCTGGACGTCAAACCCTTGCAGGCGTATCACCGCTCCTTAACCGCCGAGGTCCTGAGATGATGAGACACTTTCGTATCGCCGTCCTGTTGCTCTGCGGCGCCGGGATCTTGTTGGGCTCCGGACATCCGGCGCGGGCGGATAAGATTTTTTTGAAGAACGGCAAGGTCTATGAGGGGACGGTCGTCGGCAAGTCCGGCCGGCGTTACCTTTTTGCCATCAAGGCGGCAGACGAAGAGATGCGGCTGAGCTTTTTTATCGAGGAAGTCGATCACGTGGACATGGAGAAAGATTCCGCCCAGCGCCAGATCCCCTTCCTGAAAGAGGTGGAGAAGGTCAAGTTCGACGTCGGCAAGCAGCAGAGCACCTACGAGTTGTCGCTCTACAAGAAGGAACAAAAGAGCGCCTTCGACGCGATACGGTGGTACTCGCTTAAGGAGATCCAGGATGTCCTGGACGAGGAGGAGTTCGCGTATTATCAGGAGTTCGGCGAGATCACCCGGCGCTATGCGTCCAAGTTCGTCATCCTCGACACGATGTACGCGGACCTCTCCGTGGCCACCAAGGAGGACTTCGAGTTGGCCAAGGGCTATATGTATGACCTGTATTATGAGTTGAACAATCTTTCGGTCCCGCCCGTCTTCCGGACGTCGCACGAGACATACAAAGAGGCGGTGAAGGCGACGTCGCTGTCGTTCGGTGCGCTGGACAAGGGGGTCCTGGAAGAGGCGGCCCGTCAGACACAGATCTCGCAGGAGAAACGCGCCGAGGGGATGAAACTTTTCCGCCAGGTCGTCCAGGGCCGGCGTCAGCCGGCACGAAGAGAAGAGTCGCTGTCGGCCGGGAC
>CAZUQR010000042.1:0-3422 GCA_964622605.1 uncultured Planctomycetia bacterium
GCCAGAGGGGAACCGTTAGGTTCCCCATGGGGAGCGAACGGCAGTGAGCGACGGTTCGAGTCCGGCTGGGCAAGCAATTTATTAGGAGAGTCATGTTGCATATCAAAGGCGAGACACGAGGAGAATATTTTCATATTCTCTGTGAACAATGTGGCAACAATACTTATAATGAATATTTTGGTTTTGAAACTGAAAAAGGTTACAGTGACGGTGTTCCCCATTTGAAAGCGACTTGCAACGCATGCAAAACTTCTTGGGTTTTTAAGTTAATGCCGACGGACTGGAAGGATATTAAGGAATGCATCAAGGGACGCATAAAACGAACCCATAAGATGGAAGCGAGACTGACACGAGCATTAGGGGCGCGCGGATAGTTTAATTTTAGGCAAGACAGAAGTCCGAAGTATTAATAAAAGCACAGGATTTTGCCGATAACAGTTGCAGCGACGGGATTGGGCCGTGATCCTCTACGAAGACATCCTGAGGGAGTTCCAGCATCACAAGGTCAAGTACATCATCGTAGGCGGCATCGCCGTCAACCTGCTCGGATCGTTCCGGAACACCGCCGCTCTGGACATCCTCGTCGAGATGACCGATGCCAACCTCGCGAAGGTCGTGACCGTGCTGAAGAAAAAGGGGTACCGTGTCAAGCAACCGGTGGATCCCATGGGCATCGCCGACAAGAAGACCCGGAAGGATTGGATCCATAATAAACACATGAAGGCATTCAATTTTTATAAAGAAGAGGAGCTCAAAGAGGTCGACATCATTATCGATTCGCCCGTCTCTTATGCTCAGGCACGCAAGAACATCAAGCGCATCCGGGGCGGCGGCCTGACGCTGCCGGTCGTGTCCCTCAAGGACCTGATGCGGATGAAAAAAGATACCGGCCGCGCTTTGGATAAATTAGACATGGAACAGCTCAAGTTGATCCAGAAGCTGCGGGGGCGCGGATGAAATTCGGCTGGCAGACGGAGGAAGAGCGGCTGTTGCGCTATATGAAGGTCCCGCCCCTGAAGAAGCTGCAATGGCTTGAGCAGATGCACGCGTTCACCCGCAAATTTTTGCCCGAGAGCCAGAGGAGGATCTGGCGGAAGTTACGCGAGATGCGTCGGGGGACATGATCCGGTCGCACCTGCGCGAGGAGTGAGGAGAACCATGACGTCATTTTGTGTCATCATATTAGCCGCCGGTGAAGGCAAGCGGATGAAGTCCCGGTTGCCGAAGGTCCTGCATCCGGTCTGCGACAGGCCGATGGTCAATCACGTCGTCGCGGCGGCCAGGGCCCTGGCGCCCAAGAAGATCATCGTCGTCATCGGCGGTGAGCGCAGGCAGGTGCGCGACGTCCTCGACAAGGGTGTCGCCGTGGCCGTCCAGGACAGACCGTGCGGCACGGCCGACGCCGTCAAGTGCGCCGCCAAAGAGATCCCTTCGTCCGTGAAAGACGTCGTCATCCTGTACGGCGACACGCCCCTCATCCGTCGACAGACGCTGGAGGCCCTCACCGCGCACCACCGCGAGGCGAACGCCGTGTGCACGGTCTTGACGACGCACCTGGCCAATCCCCGCGGCTACGGGCGCATCCTGCGCAATCCGTCGGGCCAGGTGATCGGCATCATCGAGGACAAGGAAGCGACGCAGGCCCAGCGCGCGATCCGCGAGGTCAACACCGGGATGTACGTCTTTTCCAAAGCCGATCTCCTGGAAGGGCTGGGGCACGTCCGGCCCGCCGACAAGAGCGGCGAGTTTTACCTGACGGACGTCCTGGGCTGGTTCTTTCAGAAGGGCCGCAGGATCGACGCGTGCGTGGCCGAGGAGAGCGAAGAGGTCCTCGGCGTCAATTCGCAGATGGAGCTTTTGACGGCGACCCACGTCCTCGGCCGCCGCGTGCTGGAAAGGCACATGGAGGCGGGCGTCGTCCTCATGGACGCGACGACGGTCTTCATCGACGCCACCGCCGCGATCGGCGAGGGGACTCTCGTGTATCCGTTCACCTTCATCGAGAAGAACGTGACCATCGGCCGCCGCTGCTCGGTCGGGCCGTTCTGCCACCTGCGCGAAGGCGCGGTGCTGGAGGACGGCGTGCGTGTCGGCAACTACACCGAGATCAAGAATTCGAGGCTGGGCAGGGGGACCAAGATGGGCCACGTCAGCTATCTGGGGGACACGACCGTCGGCCGGAACGTCAACATCGGCGCCGGGACGGTGGTCGCCAACTTCGACGGCAAGAGGAAGAGCCGCACCGCGATCGGGGACAGGGCCTTCATCGGCTGTGACGCGGTGCTCATCGCGCCGGTCGTCGTGGGCAAGGACGCCGTGGTCGGCGCGGGGTCCGTCGTGACCCGCCACCACAACGTAGCCGATAGGTCGGTCGTCGCCGGGGTGCCGGCCCGGCCGCTCAAAAAAACCAAAAATAAATAAGGACGGGGCCGCATGCAAAAACTCGAGATTTTCACGGGCAACGCCAATCCGGAACTCGCGAAGGAGATCTGCAGGGAGCTGGGCAAGAAGCCGGGCGGTCTGATGGTCACCCGTTTCAGCGAGGGGGAGATCCGCATCAAGATCGACGATAACGTGCGGGGCAAGGACGTCTTCCTCGTCCAGCCCACGTGCCCGCCGGTCAACGAGAACATGATGGAGCTTTTGGTCATGCTCGACGCCTTCAAGCGCGCCTCGGCCGGCCGCATCACCGCCGTCATCCCGTATTACGGCTACGCGCGCCAGGACAGAAAAGACCAGCCGCGCGTGCCGATCTCGGCGAAGCTCGTCGCCAACCTCCTGACCGTCGCCGGGGCGGACCGCATCCTGACGATGGACCTGCACGCCGGCCAGATCCAGGGCTTCTTCGACATCCCGCTGGACCATCTGTTTGCCGTCAACGTCTTCGTCGATTATATCCAGAGATTGAAACTCAAGGACCCGGTCATCGTCTCGCCCGATGTCGGCGGCATCAAGACCGCGCGGGCCTACGCCAAGCGGCTGGGGGCGGCCCTCGCCATCGTGGACAAGCGCCGGGTCTCGCCGGACAAGGCCGAGGTGATGAACATCCTGGGTGAGGTCGAGGGCCGGGATGCGATCCTCGTCGACGACCTGATCGCGACGGGCGGCTCGCTCCTGGAGGCCGCGCAGGCGCTCAAGAAGAACGGGGTCAAGAAGATATGCGCCGCGGTCGTGCACGGCGTCTTGTCGGGGGATGCCGTCAAGAATATCGAGAACTCCATCCTGGAGGAGCTCATCATCACCAATACGATCCCGCTTGCCGAGGAGAAGAAGAGCTCGAAGATAACGGTCCTCTCGGTCGCGCCCCTCCTGGCGGAGGCGGTCAAGCGTATCCATCAGGAAGAGTCCATCAGCTGTCTGTTTGATTAAAAGGAGATGATACGATAAAAGTCAAATAGGTTGGTGAATGCTCTGGATTATCG
>CAZUQR010000043.1:0-1604 GCA_964622605.1 uncultured Planctomycetia bacterium
TTCTTCCTGTTGGCCGCCTTCAGCTACGCGTGCGCGCTCTTCTCGAGAGAAAACGCCCTGATCGTGCCGGTCCTCCTGCTCTTCATGCACTTCGCCTTACGCCGCCGGGTCCCGTGGCCGCGTTTCCTTTGCGTGACGGCGCTGGCCGTCGCGTATATCATCGCCCGGTTCACGCTGCTCGCCGGCATCGTGGAACACAATGTGTTCCACACGACGATACTCGACCGCTTCCCGGGCTTCATGGCGGCGCTGCTGGTATATATCAGGATCCTCTGCCTGCCTTTCCGGCTCCACATGGAGTACGGATGCTGGTCCGGCACCCTGGGAAATCCCGTGGCTTTTTTGGGCCTTCTTGTTTTTTCGTGTCTCCTTTTTATTATCTTCAAGCGAAGACAGAAGCGCGGCGTCGTCTTCTTCGGTCTTGGCTGGTTCCTCGTCGCCCTGGTGCCCGTCTCGAACCTCTACCCCTTGAACGCCTCCATGGCCGAGCACTGGCTGTATCTGCCGTCGATCGGCTTCTTCTTGATCGTCGCCGGGGGGTTTTCTGTCTGGCTGCGGCGGGAGCGCACAAAGATCCCCGCCCTGATCGGGCTCGTCATCCTGACGGGCTTCTGGGGCGTGCTGACATTCCGCCAGAACGAGACGTGGCTCAAGCCGATGCCGTTCTTCCAGCGCCTCCTGCGGTATGCGCCCCAAAGTCCCCGGGTGAATAGTTCGCTGGGTATGGCCTATAACGCCATCGGTGATTACGATACGGCGTTCACATATTTCGAGCGGGCCGTGGCGCTCAAGGACAACGCGGCGCCGCGTGACGCCGCCAAGGCCTATAATGCGCTGGGCCTGGCGTATAGTAAGAAAGGCGAATACGAAAGGGGTCTGCCGTATCTCGAAAAGGCGGTCGCGCTGAGCGCCGACGCTTCCCGCCGCGACGCCGTCGACGCCTATACCAACCTGGCGTACGCCTACGACAGGCTCGGAAGGGACCGGGAGGCGGCGCGGGCCGCCGAACAGGCACTGGCTTTGGATCCGGGCCACGTCAAGGCCTATAATAATCTGGCTGTCTCCAATATCCGCCTGGGGAGATATGAGGAGGCACTTGAGGCGTGTCAGAGGGCGCTGGCGATCGACCCCCGGCATGCCGATGTCCTCAATACCTTGGGCGCGGTGTATGTGAGCTTGGGCCGGTATGAAGAGGCCTTGGCTGCGTACCAAAGGGTGACGGAGGTCGACCCGGACTACGCCAAGGTGGAGGAGAATATCGCGCTTGTCTTGATGAGGATGGGCGGGAGGGAAGCGGCCGAATGAGACCGGAGCACAGACGTTATATCCTCGCTCACCGCGACGCCAAGTCGGTGACGGTCCTGGCGCGGGACCTCAACCTGAAAGAGAGGACCGTGCGCCGGTTCCTGGAGCAGGAGCGCCGTGAGAAGAAGGCGACGCCTTCGGGTCCGGCCGCGCCCGTTCCCGTGGACAGGAAGAAGGTCCTCTTGGCCGTCCTGCTCATCATCGGCGTCGGCGCCGCGGTCTACGCCAACGCGCTCCAAGGCGAGTTCCTCTGGGACGACGGCAACCTCGTCGAGGAGAACCGATACATCCGCAGCTGG